>JACRET010000088.1 GCA_016218105.1 Deltaproteobacteria bacterium
TAAAGGCCTTTTTACGCGCTGCCACGCGCTTTCAGGGTATTGCTCTGCTCGCTGTCGGCTCTCTCCCTCCGATAGAACTGAAGCCCGGTCGTTAGCCTACTTTATGCTCGCCAGGCAATACCCCTGTTTTTTTAAGGAACAATAACCTGCGCTCGTCCCTTCCTCCCTTACGCGTTCGTCACCCTACGCCCTTGTGTCTGGTCAATACAAAAACAAATTTAAAAAACAGCTGTCATTGCGCGCGGGGCGAAGCAATCCCGTTTAAAATCCACCTCCCAGGGTCTTCTTCTTGTGTAGGGCCCGTTCACCGGACGGGCCGGGAAGCCCAGGGCGCATTATAATCCCATCTTTTTCGCTATCAGCTCAAGCTCCTTGGGCCGTCCTTCCGATATTATCTTTTCTTTCAATTCATCCGGCGAGAGCTTGAATTTGCTCTCCACCTTCTTTCTGTATACAGGCGCTCCGTTATAGGCGCAGAACGGATAGAGGTGCCCGTTGGGGTCTGGATAATGTATAACGCAGCGCATAACGCGCTCGACGCTGAAATTGTACGCATCCATGAAATGCATGCCGGCGATAAAGAAGTTCCTGTCGAAGCGGTCCTTTTTCTCTTCCTCGGCGGTATTCGTCTTTCTTAGATCCCTTTCCTGATATCCCTCCAGGCTCTTCAAGAACTTTTCGAACGTAAGCCCTTTCGGGGCCTTTTCCTCGATGAAGTGCTTCTTTAATTTGTATAGTATCTTTACCTTAGACAGGAGGTCGAACCTTGAGGGCTTTACAGTCCTTGAGAGCTCGATAAGTTCCTTAAGGAACGGGAGCATGTCCAGAAATTCGCTTATCGGTTTCACGGCCCCGTCATCTCCTATGTAGAAATAGGTGCCTTGGGAGCAGTGCGGGTGCAGGGACAAGGTGAACGCCGGTTTTCCGCTCAAGGCCGAGGCCAGCTTTGAGATCGCCGAAGTAACGCCTATAGGGAACCAATCCCTCATTACGTCGATATAGCCGGTCTGTTTTTCGATATCGTGCGCGAGGTCAGCCAGCGTATAGCGCCTCTCAAGCCTGTGGCTCTGGCTGAACCTTCCGACGAAGGAGACGGGCTGAAAGGCTATGCCGCTGATCACGTCGTTGTTCTTGACGGCAAACCTTACGATATCGCCGACCTGGTGGTCGTTAAAGCCCTTTACCATGGTGGCTACCAGCACGACCCCGATCTTCAGTTTCCTGCAGTTCCCGATAGCGCTCATCTTTGTGTCGATCAGCGTCCTTGAGCGGGTTTTTTTGTAGACGTCGTCCGAGACGCCGTCGAACTGGAGGTAGATATTATCGACACCGGCCTCCTTTGCCGCGCTCGCGAACTCAAATTCCGACATCTTTATGCCGTTCGTATTTATCTGGATGTAGTCAAAATCCATCGCCCTTGTCCTGCGTACTATTTCGAGGAAATCCGGCCTTACGGTCGGCTCTCCGCCGGAGAACTGAACCCTGTTCGCGCGGACGGGCTTCTGGCTAGCCAAACTCTCAAGCATCTTCATTACGCTCTCGAACGACGGCTCGTAGAGGTAGCCAGCGGCGTTTGCGTTGGCGAAGCAGACGGGGCAGGACATGTTGCACCTGTTGGTAAGGTCGATTATGGGGAGCCCGCTGTGGCTCATATGCATATTGCAGAGTCCGCACTGCTTGGGGCAAACGGTGGCTTTCTTTATGGCAGGGTCTTCAACGCCCTTCCCGTCTCCAAACCAGAGGTCTTCGCACCTGAAGTAGAGATTGACGTCGCCGTAGAAGATGTCCTTGAACTCCCCGTGATCTTTGCAGGTCTTCGTTATCCAGACCTTGCCTTCCTCTGAATATAATGTCGCCCTTATGATCTCCATGCATTCAGGGCAGATCGAATCTATTTCCTTGGGTAGGCCGTACTTTATGGGAGATATCCTGGTCCCTGAGTACGTCTCCTCAGGCTGGTCAACAAGGTATGGTAGATCGGAAGTGTTCGCTGTAGCGCCGGATTTAAAAAAACGGTCTAGGAATTCCATGCTTTGAGCCTCCTTGGCAGCAATTTACCTAAGACAACCTCAAGCAAAAAAGAATCTATCCCGGATGGAGAAAAGGGCTTCTTAAAATCGAATAAATATAGGTAGGATGCGCGTAAGAAAAACCTGGGCGAGCCTTCATGCCTGAACCTTAAAGTAAAGTTACAAGCGCTAACAATATCAAAACATATGTAAAATCCGAGCACTCTCGGACAGAACACGGTTTTAAACTGTTAAAAAGGTACTGCAGAGGAGATTTCAGTGCGATTGTATAAAAAAATTTATCCTATTTCAATTTTTTTTTACGTTTTTTTAAAAAAAAACGATTTTACCGGTAAAAACACGGAAACCCTAGAACCTGTAAGAAAGTCCCAGGAAATTCCACCCGTTATTGTTTTCATTATGGCCGTTTGAGAAATGAGTAAAGTTGACCCGGGAATGCTCGCCGATATTTATGGCCGTTCCAAGGGAAAAATTCCGATGGGTGCCGTTTATCTCCGAAATATCAGAGATATATGCCAACCCTATATTAAAATCCAGAAGGGAAATGCTGTATGTCAGATCAAGGCCGATGGAGCTGACCAGTTTGTCTTCGAAATTCCAGACCATCCCCTGTCCGCCCAGATGCCAGTCTCTAAGATCATACCTGAGCAATAAGGCGTTTGCCTCTTCCGCGTGTATTATGTCCTTGGATATGCCAATCGCCAATTCCGCGTTTGCGGTACCTGACAGCAATATGGAAAGCAGGGCAGTGAGCGAAAGGACGGTATTTTTCAGGGCTCCCTCCATAATTTAGCTAGCGGCAGATTCGACTAGTTAAGAAATGGACTGAAAAGCCCTTTGGGCTTTTACCTCCAAATACTCTCAATGTGTAATTATAGAGGAAAAAAAACAAATGGTAAGCTTGCGGATCAAATTAAATTTATAGCGCCGACCGGGAAAAACCCTTCTCGCCAGCGTCCTCTCTTTCGCCTGGCACTCCTTGCGACATCCTACGAATTTTGCCTGATTTGCCCTTGCTTGACTGAACTCTCCTTTGGCCTTATTCTTTAATTGGAAGGTGAATAAAATGGCAAAGAACAAGATCGAAGGTGAATTTGACGTAACGGGGACTTCCTCGAAGATTTTTTACCCGCACGATGGGCCTGAAAGAGAGAGTGACGGAATGCAGCGGGAGATCGATGACAGGCCGCTTGAGAGATTGCCGGAGAACTCCGAGCACGGCCTCGGGCTCCTCGGGAAGAAGTGGCTTGGAAAAGCAAAGGTGGTGTTAGGCAGGGTGCCGGTCAGGAGAAGAGGGATCGCCAATCTTTTCTTCAGGCAACAGAGGCCCGGAAAACGCATCCACTGAGGGAATGTTTGATAAATCGATTGTCTAAGAAAGGACTTTTTATTTGGACCGGTGAATATTTTATCTTCTATCAGGTAATTCCTGCCTGTTTGACGAGCCTGGAATGAATACTTGGACTATCTTTTTTTCTAATCAAAAGTAGTAGTTTGCCTTCTACTTCCCATATGGAAAAATCAATCTTTTGAACCATTAAGTTTTTTCTTATCGCCCCCGAAGAGGATACATATCACCCGCTCTTTCAGAATACTATCGGGTCATGGAGGTTAAGGATGGCGATACAGTGGACTGAAGACTTATCGGTAGGCAACACGGAGATCGATAACCAACACAAGGAATTGTTCGCCAGGGTCAACCAGTTCCTGGACGCAATGAACCAGCGCAGGGGCAAGGAGGAGGTCGGCAATGTCCTGAAATTTCTGGAGAGCTATGTTGTCGAGCATTTTGGCATGGAAGAAAGGTACATGATCAGGCTCAATTATCCAGAAGTGTCATCGCACAAGGAACAGCATAAGATTTTTATGGACACTTTCAGGGAGATCATAAAAAAATATAACGAAAAAGGCGCGACCGTGGATGTCGTGATCTTTACGCAGTCAAGACTTGGCGAGTGGCTGAGGGGCCATATACCGGTGATAGACAAGAAATTGGCTTCGTTCTTGAAGGCAAAGAATAAGTAAAAATACCCTTAAGGAGAAACTCGCATGTCTTTGATCTGGGCGCCAAATCTGACTACGGGCATTGATTGGCAGGACAATCAGCACAAGGAATTGTTCAAAAAAATAAATGCCTTGATAGACGCGATGAATCAGGGGAAGGCCGGGGATGAGATCGGGGGGCTCTTCAGTTTTTTAGATAACTATGTCAGGGAGCACTTCCGCAATGAGGAAACGGCAATGGATAAACATAAATATCCTGACTCGGCGGGGCACAAAGGGCAGCATAAGAAGTTTATTGATAATATAAAATTTATAAAGGATGAATTCCAAAAGGAGAATGCCCACAAAAATATCATTGAAGCGCGCAAGCTTCTCGCTGACTGGTTTTTTGAGCATATCGCCAAAATCGACAAAAAACTCGGTGATTTTCTGAAGCCGCGTGAAATTGATTTAACGCCCTGAGATCCAATCCAACGGCGGGACTGGATAGTCCCGCCGTCCACGTCATTTCCCGATAAGCTTCTTAAACTCCTCCTCATCGATTATCTTTAATCCCATCGCCCTTGCCTTCTGGGACTTGGAGCCGGGCTCTTCGCCTGAGACGACGTAATCGACTTTTTTGCTTACGCCTCCGGCGGCCTCGCCTCCGGCGGCCTCGACGATATCTTTCGCCTCGTCCCTGGTAAACGACTTCAAGGTCCCGGTAAAAAGGAAGACCTTTCCGGCCAGCTTCCCCGCCTTCTTTTCCTTCTTAGGGAATACGACGCCAGCCTCTTCGAGCTTCTTCAAAACACCGATATTATGTCTTTCCATAAAGAAATCCGCTATCGACCTGGCGGTCTCAGGGCCTATCTCATACGTGGACATCAGCTCCTCTTCCGTGGCCTTCGCAAGGGCGTCTATATCGCCGAATTCCCCTGCGAGCACCCTTGCCATATGCTCGCCCACGCCTCTTATGCCGAGCGCGTATATAAGACGCTCCAGCGCAGGCCGCTTGCTCCTCTCGATCGCGTCAAGGAGGTTGTCCACGGATTTTTTAGCCCAGCGCTCAAGTTTCAACAGTTCCGAGTCTTTCAGATAATATATATCCGCCACATCCCTTAAAAGGCCGCTGTTGACGAACTGCTCGACGTGCATCCCCCCGAGCCCCTCTATGTCCATCGCCCTTGTCGAGGCGAAATGCCTGATGGATTCCTTAAGCTGCGCGGGACACAAGAGCCCGCCGGTGCAGAAGTGGATGGCCCCTATCTTCTCTGTCATCGAACCGCACTCGGGGCAGTTACCCGGCATCCTGAATCTTTCAAGCTCCTTGCCTTCCGGCCTTTTGTCCTTAAGGACGTAGGCTATCTCCGGTATGACGTCACCCGCCCTCTGGACGACCACATAATCGCCGGGCCTTACATCCTTTCTCTCGACCTCATCCTCGTTATGGAGCGTAGCCCGCTCGATAGTCACCCCGCCGACCGAAACAGGGTCGAGCACAGCCACCGGCGTCAATGCCCCCGTCCTTCCGACACCGACGAATATTTCCCTGACCCTTGTCGCTTCCTGCTTGGGGGCGAATTTATACGCAAGCGCCCATCTGGGGCTTCTTGTAATTACCCCAAGTTTATTTTGAAGCTCGATGCTGTTTACCTTTAAGACCACCCCGTCAAGCTCATAATTGAGGCTCTCCCTCTTCTCTTCCATCTCATCGTGATATTTCAAGACCTCATCGATGCCCCTGACGGCCCTCGCAAAGGGGTTCACCTTAAGCCCGACAGCCTTTATCAATTCCAGTGTCTCGAAGTGTGTCTTAAACTGACGGCCCTCGACCGTACCAAGGCCGTAGCAGAATATGTCGAGCGGACGCAGGGCGGTGATCCTGGGGTCTAACTGGCGGATCGACCCCGCCGCGGCGTTCCTGGGGTTGGCGAACGGGGCCTCGCCTTTAGCCTCCTTCTCCCTGTTGAGCTTTCTGAAGCTCTCAAGGGGCAGGAACACCTCTCCCCTCACCTCTATATACCTCGGCGGCTTGACCGTATCGTGCTTCAATCTTAAAGGTATAGACCTTACGGTCCTTAAGTTCAGGGTGACATCCTCTCCCACATAACCGTCCCCCCTTGTGGAGCCCTTCGTAAAGACCCCGTCTTCATAGATAAGTTCAATAGCAAGCCCGTCAAGCTTTGGCTCAGCCGCATACTCAATCTTTTCATCCGGGCCTGTTTTCAGAGATCTTTTTATGCGGGCGTCGAACTCAACGGCCTCCTCGGCCGTGAAGGCGTTATTAAGGGAGAGCATCGGCTGGGTATGGGGGATAGTGCCGAAGGCGGCGAGTGGCTTGGCCCCTACCCTTTGCGTGGGGGAATCAGGCGTGACGAGATGCGAAAAGGCCTCTTCAAGCTCAACGAGCCTCCTCATCAGCCGGTCATATTCAGCGTCGGTGACAACTGGATTGTCCAGGATGTAATAACGGTAATTGTGATAATCGATCTCCTTACGGAGCCGCTCTATCTCTTCTCTCGCCTCTTTTTCGTCCATGCATTTATCTTTAGCATAGTAAAAGGGCCAGGTCAAACAGGGCATGAAAAATACCGCTGAATCGAACAATCTTTTGTATGGTTTTTTAACAAACTGCCCTTATGGCGCGCTTTCGGCGCTCAAAAAGGCCGTTTTATAAAGATGCGGCAAGCCGCGCGTGAACTTAAAAGAGAACAAATAGAAGTTTACCCTTGAAAAATCACTAAGTTACAACTTGTTTTAAAAAAAGCCCTTTCTTAACAAAAACTATCCTGTTCGTAACATGTATTGACAAATTTAAACACTGAAAGTATAATACGGCTCTGTTTTCAAACCTTGGGGCTGAAGGCGGTTCTGAGGTCTTCGAATCGGCGATGAATGCCGGAGGCGCTCATTTTTATGGGCCGCCCTCCGGCATTTTTTTTATCAATAAAAGGGGGCCTGCCATGAAAAGATTCCTAAGCGTGCTTACAGCATGGCTGGTTCTAAACTCCGCGCCTGCATTGGCGGCAAACGTAACCGATTACCCGGCTGGCGTCGCCGCAAGCGGAATAGGGGGTTCAAGGCACAATCTCGGCTCATTTGGAGAGGTAATCACCTCTCCCGCTACGACCGAGATCTGCGTATTCTGCCATACGCCCCACCATTCAAATACCGCTAACGGGCTTAGGCCCATGTGGAACAGGGGGACTTCCGCACCGACCTCCTTCACCTCCTATGGCACGACCTTAGGCGGCACCACGATAAACAATACCGATATAGGCTCGACTTCGCTTGCGTGCCTGAGCTGTCATGACGGGGTAACTACCTTCGATAACATAGTCAACACCCCGGGAAAAGGCGGCGTGGTAAACGGCGGCTCTGACAGAGGGTGGCTTTTCGCCATGCCAGTGGTAAACGAGTTCATTCCGATGATGGCGGTCTATCACACGTTTAATACGGCCCCCTTCACCTGTTCGCTCTGCCACGGCACTACGACCAACCCTGCCGAGAGGCTATCGCTAGGGCTGAATCTCTCAAACGACCACCCCGTATCCGTGACATATAATGAATCCGTAGCGAGCTTGCGGCCGGCAAATACCCTCATCAACTCGATAGACCTTACAACAGAGCTAGCAGGGTCCGCCGCTTCTTACGCGAGCGGCAACCTAGCCCAGAACCGCTGGGCGGTCAAGGGATTCGTATCAGACACCGCCACCATAAGCGACCTGCTCAGGGACGGCAAGGTGGAATGCTCATCCTGCCATGACCCGCATTTCAAAAACCTGAGCTGGGACGAGGTCGAAGGGACTTATACCTGGGACGAGTTTCATGGGAACACATGGGTATGGTGCGGCGGCTCTGAAAACTGCTCCGACGGCCAGTTCCTGAGGCGCATAGGCGGCAATACCGGAAGTGGCGTATGCAGGACATGCCACAGTAAATAGAGCGGACATGAAAAAAACAGCCTGTATTTCGCTTGTTTCAGCATTGCTCCTGGCAGGGGCAGCTTACGCCGCGGCCGTAGCCGACTATCCGGCGGGAACGGCCGCAAGCGGCATCGGGTATTCAAGGCATAATATGGGCGGGCTCGGCAGGGTTATCACTTCAACCGCTACGACCGAGATATGCGTATTCTGCCATACGCCCCATCATTCAAATACCGCTAACGGATTAAAGCCCATGTGGAACAGGGGCACATCAGCCCCTACGTCCTACACCGCTTACGGAGCGACTATCGGAGGCTCCACGGTCAATTCGGCGGACATCGGCTCAACGTCGCTTGCGTGCCTTAGCTGCCATGACGGGGTCACTACATTCGACAATATCGTAAACGCCCCCGGAAAGGCAGGAGTGGTGAACGGCGGCTCTGACAGGGGCTGGCTGTTCAGCATGCCGATAGCCACCTTCGGCATGCCGGCTTCGGAAATAGACCATTTCAATACGAGTGTGATGAGCTGCGGCGCATGCCATACCGGAGCTGGCGACCAAAACGTCTCAAGGCTTCTTATAGGAACGAACCTTTCCAACGACCACCCCGTTTCAATCGCTTACAATACCAACGTAGCAAGCCTGCGGCCGACAAATACCGTCATCAACTCCATAGACCTTACAACGGGGCTCAACACCTCCGCGGCTGCGGCGTATGGAAACAACCTCTCCCAGAACCGCTGGGCGGTCAAGGGATTCGTATCCGACATCGCCACGGTCAGCGACCTGCTCAGGGACGGCAAGGTGGAATGCTCCTCATGTCACGACCCTCATTTCAGGAACTTAAGCTGGGATGAGGCCGAAAGCACCTGGGCGGACGGGATACGCACAAGCTGGTGCAACGACGTCGGTGAAGACTGCGCCGACGGACAGTTCCTCCGCCGCGTCGGCGGCAATACCGGGAGCGGGGTCTGTAGAACCTGCCACGATAAATAAGCTGGCCTTTTTCTCCCCTTAGTTGTATGATCTATAACGATTTTTATTTATCATAAAAATACCTTGACAAAGGCTGCGAAATCATTTAAATTTGAGAATTCAAATTAATGTTGGGGATAAAGATGAAGACATTTCTTCCAAAAACAGACGCAAATCAGAAAAAGTGGTATCTCGTTGACGCAGACGGAAAGACACTCGGAAGGCTCGCGGCGCAGATAGCCGTAGTGTTACGCGGCAAGCATAAGCCGACCTTTACCCCGTCCCTTGATGCCGGAGATTTTGTCGTAGTAGTGAATGCCGAAAAGGTACACTTCACCGGCAAAAAATACACCGACAAGATTTATTATCACCACAGTCAGTATCCGAACGGTCTTAAGTCCAGGCCGATGGGAAAGGTTCTTGAAGAGAATCCTGGAGAGGTCTTGAAAAAGGCTGTATGGGGCATGCTCCCAAAGGGGCCGCTCGGCAGGGATATGTTCAAGAAGCTCAAGGTTTATTCAGGTTCGGCGCACCCGCATCAGGCGCAAGGACCAGAGGCTCTCTCCACAATCAATTAATAGAAAGATTTTTACGGGGGTATTATAAATGGCAGACGTATTCAATGCAGTAGGAAGGCGCAAGACCTCGGTCGCGAGGGTAAGATTACTGCCAGGCGCCGGCGAAATAACTGTAAACACAAAACCGATGGCTGAGTTCTTCAGCCGTGAAACTTTAAGGGGAATAGTAAGACAGCCCCTCGAGCTCACGAACCAGATGGGCAAGTTCAACGTGATAGCCAATGTGGACGGCGGCGGCGAAAGCGGCCAGGCGGGCGCAGTAAGGCACGGTATCTCAAGGGCGCTCGTAATATCGGATGCCTCCTTAAGGGGCGTGCTGAAGAAGGCAGGCCTCCTTACAAGAGACCCCAGGATGAAGGAAAGAAAGAAGTACGGTCAGAAGGGCGCAAGGAAAAGATTCCAGTTCTCAAAGAGGTAATCTTTCTTTACCCATTGTAATATACAGGGGGAGGCCCGAGGCCTTCCCCTTTTTTTATTTCTTTAAAGATTATTGTCGAGGTTATTTATGTTGAAGGTTGCCATATTCGGCGCAAGCGGCTACACAGGGTTTGAGCTCTTAAGGATACTTGCCACACACCCGGGTGCCAGGGTGATAGCGGCCACCTCCCGCCAGTACAACGGGCGAGCGGTTTCGGATGTCTTCCCCTCCTTAACGGGTTTTTATGACGGGCTTGATTTCAGCGACCCTGAGGATAGGACGGCCGTCAAGGCGGATATAGCCTTCAGCGCCATGCCCCACGGCGCATCGCAGGAGGTGGTGCCGGAGCTTCTTAGATCCAGCCGTGTCATCGACCTAAGCGCTGATTTCCGCATCCACGACCCTAAGGTATACAACGCGTGGTACGGCGAGCATAAGAGCGAAGGGCTTTTAAAAGACGCCGTATTCGGGTTGCCTGAGCTATACAGGCCGTCTATTAAGGACGCCCGTCTCGTGGCAAATCCAGGCTGCTACCCCACGAGCGCGATACTTGCCCTGGCCCCTCTTCTTAAGGCAGGGCTCATCGAGACCGGCTCTGTAATCATCGACTCAAAAAGCGGCGTGTCCGGCGCGGGCAGGGGCGCGTCCCTCGATACGTCATTCGTCGAGGTCTCTCCCGGATTCAAGGCGTACAAGGTAGGCGCTCACCGGCATACGCCGGAGATCGAGCAGGAATTGAGCTTACTTGCCGGTACGGAGGTCTCGGTAACATTTACGCCCCATCTGCTCCCTGTGTCAAGGGGCATACTTTCAACCGTATACGCCTCCGCTAAAAAGGGCATCTCGACAAAAGACGCGCATGGGATATATCAGGAGTTCTACGGCAGGGAGCGGTTCGTCCGCGTAATGCCCGTGGGCAAGTACCCTGACATAAGCCAGGTGCGGGGTTCGAATTATTGCGATATCGGCGTATATGCGGATGAGACCCGGAATAGGATCATAATCGTATCTGTTATCGACAATCTGGTCAAGGGCGCCTCGGGACAGGCGGTGCAGAACATGAATATCATGTCAGGCCTCGACGAGGCCGCTGGTCTGCTCTACCCTCCCGTCTCAATATAAGCTCTAGCAGGGTGCTGAAAAACCTGAAATTAATACAGGCTGTTCAAAAAGCTCCGGATGCGAGGCGTCGAGAAGCGAGGAATGA
>JACRET010000086.1 GCA_016218105.1 Deltaproteobacteria bacterium
CTGGACGACCTCATAGAAAAAGAGGCGGGCATGCAGGTAAAGGATATATTCAAAACCTACGGCGAGCCCCATTTCAGGCAAATGGAAAAAGATATCATAATGAAGCTCCACGGCGGAGCTTACGGCACGGGCATCATCCTGTCCACTGGAGGCGGCGCGGTCGTTGATAGCGCGAACAGGGAGATACTTAAATCTTTCGGCAAGGTGATATGTCTCAAGGCTTCTGTAGATGAGATATTACATAGAGTGGGCGGCAGGGGGGACAGGCCGCTCCTTTCCGCGCCGGATAAACGAGAAGCCGCCGGGAGGCTTTTAAAAAGCAGGGAAGAGGCTTACAGGGACTGTGATTTTACGATCGACACAACCTCGCTGTCAATAGAAGATGTTTTGGCTGCAATAAAGGGATATATTAAGAATTTCAATTAGTTCCGCTGGAAATCTAATCAATAAGCTAATGGAATTGGGATGCGTACGATAAATGTTGAACTAGGGGACAGGTCTTACCCGATAGTTATAAAGAGGGGAGTCCTGACCCAGATAGGCTCCAGGATGTCCGAGCTTGGCTTGAAAGGCAAGGCGGCTGTTGTGACAAACCCGACGGTCGGGGATATCTATGCCGACAGGGTCATGAAAGGCCTTAAGGCGGCCGGGTATAAGCCCATCCTTATAACAGTACCTGACGGCGAAGAATATAAGAGCATAAAAGAGGCTTCGTCTATCTACGACAGCCTGATCACCCATAAGATGGAGCGCGGTTCACCGATAGTTGCGCTTGGCGGCGGGGTGATAGGCGACATAACAGGGTTTGTGGCCTCTACGTATTTAAGGGGCGTGCCTTACATTCAGGTGCCTACGACACTTCTGTCCCAGGTAGACAGCTCCGTAGGAGGCAAGACGGCTGTCAACCATCCGCTCGGTAAAAACCTTATCGGCGCGTTTTACCAGCCCAGGGCCGTATACATCGACCCGGACGTCCTCTCTACCCTCCCTGAAAGGGAGGTGCGCGCCGGGATGGCTGAGGTGATCAAGTACGGGGTCATCTGGGATAAGGATTTTTTTGGTTTTCTCCTGAAATATTCGGGTATTTTCTTCAAGCTTGGCCGTGAGATGACCAGAGCGATCGAAAGGTCGTGCGAGATCAAGGCTGAGGTCGTCGGAAAAGACGAGACAGAGCAGGGCTTAAGGTCTATATTGAACCTCGGCCATACATTCGGCCACGCCATAGAAACCGGCGCCGGTTACGGCACATTCAAGCACGGGGAGGCCGTAGCTATCGGTATGGCTATGGCCGCGGGGCTTTCGGTGAAGCTTGGCCTGTGCGGCGCGGATGTAAAAGACAGGATCGAGGGGCTCATAAATTCCATAGGGCTCCCGATAAAGCCGCCTGGCCTTTCAGCGGAGGCGTTCATCGAATCGATGAAGCTCGACAAGAAAGTCGCTGAGAGCCGTTTGAGATTTGTGCTGATTACCGAGATCGGCAAGGTCATCTTGAGGGAAGTTGGGGAGGATGATGTCAGGGCGTTCCTGGAAAGTTAGTGGATGGGGCGTAAGTTGCCGTATAACCAATAGAATTCAAGTTTCTCCTTGACTTAGAGGTGATTCTTTAATAATTTAGGACATTAAAATCCATCAGGGTCTTTATGGGAAATATCAAGGCTGGAGACGACATTTTCTTTACCGCAACCATGGCCGAAGTCCTGGAAAAACAGGGGCATTTCGAAGATGCCCTTATGATATACAAGATACTTGCCGATACCACCCCCTGGGATCAGTCACTGAATCTCAAGATAGAAAGGTTAAAGGGGCTGGCGGAACGGTCAAGGAAGAAGACGGCGACTAAAGGGAACTAAGGTTGTTTAACCCGGCTTAAAAGGCGGCTATGTCTTTTACGAGTATCACGAATATCCTGCAGGAATTGGTAGACGGCGTAAATGGCGCTCTTGCCGCCACGATCATGGGTATCGACGGGCTCTCCATACAGCAGTATATGGGCCCTGGCGAGTATGACGTCGAAACAGTCGGGGTAGAGTACGGAAAGGTCGTTGAAGAGATAAAGAACGCCTCAAAGCTCTTAAACCTCGGCGAGATTGAAGAGATAATGGTAGCGACTTCCGATAACGATGTCCTCTTGCGTATGATAAGCCCCGAATATTACCTAGC
>JACRET010000089.1 GCA_016218105.1 Deltaproteobacteria bacterium
GAAGGTCCCTGCCCTCGATTCTTTTTTCGTTCTCTTGAATGAAGATCGTCGCGCCCAGGGCTATGAGATTGAGCGCCTCAAGCAGCTCACCATCAGGCGTAGATGAAGTTTCAGTCCCTATCAGCCATCCCGTTGCCATGCTTTTGAATAGCCATACGTTCTCGGTCTGTTCCATCCCGCCCGGCTGCGGTATCTTGTAATTCCATATTTTAATGCCGCCTTTGGCCCCGAGCCTTCTTTTCCGGTAAGTCCCCAGGACGCAATCGAAGTATTCGGCTCCACCGTTTACGGACAGAAACCCACCCGTTCCGCCGGATGTTATGCACGCCACATACAGAAGGATTTCGTAGATATCCTGGACCGTGGTCGCGGATTGAATAATCCTGCCGATATTCGACAGCGTGAGAGTGAGATGTATGAGGCCGTCCTTTCTCATAGGTTCACTCGGAGACAGCTTGTTTTCTGTCGAGTTTTTCGCCGATATCGTGTTCGACATGTGTAAGGAGGGCGCTAACGATGCCAGGATGAAAAAGGTGATTGTTTTCCAGAAGACAGCTTCTGACCTCTTCCCTGGATAATGGCTCCCTGTAGGCTCTTTTTTCGGTCAAAGCCGTATAGTAGTCCGAAAGACCGATTATTTGGGCGATGATGGGATTGTTTGTACCTTTAAGCCCGGAAGGATAGCCGCTGCCATCGAACCTTTCGTGGTGATGGCGTATGCAGAAGATGACCTTTTCGGACTCGTCGCTCAGATCTCCGTTAAAATATTGAAGTAGCAATTCGGCCCCGGAGATCGGGTGATAATCCATTATCCTCCTTTCCTCGCCGGTGTAACGTTTCGGGGTCTCGAGTATCTCATCCGGCACGAGAAGCTTGCCGATATCGTGGAGTTTAGCCGCCATTGCGACGGTCTCTTCCCGGACGGTGTTTTTTATCTCCGGGAGGTTGATATATATGCCCTGAGCGATGTCGGCGCACCTTAGGGAGTGCAAATAAAGCTGCTTGTTCTTTTCGTACATGATCCTCAATAGAAGACGGGCAGGCCTGTCAAGATTATTGGACATGTCATAAACCTTTTTTACTGGTATTTTTCCGTTTCAACTGATCGAAATCCCTTAGAAGCTTCTCTCTGTCCTGCTAAAATATCTATGGCTTCCAGGTATGTCTTTCCTTCGTTTTTCACCATCTGTTCGATACGGAAGTTATCGTTGGCGTCAGAGGTATACAGATAGTAGAGGAACGGGTTAACCACCAGCCGCACCACCCCTTCACCTACAGGCGTTTCCACGTACACTTCCGAATACTTCGGGCGGTTCAGCTTGACGCTCTTTAGGATCTCGAACTTCAACTGGTCGCAGTCCAGTATCTTCTCGTTCCTGGCCTTTTCGAAATCCGAGCTCTGCGGATAAAACTTGAACGCCGAGTTGTTGAGTATCACGTCCCCTATCTCTCTGAAGCGCCTGAGGTCCAGAAGGCTCTGAACGACCTTGGTGAAGCTTCCTTTGTATTTCCTCGCCCTCCTGTCGCCATCCTCGATGATATCCAGCAGGAACCCTCCCATCTTGAAGAACTGCCATGCCTCGTCAAATATGACCATCCTGGGGCTGCTTCTGTCCGAGAGGTACAGGTCCTGGGTGACATAGTTGAGGACTTGCAGCACCACGACCTTGAACAGCTCTTTCTTGGACTGCAATTCCTCCAGTTCCAACACCACGAACCTGTCGTTCTTTATATTAAGGTTGGCCTTTCCGTAGAACCACTTTCCGTAAGCGCCTTCTTTCGTGAACTCCTTTAGATTAAAGGCTATCTTCGAGGCTATCGCCGCCAATTCCCTGTCCCCTGCCTTTATGTCCTCAGGTCTTGGCGCGTTCATGCTGCCGTACTCCACAAGACACCTGTAAACGGTGTCTATCGTGGCGTCCTGCCCTTCGTTCTGATACGCCCATCTGACGGTCGACTTGACCAGCGAAGCCTCCAGCTCATTAGGGCGCATATCGGTGAAGGAATAGACCATTTGGAGTATTATCGAGGAGATCGTAAAAAGCTCGTTGTCGAGATCCTCGGCGATGATGTTGGTGAACGGGTTCAGGCAGATAGTCGAATCGGCGGTGAATTCAATGAACTTGCCGTTGAAAAGGGCGCAGGCTTTCTTGTAGGACCTGCCGATGTCAATGATCCGTACGTAGGCTCCCGAGGAGAGGTTGGGGATTATTATGTGGTTCATGAGAAAGCTTTTGCCGCCGCCGGAGGAGGCGGCTATCAGGGCGTTCATGTTCGGGGCCTTGAAGTCGAAAAGGTCTATCCCCGAAAGCTGCCCCTTCCTCCCGACGAACAGGATCTTGGGCTCGCCGCTGCCCTGAAAGTCGGCTTGGACGGGAAGCATCTCTGCAAGCGTTTCCGTCGGCACGATGAAGTCCCTATCGAGCATCTTCACGTTGTCGCCCGTGTTGTAAAGCCCGAACGGCAAGGAAGAGAGGAACAGTATCGGGATTATCCCCCTATCCTCCTGCATGACGAATCCTCTGTCCTCCCATATCCTTTTAACCCTGACCGTGGAGTCCCTCGCATCTTCCTCGTTTTTGCCGAACATTACCACTATCGGAATTATTCTAAAAAACGACTCCCCTTTTTCCATCTCGTCCACGGCCCACATGAATTCCTCCTTCCTCCTCACGACGGACGGGACAAAGGACCCGATAGCTTGCTGCTGCATGACGACAGACGCCCTGGCGCCTATTTTAGTCTTGAGATTCTCGAATATGACGTTGTACGTTATAAGGAACGGGGACTTGATCTGGTTGTTGTCGGACTGGACGCCCCATATGTCCCCGGTGATGATATTGGCGGTAAGGAGCGACGACTCCGCCGGGAGGGTCTTCGGCGTTATGGTCCTGCACACCCTGGAACCGAGCTTCAAGCAGCTCATCTCGTTCGTTATGACGGTCTCACCGGAGATGACCTGCTCTCTTATCTCCTTTTTTTCGTCATACGCCAGGTGCTCCGGGAACCTGTCGTTGAATATCCTGTAAAGCGTCCTTACAAGCTCGTTCGGATCGAGCCGCTGCGGAAAAAGACGCGCGCCGACAAGGATATCGTATACCGACGCCTTTAGTTCCTCGAACTTCACATCCGCGTTTTCAGGGATGTTCATGGACACAAAGAGCCTGAAGTTCCTTACAGGGATGCCTGAAAAATTATCAAGTCCCTCAGTACCCCCAAGGATGAATTTTGTGTATTCTTCCATGCTCCTCCTAAGGAGCGGATCTTCCGTGGCATGGAGGCCGGCAAAACGGTCCATTATCGGGTTGATGTACGGGTCCGCATACAGTATGAACTGCATGACAGAGCCTTCGGGAATCCCGGCCCTGAAGAGCCCGGTGAGGGTCCTAGCGGTTGCTTCGCCGGCGAACCAGAGCGGCACGCACTCCCATAGGAGGCCCCTTGATCCGTCGGCGTTATGATAAACATGCGCGATTGGGTCATACGCGATATACGGAAGATAACTGGAAAATTTGTCCCGTTCCGTCATTTTCCCGAGCAGCGCCTTCGTAAGCCCTAAAGAAATCTCCATCTTAAAATTCTCCTAACCTTTGGTTTCGTGAATACTTACCTTTACTGACACGATCTCCCGAAATAGTATTACCCACAAGGCCATGTCAGACGGCAATCCGCTCATTTTATAAGCGTGTCCCTATGAAGGAGATAGTTTCCTATGACCCACTCAGGCTCGTCTGTCATCATGTAGACGTATCTCGGCATGTAAAGGGACTTCCTGTCCGGATACGGAAAGATGAGCGCCCGTATGACCTTCGGCGGTATGATCACAGGAGTCACCGGAGCGTCCAGAAGGCCGGAAAGCTCCTTTTGAAGGCTGTTTTTGTACACCTCCCCGGCATCCGAGTCCGGCGTGTTCTCCTTTTCCTTCGTTTTCTCCGTCCCTTTATCTTTTTTGCCGTCCTTACTATCCTCAACAGCCGCGCCTGGAATGGCATTCTTTTTCGATTCGTCATATGCCGCCTTTACCGTGGAACACTTCCCCTTGTCCGCCGACTTGCATTGAAATTCGGTCTTATACGGCATCAAAGTGCCGCAACCGGACATCAATACCGACAGAACGAATATTGAGAATCCTGTTCTTCCAAGCATTTTTACACCTCCCGCTTGTTTTCGAGTTCTATTCCCTATTATTGCCGCAAGGATTTTTGAGGTACCTGCTTTGATGATTTGGAAAGTTTCGCCTGAGCATCTAGGGGTTTCACCTGAGCATCTCTGGTTAGTTCAGGTGCTTCCCGGAGATACTGTTCTTCAGAGCAGTTTTTATCAAAACCTCCCACGCAGTAATTCTTGATTTCGAGCTCTACTCCCTGTTCTATCACCACTGTTACCGTTTTTGTCGCGCCGACCTCCACTACCGGAAAGGTCTGCTTCGCCATCTCGAGATAAAACTTCTGAAGCTCGCCGAACCCCTCGGAAAGCCCGCTTCCGACCCCGGCCTGCGCTATCTGTCCGGGATCGATAGTTTGGGTCGTGCCAGAGTTGGAGACATAAGTCGTCGTGGAGGCCGCCTCGAAGGCTTCACCCATGCCCCCGAAGAACCCGGCCAGCACGGACCTGCCAAGTAGCGCACCCATCTTCGTAACCACGTTCCCGGCAAGGCCGATCTTGCCGTCGGAATCCACTATAAATCCCTTGATAGAAGCGTCTATCACGGATTCGCCGTTCTTGCTGAGGCAGCTCAAGCTTACGAGCCTCGCATGAGCCCTCTCATCCGAAAGGTCTCCGTAGGCCGAAGCGATGATAAAACATCCTTTCAAGTCGGTCTTTATTTCATTAGGCAGCACCGCCAGGTCCTTGACCCTTAAAAGCAAAGGCTTTTCATAGCTTTTTGCGGACTGCATCGTGGCGGCGCTGAACCCCGTCAGCAGGGAGGCGTCCATGAAAGAAGGAGGGAGATAAACGGTCCGTTTTGTCGATTTTTTCTGCTGATCCTTCTGTGCGGAGGCTCCGTCCTTCTTGACGTTAATCGCTGTTTCTATCCCACCGACAGGCTGAGGTTTTTCATCGCGCAAAACCGGCTGTCCCCCGGGACCGATCAGCGAAGGCGGCGGCGGATACTTGATTTGCTGTCCGGTATGGGGCTGCCTCGTCGCGGAGGGATGTTCTGCTCCGACATAAGCATCTTTTTTTGTCTCTTGACGGACAGCCTTGTTCATGTCACCGAGAACGGAAGTCGAGTGCTGCGCTTTCGGCAAAGTTTCCGCCCTTTCGCTACCGTCTACCCTTTTCTTCAGTTCCTCCATCATCGACTTTATCTCGTTCAACTCGGCATCCTTCTTCTCAAGCTCCAGCCTGATATTTTCGCTGTAAGCCTTTTCGAGCAGACTCGGATCAAGGCTTATCTTTTTCTTCTTTTCCGACTCAGTCTTCACCGGCGTGCTGTCCCTGTACTGGTAGCCGAGCAGGAGAAGGCCTCCGGAGATCAAAACGATAAGCCCGAGCACAAAAAGCTTTTTCCGCTTCGGGGTCAATTTATTGAAAAAATTCTTGATAGATTTCATTCAAAGGCCCTCCTTACCGCAGGCCGGAAGCCTGGTCGATTACGAAAAGACGGTACTCATGGCCCCGCTTCATGACGGTCGAATCCAAGGCGATTGCCGCGGGCCTTTCGGCCAGAAACATAAAGTCGATTTCACGGACCTCGATATCCTCTCTCGATACCACCCTGTATTCCTTTAAGACAAGCCCTTCGCCCTCCGCCCTGACTACCCTTCTTAGGCGCAATTCAACCGAAGAAAACCTTGTTTCCGGAATGGCGTCCTCGTCTGAAGGCACTTCGATTGAGAAAACTTCCGGGATATCGTCCGTATATGCCATCTTGAGGAACTTCAAGACCTTTTCCTCGTGAACAAGCCCCTTGAACACCGCGGCGCTCTCCTTTGTCTTGTTCCTCCGGTCGGCCAGCCTGATCGTGACGGACGACGTTTTGGCGGGCGTAGCTATTAGGCTGTAGACCGACTCCCCGCAGGTTATATACAATTCCGCCGGCATTTCGTCGTAAATGAGCTTGTCTTCCTTCTGGAGCACCTGGAACTTGACGTAGGCATCGCTTCCGGAGGCCTTCACGATAAGACCCTTCTCCTTCGAATACACGACATCCTTTATCTCCCCTCCCTCGCAGACGATCCTGTTGACGTCGGACGAGCTCAGTTCAACGCGGACCAGCGAATCAGGTGGTAAGGTCAAAGACCCATAAGCGCAAAGCGGAAAAAGCTGGGACAGGACCGCAAGCAGATAAAACAATCTCTTTTTCAAAACCATTCCCTCCTATTTTTCGCTATCCTTTATATCCGTTATGTAAAATCTCCCGTTCTCGAAAGAGGAAGTCAGAACGAACGATTTCGTCTTTTCATCGAGTTTCAGCCCCTTGCTATAGAGGCTCCTCACCCCTTTAGCCTCTATTTCATAGATGTTACGGGCCTTCTTGACGTATTCGATACCGCTCAAGGTGAAAGCGCTGACGATATTCGACATTTCGACTTTGCCGGCGAGGTCGTAAAGAAAGTTCTTGCCGTCGTTATACGAGGTAGGATGGTACAGGGACAGCAACTCAGCATACTGAGTGCGTACAGTGGCTGGATTGTAGGTCAGATAAAGCCCCATCGCATATCTTGTCATCATCTTCAGGTATGCCTCGTCCGCGCCGCTTGTCCATACGGCGGCCTTCTCATCAAGGCCGCCAGGCGGTATAACGACTATGCGCTGCTCATTGAGGAATCTATACGTATAATAGCTGTTCACCACCACAGCCAGAGCTATGACGACGACCGCGAACCTGTAAAGCTGGTTTTTGAGTTGAATATTGGATGTTTTCTGAATGAACAAGTCTAACTTCATTGATTTACGGCTCCTCTTTTTGTCTGATCTTATTCTATAAAATCTTTCATAAAAAACTCGGGGTATCCTCTGAATGATTTGATACCGCAGAAATATAAGAGATGACCGAAGAATCCCCTGGAATACCTTTTTTTGAATTTCGAATATATATACGGAACGACAAAACCTATCAGGATGAAATGATAGCCCCCGAATAGCAGCCACAGACCAAGACCCAACATTAGAATCAGAAATTCGTCGCTTTCCCACCATAATATCTGAAGGGGTCTGTGCAGATAACGGGGTATCTTCATATTTAAAAACCTCTCTTTGAAAATGAGCGATTTTTTGCCGGAACCGCTCTAAACCGGGATGGTTTGCGGCCTTAGACCAGCATACCGAGCGTCTGGGTGATCGCGTCTGCCTTGAGGATGATAACGCCGCCCAGAACCGCCGGAATGCCCATAGGGTAATTCCCCTGGGCGGTCACCGCGCCGCCGTAAGTCACCGCAGCGGCTCCGCCAACGAAACCTATCGGGCCGTTGAGTATCCCGTTTACGAAGGTATCGTATACGTCGTACGCGAAGCTGCCTGCCACAGGCGAGGTTATGGCCATCGCATCATTCGCGAGCAGCACGTAGAGACCGACCACCATGAAACATACGGTCAGCTTCCAGACGCCCTTTTTGTCCTTGAACAGTTCTTTAAGCATGAAAGATTCACCTCCCTTCCTTATGTAGTATTATCTCCGCCCTGCGATTTTTCCCGCTTTTCTCATCAGTATACGCATAACAGCATTTGCCTTTACCTCCCATCTTGATGTGCCGTGCTTCTACACCGAGAGACATTAGCCTCAGGTACACGGATTGGGATCTACGCAGAGCGAGCCTGTTATTGTATCCCTCATCCCCGGCGGCGCAGGTATAGCCTGAGATGTCATAGCTTGCGCCAGGGATTATGATTTTCCTGAGCTTTTCAAGTTCCGTTTTCTTCAATTCCGCGCTGTCGAAGTCGAAAAAGACTGTCTCCTGTATGATTCCGGCAGGTTCCGGCTTCTTATCGACCAACTGCGTAGCATTTTCTTTTACGTCTTTCAGCTCAACCGGCACGTTATCGGAAATCTGCGCGCTGTCTGGAGCCGGAGTCCGGATTTTGATTACGCGCTCGGCATAATTCGTCGGGATAAAGGACAGAGCCTTCAGCGCACCGCAGTCGTCGCATATTACGTGCGCGGGGTCTTCTTTCCAGACGGCCGCAGGGCTGTAAAAACCGAACGAGGTCTGCCTGAGTTCAGATGCCCGGGCATCCAGCCATGGAAGCATGTAAAAAAAAGCCGACAGACAAACAACTGCGATATAGTTCCGGTGAGTCATCTTGCCTATCCCCTCCGCCTTATTAATCCTTGTAATTAATTGCCAGCGCCTCTTTGACCTTCCGGATGTATCTCGTCACGCTCCTACCGTCGGCCCGTCCGGTGTTGTAGCAACCGACGGCCCCCCAGGTATCGTCGAACCTCGTGATGCACCGCCTTAATATCCATGCCCCGGCCAGCACGTTGTAGCAAGGGTCTTTTATGTAGTCCCAGTACTCCCCGAACTCCGGCGCCCATTGCGAATTGACCTGCATCAAACCGTAGTCAATGCTCCCGTTCCTGTTTCGGTTCACGGCATGCGGGTCATGACTCGACTCCACAAGGGCTATGGCGCTCAAAAGCTCAGGAGATATACCGTAATATCTGCCGGCGTAATCGAAGCAGAATGCCGACGCGAAGCCGGGCAGCAGGAACGCTGTGAGGAAAAACGCCGAGATAACCGTTTTCTTCAAATGGTCCTCCATCTTTTTTGAGGCTTGTGTCACCTCCTTGGTACGGCACCACAGTCAGCGATACTGTGCAGATTTACGGCTCAGCTACTTCAGCAAGGCTTCTATTTTCGTTTTGAATACGGCGTAGGGCATGGCGCCCTGTATGACGTCGCCGGTCACCTTGCCGGACGCATCGAGCCTGCCGAGAATGAACGTAGGTGTCCCGTTAATCCCCAGTGCCCTGCCGTCATTGAGATCCATCTGGACAGCGTCCTCGTATTTTCTGCTCTTCATGCACTCGTTGAAGGTTGCGGCATTCAGCCCGGTCCTTTTGACAAGTCCGTCCACATCCCCGAGGTTCTGCTGATTCTCCAGCAATGCGTCGTGCATCTCCCAGTATCTCCCCTCTTCCCCGGCGCAGCGTGCTGCCATGGAAGCCTTCATGGCGTTCTGATGGAAAGGCAAAGGAAAATCCTTGTAAACGAACCTCAGACGACCCGTATCTATGTACTCCCTTTTGACCTGCTTAAGGACCTCCGCGTTGAACCGGGCACAAAAAGGGCACTCGTAATCCGAAAACTCGACGAGTACTATCGAAACATCGCTTTTGCCCATGGACGGGCTCCCGTCTATTGAAACCGTGGCGGATTGCGGCGTTTCGACCCTCTGGGGAGGAACGACCTGTGGGGATCCGTCAACTCCTTCGTGTTTTACGAGTACCGGCAGGATCGAGATAAGCACCCGCTTTATCTCGTCCATGTCATTTCTCAATACCTCGACGTCCTTTCTGAGCGACTGGACGTCTTCTGAGGCATACGCCGCCGTTGAGCCGACCAATAAAACGGCGGCCAAAACCATGAACAGAGCCTTCTTCGCTTTCATTATCATTTTCCCCTCCGTGTTTTTTCGACCGGCGCCTTTCCGGCGACAGTCGTCTTAAGTGTATTACCGCAACTACACGAGGTCCCCTCTACTTCCTCAGAAAAAATTTTTGAGCGTTACTCTTCAGAAGGATAAAGAAGTTTGCCTAAACCCTTCAGCCTGCCTGTCGCTATTTGTGAAACAGGCTCTTCTCTATCTCTTGAGTCTGCTGTCGGCTGGACGGAATTATTCTCCTGGTCCTTAGGATGAATCTCTCTCCGGCAGAACCTGCATATCAAAGCCTTCTTTTTGATCAGTTCCGCGCACCATGGACACTCAATCATGCCGTCCGGCGGGTCTGATGGCTGGACGTCCTTTTGTTTACTAACCTCCCTGAACTTCTTCTGAGCCTCGATGATCGCATCCTTGAGCTCTTTCGGGTGCATAACGAAACTTATGGCGGTATCCCCTTCCTCTGCAGCGGTCTGGATTTTTACATCGCCGAAACCTAAAAAGAGGCCCACGAATGACTGTTCATATGTGACGTTGTTAATCCGGTCAAGGGGACTGTCCTTGGTATTCCTCGTAAAAACCCCGCTCTCGTCCACCACCCTCATGTTGGTGACAGCCCAGATATCAAACTTTCTCTCATAGAACTTGTAGATGAAATACAAAGGCGCAAGAACCACGCCCCAAAAGGCCACGTCCCTGAAACTTGCCAGAGACTGATATTTGAAAGTTGCTACGAGAATAATGAAGGAAAGCAGGACGAAAAAAAGCGGCTTTGTCAGCGTTATCCAGTGCTTATTCACCTGGATTATCAGTTTTTCATCCGTGCTTAACTGTGTACGCATTCCTATTCACCTCCTTATGCTGATAGTTCAGGAGCTTTTTCCATATTTACTTATTACTTTTTCACGACAAGAATATGAATATGATCCGGGCATTGCATCAGGACTTACTTGCTGTATGATTTGTCTCGCCACTTCTTTACTGCACCTGTGCTATTGCGGGTTATATCCGTTATTCGCTTAGAGACAAAAATAACAAGGACTTGACAACCAGTTCAGAGTTGTTATAGACTTGCTTAAAATTATGGGCGGCCTGAGAGGGCCTTAAAAGGGAAGAACGGTGTAAAACCGTCGCGGACCCGCCGCTGTAACCGGGGACGAAAGCCGCAATGAGTAGCCACTGTCCGCAAGGACGGGAAGGCGCGGCGAGTAGGATGAACCGGGAGCCAGAAGACCTGCCCCTGATGTTATAAATTTGTCTGCCTTCGTGGTAGGAGGCCAGGCTTATATTCGAGGATGAAAAACGGCATCCCCGGACCCTATTGTCATGAGGTCCGGGGATTTTTTTATTTCAAAAATGGAAGGTGGTGAATCTGAAGTTAAGATCAATGTAATCAGAGCGACTCACCAGAATCTATTTGTCACTATGATATATGTGAGCAAATAGGATACATTTTTTAAAAACAAAGGAGGTTGTAACATGCATATCGAACCGGGATTTGTATCGGCGGCAAAGGTGTTGGGCGCAAACGTTACAGTTATTGGGCTTCTGGGTTTCTATCTGAAGAATTTGATCCGGCACCCGGCGGACATCGTCAAGACCTTGTTGGCGGCTGTTTTCTTTTCTGTCTTCATGCAGAGTTTCCACATGAACATAGGACCATCTGAGCTGCACTTTATAGGAGCTATGTCCATATATCTGACACTCGGATTCATTCCGACGATGTTCGGGTTTGCACTTGGACTGTTATTGCAGGGGCTTCTTTTTGAGCCGATGGACCTGCCGCACCTAGCGGTTAATTCCTTGTCGCTGATAGTGCCTCTCATTACCGTTCACCATGTCGCAGGTAAAAAGCTTTTTGACGGCTCTTTCAAAAAAAGGCTCTCGTGGCCGACCATCTTGAAGCTTGATGGCATCTATTATGCCGGAGTCACATCAATGGTCGGGTTCTGGTTGTTTATCGGAGAAGTAGAGACGCCTTTTTCAGCCTGGCTCGCTTTTCCAACCTCGTATCTGGCGGTTGTGGCGGTTGAGCCGTTTATCACTCTTTTAACCGTAAAAATGCTGAAGAGATATGAGAACTCACCTGCTGTAAAGCGGCTCTTCATTGTAAACAAACTTAGAATCGAGTCATAATGGATAAACAGGTCTTTATTCGAATTGTACGCTCAACTGCAAATGAAGGGGCTACGAGAATTCTCGTGGCCCCTTTTTAAGGGACATATCTTCGTAAAAAAGCTCTTGAAGAATCTTCTCGAAGCTACCTCTATTTACAGACATTTTACTTCCTTTATGGATAACAGATATCCTGTCTTTCTCGATTCAAGCTCCTGCAAATTGAAATGTTCCCCTCTCAACGGGGTGAGGATGAATCTTTTTTTACCACCCGCCGCGGCGATCTCGAATTTCCTCGCATAGTAATTCTGATGCAGCAAGTCAGGAATATATTCGGCTTGCTTTAGTATCCCGGTAATACGGCGCAGGGCGGACTCCTTTTCGGATTCGTATATGACGGCAAGGTCCAGAACCTTCTCCTGCCTGCATAGCGACTTCGCCTGTTCGTAAAGAAACCCTGGATTGCAGTAGACGATACCGCCGAAAGAGAAGGCCTGCCATTTGCCGGCCTTAAGGATATTTACATGCGGTTCAAGGAGTTTTACGAGTTTCGACGGATCCAGCCATTGTTCCATCGGCATGACAGAAAGACCCCCTGAAAACCTTAAAAGTTCGAGTCCACGCGCGCCTCTGTCGGCCTCTTTCAACAGCGCTGAGAACTGGTTGTTCGTATGTATGTGATGGTCTTTTACGGCCCTTATAGCCTCATCGATCCATGGAATTTGCGCATTCCCTGCAAGCTCCCTGAGTCTGGAAGCGCTCACAAGGGGATGTTCATAGGTATTATAAGCGCCGGACGCCCAGTACTCGGGGATCTTGCCCAGATCGTGAGACAGGGCTGCTATAACGGCCCTTGGGATATGGTTTTCGAAGTCATGGTAGGTCTTCTCCAGGAGCCTGACAATCTTGTTCGTGACGCCCACCGAATGCTCCTTCAGGGGAACCCTGGAAAGACTATCCCTGACGCTGTAAAGTTCCACGGCTTCAGAGTCATTCGCTCTGGTCACGACCGAAGAACAATGACCGAAGCGGTCTAACTCGGCGATCAGCTCCTTGAAAAGGCCATCCGCATTCTGGGCGACGAATATTTCCTCATACGGCTTGAGCTTTTCAAGAAGTCCCATAAGGGGACCCCCCTGTACAGGTGTGTTCCTTGACGGAATAGCATCCTTTGTCTCTTCATCGCCATCCCTTTTCTTCAAATAAAGCGCATCCACTCCATCTGCGGTCTCATTCAGGGATATAACATCGTTATTGTATTTTAGCCATATCTGGGCTAAATCATGGAGCGGCACTTCGACAACGGATTTTCCCATCCCCTTTTCACGTAAAGCAAAAAGGCATACGGCAACGCCGATACTGATTAACAGAATGCTTGTGCCCATAATGAATACGGCCATGTTTACCTTTAGAAAAGCGTTTTATTGCCAGATTTCTCTATACCTGTTTATTCTCTTTGTCTTTATCTTCCCGAAAACGAATGAGGCGCCGATTATCATGACGGACACGATGTTAAAGAACGCCGCGACATACCCTCCCGGGATCACCTGCTCGAACAGCTTCGTCATCCAATAAAACCGCTCCTGGCCGGGGCGAAGAAATTGAGGTAATAGCGGTATGAACTCAGCAAAAACCTCAGGTGCCAGGTATTGATAATAGATGTTATGGAAGAGTATTATGACGGCTGAAGCTGAAAATACCGTCCCGGCGAAAATGCCGGAACAGAGGTAAAAAATGGCCTTTTGAGTCACGCTGCCTATATAGAGCTTCCATAATATCCTCGAGACTAAAATCGAGGTGCCTATCGGCAGGGCGAGGGTGAAAACTACGATGAATATCCGGTCGAAAACCGTTAATTGATAGGAGCCGAAAACGCTGATCAGCCCATTGCGCGCCCAGTAGAAAAAAAGCGATAGAACCGCGGTAACAAGTGCAACCTTTGCGAAGCGCATAAACCCTATCCATAAAAACGATAGCAGGTGTTTTGTCGTCAGCGCCTCTTCCGGGATCGGGGATCCCATCTTTTCAGCGACTGAAAACTGCTCGATTTCGCTTAGTACGTCCAAAAGGCTTTGTGGCCCCTGGGTATCAGCCGTTGTCGTTACGTAAGCGTCGTCTTTTTTAGCCACGCATCCTCCTGTTCCACATTCTCTACTTCAGAAGCTCCCCAAAAGTCCCATAATAGGTTACGACCAATGCTAAAAGAAACAGCAGTATGATCGTATGCCTGTTCAGTTTTCTCGTGAACGAGGCGAAAACGGCCAATCCCAAAGACACTGACGCGACAAATCTGGGAATGAACCCCTGTAACGTGGTGGACAACTGATGAGACCACCACGCATTGTAAGCTTCAGGGGGTACCCCCCAGGTGGTTGGATTGAAATAATCGAAGAAAGACATTCAGTTCTCCTCCTCGACTCCGCTTATCTCGGGGAATTGCACCTGTACGTAAGGGTCGGAGACCATGGCCGTTTCTCCCTTGAACATCTCCCCCTCCTTTCTCATGTAAAACCACCTGCGTGGAAGGCTTACGACCCGTTCCTTCAGCACAAGTCTTTCCTCCACCTCACGGAGAGATACGCCCATCTTCCCTCCGGACAGCGAAAGTATGGGTTGCTGCAAATTCTTGAGCGGCGTTGACTCCTCAACGAACTTAGAGGTCTTTTCATGGTTTACGCGCATGAAGACCCATGTGTTTATATTATCCAGGATTGACTGAGACGCTTCATCGCCTATCTCCTCCTGTATCTGAGCTATGCTTTGGGTAAAGAAATGGAGCCAGACTCCGGCGCCGCCTCCTTTATTGAAAAGCTCCTGTATCCCCTTATAAAGCACATTATGCCCCTCGTCCACGTAGACACAGAGAGGAGGTTTGAGCGTCTTGCCTGAGGCGAAAAACCTTCCGACCGTTGACTGAACCATTGAAAGGAGCACCCGCCCTATTATGTGCGCGGTCCTGCGTGAAAGAAGGCTCCCGGTATTGCATACGAGTATCACCCCCCTGCCCTCCTCGAACCTCTTTACGAACTCGTTGGTATAGGTCTTTCCTATGATACGGCCTGTGGTGGAGGAGGTAAGGGCCGTGAGGGTGGTCCTCAGAGTCGAGGAAACCTTCGCGAAGAAATCCGTCGGCGAAGCCGTGATCTGAGCTATATCGGCGCATACCTCCTGGGCGACGGTAGCGACTGCCGGATCCGGGTGGTCCCTCAGCATCGAAATGGTCTCCCTGAACTGCTCGAGGGCTTCACGACTGCTCCTCTGCTTTATGTCGTAGAAGTTGAGCCTTGGTTTTTCTCCCCTGGCCTTCGCCAACGCTATCATGCCGAGGACGATCACGGTGCTTATCTCGCTTGCTACATTTATGAAATACTCCTCCTTGGCCTTGATACCTGAAACCACATGGTCCACGAGCTCATCAGGCATGTAGTAATATGCAAGAGGGTCTATCCGTAGGGAAAATTCTGGAAAAATCGGGGTGACAAGCATAAGCTCTTCAAGGCGTCCGGATTCGGCGGCTGATTGCACTACTGCGGAGAAGAGATCATGATCGCCCTTCGGGTCTATGACTATTACGTTCCTCCCGCCTTTGATGTCCTGTGTTATAAGATTCGACAGAAGTCTGGTTTTCCCTATCCTCGTAGTTCCGAAACAGCCGAAGTGGCCGGCCCTCTCATTGGCATTAAGATAAAGAGGTTTCGGCTTTGACTCCGAACGCAGGTTATTGGCGAGAGATACTCCGGTGCCGAGACATATCCTTCCGCCATCTTCTATTACACGGCCCTGTCTGTTGATATTTTGCAAAGCATCAATGCCTATCATCAGAACCCGACCTCCGTCTTTTTGACTTCCGTTGGTAGGCATACAGCCCTTAGTATGTTCCCCCAGACGCTCACCTCTACATCGCAGTTCTCGCCGTACATACCCTTTACAATCCCCGAAAACCCCTCGTAACGGCCCCCGACTATCTTCACTGGAGTCCCCGGAGGGTAAACCTCCTTTTTTATAAGCTCTGCGATCCGGCCGGAGTTCTTTAGGAAAGTGGTATAGGCACCCTCAAAGTGCTCGATCCGCGCCGCCATTTTGAATTCTTCGGGCAGGAACTGTGAAGGGTCCAGATTAGTGAACAGATAATCAGGCAACTTGGTCTCATAAACTTTGAGCCCTTCTACGTTCTTAAGCGCGTTGAATATCAGCTTCATTTTTTTGGGCGCCGCATGGATCAGATACATTGTTCCGCGCTCCTTGAAAGCTTCTCCAACAGGGAATCAAACCGCCTGCTGAGGTATTCAAGCCTTGCGGGGCTCATACCCTGAAAGGTCCTCACTCCCGCCTTGCCCTTGTAAGCAGTCTCCCTGGAAAGAATAGTCTCAACATCCTCTCCCGTTGACTCCGCCACCCTTTTTAGTTTTTCCTCAACCGCGACTTTTAGAGAAACATATTCCTCACGGCTCAAATAGGCTTTACGCCCGACGGACAAAGTATCAGCCGCCTGGACGCTTAGGGAAAGGCCGGATTTTCCAACCAGATCGTAGATTTTCATGGCCGTGAACTTGTCGGGCTTCATATGTACGGTAAAAGAGATGTTGGTTTTCCTTGAAATAATCGATTTCACTACGCCTTTGAATCTGACGCCTTCCAGGTTGAACGCCAGCATAGACTTGTCCACGGCTGATTCGATTCCTTGCAGAGAATCGACGACTCCGTCGCTCGGCGTGGAATACTTGAAGGAAAAGGACAGGTACCCGCTTCCGCTATGTATGTAACTGATGAAATTGACGGCCATGCTCGTATCCATTACGACTCCCTGATACCTGTATATTACCTCCAGGCATGTGAAAGGGGCTGAAACTACTTTATTTTAGAAGGAGGCTCAGCGGAAAACTAAGGGGGTATGCATGGACTTCTGTAGAGGGAACTCTGCAGCTTCCGAGTCATTGCTGATAGAGCACGGAGCGAACCATTGTTTAGACTGCGAGATGCTGAACTCAGCCGCCGCACATATGTTGCAGGTCCACAGGCTCAGGCTAAAAGCCCCAGACCAATCAGCCCAGGATCGGGGGCATAAGCAAGGACATTGAAATTTAGGAAAGGAGGGTCTTATGCTCAGGAATTACATGGTGGCCGAAGTGACCAGGATTTGCAAACGCCCCAGGAAGACCATCTACCCTGGAGTGATGAAGGCTATTCCGCGAGATTATCAAGCCGAAGGACGGGTATCTGATTCCGGAGAAGGAGGTTTTGCGGGTGATTGAGGAAAGGACGAAAGGGGCGCGTGCAAAACTTGTCGCTTGATTTCCGGAGTTATTTGCTGTCGTTTGTTAGTCATAATCATACCCGAGGCATCTCTGCTATATCAGTTCTCTTTATCTGTTCTGATAATTTTCTTTATGAAAATAATACCCTTGTCCACAACCCGTGTTACTGTCCTTCCACTCTTATTATTCTCTCGAGTTGTTACAGCGACATGCTTCGGGAAAATAATCCCCCTATGTTCCATTTCCGTCCGGTGCGTCTTTTCGCCAGTCTTGCTGTCGACAGTACCAGCGATACGCTTGGGGAATATGATACCCTGTCGCCCCTCTCGCGTGCGGCTCAACTCTTCGCCTGTCTTGGCATCAACTGCCTTGGCTACTCGCTGTGGGAAGATGATGCCTTCATTGTCCATGGTTACTTCGGCTACGACCTCGCCAGTTTTCCTGCTCCTCACAATTGCGACCTTATCTGTGAACAGCAATCCGCGCTTCTCAATAGTGGCTTCAAGAGCGAAAGGAAACTGGTCTCTGAGTGCACCAATCGCACCTTTGATAAGCAAATCGTCGTGCTTACATTCTTCGCACCGAATGGGTAAATCCCAGCCGTGTTCTTTGCATTTTAGTTGTAAGCCGGTAGAAATTTCAAAAGATTTACCACATTGTTTACATGAGACATACTTGCGAGCATAAGTAGACTTACAGCTCTTGCAATATTTGGGTGGATTATCCCAGTCTCTATGAATAGAAATCGTAGTTCCACAACTCTCACATAATTTGTTATACCACTCAGCCGCTTTTCTCTCTTTACAACTTTTGCAATATTTGGGTGGATTGTCCCAGTCTCTATGAACAGAAATCGTAGTTCCACAACTCTCACATGATTTGTTATACCATTGGGCTGCTTTATCTGCTTTGCATTCTTTACAATACTTGGGAGGACTTGACCAGTCTTCGTGAACCGGAACATCTGTTCCGCATTCAGCGCAACTTATGTGGTACCACTTAGACATATAAACCACCGTTGTCTCAGCATTGACTCTGTAGATATTCTTCCCTATTAAATATCATAAATCTTTTGTGAAATAAAGGCACATTACACCTCCCCGGCCTCATGAACCGGGGAGCATCTTAAAAAGGCCCGTAACCGTAGCTATGGCGGTTGCAAGCCCTCAATTTGGCTCTATGCAGACAGGAGCATGGCTAAGGCAGTCCTCTTCCATTTTTAAATTCTAAAAAAAAGGGCATACCATGAGGTATGCCCTTTAGAATTGATTAAAAATCACCCTTAAAACGGGACGTCATCCGGGGCGTCATTCCAGTCCGGTCCGTCCTCTGCCGGGGCGGGCTGGGATGATGATGCTTCCCGTGGCGAGTCAGCCTTGGAGCTCTTCGGCGCGTCGTCCTTTTTACCCAAGAGCCGGACCGTATTTGCCACTATCTCGGTAGCGGCACGCTTATTACCGTCCTTGTCTTCCCAACTCCTGGTCTGGAGCTTGCCTTCTATATAGACCTGTCTGCCCTTTGCAAGATATTCCCCGCAGATCTCCGCAACCTTTCCGAAGGCTACCACCTTATGCCACTCGGTCTTCGTCTCCTTCTGGCCGTTCTTGTTCCGCGTCTCGCTGGTGGCCAGGTTAACGTTCGCCACCGCAGTACCGTCCGGCGTATACCTTACATCGGGGTCATTACCGAGAAAACCAATCAGAAAAACCCTGTTTACCATTTTTGATTACCTCCTCAATTCATTATCGATGGGGTCTACCTGATATCCATATGCCCAATGACCGTTGCCGAGGCTGATTACGCCGTGCTTCTTAACTTCCTCCCAGGAGGCCTCGGCGACTTTAATTCCGTATTTGCCTACGCAACAGATCTCGATGCCGGTAACTACGGCAGGTTTTTCCTGCGCCTCCCCCCATAGGCCCCTCCAGCGGACCGTATCACCTTTTTTTAAAGGTCTCTTCATAGAACTTCCTCACCTCGTACCCTGCCGTCAGGACACCCTTCGATATTTACGCAGTAGGGAAGGCGGCATACACCTCCGTCCTCGAAACGGAACTCGTTGAACGACAGGTCCGGACACCCGTAACAAGGGTAAGGCTTGACCCCGACCTTTACAGGCATGTTATTTTGGATTGGCATGAATATCCCTCCTTCAGCACTTCGAAAAACCGCACGAGTAGCATTTCATGCAGCCTTCTTCGGTCACGAGCGCCCCTTCACAGTCCGGGCAGGTAAACCCTTTAACGCTTATTCTCTGCCCCATGCTCTCAAGGGCTTTCTGGAGCCCCTTGTTTACGGCAAGGAGCGGCGAGGTTATATCCCCGTACTGGAGATAGCTCTTATAGAGCTGCTCGACCACCTCTCCATACGGCACACCGTGCCTCAGAGACTGCGAAATAAGCCGAGCTATGCACTCGACCCAAGGCCTTGAAGCACCTTGTGGCGGAACAGTCACGAACACCTCCTTGGGCTCCCCGTTCAAATGACTCACGTGGATGTAGTATCTGCCCTCCTTGGTATCCACCTTGACGCGTTTTTCATCGATGATGTCCGGAAGAGCGCCGCCATGAATGGTTCTTTCTGATGCGGCTTTCTTGAAGACCTGTTTTTCACGGCTGCCGTCCCTGTAAACCGTTATTCCCTTGCAGCCGAGAGCATAAGCCGTAAGGAAGGCCTTCTCTACATCCTTTTTCGAAGCGCCGGTCGGCAGGTTTATCGTCTTGGATACCGCGTTATCCGTATACTTCTGGAAGGCCGCCTGATGCCTTATGTGCCACTCTACAGGCACCTGCGAGGCGGTCACGAACCACTCCGGAAGAAGGGACAGGTCCTTCACACCGGCAAAAAGCGGATGCTCCCAGATGAATTTTTCGTCAGCCTGCTCACTTTCACTCCTCCAGGCGAAGACAGGCTCTATACCCGAAGAACAGCCGGCTATGATCGAGATCGAGCCCGTAGGCGCTATAGTGGTGAGCGTAGCGTTTCTGACCCTTATCCCGTTTTTGTCCCAAACGCTTCCCTCGAAGTTGGGAAAGGTCCCTCTGGCCTTGGCCAATTCAACACTTGCCGATAAGGCCGTTTCATGGATGAAACCCATAACCTTTTCGGCGAGTTCGACGGCCTCCCTGGAGTTGTACCTGATCCTTAACCCAAGAAGCATGTCCGCCCATCCCATGACGCCGAGCCCTATCTTCCTGTTGCCCTTTGTCACGGCCTCTATCCGGGGCATTGGGAAACGGTTCATGTCTATGACATTGTCGAGGAAGTGGACCGCTTTTATCACGGTATCCCGGAGTCTATCCCAGTCGACGTCTCCATCTACGGTCATCACAGAGAGATTTATAGAGCCGAGATTGCAGGACTCATAAGGAAGCAGGGGCTGCTCCCCGCAGGGGTTGGTAGCCTCTATCTCGCCGATATGCGGAGTTGGGTTATGACGGTTTATCCTGTCGATGAAAACCACCCCAGGCTCCCCGTTCTTCCACGCCTGCTCCACTATCCTCTCAAAAACCTCCTTCGCCCTCACCTCTCCGACCGTTTTGCCTGTGCGCGGGCTTACCAGCTTATAAGCCGAATCCTTCTTCAGGGCTTCCATGAAAGCGTCAGTTACTGCAACCGAAATATTGAAGTTTGAGACCGCGCCTTCCTTGTCCTTGCAAGCCACAAAGTCCATAATGTCCGGATGGTCCACCCTGAGAATGCCCATATTGGCTCCTCTCCTGGTACCGCCCTGCTTGACCTGCTCGGTTGAGGCGTCATAGACCTTCATAAAGGAAATCGGGCCTGAAGCTATCCCCATCGTGCTTTTTACGATGTCGCCTGACGGCCTGAGCATCGAGAACGA
>JACRET010000084.1 GCA_016218105.1 Deltaproteobacteria bacterium
ACTCAGTTCATAGTGCACACGGACCTGCCGGGCGTAAACCCCAGGGACGTCGACATCTCTATTACCGGTAACGTGCTGACCATCCGCGGCGAGAGGAAGTCCGACGTCGAGGAGAAGAAAGAGGGGTATCTATTCCACGAGACCTCTTTCGGGACGTTCGATAGGGTGCTGACGCTGCCCGAGGGCGTAGACGCCTCCAAGGTGAAGGCCACCTACAGGAACGGCGTCCTTGAGCTCACTATGCCCGCAAAGGCAGAGGCGCTTCCGAAGAAGGTGCCGATCGAGATCGAGGCTGAGACAAAGAAGGCCGCCTGACCTGAATAGCAATACCGAAAAGCCACCTCATCTCATAACCTCAAAGAGACCCGGCAAGGCAAGACAGACCTTACCGGGCCTTTCCGTTTTGTGAACATAAAAAAAGCCCGCCAGATAACGGCGGGCTTTTACGTTCTTTGGGGAAATAAGCTTATTTACGCTTTCTGAGCCTCATAAGCCCAAGCCCTGCCATGCCGGAGCCGAGGAGGATGAGCGTCGACGGCTCGGGGACCGAGTTGGCGTTGTAAGAGAGGTCGTCCATGAGCCACCAGTTGCCGGAGCTACTCGAAGTGACCGTAAACTTGTCGACCGGGGATCCGAAGTTGAAGCTCAGATACGAAAAGCTTGAAGGGCTAAGGGACATGCTCGCAGTCCCGACCGAGGTCGCGCCGAGGAACCCTTCGACTGTCACAGACGTTGCCGTAGCGCTGTAAGCGCTGTTAGAGTAGCCCCAGCCCTGAAACCACGCGCCTGTGAGATCGACAGGCGAGCCGGTAGTCGTGACTGTCAATACGCCGTAGCCGTTGAAGGCGGCCTCGTTGCCCGAGACAAAGGTCGATGAATTCCCATAGAGTGAATTGTAATAATCCTGGGTGACGATGTAATAATTCGAGTCCCAGGTAAAACCGCCGTAGGAGGCGTCAAGCGTATTCAGGTCCCCGATTGTGCTCCCGGTCAACCCTAATTCAAAATCAAGAGTGGCGGCGGAAGATATACCTGCGAAACCGAGCACAAGCGTGGTTGAGCAAATACCGATGAGCTTCCTTTTCATTATACAAACCTCCTTGGTTAGTGGTCAGGTTATCAGATTTAGTATAATGAAGCAAATATCATGCCATAAAATCCACAGCCAGACAACTAATTGTTTTATATGTATTTTTTGTATCTGTTGAATTTTATCACCTCTTGTATCGTAAAATAAATAGACACCCTCTGGTCCTCAGAAAACGGGCTTTCATAAAAAGTACTTATTTTTCAATGGGATAGTGTTTTCTTGATGGTGTAAAATTTATGGACAGGCCTAAGCAAAAATACCGGGAGGCGCTGGCTACTGAAGTGGGCTATCTCTCAAGCATTTCCTTAAGGAGTTTTCTGTGGCAGGGCTCTTCCTCCTTGCAGGTGCACAGGAGTGTGACATCCTTTCTCGCCGTCTTGATTATTGATTTAAGCTCGGCAAGTAGCTCCCTTTTGCGGGGGTCTTTCTTGAATTCTTCCTTGTATGCGCTGGTAAACTCCGCCCATTCTATCTCTCCGGCCTTCCATTTCTTAATGAGCGCGGCCTCCGGCCCGAGGTCCCTTAACCACAGGTCCTGCGCCTCTTTTCTCACCCCCCGGGGCCAGTACCTTGTGACCAGAACTCGTACGCCGTCCTTTTCATCCGGCTCGCTGTAGACGGACTTTGTCTTGACCACGGCCGCCTCCGTAAAATGGCGCGGCCCCCGGAAGGGGGCTCGCAGGGTACTAAAAACATTCAGGTTGCGCAAAAAACTCCAGATGCGAGGCCCCGGTTGAAACCGGTGAGCGAGGAGGGAGGCGTACTCTTTTTGTACGCCGCACTGACGCGCTTTGAGGCCAACAAAGCAGATGGACTTTTTGCGCAACCTGTCAGATGTATAGGACCTGTTCGGCGTCTTTTACGAGGTTCAGGAAGTATACGAGCCCCATCGACATGTCAACGTGGTCTATGAGCTCGTCGCGCGCGATGTTCAAGACCGCCATCGAGCCGGTGCAGGCGTAGATCTTGAGCCTTCCGAACCGCTTGGCCGTCTCTATCATCTCGCTTATGGAGTCAAGGGTCCC
>JACRET010000090.1 GCA_016218105.1 Deltaproteobacteria bacterium
ACGCCTCGCAGCTGAATATGCATAGCGAGCGCATTCCCCGCAGTCTTCTGCGGGGTCAAGCGAGCGAATAGAAATTGTTTCCTTACATATCGAAGATTCCCAGCGGATTCCGCGGGGAGCTTCAACCTTTTTGAGCAGCCTAAATAAAATCCGGGTTTTTCAGCACCCGCCCCTACTCAAACACGATCTCTTTTATATTCTTTGACGCTATCCTGTAAGTCCCGAAGTTCGTGACACCCAGGAAACGTTCCTCATTATCTAGGCTTACCGCCACCACGTCCCCGTTTTTAAGGGTAATCTGAAAATCAGACCTGGTGCCGTTGCCGCCTCCCAAAGACGATACCTTTCTGATCTTTTCAAACGATATCGTAACAACCCCTTTTCCCCTTACGCCGGTAAAGAATATATTGCCTTCCCAGCTCACGCGGGAGACCTTGGTCATAACATCCTGGTCGTCCCGGACAGTTGCTTTAAAGTCTATCTCAGGCACCGGGACCTCCGCCCCGGGCGGTTTGGCCATCGCCACCAGCATAACCCAGAAAAATACCGCCGAAAGAATCCACAAGGATCTCCTCATCACTTCCACCTCCGCTTATCAGAGGGCTCTCTTGAGAGCCCATGCGAGTATTTTTTGGCAACTTCGGACTAGGTACTTTAACCTTCTAATTATGGCAGGCAGTATGAGTAAAAGTCAAGGAATAATGGCTGTCAAAAGGCGTATAAAAACATGTATTTATTGACAAAACAACTGTGTTTCACTATACTGGATGGGTTATGGCGACGAGAATCAACTTCATAGACCTGTACTCTTTTTACAATGAGCTTGACGCAAGCGTTATCGAGACACTGATGGAGGACTACAATATCAGCTGTTCGATAAGGACGCTCGGGTCCATCAGGTTCTCAACGGATGTCAATAATTACCAGGAAAAAAGGATAGCCGTTGAGTCTGATAAGCTTGAGAACGCCAAGAAGATAATAAATGACGCTATAAAGAGCGGAGTTATATCGAGAGAGGGAAAGTTCAGGGTCTAAAGACGTACCCCCAATCCTTCCTCATCTTCCCCGTGGCAAACACTTCTTTTTTAAAATAAAATGAACGATGTTTTTTCCGTCCCTCGATAAGGTAAAAGAAAAGCTTAAAGGCGCTGTTTTGCCCGTAGAGATAAGCGCAGAGCCGCCCCCTCTTACATCCGTATGAGCGGGAGGTTTGAGGGAAGGGCCGTAGAAAGTTTATAAAATGAACGGATATCTTATGTAAGTGCTGGAATTTGGTGCCGCAAATAAGTATAATAGCTAACATTGCCGGTTTTAAATTTTCATTGTCTAGAGGAGGGTAAATGAAGGTCTTTACCAGCGCAATCAGGATAAAATCAGGTGCCAAGACCGAAGAGGTGAACATTACCAACCAGGTGGAAGCGGTCATCCTGGAGAGCAATATCTATGAAGGCATGGCGCTGGTATTTACAGGGCATACGACGGCCAGCATCCACCTCAATAACGCTGACCGCGACCTTGAAGAAGACTTTCATAACTTCCTTAAAGAACTTATACCCAACAAACCCACTTACCGCCATAACAAGGGCGACTACGGCAGAAACGCCGACGCGCACCTTAAATCCCTTCTTGTCGGGAACAGCATCACGATACCGATAACAAAGGGCAGGCTGGCGCTCGGCCAGTGGCAGGGGATCTACTTCTCGGAGTTCGACGGGCCAAGGTCGAGGCTTATATCCATAAAGATATTCGGCTCGCCAGAGTCGAGTGAGCGCTAGGCTTTAATGAGGGTCATCGGGGGCAAATGCAAAGGCAGAAGGCTGGCCTCTTTTAGCGGCTCTTCCATCAGGCCGACCTCCGATAAGGTAAGGGAGGCGATATATAACATACTCCCGATGGAATTCCCTTTCAGGCGCGTGCTTGACCTCTTTGCCGGCACCGGCGCGATGGGAATAGAGGCGTTGAGCAGGGGCGCGGATGAAGCCGTTTTCGTGGATTCCAGTCTCATCGCTATAAATATTATCAGGAAAAACCTTGAGTCTTGCGGCCTGGAGGGCGCGAGTGTGCATAGAGGCGAAGCCGTAAGTGAGGTCAGAAGGTTTGCCAGAGGCGGCGAACATTTTGACCTCATAATAATAGACCCGCCTTATAATTCCGCGCTGGTAGAAGAAACCTTGAAAGAAATAGATACAGAGGGGCTTTTGGCCCCCGGCGGGATTATCGTTGCGGAGGCCTCGAAAAGGGCGCCGGTCAAGAACGAATTCCCGGGGCTTGAGCTTGAGGACGAGAGAAAGTACGGGGATACCCTGGTATACTTTTTCGGTAAGCGGGGTTAGATGGCAAGACTTAAGAACATAGGCGTATATCCGGGTACGTTCGACCCGATAACAAGGGGGCATCTCGACATAATCGAGAGGGGGCTTAAGCTCTTCGACCTCCTTATAGTAGCGGTTGCCGAGAGCCAGTCAAAGGCGCCGCTCTTTAATGTGGAAGAGAGGCTCGACATATTAAATCATGAGCTCAAGAAATATAAGAAGATAAAGGTTGAAAGTTTTGATTGCCTCCTTATCGATTACGTCAGGCAGAAGAAGGCCTCGACTGTGCTCCGGGGGCTCAGGGTCATATCCGATTTCGAATACGAGTTCCAGATGGCTCTCATAAACAGAAAGCTCGACCCAGGCATTGAAACGGTCTTCATGATGACGTCTGAGAGCTATGCCCCGCTAAGCTCCAGGTTCATAAAGGAGATAGCAAGGCTCGGCGGAGACATGAATTCTTTCGTGACCCCCAATGTGGCAAAGAGATTGAAAGAGAAGTACGGCGTTAAAAAAGGCTGAATCCCTGCGGGAAATTGAAACTCACCGCGGAAGCGGCGGGGTTAGCGGGCGCGATGCATCTTCAATGGGCCGCGCGGCAAGCCGCTGGCAGCAGACCTAACAGTTTGCTGAAAAACTCAAATTTTGTTCAGACTGCTCAAAAAGCTCCGGATGCGAGGCGTCGAGAGGCGAGGAATGAGGCGTATTTTTGTATACGCCGCAGTGACGAGCTTTGATGCCAACGAAGCAGATGGACTTTTTCAGCAGCCTGCTAAAAGATAATAAAAGGAGCAGAAGGATGATCAAGCTTTCAAACCGGCTTGCGGGATGCGAAGAGTCCGTTACTCTGGCGATAACAGCCAAGGCGCGCTCGCTTAAGGCTGAAGGGAAGGACATTATCGGCTTTGGCGCGGGAGAGCCGGACTTTGATACGCCTGACAATATAAAAGAGGCGGCTATAAAGGCTATCAACAGCGGGCAGACCAAATATACGGCGGTCGGCGGCATAAACGAGCTTAAGGACGCTATCGTAAATAAATTCAAAAAGGACAATAACCTTTCCTACGGAAGGGACGAGATACTTGTCTCATGCGGCGGAAAGCATTCCATATTCAATCTCTTCCAGGCGATATTAAACCCGGGCGACGAGGTTATAATACCGGCCCCGTTCTGGGTCTCTTACCCTGTTATGGTAATGCTCGGAGGGGGGAAGCCGAAGATAGTAAGGACCTCGGAGAAGGCGGGCTTCAAGATGTCGCCTGACGCCTTCAGTGCCGCCATCACGCAGAATACCAAGGCGGTTGTCATAAACAGCCCCTCAAACCCTACCGGAGCGGCTTACAACGAGGCGGAGCTCAGAGAGTTGTCGAAGATAGCGTTGGAGAAAGGTCTGCTTATTATCTCGGACGAGATCTACGAGAAGCTTACATACGACGGCTTTCACTCAAGCTCGATAGCTTCCATCTCAGACGAAGTCAAACAGAATACGGTCGTGCTTAACGGAGTCTCCAAGACTTATTCGATGACGGGCTGGAGGATAGGGTACGCGGCGGGGCCGAAAGAGATAATAAAGGCCATGACAAACATCCAGAGCCAGTCCACCTCTAACCCGGCGTCCATCAGCCAGTGGGCGGCGGTAGAGGCTATAAGCGGCTCTCAGGAGACGCTCGTTACGATGACAAAGGAGTTTGAGAAGAGGCGTAACGCGATGGTTGACGGGCTTAACGCGATAGAAGGGGTGAGCTGCATAAGGCCCCAGTGCGCGTTCTACGTCTTCGCGAACGTCTCAAAGTCTCTCGGCAAGAGGTTTAACGAGATGACCATAAAGGGTTCCGCGGACATGGCGAATTACCTCCTCGATATCGCGGGCGTTGCGGTAGTGCCCGGCGAGCCGTTCGGGGACGATTCGTTCATAAGGCTTTCTTACGCGACCTCAATGAAGAACATATTGAACGGGGTCGAGAGGATAAAGAAGGCGATAGGGGAACTTAAGTAATCCCGCCTTATCTAAAACCTCCCCTCTCTCGATGAGGGGAGGTGGAAATCCAGCCCTAAAATATTAAATGGTGCGCACAGCGAACCCTCAAGGCTGCTGAAAAAATCCATCTGCTTCATTTGCATCAAAGCTCGTCACTGCGGCGTACAGACAAAGTCCGCCTCACTCCTCGCTTCTCGACGCCTCGCAGCTGAAGCTTTTTGAGCAGCCTTAACAAATTCCAGGTTTTTCAGCAACCTGTTAGGGTTCAATGAGTCTTGCCGCGGTGCAGTTCGTTTTAAATCCGCCCTATTCTTCCCTGAATATCTCTGCCTCGAAGGTGAATATCGTAGCGCCTTGCTTCCAGGCATCCTGATTCAGGCCCGCTTTGATCGATGTCTGTTCCAGAAACTGTATCCTGTTAAAGCCGTTTTCTGTTGCTACCTGCGGAAGGAGTACGCCGCGGCTCCGCCCCTTTATTATATAGAGCCCGTGCCTCCCCACTTCGACCTCTGAGACATCGCTGATCTCTTTCAAAGGCGACAGTACCGAAATCTCAATGGTTATCTCACTCAGTTCCGGCGGGGTTAAAGGCATAAATCTCGGGTCTTTTGCGGCGGCGGATACGGCCATGTCGATGATCGTCTTGTAGAGCGGGTTCGGCGAGGCGAAAGTGCCGATACAACCCCTGAGCATCCCGTCCTTGTGGATGGTGACGAACGCGCCGGAGTCGGACTTGTACGCCTCTCCCTCGGCTTCCAGCAGGGGCGGCTTCCTTCCGCTGACTTGCGCCTCGATAGCCTCGCGCGCAAGCCTTAAGAGGGTTTTCTTTTCTGTGGCGGTCAGCATTTTTTACCTTTTCGGGTTTTCAATCTCCTACCCTTGTGCAAGGACGGCATTCTCCATCTTGAAATAGACGGATCATCTCATTCGGATATTCTTATCTGCCGTTCACGCCGTAGTGAGGTCATGGAGAGAGGCAATATTACCGGTTTGATTTTTTCATATATTATCATATAATTCTTTTTTAGAGAAAATCTTTTAAAGCGAGCGTATATATGAGGGACAGGGAAGAGTTGAAAAAAGAGGTCAGGGCGCTCTTGAAAGAGCGTGACGCGATAATGCTGGCGCACAACTACCAGCGGGATGAGGTGCAGGAGACGGCCGATTTGACCGGCGATTCTCTCGCCTTGAGTCAGGCGGCAGCCGACTCACCCGCGAAGGTAATAGTATTCTGCGGCGTTCACTTCATGGCGGAGAGCGCCGCGATATTGTCTCCTCAGAAGACCGTGATAATACCGAGGATGGACGCCGGGTGTCCGATGGCCGACATGATAACGCCCGAAGACCTCATAAAAGAGAAGGAGAAGAGGCCGGGGGTGCCGGTCGTAGCCTACGTCAATACGAGCGCGGCGGTAAAGGCCTTAAGCGATATCTGCTGCACATCGGCCAATGCCGTGAGCGTAGTCAATTCCCTTACGGAAGATCGGGTCTACATGATACCCGATAAAAACCTGTCGCACTATGTCTCGCTTACCGCCAGGAAGAAGATGGAGTGGTGGGGAGGGTTCTGCCCTACGCACGAGAGGCTTAAGGTGTCAGAGGTCTTGAAGGCCAAGGAAGAAAACCCGGGCGCTGTCTTTGTCTGCCATCCCGAGTGCAACCCGGAGATAGTAAGGCTTGCCGACCATGTCTGCTCTACGTCCGGGATGTACAAATTCGCAAAGAAGACAGAGGCGCAAACGATAATCGTCGGCACAGAGATGGGCATATTATATAAGCTCAAGAAAGAAAACCCGGAGAAGAATTTCATAATCCCGTCAAAGGCCCTCATCTGCCCGAACATGAAGCTGACGACTCTGGATGATGTCGCCGAGAGCCTCAAAGAGATGAAGAACATCGTGACGGTGCCTGATGATATAAGGGCAAAGGCAAAGGCGGCGCTCGACAGGATGCTCAAGGTGCCGAGGGATTTTTAAAAGAGAAGCCCCCGGCCCGTTCGGGGAACGGGCCCTATTAAGATTGATTCACCCTCCCCTTAGTCCCCTCCCGTCGAGGGAGGGGATTTTAAGTAGAGAAAGAGATTGCTTCGCTCCACTCGCAATGACATTCGTTTTGCTTTTTGTTTTTAAAAAATCACAGTGGTATTGCGCAGCGAATAAAAGAGGCGAGCGACCTGGCTTCAGTTCCATTGGAGGGAGAGAGCCGACAGCGAGCGGAGCCAATACCCGAAAGCGCGCTGCAGCGCGCAAAGTGGCTTTACCAGACTAAGATTGATTCACCCTCCCCTCAGTCCCCTCCCGTCGAGGGAGGGGAGGTTTTGCTTCTTGGGTTCCCTTGATCCCGGCCCGTTTCGGAGAGTGTGCCTTACACCAATCTTCATCCGCCTTACCTTTTCCGCTCACTCGGCCAGAGGGCCTTCACCGCTTCCATTAAGACAAGCGGCTGGACAGAGGCCCCGAAGACTATCGCCCAATCAAAAAGTGAAAGAGGGACAACCTTGAATATCGCCTGAAGGGAAGGTATGTAGATCAGTAAAAGCTGTGTGGAAAATATCAGGAGCACAGCCATGTTGAGCGTTTTATTCGAAAAGACCCCTATCTTGAATACCGAGTCCCAAGCGCTCCGGCAATTGAAGACATGGAACTTCTGGCAGAAGACCAGTACCGTAAAGGCCATGGTCTGCGCCTTGATTATCGATGCCTCGAAATAATAAAGCTCAAGCGTAAACACGCCAAGGGTGCAGGCCGCGATAAATACCCCCTGTACGAGCATGACCCATATGAGGGTATTCGTGACTATCCCTTCCGCCTTATCCCTCGGCGGCCTGTCCATTACGGCCGGGTCTATGGGCTCCATGGCAAGCCCGAGCGCGGGAAGCCCGTCGGTCACAAGGTTTGTCCAGAGTATCTGAACCGGGAGGAGCGGAAGCGGCATCCCTGTAAGCGAGGCTATAAGGAGCACGAATATCTCGCCGATATTGCAGGATAAGAGGAAGTGAACGACCCTCCTGATGTTGTCGAATATGCCCCTGCCTTCCTCGACGGCGGAGACTATAGAGGCGAAGTTGTCGTCCGTCAAGACCATGTCCGAGGCCTCTTTGGTGACGTCCGTTCCGGTTATGCCCATCGCTACGCCGATATCCGCCTCTTTCAGAGCCGGCGCGTCGTTGACCCCGTCCCCTGTCATGGCGATGATCTCACCGCGCCCCCGCCATGCCTTTACCACCTTAATCTTATGGTCGGGATTGACCCTCGCGTATACCTTTATTTTGGGCAGCAGCCTCTGGAATTCATCGCCGGTCATCTTGTCAAGCTCTTCGCCTGTCACCGCGACGTCGCCTTCCTTAAAGATGCCGAGTTCTTTTGCTATGGCTACAGCGGTCATCTTGTGGTCGCCTGTGATCATAATAGGCATTATGCCGGCGGACTTGGCTTTCTCTACGGCCTTGAATACCTCCTCCCTCGGCGGGTCTATCATCCCGACGAGCCCTATGAAGGTAAGGTCTTTTTCGAGCTGATGGATATTGTGTACCGGAAGCGGCTCCTTTGACGTGCGCATCGCGAGCCCCAATACCCTTAAAGCCGAAATGGAGAAAACGTCGCTCGACATGGTAATGGCTCCTTTGTCAGCTTCATTTATCGGCCTCGATCCGCTGCTTGCAAGGACTGATGAGCAAAGGGACACTATGCGTTCCGGCGCGCCTTTTATGAAGGCGTAATAGAGGCCGTCGTCCCTGTATACCGCCGTCATCATCTTCCTTTCGGCGTCAAATGGCACTTCTCCGATAAATTTAAATTGCCCGGCAAGCCCTTCCTTCGTAAGCCCGCCTTTCTGCCCCAGGGTCAGGAGCGCCCCTTCCGTCGGATCTCCTATCACGGCCCAGGAGCCGTCCTCTCCCTGTTTAAGCTCGGCGGTGTTGCAGAAGAGCCCTGCCTTCAATGCCTGAAGGAGGACGGGGTTTTTATCAGGGTCGATCTTTTCCGAATCTCTCCTGAAATCCCCGGCCGGCCCGTAACCCGTCCCCGATACATTGATCAGATCGCCGGTTGAAAGATAGATGCTTCTTACCGTCATCTGGTTTTGTGTCAGTGTTCCGGTCTTGTCAGAGGCGACGATAGTGGCCGAACCAAGGGTTTCAACGGAGGGGAGCTTTCTTACGAGGGCGTGCCTTTTGACCATCCGCTGCACGCCAAGGGCAAGGACTATTGTGACTACGGCCGGAAGGCCTTCCGGGATAGCGGCCACAGCCAGACTTACCGCGATAAGGAACATATCCAGGATGGCCTCGCCTCTTGCTACCCCTATCGCGAATATGACCGCGCAGATGACGCCTGCCGCGTATACGAGAAGCCTGGCGAACTCGGCGAGCCTCTTCTGAAGCGGCGTGGGTTCGGCCTTTACTTCCTGGAGCATCTTCGCGATCTTGCCCATCTCGGTAGCCATGCCGGTGGCGATTACCGCTGCCTTGCATCTGCCGTAGACTATATTTGTACCCAGGTACGCCATGTTAGTCCTGTCGGCCAGGGGGACTGTGTTTTCAAGCTCGGCAGGGTCTTTTTCAATGGCATGGGATTCTCCCGTTAAAGCGGCCTCCTGCACCTTAAGGAATTGAGATTCGACGATCCTCAGGTCAGCCGGGACGTGATCGCCGCTTTCAAGTACTACGATATCTCCCTGCACAAGCTCGGAAGCTGGAACGGTCGAGAGGGAGCCGTCCCTTAATACCTTTGAGGACGGCGCGGAGAGTTTCTTCAAGGCCTCCATGACCTTCGCGGCCTTTTCTTCCTGGATAAAGCCTATTATGCCGTTTAAGATTACTATCGCCATGATGGCGAGCGCGTCTATCCACTCTCCAAGAACCCCGGCGATAACGGCCGCGCCGATAAGCACCAGGATGATGAATTCGGTGAACTGCTTCAGGAATTTAAGGATCGGGTGCTCTTTCTTTTCCTCGGCGAGCCTGTTCGGCCCGAAGGTTTTAAGGCGCGCATCCGCCTCAGCGGAGGAAAGCCCCTTCTCCGGGTCTGTCCCGAGCTCTCTAATGATGTCGATCGCTTTTTTCTGATACCAGTCCATGATCCCTTTCAGGGGCTAATTCCCGCTGCCTTTACAAAAAGCCTGTTTTCGCGCTATGTTTCTTCAGGTGTATTATAAGTAATTACCTCTTTAAATAAAAGCATTCAATATTTCTGAGTGGGCAGCCGTATCCAGCTAACACTAATTGCTCGGCTCGGAAAGTCTTGCAATTAGGCAATGCATTCATGGATTGCACCAGCAGGGTGTTTTTCAACACCCTGCTGGTTTCATAATCCTTAATTAAATTGACAAGGGATGTGCCTTTTATAATATAATACAATATTAAGGTTTGTGCTTGGAGCTCTGTTAAAACTCTTTGTATTTCCAAATATTTTGGGCAGATGGATGCGAGGAATAAAATAAAAAAGATACTGGTTCGGGCGCCAAACTGGATAGGGGACGCCGTGATGGCCCTCCCCGCCGTCGAAAGCCTCAAGGCGCTTTATAAGGGCGCTGAGATAACGGTGTTGACCAAAGGGCGCGCCGTGCCCGTATTCCAGAATAATCCGTCCGTAGGCGGGATTATCGAATATGACGATAAGGGGAGCCATAAGGGGCTTAAGGGAAGGCTTAAGCTGAGGGGAGAGATAAAAGAGCGCGCCTTCGATATAGCCGTCCTTTTTCAGAACGCGTTCGATGCCGCCTTTATCGCGTTTATATCGGGGGTGCCTGTGCGGGCAGGCTACGCCAGGGACTTTAGAACCAAACTCCTTACAAGGCCGATCCCTGTAACGGAAGAGATTAAAAAAGCCCATCAGGTCTTTTATTACCTGAATATAGTAAAGGCGCTTGGTGGAGGCGTCCCGAAGCGCCCGGTTCCGAAGATATATTTAAGCGAAGATGAGAGGGCCTGGGCGGAATCCTTCATAAAAGATAACGGCTTGAAAGGGGCTTTTCTCGTAGGGGCCGCGCCGGGGGCAAGCTATGGGCCGGCAAAGAGGTGGCCCCCTGAAAGGTTTGCCGAAGCGCTTACAAAAATCATAAAAGACAGGGATGCCGTAGCCCTTGTCTTCGGCGCGAGCGAGGATAAGGAAGCATCGCTGGAGGTTACCAGGAATTTAAAGATAAAGTACATAGACCTCACCGGAAAGATTTCGCTGAGGAGTTTCATGGCCATAGCTTCAAGGCTTGAGCTTTTCATAACGAACGATTCAGGCCCGATGCACATAGGCGCGGCGCTCGGCACGCCGACGATAGCTATATTCGGCTCAACGGACCCGCTCTTGACAGGCCCGCTGGGGCCGCATGCGAGGGTCGTTCAAAAAAAGACCGAGTGCAGCCCGTGCTTTGAGAGAGAGTGCAGGTTCGGGCATTATAACTGCCTGTCGATAAGCGCGGCAGAGGCCGCGCGGGCCGCGGACGGGCTGCTTAAGGAAATATAGTGGAGAGTAGCGCAAACATAAGAAAATTGGCCGTATTCCTCGACAGGGACGGGACCATCAACGAAGACCCCGGTTATCTTTATAAGCCGGATGAGCTGGTAATGATCGGGGGGGCGGCAAAGGCCATAAAGGAGCTTAACGCCGCGTCCATCAAGGTCATAATCGTCAGCAACCAGTCGGGCGTGGGCAGGGGCTATTTTACGGATGCCGATGTGGAGGCCGTGAATGAGAAGCTCATGAGGCTTTTGGCGGTCGAGGGGGCGAGCATTGACGCGATATATTACTGCAACCACCACCCGGATACCGCCTGCCAATGCAGGAAGCCGAATACCGGGATGATGGAGCAGGCCTCGCTTGAGCACGGGATTGACATAACCCGCTCGTATGTCGTCGGCGACAAGGGCTCTGATGTGGAGCTTGCCAAACAAGCCGGAGCAAAGTCCGTTCTTGTCCTGACCGGCAAGGGCGGGAGCGAGCTGAAAACACTGAAGCGTCCCGCCGACTGCGTGGCAAAGGATTTGTCCGAAGCCGTGGCGTGGATACTGAAAGACCTTAAGGCGGGTAGATAACCTCTGCAATGAAGGTCCTGATAATCAAACTCTCTTCTATAGGCGACTGCGTTCAGACCCTGCCTGCCCTGTATGCCCTCAGAAAAGGGTTCGGGAAAAAAGGCATAAAGGCGCGGATAGACTGGCTTGTGGAGGAAGCGGCAAGCTCGATACTTAAAGACAATCAGATGCTCGACAACCTCATAGTGGTGAAGAGGGGGTGGGCTGGGAACCTTAAGGAGAATCTTAAGGCGGCGCGGTCTCTGGCCTCAGAGCATTATGATATCGTGATCGATTTTCAGGGGCTACTTAAAAGCGCCGTCTGGGTGATGCTGTCCGGAGGCAAGAGGAGGATAGGTTTCAGGAACGGGAGGGAATTAAGCCACCTGTTCCTGAACGAAAAGCTCCCGGCCTTTGACCTGGAAATGCACGCGGTCGATAGATATCTGAGCCTGGCCAAATACCTTGGCGGGCTTACCGGCGAAGCCGTCTTTCCCATAGACACGGGGAAAGAGAGCTCGGGGTTAAAAAAGAAGCTTAAAGAGAGCGGGATTAAAAACGGAAGCCCGTTCTTTGTGATGGTGACAAGGGCAAGGTGGGCTACAAAGCTCTGGACTGACAGGAAGTTCGTCGAAGCCGCGAGGCGGATAATAGACAAGACCGGCATGCAGGCGGTGCTTGCCGGAGGGGCTTCGGACAGCGCGGCGCTCGATAAGATAAGAGATGAGATAGGGCATGGCTCCGTCAATCTCGCCGGAAGGACGGATCTGAAAGAGCTTGCCGCTTTATTTAAAATGGCAAGCTTTGTAATAACGGTCGATTCAGGCCCCATGCACATGGCCTCCGCCGTAGGCGCGAAGACAGTTGCCCTGTTCGGCCCTACGGCCCCCTGGCGCACAGGGCCGTACGGCAAAGGCCATATTATCATCCGCAAAGGCGTTGCCTGCAGCCCATGCTTCAAGAAAAGATGCGGGGAACCGAAGTGCATGGAAGGGATCACGGTCGAAGAGGTAGTCGAGGGAGCTTTAAAAATAACAGGCAAGTGATTCGAAAGGCAGAAGATTCCAAATGGATTCCCTGATACGGTTCGACGCGGAAATATTCCGGCTCATCAATATGAGGCTTGCCTCCGGGTATCTCGACATTGTGATGCCTTATGTGACCGAGAAGTTCAATTTCCTCGGGGCTATTATCGTAGCCGCGCTTCTTATAATGATACTCGGGAACAAAAGGGACAGGATCGGCCTGGTCGTCCTCGTCGCGTTAGTGCTCTTAAGCGACCTTGCCTCGAACCTCTTAAAGCAGGTATTTTTAAGGGTCAGGCCTTGTAACGCCCTTGACGGGGTCCGGTTGCTCGTCGGCTGCAGCGGGTCATACTCGCTTCCTTCGGGGCACGCAACGAACATATTCGCCGCAATGGTCTTTCTGACCTTGAGGTACAAGAGGTTCTTCCTGCTATTTCTGGCGATAGCCGTCACTGTCTCGTACTCAAGGGTATATGTGGGCGTGCATTACCCCTTTGATGTGTTTTCAGGCGCGATCCTCGGCTCTCTTATGGCGTATGCCTTCACGTTTGCTGAAAAGAGGTTCTTTAAGGATAAGCTTAAAAAGGCGCTGGAAAACCCGGAAGACGATAGAGGCTCATTTGAAGCATAGGAACCTGACCCTCTGGTTTATAGCCGCGTTCGCGGTATTCCGGATACTATATGTCATTTACACACCTTTCGACATTTCTCCGGATGAGGCGCACTACTGGGAGTGGTCGAGGAGGCTCGATCTCTCGTACTACAGTAAAGGCCCTGGCGTTGCCTACGCGATAGCCTTCTTTTCTTCGATCTTCGGCCCGACCGGGATCGGGATAAGGATCGGCGCGGTGATCGTCTCAAGCATTTCCTCCTATCTCGTCTTTCTGCTCGGAAAAGAGATATTTAATGAAAAAGCAGGGTTTTACGGGGCGCTTTTAACCAATATCTCCCCGATATTCGCCATCGGCTCGGTGCTCATGACGACCGATGTCCTCTTTCTCTTTTTCTGGATAAGCTCGGTCTATTTTTTAAACAGGGCGCTTGAGGGCAAAAACAGCTTATGGTGGTACATGGCGGGCGTTTCCATAGGGTTGGGATTTTTATGCAAGTACACTATGGTGCTCATTTACCCATCCCTCCTCTTGATGCTCATATTCTCGAAAAAAGAGCGGGTATGGCTTTTGGATATCCGGCCGTATATTATGGGCCTTATAAGCCTTGCGGCGGCAACATCCGTAATCTACTGGAATATTGCTCACGGACAGGTTACAATAAAGCACACAATGGGGCAAGCCCACCTCGGAAGCGGCACGATGTCGTTATGGCCGTTTTTTGAATTCCTGGGCGCTCAGGCCGGGCTTATGTCGCCGCTTATATTTATAGCCCTTGTGTACGGGGTGGCGAGGTGCGCTATCTCAGGATTCAGGGAGAAAAGGAGTGCGCTCCTCCTTCTTTTCTTTACTGGCGCGCCACTTTTTTTGTTTTTCCTTTTTAAGTCCCTTCATGGTAAGGTTCAGGCTAACTGGGCGATAGCATCCTATGTGACCGCTTTCCCCGCCGCGGCCTGGTCTTTTGAAGGGCTCTACAGCGGCTTGAAGGGGGGCGGAAAAGGGGCGCTGAAGGCGCTGGCCTGGGTTGGGATCATCCTTGGGGCAACGGCTACTTTTTTTGTGTATTTTCCCTGGATGCTGGGCTCTACGGGCTATAAGCTTATAAGCGGCCCGCCGTATAACAGGGTCACGGGATGGAAAGAGCTTGGCGGGGTTGTTTCGAAGGTAAAAGAGGAGATGGACAAGCTCGGCCCCAATTTTATCGCGAGCGACACATACCAGATAACCAGCGAGCTTGCCCTCTATGTAAAGGGCAACCCCGTTACTTATAATTTCGACACGGGCGGGAGGAGGATGAACCAGTATGACCTCTGGCCCGGCTACGAGACCCTGTCAGGATTTAACGCCATATACGTCAGGGGCGGCAATGAACAGGCGCAGGAGAAAATAAAAGCCTCGTTCGACCGGTGCGACAGGGAAGTCACGACACTCCACTGGTACGGTAATCCCTTAAAAGAGTTTACGATCTTCCGCTGCTATAACTTCAAGGGCATGGATAAGGGAACATACAAAACATATTGATCGAAGCTCCCCCCGCAAGCGCCGGGGATCTTCGAAACGCCGGGATCTATAATTTTTTTCGCCAGCTGACGGCAAGCCGGAATTCGCTCGCGATGCATTTTCCCGATCAGGAGGGCTCGTTGGAAGAGTCTGTTTCAATCGTCATACCCGTTTACGAAGAGGAAGAAAGCCTGCCGCACCTGTATAAAGCTGTAAAAGAGGTTACGGAGGGGCTTAAAAGGAAGTACGAGATCGTCTTCGTCGACGACGGGTCAAAGGACGGCACCTTTAAGATACTGGAGTCCATTCAGAAAAAAGATCCCACGGTCGTCGTAGTCTCTTTCAGGAGAAACTTCGGCCAGACAGCGGCTATGGCCGCGGGGTTTGAGTACGCGAGCGGCGATATTATCATCACAATGGACGCGGACCTTCAGAACGACCCTAAGGATATCCCCAGGCTCCTTGAGAGGATAAAGGATTGCGACGTAGTTAGCGGATGGCGGAAAAACAGGAAAGACAAGTTCATCTCAAGAAGGCTGCCGTCCATAATGGCTAACGGGCTTATCTCGAAGGTGACCGGCGTCGCTCTCCACGATTACGGCTGCACGCTGAAGGCCTACAGAAAAGAGGTCATAAAAAACGTAAGGTTGTACGGCGAGATGCACCGCTTCATACCCGCGATATGCAGCTGGGTGGGCGCGACTATCTCAGAGGTTGAGACTACCCACCACGCGAGGAAGTTCGGCAAATCCAAGTACGGCATAGGCAGGACCATAAGGGTCATACTCGACCTCATAACGGTTAAATTCCTGCAGTCCTTCTCAACGCGCCCGATACACGCCTTCGGGCCGGGCGGGCTTGTGATGGGGTTCCTCGGGTTTTTCATAGCCCTTTACTTAAGCTTTGAAAAGCTGTTCATGGGAAGGGATATAGGCGGGAGGCCGCTCCTTATATTAAGCGTGCTCTTGATAATCCTCGGGGTACAGCTCGTGATAATGGGGCTTCTTGGAGAGATGCTTGCGAGGGTTTATCACGAATCGCAGGGCAAGCCCATATTTACCGTGAAAAAGGTGCTCGGCAGATGAAGAACATCGTTTCGATCATCGTAAAGATATGCGTCTCCATCGCCATACTCTATTTCCTTTTCAGGAACATCGACCTTGACGCCTTCTGGAGGACGGTCGTCTCGGTAAACCCTTACACCGTAGTGTTCGTAGCGCTGCTCTTCATAATATCTCAGTCGATATCGAGTTTCCGGTGGTCTGTAATATTGAAAAAAGACATAGACATATCCTATTTTAAACTGCTGTCCATTTACTTCGTAGGCATGTTCTTCAATAACTTTCTTCCAACGATGGTCGGCGGAGACCTTGTAAAAGGCTACTACCTCTATAAATACACCAAAAAGGGCGACATATCGTTCGCCTCGATCTTTATGGACAGGTACTCGGGTTTTGCGGCCCTTATGGTCATAACGTCCATTTCGCTCATACCTGGATACGCCCTCATCAAGGATACGGGGCTTCCTTTCTTTTTTGTCCTGCTTATAGGCGGTTTTTTCTGCATGTCGCTTGTGATATGGGTCGGATTCCTCCACAGCTGGGCGATGAATCTGCTTTCAAGGATACACTTCTACGGCATAAACAAGAAGATAGACACCTTTTACAAGGTGCTGATGAGCTACAAGACGCACCCCGATATCCTCATAAAGATATTCATATGCTCGGTGCTTGTGCAGTGCGGCGTTATCATAGGCTACTACTTCCTCGGCAGGGGGCTGGGGATGAATGTGCCTTTAAGCTACTTTTTCCTTTTTATCCCGCTTACGACGGCCGTATCCATGCTCCCGATATCCCTTTCGGGCCTGGGTCTCCGGGAGGGCGCGTTCGTATTCCTCTTTACGAAAGTCGGGGCCGCCACCGAGCAGGCGTTGACATTGTCCCTCATGTGGTTCGCCATTCAGGCGATAGTCAGCATTGTCGGCGGAATAGAATACGTCAGGATGGGCGGCAGGAAGGAAGTCATGAAAGGCCAGCCCGCCGATCTTTAGGCGGTTCTTTTTATAAGCGGCCCTTTGTGGTATATTGATTTTTTTGCTTCATGGAATCTTCATCTCTTAAACTCCGGAGGTCTTTTTTATGGCAATCGATAAAGAGCTTTTGGACATACTCGCTTGCCCGAAATGCAAGGGCAGGATAAGGCTCAACGAAAAGAAAGACGGCCTGGTCTGCGAAAAGTGCCGCCTTGTGTACCCTATAAAAGACGATATCCCTGTTATGCTCATAGACGAGGCGATATCGCTTAAGTAGCTGATTCTTCCCGCACCGGTCTTCCGGCCCTTTTACTTTTAACTGAAATGCAGGTAGATGGAAAAAATATCCGTCACCATAATAGCCCTCAACGAAGAGAGGAACATACGGGACTGCCTTGAGAGTGTTAAATGGGCGGATGAGATTCTGGTATCCGATTCCGGCTCAACCGACAGGACAGCCGAGATATGCAGGGAATACGGCGCTAACGTAACAACGGAGGAGTGGCTCGGCTTCGGTCGGCAGAAAAACCTTTGCGGAGACCGGGCTCGCAATCGCTGGATACTGAATATCGACGCCGATGAGAGGGTGACGCCTGAGCTCAAGGAAGAGATCGAAAGGGCCGTCAAGTCCGGAGACAAGGCGGGTTACTATGTGCCGAGGCGGAATTACTTCGGAGACAAATGGGTAAGGCGCTGCGGCTGGTACCCTGATTTTACCTTAAGGCTTTACAGGAAGGATTCGGGCCGGTTCATCGACAGGTATGTCCACGAATCGGTCGCAGTAAACGGGCCGAGAGGCTATCTCAAAAACCCCCTCATACACCGCACCTACAAAGATGTCTCCGACTATCTCACCCGAATGCAGCGCTATTCCACCCTGGCCGCGGAGGAAATGCTCAATCAGGGCAAAAACGCCGGCTTTATAGACATATTATTCCGTCCCGTCTATACTTTTTTAAAGATGTATATATTGAAACGCGGGTTCCTCGATGGCTCCACCGGCGTAATACTTTCGACGCTGTACGCCTCATATACCCTTGCCAAATACGCGAAGCTCTGGGAGATGAAGACCAGGCCCGGGCAGGACAGGAAATGAAGGTCTTCCGGGAGGCCGAAAAAATAAAATTGTTCCAGGGCGTAAATAACATACTGGTCATAAAACTCCGGCATATCGGAGATGTACTTTTAACCGTCCCCGCCATAAGGGCGCTTAGAGAAAGCTTCCCCCATGCCCGCTTGAGCGCGCTTGTAAATTCAGGCACCGAAGATATGCTCACGTTAAACCCCCTTGTAGATGAGGTCATCAGTTTTAAGAGGTCCATCAAGGGCCTGCATATCGGAAGGCGTGTAAGCGGGGAGCTTAAGCTCATAAAGGATCTGAGGGGAAAGAAGTTTGACCTTACGGTCGATCTGACCGGGGGGGACAGGCCTGCGTTCATCGCCTTCTCGATAGGCGCGAAGTACAGGCTTGGATACGTCCCCAGGAGAGGGTTCGCGGGAAAAAGACTTCTCTATACACACCTTGCCAAGAGGCCTTCGATAAAGACGCATACGGTATTAAGGGATTTGGGGCTGCTCAGGGAATTCGGCATCGATACGAAAGACTTTACGGTTGATATACACACGTCCCCCGCGGACGACGCGTCTATCGACAAAGCGCTTAAAGAGGCGGGATATGACGGCGGGTCTTTTGCGCACGTCCACCCGACATCCAGGTGGCTCTTTAAGTGCTGGACAGATACGGGCATGGCTTATGTGCTGGATATGCTTGAGGACTCCGGGGTAAGGGTCGTCCTGACATCAGGGCCGGATGAAAAGGAGCGTAAAAAGATAGCCTCTATCGTAAGCCTTATGAGGACAAGGCCTGTAGACCTTTCGGGGAAGATCACCCTTAAGCAACTCGCCTCCCTGTCAAAACGGGCGAGCTTTTTTTTCGGGGTAGACACCGCCCCGATGCACATAGCCGCCGCCGTCGGCGCCAGGGTAGTCTCCATCTTCGGCCCGAGCGGCGCATTTGACTGGGGGCCGTGGGACAATAAAGAGGCTAATGGATGGGCGCTTAAGGCGGAAAATAACGGATGGAACTCGCCTTATACCCAAAAGGGCGGGGTTCAGAGGTTCGGCAAAAATATGGTGATACAGATGGACTGGGACTGTGTGCCGTGCGGGAAGGCAGGGTGCGAGGGGACAGGCGTCTGCCGTTGCCTCGAAGATCTGGACGCGGAGTCTGTCTGGAATATTGTCAAAGGCATGATCTCAGGATGTTGAAAAACCGGAATGTGTTCAGGCTGCTCAAAAAGCTCCAGCTGCAAGCGTCGAGAAGCGAGGAATGAGGCGTACTTTGTCCGTACGCCGCAGTGACGAGCGACAATGACAACGAAGCAGTTGGACTTTTTCAGCAGCCTGCCAATTCTTCCGGAAGAGCGGCGGACTTTCAAGAGTAAAGGGTGAATATGAGGCTTAATCCTGTCGACGGGCTGCTGCATCTTTACATGAAGGCCCTTAAGTCCATGGATAAGAGGAAAAGCGGTCTTGAGCACTTAAGGCCGGGTGAAGCGAAGAGCATACTACTGGTCTCTTCCACCGCCATTGGCGACACCCTCCTCTCAACGCCCGCCATCAGAGCCGTAAGGAAAAGTTACCCAAAGGCCAAAATAATAGCGCATTTAAATAAAAAGAATATGGAGCTGTTCGAGAATAACCCCAATATAGACGGGATTATCCCGTATTATGGGGGTTACAGGCGTTTTTTTCAGACAGTAAGGGAGTTTCGTAGACATTCATTCGACCTGGCCCTTATCTTTCACGGCAATGAGCCGCAGGCGACCCCGATGTGCTATCTGTCCGGGGCGCGGTTCATAATCAAGGTACCCAATAACGGCAAGTTCAGCTTCCTCCTTTCGAATCAAAGTCTGGTTATCCCCGCAGACCCGATGCGCCACGCGATAGAGACGAGGCTTAAGGTAGCGGAGCTGGCTCTTTGCCGGGTGGACGATAAAAGGATGGAGCTCCCGATAGATAAAAAAGACGAGGCGAGCCTTGATGGATTCCTTAAAGAGCATAAGATAGGCAGGGATGAGATACTTATAGGCATACAGCCGGGCGCATCGACCGTAAGCAGGATGTGGTTCAAAGACAGGTATATCGAGCTTGGTAGGAGGATACTCGACAACTACCCCGCGATAAAAATCGTGATAACCGGCTCGCCGGCTGAAAAAGGGCTTTGCGAATCGATAGGGAAGGCCCTGGGGGCGCGTACTGTCGTGGCGGCTGGGAGGGTGAGGCTTAAAGAGACAGCGCCGCTTATCAGGAGGTTGAATCTTTTTATCACCTGCGATACCGGGCCGATGCACATAGCTATAGCCTGGAAGACCCCCATAGTCGGGCTCTTTGCGGTAGCCGAGCCGCAAGGCACAGGGCCTTATTATGATAAGGAGATACACCGCGTCATCAAGAAACCCAGGGTGTGCGACCCGTGCGTCAGTAAAAGGTGCGAGTACCAGAAGTGCATGGAAGCTATCACTGTGGATGAAGTCTATTCGGTTGTAAAAGACAGGCTCGATACGTTCCTGAAATCCAGGGTCTCGAAATAATACTCCATATGGGCCGCAGGCTGAAGATAGCGTTATATAACCTTACGACAACGACCAAGAGCGGGGGCATAGAGACCTTCAACTGGTCGATGGCGAGATACCTTTCTCTAAAGGGCCATTCGGTCGATATTTACGGAGGCAGAGGTACTGGGGTGTCCGAAGACTTGAAAGGCGTAAACGTATTGACCTATCCCTATATCCCAAGGGAGAGGATACCGAACCTAGGGACGAGGTTTAGAAAGATGTTTGAGCGCCTTTCGTTCGGGGCCTTTGCCCTGCGAAGCCTCGTAAAAGGGCGCTACGACCTCATATATATCCATAAGCCGTTCGATATGCCGGCGGCCCTTCTCGCCTCCCGTCTATCAGGGGCGAAGGTCGTTTTCGGCTCAGGCGGGACGGAGTTCTTTCCGCTCTACAAAACATTCGCGAAGAGGCTCGATTATTTTTTCGCGTGCAGCGCATTCAACGCCGGGGAGATAGCCGCGTACTGCCGGATAAGGCCGAAGGTGCTTTATAACGGTGTGGATACCCGAAGGTTCCGCCCAAAATCCGCTGACAGGGCGTTGAGGGCCTCTTTGAATATAAAAGAGAACGACAAGGTCTTGATCTCGGCCTGCAGGCTCGTCGGCTGGAAAGGATTGCAGTACGCCATAAAGGCGCTCCCGGAAGTCTCAAAACGGCATCAAGTAAAATATCTCGTCATCGGCAAAGGCGAGTACGCCGCAGAGCTGAAGAAGCTTTCAAGCTCAATGGGGCTTGAAAAAATGGTCTCTTTTTTGGGCCAGATACCGAATGATAAACTCCCTGAGTACTACTCACTGGCGGATATAGCCATATTCCCGAGCGTGGCTGATGAGACCTTCGGGATAGCGATAGCTGAGGCCATGGCCTCGGGGGTGCCTGTCATAGCCACAAACGCAGGGGGCATCCCGGAGGTCGTCGGAGATAGCGGGGTGCTTGTCTCACCGAGGGACGATTCGGCGATAGCCGGGGCGATACTCAAGCTCCTGGGAGACGATGGATTGAGGAAAAAGCTCGGAGAGGCTGGCAGGGCCCATGTGGAAGATAACTTCAGCTGGGAGAAGGTTATTAAAAGGTTTGAAGACTATATCGGCTAAACGCCCGGATACGAGGCAGAGGCTTGCTTTGGCAGCCATAAAAAGTTAAAATTGTCGCGAGCGGATGATTGCTTTTTCTATATCTAACCCGCCGTGAAGTTCTTTGGCAGGATGATGAAAAACCTGAAATGATGATAATCTATCCTATCCCAGAACTGCTTCCTGACCATAGGGCGCGCTTCATACAGATAATCAATACCTGTCTGGGGCTCGCTTCACAAGGGGTCAGGGTAAGGCTCGTAGCCGGGATAAAAAAGGGATATTCGGAAAAGGACGTATTTGATTTTTACGGGGTCTCGCAGCCGCGGAATCTGGAGCTTGTGCGGCTGCCGGTGCTCAGAAGAGAGGATGAGCGGTTCCTTAAGGTCTCATGGCACGGGCTTTTCAATATTTTCCTCCTGCTTAAGCTCTTCTCCTGGAGGTCTGAAGGTGACGCCCCTGTCCTTTTTTTAAGGCACCTGAAGCTTGCGGCCTTTATATTAAAATTTAAAAAAATGCTGAAAATGCCGGTAATATTCGAGGCGCATGAAGTATTCCATTTAAATACAGGCGGCAAGGGCAGGGAAGAAAAAACAAGGCGGCTTGAAAAAAAGGTATACAGGGGTTCCGACAGCATAATCGCGATAACGAACTCGCTTAAGGGCTGCCTGATCGAGATGGGAATAGGGGAAGGGCTTGTAAGTATAGCCCATGACGGGGTCAAAGAAGAATGGTTTGATACGTCGTGGAAGGCGCCGGGGGAGTATATCTGTTACGCAGGGTCGCTCCACGAATGGAAAGGCGTGGATGAGCTTATAGGGGCGATGAAGTATCTGCCGGATGAGAGGCTTGTAATCGTAGGCGGGGGCGCCAGGCTTGACCGTCTTAAGGAGCTGGCCGTGGGGGCCGGTGTAGGGGAAAGGGTGGCCTTTGCCGGGAATGTCCCCCATCAGTCGGTGCCGGGGTATCTCTCCAGGGCAAAGGTGGCGGTTCTCCCGAATATAGATAAAGGGCTTACGAGGTTTTCATCCCCGTTAAAACTTTTCGAGTACATGGCCTCCGGTGTGCCAATAGTCGCCTCAGACCTCCAGGTCTTTAAGGAAGTGCTTGAGGACGGGAGGAACGCGCTCCTCGCAAGGCCGGGGGATTGCAAGGAGCTTGCCTGCCGCATAAAAGAGCTAGCAGGCGACCATCTGTTGTCGTTGAAGATCGGCGGCGCGGCAAGGGCGGACGCCAGAGGATATACTTACGCTAACAGGGCTATAAAGATACTTGACGCCATTAACGTTACCGTAGCGCAAAGGAAGAAGCGTGGACAGGGATAGGCAGATCTCCTATATAGATAATGTGATCACGTGGTGCCTGATGGGTCTCGTGTTCATACTCCCGTTCGTCCACACCATGACGATACGCTCTGTATTTATATTCCTGCCTTTCGCACTCTGGCTTTACAAGATGGCGATAAGGCGAGAGGTGATATTCGTAAGGAACCAGCTCACCCTTCCGCTGGCGCTCTTTACCGTCACGGTGCTTATCTCCCTCATTACCGCGGTAAGCCCCGCGTACACCCTGAGGGAGTTAAGGGGAGAGGTTATAACGGATTTTCTTATTTTCTTCGTAGCGGTCAATAACATAAACAAAAAGGAGCAGATAAACGGCATCATCGTAAGCCTCCTTGCCGGAAGCCTCGTTCACGGCGCGTACAGCGCTTACTCTTACTTCTCCCATCAATGGGACCTCCTTGACCATAGCTTCAAGGTCGGCGGGTTCACGGGAGGATATATCTCTTACAGCGTTTTTCTTGTAACCGTGCTGCCGTTCGCCGTCTATATGGCCGTCGTGAATTCAGGCGTAAAGCGGATCTTCTTCACGGGACTGATCCTTCTAAACCTGTTCATGCTTTATTTGACGCATCAGCGGGGGGCCTTGATAGCCCTCTTTGTGATGACGCTGATATTCCTCTGGGCGGTAAGGAGGAGGATCGTCTGCCTGGCTGTGGCCGGCATGGTGTTCATAGCCATAATCTTTATGCCTAACAAGCTCCTTTATCACGGAGATGCGGGAGTTGACCTTAATGCCGACACGAGCGCGGCCTACGGCAATACGATAAACAGCAGGGTGGCCCTGTGGAAGTTCTCCCTGAAAGAGATAGGAGAGCGCCCGTTCACCGGGATAGGCTTCGGCAGGCACAGCTTCTCGATCAAATACCAGCAGTTTAAAAATACCGACCTCTGGCACGCGCTCAACACCTTCGTCAACCTTACTCTCCAGCTTGGCGTGCAGGGGCTGGCTATGTTCCTTTTTATTATATGGAGGCTCGCGGCCACCTACAGGCTTGGGCTGAAGGTGGCGAGAGGGGATTCCTATTACCTCTTCCTCGCCGCGTTCCTCTTTACCATCGGTTTTTTCATAAGGAACCTTTTCGACGACCATTATGTGGACGATAACGCGCAGATGTTCTGGCTGCTTACCGGGATAGGCGTGGCGCTGTTCGTGAACATCGAAAAGCTTGCCTACAAGGACTTCCGTTTAAACCACGGCCTGCGCATGAGAGAAAAGAAGGCCTATGAATAAGGTGCTGTTTATAAGAAGGGACAACATCGGAGACCTCATTTGCACCACGCCCGCCATCAAGGCCTTGAAACTCAAATATCCCGCTGTAAAAATAGGCGTGCTCGTGAATTCATACAACGCTGACGCCATCAAAGGCAACCCGGATATCGACCAGGTCTTCGTATATGAAAAAGAGAAGCACAGCCAGAAGGGCAGGATCAACGTCCTTCTCGGCAATTTGAATGTGATCCGGCGCATAAGGAAAGAGAAGTTCGAGGTCGCGATAGGCTGCAGCTACACGTATTCAAGGCGCGTTGCGAGGCTTACATATCTTTCAGGCGCCGCCTTGAAGATAGGCTATGTGTCGAAGGACAGGCCCGCGTCGAAATTTTACAATAAACCTCTCGCGGAGCCCGGAGAATCGATGCACGAGGTCGAGGCGATGATGGGGCTCGTAAAGCCCCTTGCCGTGGCCGGGCCGCCGCCTTTGATGACCATAAAGGCCGACCCCGGGGAGCTTGAAAAGGCCCTCCAGTACTTGAAGAGGCTGGGGCTTAAGGAGAAGGGGAAGGCGGTCGTATTCCACATAAGTTCCAGAAAACCGCAGAACAGATGGCCTGGCGAGAGATTCAAGGCGCTTGGGGAGCTGATACAGGACAAGCTCGGCCTTGACATAATACTGCTCTGGTCTCCCGGCAACAGCTCTAATCCGTTCCATCCCGGCGATGATGAAACAGCCGAATGGATCATATCAAAGATGAAAAGAAAGCCTCTCGCCTACAGGACCCTGGCGGTCTCGGAGCTTATCGCGGCCATGAGCGCCGGGTCGCTCGTAGTATGTTCGGACGGAGGGGCCATGCACATAGCGGCGGGGCTTGGAAAGCCGATAGTCACCATATGGGGCTCTACGGATAAAAAGAGATGGGCGCCCTGGGGCGTGCCGTACAGGCTGCTTCAGAAGGAACAGGGGCTTGCGACAGAGATATCCTCTGAAGAGGCGTTTAAGGCATTTATAGACCTCTATTCCCGGGGAAAGGCCGAATGAGCCTTCCGTGGCAAACCCCCAAGGCATCAGACCCTGATGAAATCACGAGTATGGACTTAACAGGAGCGCGTTTTTGAGGATCGGGCTTATAAGGATGCGTTATACCCCGTACGGCGGGGCAGAGGTATTCTTAAACAGGTTCATCGCGGAGCTCATCAAGCGGGGGCATAAGGCCGATGTATTCTCTTCATTCTGGGAAGGGGCTTCCGGGATCACTGTCCATAAGGTAGACGCTGGCGGGCCCAGGTTTCTCAGGCCCCTTAGATTCGCGGAGAATGCGGAGAAAGAGGTCGGGAGGGTAAATCCCGATATAGTCTTAAGTCTGGAGAGGACGTACTGCCAGGATATATACAGGGCGGGGGACGGCTGCCACAAGGAGTGGCTGATACAGAGGGCGAAGACGGTATCCGTTACGAAGCGGGCGCTCATCTCGATAAATCCTCTCCACATGGTGCTGTTGAACCTTGAAAAGAGGCTCTTTTCGAGCGGCAGGCTCAAGTGTGTCGTGGCAAACTCGAACCGTGTAAAGGAAGATATTATAAGGCATTATGGTTTGCCAGAAGAAAAGATATGTGTTATATACAATGGGATAGACCCCGGGGCTTTTAAAGGGCCGGATGAGGCCGAAAGGGCGCGCTTAAGGGCGTCTTTCGGGGTCAATGAAAATACGGTTTTGCTCCTCTTTGTGGGCTCAGGATTTGAGAGAAAAGGGCTCCTTTACGCTATCCGGGCGCTTGGCTTCCTTAAGGATAAGGGTGACATAAGGCTCCTTGTTATCGGCAAGGGGAAGGCGGACGGATACATTGCCGAGGCGAAAAGGCTCGGCGTCGAAGGCCGCGTCATGTTCAAGGGCCCCGTAGAAGGCGCGTCAAGCTATTATCAGGCGGGGGATATATTCATACTCCCGACCATATACGAGCCCTTCAGCAACGCCTGCCTTGAGGCGATGGCAGCCGGGCTGCCTGTTATTACGTCAAGGATAAACGGGGCGTCGGAGATATTGTCTGACGGGGTAAACGGCGGGATCGTGGAAAATCCCCTGGACCACGAGGAGATCGCGGGCAAGATCACCCTGTTCCTCGATAAAAACAAGAGGGTGAAGGCGGGGGAACTCTCCAGGGCCGAAGCCTTGAAGCACCCGATTGAGAGAAACGTCGAAGAGTTCCTTAAACTGATAGAAGGACTGCAGCGCTAAAGATGAGACACCTGCTGAATTTTAAAAAGGCACGCACGATAGTAGAGAGGTTCGGGAACACCCGCATACTGGTTATCGGCGACCTCATAATGGATCACTTCATATGGGGAAGGGTAAAGCGCATATCTCCCGAGGCGCCTGTTCCTGTAGTGGAGGTCACGTCCGAAAGCCTTATGCTCGGCGGCAGCGCGAACGTGGTCAACAATATACACAACCTCGGAGGGAAGTGCCTTGTCACCGGCATTATAGGCAGGGATGACGACGGAAAAAAGCTCGTAAACACTCTTAAGGAAAAGGGCATAACGACGGAAGGCATCATAACCGACCATAAAAGGCCGACTACCATAAAGACCCGCGTTATCGCGCACAACCAGCAGGTCGTAAGGTTCGACCGCGAAAAGAAAGACAAGATCGAGCCGGAATCAACGGCAAAGGTCTTGAATTACGTAAAAAGAGCGCTTAAATCCGCTGACCTCGTCATAGTGTCGGATTACGCCAAGGGGCTTATAACCGAAACCCTCATGGAAGAGACTTCGGATGCATGCGGCAGAATGGACAAGTTCCTGGCCGTGGACCCGAAGGTGGAACACTTCGATTATTACAAAGGGTCTACCATCGTGACGCCCAATAATCTTGAGGCGTCGCTTGCCTCGGGCGTGGAGATATCGGATGAGGCCTCGCTCCACAGGGCCGGCGAGGTGCTCTTCAATAAGCTTGGATGCGAGGCGCTCCTTATTACCCGCGGCGAGAACGGCATGAGCCTCTTCGAGCCCAATTCAGAGACGCATATCCCGACCGTCGCGCAGGAAGTGTTCGATGTGAGCGGCGCGGGTGATACCGTAATAAGCACGCTCGGCCTCGCGCTCGCCTCAGGCGCGAGCTTCAAAGAGGCCGCGGTGCTGGCTAACTTCGCCGCGGGGGTCGTTGTCGGAAAGGTCGGCACCGCCACGCTCTCGCCAGCCGAACTCCTTGGCGCTGTTGACGCGGGACTTAAAAAAGCAAAATAACCGCCGCTTGGAAGGCTGCGGGGTATCTGAAAATCAGAGAAGATAAAAATGCGGCAGAGGAAGCCAGACCCGGTAAAACTACTGATATCGATATTTACCGGGGAGGAGCGGCTTTTTTCCGAAGTACTCCTGATGTTAAAGGAGAGGTTCGGGGAGATGGATCTTTTAAGCGAGCGCCTAGATTTCCCTGATACCGATTATTATGAGGACGAGTTCGGGAAGGGCATAAAAAGGAAGATAGCGTCTTTTGACCGTCTGATAGGCCCGGAGGAACTTTCCGCGATAAAGGTATTTACAAACGGGATAGAGGAGGGATTGTCAAAAGACGGTAAGAGGAGGGTGAACATAGACCCCGGCTATATCGCCCTTGAGAAGTTCGTGCTCGCGTCCTGCAAGAATTTTTCCCACAGGATTTATTTGAAAGACTCCGTCTACGCCGATCTGACCCTTATCTATGAGGGCCGCGTTTACAGGGCGCTTGAATGGACATACCCGGACTATAAGGAACAGCGCATGCAGGATATCCTTATGGAGGTCCGTAAACGATACGCTTTCAGTTTGGGGAAAGGACTTCATGGTTAAATCAATGACCGGCTACGGCCGGAGCGATTTTTCAATAGGGGGGGACGTCTACTCGCTTGAGGCCAAGTCCCTCAACCACCGTTTTATAGACATAAGCCTTCGTATGCCCGAGAGGATCTCTGTTTTCGAGGGCAGGATAAGGGAAGAGATAAAAAAGAGGTTTTCCAGGGGCGCGTTCTCGGTATTCGTCTCCGCCACATCGGTTGAGGCGCCCGCCTTGAAGATCAACCTCCCCATGGCCAAGGCCTATATCGAGGCGGCCGCGGACATAAGGAAAGAGTTCGGCCTTGGGGGCGAGCTCGATGCGCCGGCGATACTCAAGCTTAAAGACATATTTTCGCTTGAAAGGAAGGCCCCTGTCTCTGAGGCCGACTGGGACTCCGTAAAAACAGGGTTCGATATGGCGTTCGGGCAGCTTGAGGATTGGAGAAAAAAAGAGGGCGCCGCCCTCAAGTCAGACCTTCTGGGGAACCTTGAGACGATCGAGGGCCTTTTATTCAGCGTAGAGGCACGAGCGCCAAAGGTCTTGGAGTCTTACAGACAGAGGCTTTGGGAAGAGATGGAAAAGTTCTTGAAAGACAGGGTGGATGAATCGAGAATACTCCTTGAAGCCGCGGTCTTCGCGGACAGGACGGCGATAAGCGAGGAGATAGTCCGCCTTAAGAGCCATCTGGATATGTTCAGGCAGTTTTTAAGGTCTGAGGAGCCTGTCGGAAAACGGCTCGATTTCCTCTGCCAGGAGATAGGCAGAGAGGTAAATACCATAGGCTCCAAGCCGAGCGACGTCCAGATAACACAGGTAGTCGTTGAGATGAAGGGTGAGATAGAAAAGATAAGGGAGCAGGTTCAGAATATAGAATAAATGAGCGGGATACCTTTCATAGTTTCAGCGCCTTCAGGCGCGGGGAAAACGACGTTATGCAAGATGGCGGTTGATTTTTTCCCTGATTTGAGGCATTCTATATCTTACACCACAAGAAAACCCCGCCCCGGCGAGGTAGACGGCGTGGACTATAAATTCATAGATGACGCTGTCTTCGATAAGATGGTCGAAAGCGGCGAGTTCCTCGAGTACGCCGGAGTCTATGGAAAGAGGTACGGCACATCGGGGAAAGACCTTGAAGCGCTCCTGGATCAAGGCTTGAGCGTTATACTTGAGATCGACGTGCAGGGCGCGGACAAGGTAAGGCCGGTTTTAAAGAACGGAGTCGATATCTTCATACTCCCGCCTTCCATCGAGGCCTGTGCCGACAGGCTCAGGTCAAGGGGCAAGGATACTCCCGTAGAGATCGAAAAGCGGCTTAAGATAGCCGAGGATGAGATAAAAAAGGCCCCTGAGTACGACTATATAATCGTAAACGACGACCTCGAAGAGGCGTTCGAGAAGTTTAAATCGATAATAACTGCCGAAAAGGCAAAGACAGAGAGGATGCTCGGCGCGGTCGAAAGGCTGTTCGGGGCTTCCGTAAAGAGTTAATTCAAGCTTATTAAGGAGGAAAAGGAAAGATGGCGAGAATCACCGTTGAAGATTGCTTGAAGAAGGTGCCGAGCCGTTTCCTGCTTGTACATCTCGCTTCCCAGAGGGCAAGGAACCTCATCAAAGGCGCCCCCCCTCTTATAAAGACCGACAACAAGGCCGTTGTCACGGCCCTGAGGGAAGTGGCTGCGGGGCTCGTAACCCCCGCTGATAATAATGCCAAGCAGAAAAAAGGCGAACTTTCAGAGTAAATTATAGAGACAGGATCGTCCGCCTGCTTCGAGGCAGGCGGATTTTTTATGCGCCGCCGAATCATAGAATGAGTCTCCACCCTTTTCAGGATAGATTGCTCCGCCTATAAAAATAATCCTGCGCCCCGTTCCATGGTATTCTCAAGCTTATTATTCTTATTTCTTTTTCTCCCGTCTGTGCTGGCCTGCTACTACCTGGCCGGGCGGAGATACCGTAACGCGGTGCTTCTCGCCTTCAGCTATATTTTTTATTTCTGGGGAAGCGGCGAAGTGCTCGCCATCCTTGTTTTATCCACCCTTGCGGACTATCTCATAGGCCTTAAAATAGATTCCGGCCATAAGGCCGAGAGCCGCAAATGGGTCATCCTGTCGGTAGCGATCAACCTCTCTTTTCTCGCTTATTTCAAATATTCCAATTTCTTCATAGGAGAGCTCAACAGGGCCTTTGGCTCTTTCGGCATGGGGAAGATAGGCTGGGCAGAGGTGCTTTTGCCCACAGGCATATCCTTTTTCACCTTCCACAAGATCACATACATAGTCGATATATACAGGGGGACGAGAAAATCTCTCAGGAGCTTCATAGACTTCGGCCTCTACATAGCTTTCTTCCCACAGCTTATAGCTGGCCCCATAGTAAGGTTCCATGAGATAAGCGAACAGCTGAAAAAGAGGAGCGAGTCGCTGAATGATTTTTATTGCGGGACGTTACGATTCTCCTGGGGGCTCGTTAAAAAAGTCCTCATAGCTGACGCCTGCGGAGAGATAGCCGACTCGGTATTCTCCATCGCCCCTTCCCTGCTCGACACAAAGACGGCATGGCTCGGCACTTTTTCATACGCGCTCCAGATATACTTCGATTTCTCCGCTTACGCGGACATGGCGATCGGCCTTGGAATGATGTTCGGCTTCCACCTGCCGGAGAACTTCAGGCGGCCTTATTCCTCATTGAGCATAACTGATTTCTGGAGACGGTGGCACATATCTCTATCCAATTTTTTTAGGGACTACCTCTACATACCCCTTGGCGGGAACCGCGCCGCCGGGGGCAGGGTCTATTTGAATCTGATGATCGTCTTCGCGCTCTGCGGCATGTGGCACGGCGCGAGCTGGACATTCCTCGTCTGGGGCGTCTATCACGGGGCTCTGCTCACCATTGAGAGGCTTACGGGCCTGAGAAGGACAGAGCCCGGTTCGTTTGACCCGCTAAGGAGATTTGTGACCCTGGTGCTGGTACTCGTCGGTTGGGCGCTATTCCGCGCGGTCCACCTTTCCCAGGCTGTTCTTATGATCAAGGCCATGTTCGTGCCCGTAAATCACACGATGCCCGTGGAGGTAAGCCTCTCGCTTAATTACCGCAATCTCCTGTTCCTTGCCATAGGGTCTGTTGCCGTATTTCTCCCCAGGGAGTTTTCGGGTCTGGCGGTATTTGATAATAAACGCCCTGTTCTCTCCGCGGCTTTAACAGGGGCGCTTTTTGTGCTGGTCTTATATTCATTCGCGTTCATCGCGAGCGGCTCTTTCAACCCATTTATCTATTTCCGTTTCTGATTATGCGCAGATTCTTTTTTACAGGCCTATTTCTACTTATCCTCGTTGTCCCGATGGCAGGGTTTTTCCTGGGGATAAAGGTAGAGTCCAGTGACAGGCGGGAGCTTGCGGGGAGGCCCGCGCTTAAGATCAGTTCGATCAGGGACAGGTCGTTTTTTTCAAACTACGAAAAATATTTCAGCGACCACTTCGCGTTCAGGGGCTGGCTCATAAGAGCCAAAAGCTCGATAGATCTCAGCGTCTTCAGGACCGCCGCCGCGAAGAATCTCCATGTCGGGCTGAATGGCTGGCTGTATTTCAAAAAAGAGATTGATGATTTCAAGAAGGACGCGTGCGGTGACAGGGACAGGATGCGGGAGACCGCGAGGAAGCTCAAGGAGCTTGAAAATATCATAGAGTCGTCCGGAAAAAAATTCATCTTCTTCGTGGCGCCGAACAAGATGACCGTTTATCCTGAGCACGCGGGCGTAATCGCAGATTCTCCCTGCGGCAAAAGCCGCTATGACCTGCTGCTTGAAGCAATGGAGGATTATCCGCTCAGGAACTTCCTGCGGCTCGACACGCTTTTCGGCTCACGTAAGGGCGAACGCCAGCTCTACATGAAAAACGATTCACACTGGTCCGCTAACGGGGCGAAGATAGTCGCTGACGAAGTCATGGCCCGTACAGTCCCAGGGCTTCCCATCTATCAGCCAAAGACACTCGATGGAATGGTCAGGTATACCGGCGGTGACCTGGCCGAGATGACGACGATCAGGCTTAACGAGACCTTTCAGGATCTCCAGGTGACAGGTTATCCGTACGGCGTAAGCATTGAGAAGCTCAAACCCCTGAAATATTCCGGCTGGGTGCCTATGAAGTATACAGTCGATGCCGTAAGCTCCGCCGTGTTGGCGCCCAGGGCGATTTTCTTTTGCGACTCGTTCATGTTCATGCCGCTTAAGTTCCTGCAGGGGTCGTTCGAGAGAATAGATGTTATCTGGTCGAAGGTCGTCCCTGTGCCTGAAAAGATCGAAGAACTGCAGGCGGCAAGGATAGTGGTTATCGAGGCTGTCGAAAGGGACCTTGGCGAGCTTGATATAGACCTGGACGCGGCCAGGTCCGCGCTCTTAAGCGCCGCGGCTAACTAGGTTTGTGCTCGGGCAGCCTCCATCCGGCAAGGAGCGAGGCGTCTATCTTCGGAACGGCTTCAAGGAGTTTTTTCGTGTAATCGTCTTTCGGGTTTGAGAATATCTCTTCGGTAAGCCCCCGCTCCACTATCCTGCCCCCGTACATCACCGCCACTTCATCGGCGATATACTCGACTACACCCAGATCATGTGTTATGAAAAGGAACGAAAGCCCGAAATCCCTCTGGATGGATTTAAGAAGATTGAGTATCTGCGCCTGAACGGAGACATCGAGAGCGCTTACGGCCTCGTCGCATACGATGAACTCAGGGTCGACCGCCAGGGCCCGCGCTATCCCTATCCTCTGGCGCTGTCCGCCTGAGAACTGATGCGGGTAGCGATGCATCATATCCGCGCCGAGGCCGACCCGCTCTAAAGTCGCGGCGATCTTTGCGTGGCGCTCTGACCTGCCCATATCGGGTTTCAGGGCCTTAAGACCCTCTTCGATGGTATCCTTGACCGTAAGCCGCGGGTTCAGGGAAGAATACGGGTCCTGGAATATTATCTGGATGCGGGCCCTGTAAGGCTTAAGCTCCTTTTCATTGAGCCTGGTAAGATCCTTGCCGTTAAATAATATCTCGCCCTCCGTCGGTCTTATAAGCTGTATTATGGATTTCCCTGCCGTAGTCTTTCCGCACCCCGACTCGCCTACGAGGGCGAGGGTAGAGCCTTTCCTTACGCTTAAGTCTATCCCGTCTACCGCTTTTACGTGGCCCGCGACCCTCTTGAGCAATCCTTTACGGATTGGATAATAGGTCTTGAGCCTCTTAACCTCAAGTAGCGGCTCTTTCTTGTCATGCGGGACAGATAACGGGGGGAGTATGTCCGGCTCCTGCCTTAAGGGTTTTGACCAGGGCTTGGACATGAACTCTTTGTCGTGCAGATGGCAGGCTGCGAAATGCCCCGGCTCGCGCTCGGCAAGCGGGGGTAAAATCGTAGCGCACCCTTCCATCTCCCTCGGGCACCTTCCGGCAAAGTGGCAGCCTTCGGGGTAAGAGGTCGCCGGGGGTACTGTGCCGGGTATGGTATCGAGCTTAAGCCCCCTCTTTTCCTGTCCGGGTATCGAGCGGAGAAGTTTTATGGTATACGGGTGCATCGGGTTTCTGAAAAGCGCCTTTGTGGGAGAGAGCTCGACAATCTTTCCAGCGTACATCACACCTATCTCTTCGGCGTGCTGGTAGACAAGCGCCATATTGTGAGTTATAAGGAGCACCGCGGTAGAGGTCTCTTTTTTAAGCTCGCCGATAAGGTCTATTATCTGGGCCTGAATAGTAACGTCGAGAGCGGTCGTCGGCTCGTCCGCGATCAGCAGGTCGGGTTTACAGGCCAGGGCAATGGCTATCATCACCCTCTGGCGCATTCCGCCGGAAAGCCTGTGCGGGTATTCATCGATGAGAGATTCGGGGTCAGGCAGCCGCACCCTCCTGAACATCTCTATGGCGGCCTCTCTGGCCTCTTTTTTAGTCTTGCCCTGATGGAGCGCGATAGTCTCTATTGTCTGGTCTCCGACGGTGAAGACCGGATTTAAAGAGGTCATCGGCTCCTGAAATATCATTGATATTTTATTCCCGCGTATCTCCCGCTTCTCCTGGTCGCTTAAAGGGACGATGTCCCTGCCGTTAAGGAGAACCCTGCCTCCAGCGATAAAGCCGGCCGGCTCGGGGACGAGCTGGATTATGGAGAGGGCCGTCATGGATTTTCCGCAACCCGACTCTCCCACAAGGGCGAACGTGCCGCCCTTTGGAATGGAGAAAGAGACCCCGTCGACCGCCTTGGCGAGCCCCTGCGGCGTCTTGAAGTAGGTCTTAAGGTCCTGTATTTCGATTACTGGTGTCATATGTTGTAAAAGGCTAATTAAGTCCGCCTGCCTGTCTTCGTTTTCGTAACTTCGGCGCAGAGTCTGACGAGTTTTATTAATCAGGGGTAAACCCCCGGCTTTGCCGTGGAATCACAGAGTTTGACGGTTCCTGGAATCTACTCAGTGGCTGTACTTATAAAACCCTCCACCTTGATGGGGGAGGGCTTGGGTGGGGGTGAAAAGGTCACCCTCCCCTTGTATCCCCTCCCATCGAGGGAGGGGAGGTTTTGTATGGTTGTTATTCTTTTGCATTTAGCCCCTTTGAGGGGCGTCTTTCAAGCCCCCGGCTTTGCCGGGGGTACATGACTCATCGCTCCCAGAAAGCAACCCCAGCGCGGATAACCTATCTGTATCTGAGCCTCGGGTCGAGTGCGTCCCTTACGGCATCGCCGAAGATATTCGCTGGAAGCACAAGCCCGAACATGGCTGCGAACGCGGCGAGCAGGTTCCACCAGACTACGGGCTCTCTGCTCAGTTCCAGCCTTGCCGTGTTTATCATGTTGCCCCAGCTCCCTATCTCCGGGCCGACGCCTATTCCAATGTAGCTTAAGATCGCCTCGGCAAGCACAAGCCCGCTGAACTGAAGGACGAACGTTATCAAGACCAGATGCATTACGTTAGGCACTATATGCCGGTAGATGATTGAAAGCCTTCCGGCCCCGAAAGCCTTTGAGGCCTGCACATATTCAAGCTCTCTCAACTTCAGGGTCTCGCCCCTTATAAGCCTGCAAAGGTCTGTCCAGGAAGTGATGCCGAGTATCAGGCAAAGCCAGAAGAGCCTGTCGTTGGGGACGAGAAACCCCAGGAATATGTCTTTACCGGAGATGAGCCCGCCCTGATAGCCGCTGTTCCCGAAGAGGAGCATGAACGCCACTATGAGCAGCACACCGGGGATAGAGGCGAGGGTAGTGTAGAGATACTGGACTATGTCGTCGATCATCCCGCCGTAATAACCGGCTACAACCCCGAAGAATATGGCGAAAGGTATTATGATGATAGTGGTGCCCGCGCCTATCACGATGCCGGTGCGAACACCCTTTAACGCCGTAAAAAATACGTCGTTGCCGACCTTGTCCGTCCCAAGGACGTGGGTGCCGGGAAAATTAAGCGGCGGGTAATCCCTGACTACGGTACCGTCCGGACTCTCGATGCTTTCTTTTGAGAAGAGGCGGGAGGCGAAAGGCGCCGAGTAGGTCTTCTCGGTCTTTGTCCTCATTCCGGAGGCCAACCTGTCGAGGAGGCTCAGGGCTTGCGGGCTGTAGATGGCGGAGCCTTCGGAGGTGAGGGCGGCCTTGCCGCTTTCATCGTTTATGGGATCACGGTACCGGATGCTGTCAAGCAGCGCCACCGCCACATAGATCGAAAGTATGAGCATGCACAGGAGCGCCAGCTTGTTTTTACGAAGCTCAAGCCTTATGGATTTAAGGGTGGAACCTTCCTTTCTTGAGCCGATTATAAAATATATAATGGCGCCGATCAGGAAGTATATTATAAGGTCTGTCGCTAGTATTACTGGCATATTTTTAAAGTTGTCCGAATAGATCTAACAGACTGCTGAAAAAGTCCATGTCTGAATAAATTCCGGGTTTTTCAGCAGCCTGTCAAAATCAAGGCCATAAAATAAATTCGATTCTTCGATTAACATACAGCCGTTCCTACTCAAACCTGACCCTCGGGTCAACGAGCGTATAGCTGATATCGGTAAGTATGAGCCCTGCAATGTAGAGGATGGAGCCCAGGTAGACCATTGATCGGACTATGGCGAAGTCCTGCGCCTGTATCGCCTCTATCGTAAAATTACCGAGCCCCGGTATCGCGAAGAACGTCTCCATGATGAGGCTGCCGTAAAAGAGGAACGGGATGGAGACGACCACGTTTGTGAGCACCGGTATCATTGCGTTCTTGAGCGCGTGCTTGAAGAGCACCTTCCCTTCGCTGAGGCCCTTTGCCCTCGCTGTCCTGATGTAATCCTTGTTTATCTCTTCGAGAAAGACGGTCCTGTAAAAACGCACCCCGATCCCGACCGAACTTATTACGCCTATTATGACCGGGAGGACGATGAACTTCAATGAATGCACGCCGGTGTCGTAGCCCGATATGGGGAAGAGCTTCAATACCTTTCCGAGGACGAACTGCCCTCCGATTATATAGAACAGCGTTGAGACCGACATCATGACTACCCCCAGCACCAGCCCCCACAGGTCGAGGTAAGTCCCCCGGTAATAGGCGAGCATCATGGCCAGGAAGAGGTCTATGACGATCCCTATAAGGAACATCGGCACGCTTATGGCGAGGCTCGCCCACATCCTGTGCTTTATTTCCCTGCCGATATCGATATTGTTCCTGTCCGAGCGGCCGAAATCAAACCAGAGGAGCGGTACCGACTTCTGGTAAAATACCGTCTGCGTGACCTTTCCGACGCCTTCCTCTTTGGCATTAAGGAACGTAGGCAGGTTATATCCGTGATCCCTCTTCCAGTTCTCGATGGCGGCTGTGGTAAGGTTCTTCTCCCCCAGTATCTTCCTCGCCATGTCGTCAGGTGTATTGATATAGAAAAACAGTATCGCCGTCAGGAGGTTTACCCCCAGGATTATCGGTACGGCGTATAGTATGCGTCGGATTATGTATGTAAGCATTTTTAAATATCTCTTTTATGAAACCGGGGTTGTCATTTTATTTATTAAGCTTAAAAAACCCTTGCCTCTGCAATCACTTTGCGGAGGCCTTTAGAGTCCTCTCACTATGAGTAGGGTACTCCATTACGGCCTTCCTTTACCAAGCCGTTTTCTCCTTACGCTAACGATAGCCGGTATCGAGCCGATGACAAGGATTATAGCGATAATAATAAGGGGCTTGAAGTTCGGCCTGTTCCATTCGTGTCTTAAAGACCCCCTCTGGGCTGAGTTTATCTTTATGTACTTCATCGTATTGTTGGCCATCGCGTTGGACTTTACGTTCTCCATCCACTGGTGATAAAGCGCGAACGCGACAGGATGGAACCCCCATACCCACGGCGAGTCCTTCTGAAGTATCGCGGTCATCTCCTGTATGACCTTAAGCCTCCCGGGGGAGTTGTCCATGTTCTCCATTATCTTGAAGAGGCGGTCGAATTCAGGGTTTGCATAGTTGGCTACGTTCTCTCCCTGGAATTTGACCTTGCTGTTTGAGCCGGTAAGGAGGAAGTAGAAGTTCTCAGGGTCCGGGTAATCGGCGTTCCAGCCCCAGGAGAAGAACTGGAAGTTGCCACGGAGCATCTTCTCCTGAAAACGGTTGTAATCGGTAGTCCTGTTCTCAAGCTGGATGCCCAGAAGCTTAAACCTTTTTATATACCATGTAATCATCTGGGTGGAATCCACGGTCGTCCAGGCGTTATCAAACGTTATCACAAGCGGCCGTCCGTTCTTGTCCCTTCCTCCGGGATAACCCGCCTCGGCCATTAATTTTTTTGCGTAATCGATCGTCTTCCTTTCCGCCCTCTTTTTTCCGCTGTCCCAGCCGTAGACGTAGGGATTGATGCCGTCCTTGCCTTCCAGGTGTCCGAATATACCCGGCGGGAGCGGAGACATCGCCGGTATCCCCCTGCCATTATTGAATATCTCTATGTACTCCTCGAAATTAAGCGCTATGGATATCGCCTGCCTGAGCTTCTGTTTTTCGGGAGAGTATCCGCCGACCACGTCATCGAGCATATTAAACCCTCCATAAAATGTGGAAGGCCTTACGGACGTCAGAAGGCTTATGCCCTTGTCCTTCATCGTCTCCGTAAGCTCCGCCCTGCCTGCCGCGGAAAAAGAGACCGCCTGATCGAAGCTGTCCGAAGTAATGCCCGAGTTGTCGTAATAGCCCTGAAGAAACTTGTTCCAGCGCGGTATCGCCTCCTTCTCAAGCTTGAATACCATCCTGTCCATGAAGGGGAGCGCCTTGCCGGCGTCTTTGAGCAAACCCTTTTCCCCGTCTCCATTCTCTCCTTCGTCAGGATATCCCTCATGGCGGAAGTTAGGGTTTCTGGCTAGTATTATCTCCATATTCGGGTTGAAGGTATCTATCATGTAAGCGCCTGTCCCGACAGGGAACCGGTCTATGGTGATGTTTTTGTCGGCAAGCGCGCCTTGTTTGTAGAAAAGCACAGCCTCCTCCGGGACAGGGGAGAAAAACGGCATCGCGAGCCAATAGATGAACTGGGGGTATTTCGTCTTCAGGATTATCCTGAACGCATGATCGTCAACCTTTTCCACTCCGGGCAGGGGATGTTTTTTGTAATCGAGTATTATCGGGTTCTCTTTTTCATCGACGGTCTGGTTATATGTCGAGCCGGCCTTTGCCCGCCTCTGTGCCCTTATGCCCTCAAGGTCTGCCCTTAACGCCTCCGAATATTCCTTAAGCCCCAAAATATATTTTTCCAGGATCGACAATACCGGGCTTTCTATCTGGGGGTCGGCCATACGCATGATCTCCAGCATGTAATCGTCGGCGCGTACCTCCCTGGTGCCTTTCAGCGGAAAGTCCTTTATCTGCTCGATCTTCTTTACATCCTCCCCGGTAAGGTTGGAGTAGAAAGGTTTGCCGGACGGGTCTTTTGCAAAGGCCGGGTGTCCCTGATAGAGCACGCCTTTTTTTATCCTTATCTCATAAACGGCCCTATTGACCAGCTCAGGCGCAACCTCCTGCGAAAGCCTCATACCGTTCTTATCGAAGTAAACGGGGATCGGAAGCCTTTCCGCAGTCAAGGGGATGATCTCGTAGGGGCGCTTAAGGTAATGGTACTGCAAGGCCGGTTCATAGATCTGCGCCAGAAAGTCGTATTCGTCGGAACTATACGCGCGCGCGGGGTCCAGGTGCTTGGGCGGCTCTGTGAAAGTGGAATAAAAGGTGTTAGAACCCTTCTCAGACGTGCGATAGGGGTCATTGGGAGTGCAACCATGCGTTATTATTGATAAAATTAAGAGTAAAACCCCTAAGATAGGGGACATAGACCTTTTAACAGGCGCACCTCCTCCCGTCGTTTCCAGCCAGGCTTGCTGCTCCGGCAGATGTTGCGGTTATTTTTAAACAACCTGCCAGAAAAAGTGACATAAATTACAGAAGAAATATTATATACCAAATATATTCTAATGAAAAGGTTTAATACGAAAAGAACGCGATTGGTGGCGTAAGGCATCGAAAAAATCTAAGAATGCCTGAAAATACGCACACTTGACGGTGCTTGACATTTGATATAAAGTTATGTTAGGATTAAATGATTTTCTGCTCAAGGGATCGTATCCTACATTAAGGACGGGTGTATGGCCAAGAAGACTACCAATAATCAGACCAATAATCACACTGCCAGCAACGCCGGAAATAACAATACGGCTTCCGGCAGTGACCTCAATAATCTTATTGATATAGGTAAGGACAAAGGTTTTTTAACCTATGATGAGATAAACGACGCGTTCCCTCAGGATAATTTTTCGGTTGAGGAAATGGACACGCTCCTTGAAACGCTAGGCGAGCTCGGCATTGATATCGTCGATACCGCCGAGAAGGGCGGCGAGGCCCCTGAGGTCTCGGAGGTAAAGGAAGAGACTATCGACGTAGAGCGCGTCGAGGACCCCGTAAGAATCTATATGAGGGAGATGGGCGCGGTACCTCTGCTCAAAAGGGAAGAGGAGATCGTTTACGCCCGGAGGATCGAAGAATCACGGGCGGATTTGAGAAGGCTTACGCTTTCGAGTCCTTTTGCTCTGAGAGAAGTGCTCAGGGTGGTGGACAGGGTAAAGAGCGGCAAGGCTTCTTTAAGAGACCTTATCGAAGAGGCCGAAGAGGTAAATCAGTTCGACGATACCTATTCGGACGAGGTCGTCGAAAAATTTGAGAAGCTTAAAAGAAGAAAGCAGGACAGCGCCTATAAGTTTCTCAAGGACGCAAACTTAAGCGCGAACCTGATCCGCAGGATCGTAAAAAGGATCGTAAGGCTTGAGCACCTTATCGAGCGTGAAGAGGCTAAAAGGGGGATCCGTAAGGCCGAAAGGGCAAAGCTTCGCATCAGAAGGATACTTAAGCGACTTGAGATGAAGAGGGGTGAGCTGAAAGAGCTTGCCAGGGTCGTAAAAGTCCACGACTTCAATATGTGGGAAGCCAAGCAGAGGCTTATCGAGGCCAACCTGAGGCTCGTGGTAAGCATAGCAAAAAGGTACGTAAACCTGGGACTAAAATTTTCAGACCTTATCCAGGAAGGCAATATCGGGCTGATGAAGGCCGTTGATAAGTTCGATTATAAGAAGGGATACAAGTTCTCCACCTACGCTACATGGTGGATAAGGCAGGCGATCACAAGGTCGATAGCGGACCACGGCAGGACGATCCGCATACCCGTCCACATGATAGAGACCATCAACAGGCTTCTGCAGACATCCCGCCAGCTGCTAAAAGAGCTTGGCAGGGAGCCCTACCCTGAAGAGATAGCCGAGAGGATGGATATACCTATCGCGAAGGTAAGGCGTATCTTAAGGCTTATGAAGCAGACCTTGAGCCTTGAAACGCCTATCGGAGACGATGAGGAGAGCTCGCTTGGCGACTTTATCGAGGATGAAAAATCCCCGTCGCCCGCCGACGCCGCGATAGAAAAAGATCTGTCCGACCAGACAAACCTCGTGCTTGAGAGCCTTACCCCCCGTGAGGAGAAGGTGCTCAGGATGAGGTTCGGGATCGGCGAGAAGCAGGATTATACCCTTGAGGAAGTCGGGAAGGTGCTTGGGGTCACCAGAGAAAGGGTAAGGCAGATCGAGGCAAAGGCTATCAGGAGGCTCAGGCACCCGACCAGGGCAAAGCTCCTGAAGGGCTTCAGCGAAGGCTAGCTAATACGAAGAAAACCGCTGAATGAGATACGCATTTTGAAAAGGACACCTTGGAGGTTAAGGGTGTCCTTTTTTTTTAAAACACGATATAATAACGGATATATGCCGGGATCGATATGCTTTCTTTAAAAAAGAGCTTAAGGGCGAAATTTACGTTGGTGTTGTTCTTGGTCGGGCTTGTGCCTCTTGGGGCTACAAGCCTTTTTTTCTATTATACGGCCAAGGATGCCTTGTTTAAAAACGTATTCAAAGAGCTTAAGTGGAACGCTGACGAAATATCGGGCATTGTAGAGTCTCATTTTTCCGAAGCGGGAAAAGACCTCCGGATAGCCTCTGAGAACACCGCCTTTAAGATGTATTTTCTGGACAACGCGAACAAGAAGATGTGGGTAAAGGAGCAGCAAAAGACCCTGGCGCATCTAAGGTCTGTCTACCCTGACAGCATCGATGAGGCGTGTTTTATAGAATCGACGGGCCAGGAAATATCGAGGATAGTGCTCGACAAATTGGCCCATGAGCACGAGTTGTCTTCAGACGAGGACAGGTCTGAGTTTTTCAGGCAGGCCTTTCTCCTGAACGAGGATGAAGTATATCAGGGCAGGCCGATGCTCTCGGAAGACACGAAGAGGTGGGTAATCCCGAACGCCACGCCGATAGTGGTCAATGGGAAAAAGGCGGCCATTTTACACTTCGAGGTCACCATGAACTACTTCCAGCGCCTCCTTAAAAAACTCGTCAACCCCGACCGCGGTTACGGATTCATCTTAAACGACGAAGGCGCTTTCATGGCGCATACCAATATGGAACTGGGCGAGAGAGAGCCTTTTCCTCAGGCCATAACTCCTGAAACACCCGCGGCCCTGGCATCTATCTTCAAGAGGATGCTAAACAATGAAAGCGGCATAGAGCAGTTCTCAACAGGAGGCAAGGATTACTATATTATCTTTAAGCCTGTTAATACCTCCTATAACAGGGGCAGGAACGACAACCGCTGGACCATAGGGTATGTGATACCGAGCGAGCGGGTCTATGTCGAGCTTGCGATCCTAAGGTATAACATCATGGCCCTCATTTTTACGGCGCTCTTTATAATCGTCCTGGCATATACGTTGGGAAATTACGTGACAAGGCCGATAAGGGAGCTTGCTCGCGCCACGCGTAAGGTCGCCGGTGGAGAGCTGCCGAAGATAGAGGTAAAGAGCAATGACGAGATAGGCCAGCTCTCCGAGTCCTTTAAGGTCATGGTGGAGGCCGTAACGAGGCGCGACGAAGCCCTGAAGGCCCTCGCTGTCACTGACGGGCTTACCGGATTATATAACCACAGGTTCTTTAAAGCCGAGCTTGACAGGCAGGTGAAAGGCGCTTTGAGGTTCGCGCGTCCTGTCTCTCTTATGATGGCGGATGTCGATTATTTCAAACACTATAATGACACCAACGGGCATTCTCTGGGCGATGTCGCGCTTAAGTCCATAGCCGGCATACTGAGGAGGTCCACGAGGGAGGTGGACGTGGCGGCAAGGTACGGCGGAGAGGAATTTGTCGTGATACTGCCTGACACATCGATCGACGGCGCGATGATAGCCGCCGAGAGAATAAGAAAGAAAGTCGAAGAGGAGAATATCCCGAACAGGGAAACGCAACCCGGAGGCAAGGTCACCTTGAGTATCGGGGTCGCCACACTCCCGGACAACGTGATGGACGCGCAGGCCCTTATAGAAGCGGCTGACAAGGCCTTATATCAGGCAAAAGAGGCGGGCAGGAATAGAGTTGTTGCGGCAAGGGCAGAAGGCTGAGTTCAGAAGGCTGCTGAACTCAGCCTTCTGCTTTGTTGGCATCAAAGCTCGTCACTGCGGCGTACGGACAAAGTACGCCTCATTCCTCGCTTCTCGACGCCTCGCAGCTGAATATGCATAGCGAGCGCATTCCCCGCAGCTTGCTGCGGGGATAATGACACTGAGAGAATAAAAAAAGGGCTGCGGCCAAAAGCCGCAGCCCTTTTCTATTATTGCGAGTGAATTAGATAAAATATGTGTTCTCGATTCGAAAGGACCCCGCCCTTACGGCATGAACGCCCCGCCGTTTACATGGATATACTGGCCGTTTACAAAATCGGAAAGCGATGACGAAAGGAATGTGACCACGCCCGCGATTTCATCCGTCGTGCCCACCCTCTTAAGAGGCGTGAAATTGGCGACCGCCTTGAACATCTCCTCCCCCATTGGAGCCGTAGCGTCCGTTGGTATGAGGCCCGGGCCTACGACGTTTACGGTAATGCCCTGGGGGCCGAGTTCCTTTGCCATTATCCTTGCGGAACTGTCCATCGCGGCCTTCGCGGCCGCGTGCGCGAAGAAGCCTTCCGACGGATAACGCGAAAGCCCGCTGCTTATGTGTATGATCTTCCCCGACCTCCTCTTAAGCATATCCTTGACCGCCGCCTGAGAGCATAAAAAGAGCGCCTTCATCTCACCGGTAATCTTTGCCTCCGCCTCATCCCATCCGTAATCCATGAACGGCTTTACGGGGAACGCGATATTAGCGTTATTTACAAGGATATCGATCCTGCCGAATTTTTTTAACGCCCCGGCCACCATCGCTTCAACGTCTCCCTTTTCCCTGACATCTGCCTTGAACGTAATTCCGTCGCCGCCGAGCCTCTTTATTTCCTTAAGGACATCTTCGGCCTTGCCTTCGCTTTTAAAATAATTGACTACCACATGAGCCCCGGCAGAGCCCAAAGACTTCGCTATGGCAGCCCCTATTCCCCTGGACGCGCCCGTAACCAGCGCCACCTTTCCCTTAAGGCCGAGTTCCATAGTACCTCCTTGTTTTAGAGAATTCGTTTTTAAGCCGTGTTTTTCGGAACCTCAAACCTGATAAGTCATTTGCAGGGCCTCATCATGCCCTTAACTGCCTTAATGCGCCCTGTATTACAAATAAAGCCGAGCGGAGGAATAGGGCCGCTATCGACAAGCCTATGGCTATGTCCGGCCAACCTTCTGATAAAAACCAGACCCCCGCTCCGGCGGCAAGCACCGATACATTCGCGATAATGTCATTCCTCGAACATAGCCAGACTGAATTCATGTTAATATCGTCACCGCGATGGCGCCAGAGGAGCCCCAGGCAAACCGAATTCATCATGAGAGCTATAACGCCGACGGCCCCTATCATGCCGGCAGCCGGCACTACCGGGTAAAGGACTTTATAAACGGCCTCTCCGAGCACAAAGAACCCGAATAAGGCCATTATAAGCCCCTTGAACAGGGCCGAGGCAGCCCGCCACCTTGCGCCCCGCGATAGCACATAGAGGCTTAAAGCATAGACCAGCGCATCCCCAAGCATATCGAGCGAATCCGCGAGAAGCGCCGTCGAATCGGCTATGAGGCCCGCGCCGCCTTCGACCAGGAACATGACCGCGTTTATGGCCAGTACGGCCTTAAGTACCGCGCCCTGCCGCCCCCGGAGCCCTTCTATCTCACACGCCTTGTCTTGACAGCAATCGCCCATCTAACACCCCGTGAAAAACGGCCAGCTTGAGACTACTGGTTTAATATGCCCTTTATGATAGTGATGACGTTATCCTTAAGCGCGTCCATGTTATGGTCAAACGCATGGGGGTTTGTCATCAGGTTCCCGGCTATGACCAGGGTCGGCGTCTCTTCGATGCTATACACCCTGGCCATATCGAGCGCCTTCTGGGCCTCTTTCGCCTTGTCCCCCGTACGGAGCTTTCTGCTGTAATCAAACCCAAGGCCGATCTTACTCCCTATCGATTCCAGCACCTCGATCTTCCCGATGTCTTTCTTCTCGACGAAATTGGCGTTAAAGAGCGCCTTCTTCATCTGCTCGCCCTTGCCAGCCTCCTCGGCGAGAAGGTATGCCTCTCCCGGTTTTGGAGAGCCTTCTCCCCAGTAAAGCGGAACTATCTTCCATTTTATCTTTTTCGGGAAGTTACCTTTTATCACCGGCACCGACTTTTCAAACGCGTAACAGCTTCCGCAGTAGAAGCTGAGGAATTCGAGCACCTCAACGGTCTTTCCGTCGAACTTGTATTGATGGCCCGGGAGCTTTGTATAAGACCCTTTCAGGGCAGGGGCCTCAGCGGCGGAGGCGGTCAACGGAATGGCGATGAAGAGCGACAGTATCATGAGTAATCTTTTGATCATTTGTGATTCTCCCTTCTAGTGTTTTATCTTTTCGTGGTAAAGCTTGAAGTCAAAATCAGGGCTGTTGCTTTTAGTATGGCATCTCAGACAGGCCTGTTCAGTTACGGGCCTTAACGGGGTGAGTTCCTGAGCATGGTCTCTGCCCGGCCCGTGGCAGGCCTCGCACTGGACATCCTTAAGCTGGGGTGTCGTTACGGCGCTGTAAAAGCCGCCTTCCTCACCGAAGCCGACGGTATGGCACTTGACGCATTCAGGGTCCTTGGACTTTCCGGCGTTTACCAGTGAATCGAACGCGCCGGCGTGCCTTGTCTTCTCCCAACTCTCTGAGAAGGGCTTGTGGCACTCCGCGCATTTTACGGCTCCGGCATACTGGCCGCCTGAAGCGGCTTTCTTTTCATCTTCTTTCAGCAGCCCTGCCACGCGCGAGTCGTATTCCTTCAAGACACCGCGCACCTCCGCGTCCTCTTCTATTTCCCTGCCCAGGGACTGCCATCTATGGGTGGCTTTCGTGATCCCTTTTTTCCCGAAGGAGAGGGTGAGGATGCCGAGTTTCTTATTTCTCGGGTAGCCCGATACGATAACCGTCCCATTGACTTTAACGGGCTCTTCAAGCTCCTCTCCTGAAGAGGTTATAATAACGTCCCAATGCCTTATGGCCCTGGCGTCAGAGACGGGCTTGTCCGTCAATAAGATATTCAGCCGGCCTTTTCTTAGGCCGCCGGGATCAACGCTTGCGTTTATCTTGAACGGGCCGCGCTCAAACGAGGCGGTACGGCTAGACCCCCTCAGGCCGGAGATGACCGGGACCCCGTTTTTTTTGGCAAGCGGCAAGAGAAAATCCCCGTGGAACGCGGCTTCATGTTTCAGGAAAGCGGCTACATCGTAATCCATAATGCTGAAGGCCTTCAAGATGGCCTCTGCCTTAAACCTCCCCTGCGGCGAATCCTCTGCCATTGAGTTTCCCGCGTCTATCAGCAGATACGGCGAAAGCCCTTTTTTTTGCGAGGAGATAAAGCCTGAAAGCCTGGCCAGCCCTCCGGATTCTGATTTGGGCGAGCAACCGCATGGTTCAAGCTCACCGTTAATAGAGCCGGTATAGAGGATGTTAAGCGTCTCATCCTGTCCGTGCGCCAGGACGGGAGAGAGGAGCAAAAAAAAGACAAAGATAATGAACCTGATCAAAGGCGACTCCATTTTTTAGGCGAGGGAAAGGCCGTAAGCGCTCCGCTCCGAAAGAGCGGACATCACTTCAGACTGTTTAAAAGATATCGATTGGAAGTGAATGAACCTCTAAACCGCATTCTGCTTTTATAAGGGCCTTCTCCATGCAACTAATGGATATATTAACTTATTCATGGCGGTCTCGTCAACAGGCCCGGACTCTCCTGGTGACAACGGCTACTTGACATTGCCATGTTTTAGTCTTCTAATTAATATAGAATATGAAATTCAAGTTCAATGTGATCGGAGGTGAATTTTATGAAATACCTGATCGAGACCCCTCATACCAAGGAGGAATGCCTGAAGGCGCTCGACGAAATACTCGCGAAAGGGCAGGAAGTCCTTAGCAAGTTTGATTGGGGGTGCGTCGCAGGCGACCATACAGGGTACGCATTAGTAGAGGCTGAAAACGAGGCGAAGGCGAGGAACATGATCCCGGCATTTCTGAATAAGAAGGCCCGGATCATCCAGGTCGGCAAGTTTACGCCGGAACAGATAAGGTCGTTCCACAAAGCGGCATGACGTTGCCAGTGCCCATCGGTCGTTTTCTTATGGCGGCAGTGTAACTATAGTCCTACCTGAAATACAAAAAGCACTTGGCGCTTGCCAGGTGCTTTTTTTGTTAAAAGTAGGCGAGAATAAAAAGAAGGGTTCTATTCTGAGGCCTTTTTTTTAGCTTCCAGCTCCTCCCATCTCCTGTACGACGCTTCCAGCCTTGATTCTATCTCTTCCATCCGCGACTTCGATTCGGAAGCCTTTTGCCCGCCCTGCCTGTAAAGTGCGGGGTCTGACATCGTCTTGTAAAGGCTCTGCTGCTCGGCCTCAAGCGCCTCTATCTTCTCGGGCAACTCCTTGAGCTCCCTATCTTCATTGAAGCTGAGTTTTGC
>JACRET010000091.1 GCA_016218105.1 Deltaproteobacteria bacterium
GGCGAATGGAACGAGTTTGAATAGATGAGGACAGTGGAAATTACCAACAGTATCAGCGCCGCTAAAATACCTGTCGCGGGCCGCGTTGAAGAGGCTTTTGGATTTTCTGAATTCTCCATAACTCTCTGATGTTAACCGCCTATGCCTTAAAGCCCGAGGGCCTTTATATACCTGTAGCTTTGAGGCGCACCGCTCTCTTTGATCAGGCGCACGTCCTCGATCCTGTCTATGTCATGCCAGGGGCTGATAAGCTTTACGCTGAGGGCCGCGCCGGCCTTTTTCAAGGTATCCTGGAGAACGGTACCGGTTGACCATAAAATTCCTTCGAAGGGCAGCTTCGAGAGCTCTTTCATGGCTATCAGATAATAGCCGCCGTCATCGGCCGGGCCGAGGACAAGATCGGCTTCCAAAAGCGCGTCTTCGGCGTCTTTAAAATACTCCGCGGGAATGTCGGGACTGTCTGAGCCGATGACGACCACCGCACGATAACCCTTTCCGAAAAGGTCCTTGAACACATTGTACATCCTCTCACCGAGCGTGCCGCCTTCCTGAAAAAAAACCACTATGTCGCGCGGGATTATCTCCAAAATGCCTTCAGCCCCTTCAGGAGCGCAGGCCGCGTAGATATCCATATGCCTTAAAACCGAGACCTTCGCAAAAATATCTTTCAGAAAGGCTCCGTACAGCCCGGCGGCTTCTCCATAAGAGAGCGGCGGCACGAGCCTTGTCTTGACCTCGCCGGGTTTCGGGCACTTAAGCATTATCGCAAGGGCGGCTCTATTCTGCATGAGAGGTCGATCCTGATTTAAGAGGCCTTCGGGCCGCTCTTTTCCCTGCTTAGCCTGTCCAGCCGCTCCTTCTCTTTTTTCTCAGAGCACGCCGCGCAGGCATACCTCTTTTCATGCCTTACCGTAAGCCTGTCATAGTCCCTGTCCAGGGCGACCCGGGTCACGAAATCAGTCTCTTTTCCGCAGAAATCACACCTTAACATATTCGTCTCCTTCCTTGCTGTAAATATTCTTAGGCATTACACCCGCTTTTTCCAGGGTCTCCCTTACTCTCTCGATATCCCCTTCCCTTATGGAAATTACAAGATCGCAATAAGGCTCCAGCGCCTTGGGCGCCGGAAGCAGTTTAAAATTGACCGAGGCTTCGTTAAGGATATCCTCGGCCTTGAGCGCCTTATGGGTGCTGCCAAAGGCCATGATGTATTCCATTGATTGAAAGTACCAAATTTTTTCCCATAACTCAAGAGAGCCAAACATCCTTTTACAGGAATGTAAATAAATCCAGATCGTTTGTAATTTTTTTTTAAACGCGTTACGCGTCAATCTAATTACGGATTTTCATATGGATTTAAAAAGGCTGTAAAAAAAAAATGCATTCCGGCCACACCCAGGTTTTATAAACAATCGAAAACCTTGCAAAAATGCTGGCTCGCGGCTTGGAACGCATCTTGCATATAGTAACATTCAAAACCCATGAAAGGAGGTACAGGATGAAAAGAAAGTTACGATCTGGCCTGGCTCTGATAACAGGCGGCGCTGTTTCGGTAATGATGATAGCTGTACTGGGAGGCACGGCTCATGCTGATTATCTGACTTCAGGCGATGATTTCGAGATAGCGCATCTGCCGTCGCACGCGGGTAATGATCAAAACATTAAACCCTTTCTTCACGCGCGCGCCTGGGTCATATTGCCACCGCCTGCCCTGAATAGCGCAAACAGCGGCCTCCAGCCGCACCTCGGCAAACTTATTCATATTAACTCGCAAGAACCGGACCGGAATACCAATAATCACCAGGTGCCAGAGCCCTCGACCGTGCTGCTCCTGGGCCTCGGCATAGGCGGCTTTTTCAGCGCGGCAGCGATGAGGAAGTTTAAACAGACTGGGTTAAGTCGCAATGAGGGATGAAAAATCCTCGCCTCACCTCAAAAAAAAACGCCTGCCAACTCTCTCTGGCAGGCGTTTTTACATTGTATGTCCAGCTCAGGCGGAGGCCTTTACAAGCTTCCCGTAGAAGGGAAACTTCTCACAAAGCTCTTTTACCTCGCCCTTGATGGAAGCGAGCCCGGCTTCGTCGCCGCGCGATTTTATCGCCTTGTCTATAAGGGCGGCGATTATCCTCATCTCGCCTTCCTTCATCCCTTTTGTGGTGGCGGCGGGCACTCCTATCCGTATGCCGCTTGTCACAAACGGGCTCCTGGTCTCAAACGGGATGGTGTTCTTATTAACGGTTATACCGGCTTTAACGAGCGCCTCTTCCGCCTCTTTTCCGGTGATGTCCTGCCTTGTAAGGTCAACGAGCATCAGATGGTTGTCGGTGCCGCCCGAGACAAGGTCATAGCCCTTTTTCATAAGCTCTTCCGAAAGCACCCTGGCGTTTGCCAATACCTGTTTCTGGTATTCGGCAAAGGAGGGATCGAGCGCCTCTTTAAAGGCGACCGCCTTCGCGGCTATTATGTGCATTAAAGGGCCGCCCTGTATGCCGGGGAATATCAATTTGTCTATAGCCTTGGCATACTGCTCACGGCACATGATCATGCCGCTCCTCGGCCCGCGGAGGGTCTTGTGCGTGGTTGTGGTGACAAACTCGGCATAGGGCACCGGGCTTGGATGCAGGCCGGCCACAACAAGGCCCGCAATGTGGGCTATGTCAACCATCACTACGGCCCCAATCTCGTCCGCTATTTCCCTGAACGCCTTGAAATCTATTATCCTCGGGTAAGCGCTCGCGCCAACGACTATCATCTTGGGCTTGTGAGCCTTTGCGAGATTTCTCACCTCGTCCATGTCTATGCGGTGGTTGTCCTTGCGGACACCGTAAGAGACGATATTATAAAGCATGCCTGAGAAGTTTACGGGGCTACCGTGGGTAAGATGGCCTCCGTGCGAAAGGTTCATGCCGAGCACGGTATCTCCGGGCTTTACGGCGGCCATATAGACGGCCATATTGGCCTGAGAGCCCGAGTGCGGCTGGACGTTCACGTGCTCACAGCCGAAAAGCTTTTTTGCCCTTTCGATAGCGAGCCTCTCGGCGACATCGACGAATTCGCACCCGCCGTAGTAGCGCTTTCCGGGATAGCCTTCGGCGTACTTGTTCGTCATCACGCTCCCGGAGGCCTCAAGCACCTCTTCGCTTACCAGATTCTCGGAAGCTATCAGCTCAAGCTTATACTCCTGTCTTTCGGTCTCAAGCCTTATCGCTTCGTATATTTCAGGGTCAAAATTCTTTAAGCCGGACATTTTTACTGCCTCCATAATATTATAAAGATCATTTTATCACAGCAGGGCCGCTATTTATCCTTTTTCTCTACGGCGCTTATCTTGTCGAGCCTCTTCTGGTGCCTGCCGCCCTCGAACCTCGCTTCTATCCAGGTCCTTATCATCTCCCTGGCGAGCCCCTTGCCCACTATCCGCCCGCCTATGACGAGGATATTGGCGTTATTATGCTCCTTCGCCATGCGCGCCGTATATACGTCGCTGACGAGCGCCGCCCTTACATTCAGGAATTTATTGGCGAGTATCGACATGCCTATCCCTGTGCCGCAGACAAGTATTCCCCTGGGCACCTCGCCCTTCGATACCCTTTCTGCCACGAGTATCCCGTAATCGGGATAATCCACGGAATTGTCGTTATCAACGCCCAGATCCATGAACTCGACCCCGATGGACGAAAGGAATTCTTTTATGTCTTCCTTAAGTTCTCTTCCGGCGTGGTCGCTGGCTATGGCTATCTTTTCCATTTTGAAATCCTTTTGGTCAATCTTCGAAACGCTTGAACGCGAGCACCGCGTTTGTGCCGCCGAAACCGAAAGAGTTTGAAAGCGCGGCCTTGAACCTGACTTCCCTCGCGGTATTGGGCACGTAATCGAGGTCGCACTCCGGGTCAGGCGTTTGATAGTTGATCGTCGGCGGCATTACGCCCTCTTTAAGGGACATGACTGTAAAGACCGCCTCAACGCCACCAGCGGCGCCCAGGAGGTGGCCTGTCATGCCCTTTGTGGAACTTATGGCAAGCTTCCTTGCGTGCTCTCCGAAAACCTTCTTAATAGCCATCGTCTCGTAAAGGTCGTTATAATATGTAGAGGTGCCGTGGGCGTTTATGTAACCGAATTCTTCAAGGTTCAGGCCCGAGTTCTTAACAGCCAGATTCATGCAGCGCGCGGCTCCCGCCCCGTCAGGAGAAGGGGTCGTCATGTGGTGGGCGTCTGAGTTGAGCCCGTATCCAACCACCTCGGCGTAGATATTGGCTCCGCGGCTCTTGGCCGACTCCATTTCCTCCAGGAAAAGTACCCCGCAGCCCTCGCCGACAACAAACCCGTCCCTGTCCTTATCGAACGGGCGGCTTGCGTCCGTTGTGTTGCGGGTTGAAAGCGCCTTCATAGAGTTGAATCCGCCTACGCAAAGGGGCGTGATGGTTGATTCGGTGCCGCCTGCCAGCATGCAGTCCGCATCCCCGTGCTGGATGAGCCTGAACGCGTCGCCTATCGAGTGGGTGCCTGTGGCGCATGCCGTGACGGCGCAGCTGTTGGGCCCCTTGGCGCCTACCCTGATCGAGACCTGCCCCGATGCAAGGTTGATGATGACCATGGGGATAAAGAACGGAGTGACCCTGTCCGGCCCTTTCTCCTTAAGCACACTATACCAATATTCGATCGCGGGAAGTCCGCCCATGCCTGAGCCGATATATACCCCGACCCTCTCGGCGTTTTCTTCGGTGACCTTGAAGCCTGAGTCGTTAAAGGCCATCAACGAAGCCGCTACCGCGTACTGGATAAAGAGATCCATCTTTTTTATCTCTTTTTTCTCAATATGCTCGGATGCCTCGAAGTCAGGCACCTCGCCCGCGAAGCGCACGGGAAAGTTCGAGACATCAAACTTTGTTATCGCCCTTATTCCGGAACGCCCTTCCTTGGCCCCTTCCCAGGACTTCTTCAGGCCTGTGCCAAGCGGACTTATTATACCTACGCCTGTTACTGCAACCCTTCTTTTCATTATCATCCGTATTAAAAATTGATTATGATTTTGAAACTCACCGTTCAAATAGCCGTAAAGACCCGTATATGGGGCCTTTACGGTCATTGGAGGCTCTATCGTTTTTTTAGTTGAACTTCAGGCGGATGTGAAGGCCTGAGTGGGCTTTGAGGGGTTCTCAAGAGGGACTCAGACTTCAAGAAAACTGCCGTAAAATTATTATTTACCGGCTTTCTTCTGAATGTAATCAACAGCATCCTGTACTGTCTTTATCTTCTCCGCGTCTTCATCGGGTATCTCTATAGAGAACTCTTCCTCAAAAGCCATGACCATCTCAACCGTATCGAGGGAATCAGCGCCGAGGTCGTCAACGAAAGAGGCCTGCGATACTACTTCTTCCTCGGTGACGTCGAGCTGGTCGATTATTATCTTTTTTACCTTATTTTCAACTGAAGACATTGTGTTACCTCCTGATTGTTAAATATTTGATTATGCTATGGCAAAATTACCTTTTGTATAACACCTATCAGCCCTGTTGTCAATTTTTAAAAGCCCGGCTACATAGCCATGCCGCCGTTGATGTTAAGCACCTGCCCAGTTATATAATTCGAGGCGTTTGAAGCGAGGAAAAGCACCCCGGTGGCCACATCGCTCGCGCCCCCAAGCCTGCCAAGAGGTATCTTGGTCAACAAGTCGGCTTTGACCTGCTCAGAAAGGGCGTCGGTCATGGCGGTCTCTATGAATCCGGGCGCTACGGCGTTGCATGTGATGTTCCTTCCGGCGAACTCCCGGGCGATGGACTTCGTAAACCCGATGAGGCCGGCCTTGCTCGCCGCGTAGTTCGACTGCCCGGCGTTGCCAATAACGCCGACAACTGAGGCGATGTTTACGATCCTTCCCCAGCGCATCTTCGTCATGTATTTGACCGTGGCCTTCGTGCAGTTGAACGCTCCCTTGAGGTTTACGTCAATGACGGAGTCCCAGTCCTCTTCCTTCATGCGCAGTATTAGGTTGTCACGCGTAATCCCGGCGTTATTTACAAGTATGTGAATGGCCTCCATTTCCTTGAAGACCTTCTCCGCCATTTCTTCGGTCTCTTTCGCGTTGACGACATCGATCTTAAGCGCCATGGCGCGTCTGCCCATCCGTTTTATCTCGGCCGCGGTCTCCTCAGCCTTTTCGATATTCACGTCTACTACGGCCACGTCCGCGCCGTAAGAGGCCAGCTTCAAGGAGATAGCCTTTCCTATGCCCTGCCCGCCCCCTGTGACGAGGGCTACTCTTCCCGATACGTTCATCTCTTTCCTCCTTATGCTTTTTGGAGCTCGCCCGCGATCCTGTCGAGGTCCCCCGCCTCGCTGAGATTGAAGGTGTTCATTTCTTTCTCTATCCTCTTGACAAGGCCGGTAAGCACCTTGTTAGGGCCGATCTCTATAATGGCGTCTACCCCGTCCCTTTTCATCTTCCTTATGATATCAACCCATCTTACGGGGTTTGTAAGCTGTCTTGTAAGGAGCGTCCTTATCTCCGACCTGTCTTTTATAGTCTCCGCCTCGACGTTTGTCACGACAGGCGCCGAAGGCTCCCTGAAATCAATCTTTTTAAGCTCCTCGTCAAGCTTCCTCGCGGCGCTCTCCATCAAAGGGGAATGCGAAGGCGCGCTGACCTGCAAAGGTATAACCCTCTTCGCACCCCTCTCTTTCGCGAGGCCAGCCGCCAAATCGACCGCCGCGCTGTGCCCGGATATGACGATCTGCTCAGGGCTGTTGATATTGGCGGGGACGACGGTAGCCGCGCCGCTTGAGGCTGAGGCGCATATGGCTTTAACGGTATCGATATCGAGCCCTAAAACGGCGCACATCTTACCTGTCCCAAAAGGCACGCTCTCCTGCATGAAACGGCCGCGCAGATGCACCAGCTTAACCGCGTCGCTGAAATCCAGCGCCCCCGCGGCGACAAGCGCGGTATATTCGCCGAGGCTGTGTCCGGCAAGGCATTCCGGCGTTATCTTAACATTATCATTTAAAACCCTGAGAGCTGCGATACTTGCCGTAAGGAGCGCGGGCTGTGTGTTCTCGGTCTTGTCAAGCTCCGCTTGCGGGCCCTCGAATGAGAGCTTTTTAAGGTCATAGCCTAAAAGATCGTTGGCCTCGTCGTATACTTCGCGGGCCGCGGCAAACGAATCATAAAAACTCTTCCCCATGCCGGCTGACTGTGAACCCTGTCCGGGGAATACGAAAGCTATTTTATTCATCAATGAACCTCCCCGCAGAAACCCTGAAAGAAATTACCACCTGACAGCGGCTGACGCCCAGGTAAGCCCCCCGCCGAAGGAGACGAATAATATTATGTCGTTCTCCTTTACCCTGCCGAGCCTTACGGCCTCATCGAGGGCAAGCGGTATCGACCCGGCGGATGTGTTGCCGTACCTGTCCAGATTCGTATATACCTTCTCATCCGGGAGCTTAAGCCTGTCCCTGGTGGCGTTTATGATCCTTAGATTGGCCTGGTGAGGGATCAGGAGGCTTATGTCCTCTGCTGTAAGCTTGTTTTGTTCCATCGCCTCGGTTATCGCTCCGCCCATAGTGCGCACAGCTATCTTGAAAGTCTCGTTGCCGTTCATTACGAGGTACTGGTTTGCCGCCTTCCTCTCCTCGAAAGGACTGGGCGGGCACGGGTTGCCTGAATAAAGCATCTCCCAATGCTTCCCGTCGGAATGTATGTGGCAGGAAAGCACCCCCCTGGAGCCTTTCTCGGCTGAGAGCACGACCGCCCCCGCACCGTCGCCGAAAAGAACGCATGTAGCCCTGTCGTTCCAGTCGACAAGCTTTGAGAACTGGTCTACGCCAATGACCAGCGCCTTCCCTGCCGCGCCTGTTTTTATGTATTTATCGGCAATGTCGAGGGCGTAAAGAAAACCCGAGCAGGCGGCTGATACGTCAAAAGCCGCGGCCCCGGCCTTTACTCCAAGGTGCGATTGGACGAAACAGGCTGTTGAGGGGAATGTCATCTCGGGAGTAACTGTCCCGACTACAATAAGGTCGATGTCTTTGGGCGAGACCCCGGCGGCCTTAAGCGCGTTCTTTGCCGCTTTCGAGGCCATCTCGGAGGAGGAGTCTTCTACGGCTATATGTCTTTCCCTGATGCCGGTGCGTGTTGAGATCCAGGTATCCGAGGTATCCACCATCTTCTCAAGATCCTGGTTTGTCACTATTTTCTTCGGGACGTAAGAGCCCGTGCCTATAATCTTCGACCTAAGCATCAGCCCTATCTCCCGGCAGCCGCGCCGCTGCCTCGGCTTGAATCAATATCGCAATTTTTTCCGATCTCTTCCATCAAATGGGCGTTGACATTGCCCTTGACGTATTCATGGGCCCTCAGGATAGCGTTCTTTATCGCCTTGGGGTTTGATCTGCCGTGGCTTATTATGCAGACGCCTTCTATGCCTAAAAGAGGCGCGCCGCCGTATTCGGAATAATCAACCTTCTTCTTAAGCTTCTGGAAGGCCCCCTTCGCCAGAAGGTACCCTATCTTTGACGGGACGCTCGCCATTATCTCCTGCTTCAACATCGAGGTTACGGCCTCTACCAGCCCTTCGCTGAGCTTGAGCACCACGTTGCCGACAAACCCGTCGGTAACTACCACATCTACATCCCCTTTATATATATCCCTTCCCTCTACATAGCCTATGTAGTTGATCGAGGTTTTCTTGATGAGAGTATGGGTCTCGCGCGTAAGCTCGTTGCCCTTGCCTTCCTCCTCGCCGTTAGAGAGGAGCCCTATCCTGGGACGTTCTTTCCCGCCTACGTATTTGGCGTAGACCTCGCCCATTATGGCGAACTGAAGAAGGTGGTTGGGCTTGCAGTCTACGTTGCCCCCCACATCGAGAAGCACCGCCGACCCCTTCATCGTGGGCACGCTTACGGCAATAGCCGGGCGGTCCACCCCCTTTATCTTCCTAAAGAGGAAAATGCCTGCCGCCATCGCCGCACCGGAGTTGCCCGCGCTGACGACCGCGCTCGCCTCACCGTTTCTCACGAGGTCGAAGCAAACCTTCAGGGAGGAGTCTTTCTTTTTTCTTATCGCCTGGGCAGGAGATTCGTCCATCTCGACGACCTCGGAGGCGTGCTTCACGGAAATATTGGCGTTCGGCTTATGCTTTTTAAGCTCAGCCTCAACCTTTCCGCGGTCGCCTACAAGGACTATCGGGATATTGAGATCGTTCGCGGCCTGAACAGCGCCTTCCACTACGGCCGCGGGTGCGAAGTCCCCTCCCATTGCGTCCACTGCTATTTTCATAGATTTCTGCTGAAGGGCATTATACTCGAAATGGCTGCCGCCCCTCTCCATTTTCCCTTATACCACAAAAAGGGCCGGCAGCTAAAAAGAAATAAAGAGCAAAAGCCGCCCTTACTTAGACCGCTTCTTCCTTCTTTATTACGGTCCTGCCTTTGTATGTCCCGCAACTCAGGCATACATGATGGGGGCGCTTCGGCTCTCCGCACTGCGGACAGGTGGAAACAGCGGGCGCTGTGAGAGCGTCGTGGCTCCTCCTCTGCATCCTTTTGCACCTTGAGTGTCTTTTCTTTGGATTCGGCATGGCTTCCTCACTTTGTTAATTGATTATATTTAAGGCTTGTTTATCTTTAAATCCTTGAGCTTCGCGAACCTTGTGTCAGTTTTTTCATCCTTGTCGCAGCCGCACTCGCCTGAGTTAAGGTCCGCGCCGCATTTTGAGCATAACCCCTTGCAGTCTTCCCTGCAAAGCGGTTTTATCGGTACCTCAAGAGAAATCTGGCCGAGCAGCATGGCCGTGGAATCGAGCTCCGGGCCTTCGAGATAACTTACGTCCAGATCGGCGTCCTTAAGCTCTTTTTCCCCGCCCTCTTCCTTGCCTCTTACGAAAAAGTCGGTAAAATTAATATTCAGCTCATGGTCGAACTCTTTCAAGCACCTGCTGCAATTGAGCCTTATTTTGCCCTTTATTTCACCGGTTACGTGGATATTTCCGTCGGTTCTTACGAAGTCAAGGTGCGCCGCCACCGGGGTGATAAATGAAAACTCCAGCTTTCCGCCCGCAAGCGCCTCAATATCCCTGCCTTCTTCTGAAATATCGACCGACAGGCCGTGTTCGGATATATCGTCTATGTTAATTTTCATTGTTATTATTGCCCTTAATATAAAGACTTTAAAGTATACAGGAATTAAATCTTCGTTGTCAATAAAATTTACTTGACTTGAATCGGCGGGATTATTATATTACATTATCATTGTACGATGCAACGCGGCACTGATGGGGGATCGTCTAACGGCAGGACAACGGGCTCTGAACTCGTTTATCTAGGTTCGAATCCTGGTCCCCCAGCCATTTTTTCTGTAAATAAAAACAAGGGGGTTGACTGAAAAGTCAACCCCTTGTTTTTTATATAATTTTTTTCCCATCAAATCCATTTTCCTAGGTTCTAATCCCCACCCTCGATTAGAACTTATAAAAAAAACATTTTTAAAATGGCTTCTTACATGGGAAATCCCTAGAGCGGGAGTCAATCCATTAGGCCCAAACCATCCTCCTGA
>JACRET010000092.1 GCA_016218105.1 Deltaproteobacteria bacterium
AGGCGGTTAACATCAGAGAGTTATGGAGAATTCAGAAAATCCAAAAGCCTCTTCAACGCGGCCCGCGACAGGTATTTTAGCGGCGCTGATACTGTTGGTAATTTCCACTGTCCTCATCTATTCAAACTCGTTCCATTCGCCTTTTCTCTTTGACGATGAGATTTACATCGTCAGCAATGAAGCCATACGGCTGTTATCAAACTTCTGGCCGCCATCCGGGTCAAGATATCTGTCCAATCTCTCGTTCGCCCTCAATTTTTATTTCAACGGGCTGAATCCTTACGGGTATCATCTCGTAAACATAATCATCCACATTATAAATTCCATGCTCGTCTACGCGCTCGTGAGGGTCGTTTCCCTGACCCCGGTCTTTAAAGCGAAGGAGAAGGACAACGGCGGGGGTGCAGAGGCGGTAGCGCTTATAAGCGCGCTGCTTTTCGCGGCGCACCCGGTACAGACCGAATCCGTCACATACATAACGCAGCGCTTCGCCTCTCTCGCCACATTATTTTATCTGTCATCAGTTGTCCTCTATGTCGCTTCCAGGCTTAAGGGGCTCTCCAGGGCCCCTTATGTCCTTTCGATACTTTTTTCCATATTTGCCATGAAGACAAAGGAGATAAGCTTTACCATGCCGTTCATTATCATCCTGTCTGAGATTGTCTTTTTTGGCGTCAAAGGCTTTGGAGAGCGCTATCGGTACCTGATACCCCCGGTCATGACTATCGTGATAATCCCCTTGTATTTCCTTCTCCATCAGCCGGAGGCGGGGATGGGGATATCGGATTCGATAGTGGCCCTTCAGAACAAAGAGCTGGAAGAGCTTTCAAGGTATGAATATCTGATAACCGAGTTCCGGGTGATAGTGTCTTACCTGAGGCTCCTTGTATTCCCGGCGTGGCAGAACCTCCTGTACGAATTGCCGACATTCAAGTCTATTCTGAATATCGAGGTGCTGGCGTCTTTCGCGTTCCTTTTAGCGCTATTCACATCTTCCGTGGTTTTATTGATAAGATCGGTACGGAGGGGGGATAAGTACCTGATCCTGTTCTCGATGGGCGTGATCTGGTTTTTTATTACCATTTCGATCGAATCCTCAATAATACCTATACAGGATGTGATGTTCGAGCACAGGCTCTATCTGCCGTCGGCCGGGGCTTTCATAGCCGTTGCCTCGATCTTCTTTTATGGTTTGGATTATCTGAAGCTGAAACTCTCCCGCAAGGCGGCGGTCGCCATATGGATAGTCTTTGTCATCGTGCCGCTCGGGGCGGTATCTTTTAAAAGAAATACCGTATGGAGAGACGATGTAACCCTCTGGAGCGATGTGGTATTGAAAAGCCCGAAGAGCTCTCTCGCGCATCAGAACCTCGGCGCGGCCTATTACAAGAGAAGGATGCCTGAAAAGGCTATGGCTGAGCTTCGGGAAGCCGTGCGCCTTGAGCCCGATTTTTTCCTCCCGCACTACAACCTTGCCTCGCTTTATCAGGAAATCGGCAGATATGATGAGGCGATAAGGGAATTTAAAGAGGTCTTGAGAGTAGATCCCGCTAACGCCCAGGCTGTGTACAACCTGGGGCTTTCATATAAGGCAAAGGGAATGGCCGAGGAGGCGCTGACGGAATATGCAAAGGCCCTTAAGCTCAGGCCAGACTACATCGAGGTACGCTATGCCCTAGGGGACGCTTATAAGGACGCCGGGAGGGCGGATGAGGCGATCGAGAACTATCTTGTCTTCATAGACTCTGCGCCTGAGCATTACCGCCAATACAAGGACGCCGCGGCTTACAAGATACAAGCGCTCAAGGGCGCTGCCCGCCGTGCAGGCCAGTAATCAGCTATAATAAGCCGGTATCGAAGCCTGGAGAGCCGCTTTTTAGCGATTTTCGGGATGGGGTTTGGTTTTGCGGATATTTTGAACGCCTCGCCCTAATCCTTCAACTTTGTTGTTTTTTCAGGTTCAAGATGATATCTTAATGTTGTTTTTTTACTACGGAAAGCTGTTTTTGATAACAAAAACCTATTTATGAAAAGACTCCCTCCATGGGCAAAGAAGACACTCGGGCCCGCCAGTTCTCTACATGAGATGAAGTCCATCTTAAGGAAGAGAAATCTCCATACAGTATGCGAATCCGCAAGGTGTCCGAATATAGGCGAATGCTTCTCAAAGCCTACGGCGACCTTTATGATCCTTGGGGACGTCTGCACCAGGACGTGCGGGTTCTGCTCTATAGATAAGGGGATGGACCCGCTTAAGGTAGACCCGCATGAACCCGCGAATATCGCGCTTACCGTCAAAGAGCTTGGGCTTAAGCACGTGGTCATAACATCGGTTACGAGGGATGATCTCGAAAGGGGCGGAGCAGACCAATTTGCCTTGACAATCAGGGCGATAAAGGATAACATTTCCGGCATTTTAGTGGAGGTTCTGACCCCGGATTTCGAGGGCGATACAGAGGCCCTGCGGATAGTCCTTGAGGCCCGGCCCGATATATTCAATCATAATCTTGAGACGGTACCCTCCCGCTATCCTCTTGTAAGGCCTCAGGCAGATTACCTAAGATCCCTTTCCGTGCTTGAAAGGGCAAAGGATTTCGGGGTTATGACAAAGTCCGGCATCATGGTCGGACTTGGAGAGGAAAAAGACGAGGTAAAAAAGGTGCTTCGAGACCTGCTCGAAGCAGGGTGTGACGCTGTCACGATAGGGCAGTACCTGAGGCCGACAAGAAAGAACCTTGAGGTAAGGAATTATATAGACCCCGAAGTATTTAAGGAATACGAGGATTACGGGAAAGGGATCGGGATAAAGTACGTATATTCAGGACCTTTCGTAAGAAGTTCTTATAATGCTGAAAAGATCATAGCTAAAGCAGATTGATTTGAATGCCGATTATTTGTAAATGAGGTTGGTTTTTTTTAAAAGCTCCCCGCAGAAAGCAGGGGCTTAGGAATGTCAGGATATTACAATTTCTATTCGCTCGCTAAAACCCGCAGAAGGCTGCGTGGGATGCGCTCGCGATGCATTTTCAGAGGGTTAAATGGACGAATTTTACAGGATCAAAAGGCTTCCGCCGTATGTGTTTAATATCGTAACCGAGCTTAAGGTGGCGGCCCGCAAAAGGGGAGAGGACATAATCGACTTCGGGATGGGCAACCCCGACCAGCCCACGCCCAAGCATATAGTGGATAAGCTTATAGAGGCCGCTCAAAACCCGAGGAACCACAGGTACTCGGCTTCCAAGGGCATCTATAAATTAAGGCTTGCCATCACGGATTGGTATAAGCGGAGATATAACGTAGACCTTGACCCGGAGAGCGAGGCCGTAGCTACGATAGGCTCCAAGGAAGGTTTGGCGCATCTTGCCCTTGCCGTGATAGAGCCAGGGGACGTCGTATTCGTGCCGAACCCTACTTACTCCATACATACGTATTCGGTCATAATAGCCGGGGGGGACGTAAGGTCCATACCTCTCCTGCCGGGTATAGATTTTTTTGACGAGCTTCTAAAGGCGACAAAGCAGACCTGGCCGAAGCCGAAGCTCCTTGTGATAAACTTCCCGCATAACCCTACTACCGAGGTGGTCGACAAGGGCTTCTTCCAGAAGATAGTGGATTTTGCCAAAGAGCATAAAATGATGGTAGTCCATGACCTCGCCTACGCCGACATAGTCTTTGACGGCTACAAGGCCCCGAGCTTCCTTGAGATACCAGGAGCGAAGGATGTGGGGGTAGAGTTCTTTACGTTATCCAAGAGCTACAACATGCCGGGCTGGAGGGTCGGCTTCGCCGTAGGCAATAAAAGGCTTATAGCCGCGCTCACGAGGATGAAGAGCTACCTCGATTACGGGATGTTCCAGCCGATACAGATATCAAGCGTTATCGCCTTGAACGGGCCGCAGGACTGCGTAAGCGAGATATGCAAGACCTACGAAGTAAGGAGAAACGCCCTGATTGAAAGCTTCGGCAAGGCGGGTTGGGAGATACAGAAGCCCAAGGCCACGATGTTCGTCTGGGCGAAGATCCCCGAGCATCTAAGGCACCTTAAGTCCCTGGAGTTCTCCAAATTTCTTCTGGATAAGGCGAAGGTATCGGTATCGCCAGGCATCGGGTTCGGAGAGTACGGGGATGATTTCGTGCGGCTCGCGCTTGTCGAGAACGAGCATAGGATAAGGCAGGCCGCCAAGTGCATAAAAAAGGCGCTTGAGTTGCCTGTAAAAAAGGTAGGCTAAAAGGATGGAGACAGCCGAAAAAGAGAGAGCTGAAGTGACTTTCAAGAAGGATCAGAAGATATACGCCGGCCTTATCGGTTTCGGCACTGTGGGCACCGGTGTAGTCAAGGTGCTGAAAGAGAACGCCGCTATCATAAAGGACAGGCTCGGCTGCGAGCTGATACTCAAGAGGGTGGCTGACAAGGACACCATCAGGGACAGGGGCGTGAAGCTCGATGACGGCGTCCTTACATCCGATGCGATGGATGTAATCAACGACCCTGAGATATCCATAGTGATAGAGCTTGTCGGAGGCACGGGGATAGCCAGAACATTCATCATGGAGGCCCTTGAGCGCGGCAAGCACGTTGTGACGGCCAACAAGGCCCTCCTTTCGACGCAGGGCGAAGAGATATTCAAGAAGGCCGCAGTCAAGTCCGTAGATATAGGGTTCGAGGCAAGCGTTGGCGGAGGGATACCGGTAATAAAGGCGCTTCGTGAAGGGCTTTCGGCCAACAAGGTCGAATCCATCTACGGCATCATAAACGGCACGGCGAATTACATACTCTCCAAGATGACGAACGAAGGCGGCAAGTTCGAGGACGTCCTCCGGAGGGCGCAGGAGAAGGGTTACGCCGAGGCAGACCCTTCATACGATGTGGATGGGATCGACACGGCGCACAAGCTGGCGATACTTATCAATCTTGCCTATGGCACTTACATCAGCCTTAAGGACATCTATACGGAAGGCATATCCAATATAAGCCAGCACGACATCAAGTTCGCCAAAGAGTTCGGCTACAGGATAAAGCTTCTTGCGATCACTAAATCGATAGACGGCAGGATCGAGGCTAGGGTGCATCCGACGATGATACCAGCGGCGCATCCGCTCGCGACCGTTGACGGGGTCTATAACGCGATACATCTGCGCGGCAACGCAGTGGGCTCCGTGATGCTTTACGGGCTCGGCGCCGGGATGATGCCTACGGCTAGCGCGGTGGTGGCCGACCTGATTGACATCGGCAGGAATCTGAGAAAGGACATCTCAAACAGGCTTACCCCGCTGTCTTATACGGAAGATGCTGTAAAGGACGTAACTATCAAACCGATCGATTCACTGGAGATACCTTACTACATTAGGTTTCTGTCCGTGGATAAGCCCGGAGCGCTGTCGAAGATATCGGGTGTGCTCGGGGCCCATAACATAAGCATATCTTCCGTCATACAGAAGGACAGGAAGATAGGCGGGGCGGTGCCGCTCGTGATACTCACCCACAACGCCCATGAGAAGGCTTTAAGGTCGGCTATCGAGGAGATACAGCAGATGGACATAATACACGACAAGATCGTTTATATCAGGATAGAGGAGAACCTCGGTGCAGCTAACTAGGAAAGGGCTTTGGTCCGGCATTATCAGGGAGTTCAGGGATTTTCTGCCGGAGATAAGCGAGAACGCCATAACTACGCTTCTTGAGGGGAACACGCCCCTTGTGGAGGTGGAAAACCTGAAGGATATATTCGGAGACCTGAGGCTCCTTCTGAAGTACGAGGGCCTCAATCCCACAGGGTCGTTCAAAGACCGCGGCATGACGATGGCGGTGTCAAAAGCGAGGGAAGAGGGCGCGGAGGCCATTATATGCGCCTCTACCGGCAACACCTCCGCCGCCGCCGCTGCATACGCGGCCAAGGCCGGGATGAAGGCTTACGTCCTTGTGCCGGACGGTGGCATCGCACTTGGTAAACTTTCGCAGGCGATGATGCACGGGGCCATGGTGCTCCAGATCAAAGGCAACTTCGACGACGCCCTGAATATCGTAAAGGCGATAACCAAAGACTATCCCGTGAAGATGGTAAATTCCATCAACCCCTACAGGATAGAGGGGCAGAAGACCGGGGCTTTCGAGGTATGCGAGCACCTGGGCTACGCGCCGACATATCACTTCCTGCCGGTCGGCAACGCTGGCAACATCACCGCTTACTGGAAGGGTTATAACCAGTATTACAGGGAGGATATCATATCGAACCTGCCCAAGATGATGGGGTTCCAGGCCGAAGGGGCCGCTCCGATAGTCCTCGGTCACCCTGTAGACGACCCGCACACACTGGCTACCGCGATAAAGATAGGGAACCCAGCGAGCTGGGAAGGCGCTTTAAAGGCGAAGTCCGAATCAGGCGGCGTTATAGACATGGTGTCTGATGAGGAGATAATAGAGGCGTATAAGCTTTTGGCCTCCAGGGAAGGTGTTTTCTGCGAGCCGGCGTCCGCCGCATCGCTCGCGGGAGCCATAAAGATGAAAAAAGAAGGCGTATTGATCGACGGGGATACGGTTGTATGCACGCTTACGGGCCACGGTTTGAAAGACCCGGACAACGCAATGAACTCCTCGCCCAAACCCGTTAAGGTGCCGGCGGATGTTAAAAAGATACTGAGCGTCATGGGGTTTTAAGCCTGTCTCATTTGACAAGCGGCCGTATAAATCGGATAATTAAATCTCCCTGCCATGAATGGCGCGGATTGACGGCAAGGTAACGGTGGTTTTTTTATTGCCCGATCGAAAAGGCAAATACTTAACACTTAAAGCGGTAAAACCATGAAATACATAATACTCATAGGCGACGGGATGGCCGATAACCCGATAGACGAGCTTGGCGGCAAGACCCCGCTTGAGTTCGCGGACACGCCTAACCTCGATTCTCTCGCTGGAACCGGCAAGTTCGGCCTCTTCGCGACAGTCCCGCAGGGATTTTCTCCCGGCAGCGACGTGGCTAATCTAAGCGTCCTCGGATACGACCCGAAGAAATATTATACCGGGAGGGCCCCGCTTGAGGCGGCCTCTATCGGGGTAAAGCTCGCCCCGTCGGAGATTGCGTTCAGGTGCAATCTCGTGACCCTCGCAAGCCAGGACGGCTCTTTTGTGATGGACGACTTCAGCGCCGGTCACATCTCAACCGATGAGGCCGATCTGATCATAAAAGACCTTGATAAGGGGCTGTCAAGCGCAGGCGTGAGGTTCTATACCGGGACATCTTACAGGCATCTTATGGTCTCGGGCGCTAACGGCAAGTTCAAGACGACGCCTCCGCATGATATATCCGACAAGAGGATCGACGAATACCTCCCGAAGGGCGCGGGGGCCGAGAAGCTTGTGCAGCTAATGGAACTCTCAAGGGGGGTTTTAAAAGACCATCCCGTAAATAAGAAGAGGATCGCCTCTGGTAAGAAGCCCGCGACCTCCATCTGGCTCTGGGGCCAGGGCAGCGCGCCGAAGATGCCTACTTTAAAAGAGAGGTTCGGCGTTGACGGGGCGATGATCTCCGCCGTAGACCTTATGAAGGGGATAGGCATCTATGCCGGGCTGGAGATATTGAAAGTCCCGGGCGCCACCGGCTACATCGACACCAACTATAAAGGGAAGGCCGAAGCGGCCCTGGATATCCTTAATACCAAAGACTTCGTCTGCGTCCATGTCGAAGCGCCTGACGAGGCTGGACACAACGGCAGCCTTAAAGACAAGCTCAAGGCCATAGAGGATTTTGACCGGGAGATAGTGGGCAGGGTACTGAAAGGCGTGGAGAAGTTCAAGGAGTACAGGATACTTGTTTTGCCGGACCATCCAACGCCTATAGCGCTTAAGACCCACACGCCGGACCCGGTGCCCTTTGTCCTATGCACGACAGGAGTTACCCGGCAGGAGAGGGGGAGCGCGAAATACTCTGAGCGCGGGGCGGGCGAGACAGGCTGGCTTGTAGAGGACTGCAAGGTGATGATAGAGGAGTTTTTTGGCAGGCCCGAACAGGTTTGTGCCTTATAGCATTGTTTATAGCGCTGTAAAATGATAAAAATAAGAGGCTCGGAGGCGATTTCCGGGCCTTTTTATATTACAGGAGCAGAGTTTCCGGCAAGATGAAAAAATCTCTTTACGCAATACTGATATTGACCGCTATCCTTGTCGGCCTCTATTTTACGGCCATACCGAACGTATCGAAGCTTGTTAAGGAAAACCCGAAGAAGACTTCCCTTATGGAGTACAGGGAGGCCGAGTGGAAGGCGAAGGGGAGGAAAAAGTCCTTGTACCAAGTATGGGTGCCTTTCTCGCGGATATCCCCTTATATGGCAAAGGCCGTCATTATAGCGGAGGACGACAAATTCTGGAGCCATGAGGGTTTTGACTTCGAGGCCATGCAGAAGGCTATCGAGAAGGACCTGAAGGCTAAAAAATTCAAATCAGGCGGCTCCACCATAAGCCAGCAGCTCGCAAAGAACCTCTACCTCACGCCCAAAAAGAGCCCTTTAAGAAAGATAAAGGAAGCGGTAATAACCTGGCAGATCGAGCGGAAGCTCTCCAAAAGGCGTATCCTTGAGCTTTATCTGAATGTCATCGAGTGGGGGGACGGGGTGTTCGGTGTTGAGGCCGCCGCCCGCCACCACTTCGGAAAATCTGCGGCTGACCTCTCTCCGATGGAGGCCGCGAGGCTCGCTACAGTGCTTCCGAACCCGAGGAGGCTAGACGCCTCAGGCGAGCAAAAATACGTGGCAAGCCGCGCCAACGTCATCTATAACATCATGATCAAACGCGGGATAGTCGTGCCTGAATTTGAGGAGATAAAGGAGGGTATAGATGCCGGCGCAGCGATGGACAATTCCACCCAGGCGGAACCTCGGAATGGAGGCCCCGCCCAGGCGGAAAACCCGGACAAGAGTATCTAAGATTATATTTTAAAGTATGGCTGCAAGTGTATGATTTAGATAGTATTATCTCAGGCTATTTTGCCTGTTGAAGCGCCCTTCTCGATTATGAACCTGCCAAGCTCCTTGTCAACTATCCCTATATGATTGGTAAGCCATTCAACGGACTTGCGCTGTGTCTCGATGACCACCGCCAGATTGGCTCCGCTTTCGACCTCTTTCTTTATATCAGAGACCTGTTTTTTGAAGGTGCTGTGCTCGATCATGTGAGAGGCCCTTCCCTTGAACTGAAGCTTGCTCATCATCTGCTCTTCGGCACCAAAGTGGGTTATAACGTAGCTGTCCAGGAATTTAATAAGGTTTGCAAGCTCATCCTTGCCCTTACGCTGCATCATGGCTTCCACCAGCCTGTTTATCCTCAAAAATAATTCCTTGTGCTGCGCATCCTGCCAATCGACACCTGTCTCCAGACTCTTTTTCCATTCAAGGGCCATAGTAGTACCTCCTTAATAAGATTTATTATAGAACTGTGTTTTTCTTATCGGCGGAGATTGTCGGTATCTTTAGGTAAAAGGTGTTGGTCCGCTTTGTATGCAACGTAAAGCTGCTTATACCTTGACAGACCCCGCCCTGCTGCCTATAATAGGGTAACATTTGTAACCCAAAACATATATGAACAGAAATATTACAGAACGCCAGAAAGAGATACTGGTATTTCTTGGAGAATTCATAGAAAAGAGCGGATATCCGCCCACCTTAAGGGAAATTTGCGCCAGGTTCGGTATTAAAGGGCCGGGTAACGCGCGCAAACACCTGGATGCCCTGGAAAAAAAAGGCTATATAAAGAGATCAGCCAATATCTCCAGGGCGATAGAGGTCATCGGCTCCTCAGTGAAAGGCGCGGTCTCCATGCCTATAATAGGTTCTGTCAAGGCAGGCCAACCCCATTTGGCTGTGGAAGACATCCTCGGCCATGTGGCAATCGATGCCAGGTTTTTTAAATGCAGGGAGGGGTTTCTCTTGAAAGTCGAAGGGGAGAGCATGATAGGGGCTGGCATAGATGAGGGGGATCTCCTTATCGTAAGGCCTCAGAAAGAGGCTGCGAATAACGATATCGTCGTAGCCATGCTCGATGGCGAGGCGACCGTTAAGAGGTTTTTTAAAGACGGGGAGACGATAACCCTTAAGCCTGAAAACCCGGGGTTTTCCCCTATAACAGTCAAAGAAGGCAAAGAGTTTTCAATCATCGGAAAGGTCGTATCGGTCATAAAGCAGATCGAGAAATAACCCTGCAAGGCTTTGCCACAAACAACAGCATTTCAGGGCATATAGCTGGCAGCCCTCCATACTTAAAAAACAAAAAATTACCTACAGCTGCCGCAGGGTTCCCTTATGGTTTCCCGGCCCGTTCGGGGAACGGGCCCTACGCAGAAGAAGCCCCTCTCCCCATTTGGGGAGAGGCTGGGTGAGGGGATATCAAGACGAGATTGCTCCACTCGCATATGACGGTTGTTTTTGCTTTTTGTTTCTCAAAAATACAAGGGGTATTGCGAAGCGAGCATAAAAGAGGCGAGCGACCGGGCTTCAGTTCTATCAAAGGGAGCGAGCCGACAGCGAGCAGAGCCAATACCCGAAAGCGCGTGGCAGCGCGCAAAAGGCCTTTTACCAAGAGGCATGAATTTCACCCTCCCCTCATTCCCCTCCCGTCGAGGGAGGGGAGGTTTTGGGGGCGATACGCGAAGCTTGCCGCGGGGTTCCCTTAAGTGCCCTCTCCCCTTTGCGGGAGAGGGCGGGGGGCGGGGGGCGGGGGGTGAGGGGGGAGAAGTTGCTTCGCTCGTAATGACTTTTATATCAGGTACTTATGGCAACAGAGATAAGAGAGTTTATCAAGGTAGTGGCCGTCTTTGAGGAAGGGATAAGGCCTGTTAAGTTCAAGTGGAAGGGGAGGGTCTATCCCATAAAGGAGATAACCTGCAGATGGGCCTCGAAGGAGGGTAGCGCCACGATAATGCACTTTTCCGTTACTGACGGCGCGGCACTCTTTGAGATTACCTATAATCAGGCAAGCCTGAGGTGGACCCTGGAAGAGGTAGAGGTATGACCGTAATGCACATAGACATGAATGCCTTTTTCGCGTCCGTAGAGCAGCGGTGCAACCCGTCATTGAGGGGCAAGCCTATCGCGGTAATCGGCTCTGCCGGGAGGACTGTTGTCACCACCGCCTCTTATGAGGCGCGCGCGCATGGGGTGAAGACAGGGATGAATAAGTACGAGGCTAAACGGGCCTGCCCGGGACTTGTTTTTGTTGTGGGCGACAACCGCAAGTACATAGACACGTCAGTCAGAATACTTAATATTTTCAAACAGTTCTCTCCTATAGTTGAGGCATATTCTATAGACGAGGCCTTTGTGGATATAACCGGTACCGCAGCCCTCTTCGGCCCTCCGTTAACGCTTGCCCTATCCGTAAAGGAGAGGATAAGGCAAGAGGTGGGGCTAACCTGCTCGATCGGCATAGCGCCCAATAAGCTCCTCGCCAAGCTTGCTTCGGACATGAAAAAACCGGACGGGCTGGTCGTGATAGAAGAAGGGGAGGTATCTTCGGTGCTGGAAGACCTTCCAGTTTGCGAGCTATGGGGCGTAGGGCCGAGACTGACGGCCCATTTATCGACGCTCGCCATAAAGACCTGCGGTCAGCTTGGAAGGTATCCGGTAAGCGTCCTCAGGGAAAGGTTCGGGATAATAGGTGAGAGGCTTAAGCTGATGGGACAGGGGATAGACCCGAACCCTGTGGTACCCATCGGAGAGGAAGAGGAGGCGAAGAGCGTCGGGCACTCGACGACGCTTCCGAAAGACATATCGGATAAAGAGGCGCTTAAGAGATACCTGCTCAAGCTCTCTGAGATGGTCGGCTTCAGGGCGAGGGGCCATAAGCTCAAGGGCCGAAAGATCACGCTTACGCTCCGTTATAATGACTTTTTTACATTTGGCAGGCAAAGGTCGCTCTCTTTTCCAACAAATGATACTAGGGCGATATACGCAGCCGCATCAGGCATACTTGATTCCATAAGGCTTAGGACCTCCATACGGCTCATCGGGGTGTCAATTTCGGATATCGTGGCAGGATGTACGCAGATGGAGTTGTTCGACGAAGGCCGTAAGCGGGAGAGTCTGCTTCAGGCGATCGATTCCATAAACAGGGATTTGGGCGAATTTACAATCACATGGGGCACGCTCCTTGAGGAGGAATGTGGGCGGCATGGGCCGGGAGTGATATCACCGGCATGGAGGCCGGAAGGGGTCAAGAGGGTGAATGTGAGGTGAAAAGTTTAAAGGGATGCCTCCCCCGGATGGATCGAAGCGGCGGGTCAAAGCTTAAGCTTATAAAAGATAAGTACCCTGCCGGCAATCCCTGCCATTTATGGCAGGGTAAATGAATATGCATAGCGAGCGTATGCCCCGCGGCTTGCCGCGGGGAGCTTCAAATATCCCTCCCCGTAACTTATCTCACAGCGGCTATTTTCCTGTTCAAGTAAAATCCCCCTATCGTTCCGGCGGTTTTATTAGAAAATTCCCTAGGAGAGGATAATGAAAAGAATAGCAGTTTTTGAGATACTTGCGGAATTTGCCGTAATGGCCGTTTTGGCATTTTCGGTCTTTACGACATTTACCAAGGGCTTTTAGCCGCAGAGTCAGGCTGGATCTTAAAAAAAGGCCTCCGTATTCTATATCTGAAAAAAGTGATTTTCGTCATTGCGTTTTCGCTCTCGCTGGAGCTATCATTTAAGTGTATTAATACTACTATCCTCTGATGACGGCTTATTAAAGAGAAACCATGACGTACAGGCCCGAAAAGGCCGGGGCCGGTAAAATAAGGAGGAGCACGATGCCGGGGACAACAACAAACAAGGAAATATATGAGATAGCGGTTTCGCTTGTTAATGTCGCGGCTGTGGTAGTTTTAATGGCTGCCGCGGTCGTTGTACTTGTAATCTGATTTGTAAAGCAGGTTGGAAAATCCCGGGCTTAGCCCAGGGCGGACATCTTTCCGCAAAAAAGGGAGGCATACAGCCTCCTTTTTTTTATACAAAAGCTGTGATTTTACTCACATAAAATATCCTGAGCCGATTGTAAAATCAATGTAAAGGAACAAAGGTGCTTTTTTTACAGTGGACGCCATTCGTGGCTGTCCGGGAGAAGGGATTTAATCTGGAGGTGTTTGAAAGTGAATATAATTAAATTGAACACAGGCCTTTTTGACATGCTTGCATCCTTCGCTAACATCGCGGTTGTCCTGGCAGTAGGAGTAATCATCCTCGCGGCTATTATCCTCCTGTAATAGCCAAAGGCGGGGAGGGTGTATGTATCCCTCCCCGCTCCTTTTTTAAATCCCATAAAATTTTAACAGCCCTCTGAAAAAGTCCTTCAAAAGATCAACCTGTACTTTCCCTTATATGAAAGCATTCTTCTTAAAAAAGATGGTGGTCAAGGCTGCATTTAATAATTTTCTAATTTTCAATTAGTATAATGGAGCCGTAACATCATGAGTTCAGAAGGAGGGAGATAAAATGATAAAGACGCTCCAGACAAGGGGACTATTCGAGATATTGGCAACTGCGGCAAATCTGACGGCGGTACTATTGCTGTCAAAGGTGATAATCTGACAAGGAGGATGAGCAGATGAACAGATTACCGAAAAAATACCTTTTCGAGCTTATTACAGTGGCGGCAAACCTATCGGCCGGCATCCTTCTCTATGTCATGATTTTTTAGGGGAGGAATACGTAGCTACACCCCGTTTTTAGATTTTGTTTTTCTATTACCCAACCACACATATCGAAGATTCCCCGCGGCTTGCCGCGGGGAGCTTCAATTTCACCCTCCCCTCAGTCCCCTCCCGTCGAGGGAGGGGAGATTTTTTAGGCGACATCCCGAACCTTGTTGCCGGATTCCCTTCTAGTTTCCCGGCCCGCTCTTCGAGTGGCCCCTACTTATAGTTCTCCTTCTTCCTTTTACTCCTTTGCTTCGCTCGCACTTGAACCTTAAAGCTCTTTTTTGTGTATTTATCATTTTTTTGTGTTATCATATTTAATTAAAAAATTAGGCTCTAAAAAAGGAGAAGACAGTACATTGGAAAAAAAGATTAATAGCGGTTTGACATTTGCTGATTTTGAACTCAGCACAGACACGCTCAAGGCAATAACATCTATGGGGTTCGAGGCGCCCACTCCCATACAGGAAAAGACGATCCCGATCCTCCTCAGTGGTAAAGACGTTATAGGCCAGGCGCAAACCGGCACAGGTAAAACAGCGGCGTTCGGGATACCTATCGTGGAAAGGATAGACCGCTTAAGCCACGGCGTGCAGGCGATAATAATCGCTCCTACAAGGGAACTCGCCATACAGGCGGCCGAGGAGATGAATAAGCTCGGCAAATTCAAGAGGCTCCATGCGCTGCCGGTTTACGGCGGCACTTCAATTGAAAGGCAGATTAAGGCGCTGCAGAAAGGGGTTCATGTAGTAGTCGGCACCCCGGGCAGGGTGCTTGACCATATCGAAAGAAGGACCCTCTCCCTTAAGGCCGTCAAGATCGTGGTGTTGGATGAAGCGGATGAGATGCTTGACATGGGGTTTTTAGACGACATAAACAGGATACTCAAGGAAACCCCCGCGGAAAGGCAGACCCTTTTATTCTCAGCCACGATGCCTGACGCGATAATCAAAATATCGAAAAAATACATGAGGTCTCCGGAAAAGATAAGGATAGCGTCAGATACCCTTACGGCCCCGAAGATCAGCCAGATATTCTATGAGGTAAGATATGAGCAGAAGCTTGAAGCCCTCTCGAGGCTCATAGATTCGGACGACTCAGGCAGGTTCCTCATATTCTGCCATACGAAGAAAGAGGCTGACGAAGTATCCTCAAACCTCAAGCTCCGCGGTTACGATGCCGACTCCATGCACGGGGATTTCAGCCAGGCGCAAAGGGAGACGGTGCTTAAAAAATTCAAGGAAGGCCGTATCGACGTGCTCGTAGCCACTGACGTAGCGGCGCGCGGACTTGATATCAGCGACATCTCCCATGTAGTAAACTTCTCCATACCCCAGGACCCTGAGTCGTATGTCCACAGGATCGGCCGGACAGGCAGGGCCGGCAAGGAAGGGATAGCGATCACCTTCGTGACCCCCAGGGAAGAGAGGCAGCTAAGGCTTATAAAATCGGTATCAAAGGCCAACATCACAAGGGGAAAACTTCCGACCAAAGAGGAAGTCATGGGCGCGCGCGTAAACAGCCTGAAAGAACGGATACAGGAATTTATAGACGACGCTCATTTTGATAAATACCTTAAGCTGGCCGAAAATTTGACCGTGGACATGAACCCCTTGGAGGCTTTAGCGGCGCTTTTAAAATTCCAGCTCCATGTCTTTGACACCCCTTCGCCTGAAAGGCAGGAAGCGGTTTCTCTGGATGACACAGGGGCGCCCCCAGGCATGGCCAGGCTCTTTATGACCATCGGAAAAGAGCAGGGGACAAAGGCCGGAGATATAGTCAACGCTATCTCCAAAAAGGCCAACCTGCCCAGGGACGCGATAAAGGGCGTGACCATATTCGACACCTTCACCTTTGTAGAGGTTCCGAGGGACTCCGCCGAGAAGGTCATCGAATTCATGCACCAATCGATAATCGCCGGAAGGAAGGTCGCTGTGGCCCCCGCCAAACCGAGGTCGTCAAAAAGGTAGTTCCGTAACGTTAAATAATATTGATTGAGAAAGGCCCGTTTTACGGGCCTTTCTTTTTTAAGCTTTAAGCCGCCCCGGCATTTTTTCAGCCCTCTTTTAATCGAAATAACAGAATTTAAATCTATAGTTTTTAATAATCCCCGCCAACGCGGATATTCCCGCCAGTTTAAAAAATATCTTTACAAAAGGTACTTACCTGAATTATATTATTGGCGTGGTGAGCTTTTAAGAATATTTGAGATCAGCCTTTATTCAGGAATCCCGCTCCGCCGTAACAGGTGCCTTTCAAGTCAGAAGAGTTGTGTTGGTCAGGGCGCATTAACAGGACGTATCACGATGTGACCTTGCAGCCGAAGACGCCTTGATGGAGGGGCTTAAATTGGAAGCCAACGTGTCGTTTACCGGTTACGTTTATGCTGCCCGCCAAATATCTGTCATACTGACAAACCCTGCGTTGACCCTATGAAAAAATTCCCTATGACCGGAAAACTAAAGAGCTGACGGAAACAATGTCTGAAGAAGTTAGCAGACGCTCGCGCATCCATAGCGCAAGGCGGGATCAAAAAAGGGCCTTTGGTTGGCCTGGTGGAAATTATAGGTTTTTTAAGGAGCTGCCGATATGTATTGTGCGGCAAGGTTTGCTCTCCTAACCGTTTAAGAGAGAGATTTTATGGGATTGCTATTTTCAAAAAGCAATATCACGACAGCGGTACTCCTCTGCGGCGGACATAACGAGGATTTGAACCCGCTACTCAGGGATAACCCCGTTTGTACGCTTCCCGTCCTGAACAGGCATTTGATAGAATGCACTGTTGATCTTCTCAAATCAAAGGGCATAAAAACGATCCTTGTTTCCGTCACGAAGGACGAAAGCTTCGAGATGGAGCATTACATGGAGGCGCTTAGGTCCAACTCCGGCCATAAAATAGACCTCCGCTATTTCGAAGAAGACAAGCCCTCCGGTACTGCCGGTACCTTGAGGAACCTAAAAGCCTTTCTGGGCGCCGAGAGCTTCCTGGTAATAAGCAGCAACATATATTTCAGCAATATAGACTTCGACGGGCTTTTCAGCGAGCATTCGTCCAAAAAGGCGGCGCTGACCGTCGGAGTCCTTAAAAACCGGAGGTATCCGGTAGAAGATATCTTTGTAGACAAGAACGGCGCTGTCGAGAGCATTACGGTTATTCATCCCTCCAGGGATAGAAGGTCGCCTTATACGCCGCTGGGGGTTTATGCCGTCGACCCCATCGCGCTCGATTTCATAAAAGATAAAGGATACTTCGACATTAAGGAGCAGCTTATACCCGCTCTGAAGGCCGCCGCTCTCCCTGTAAACATATACGAAATTGAAGGCTACTGCCGCCCCGTGGATTCGGTAGAGGACTATTTCGATCTTCATCGCGAAGTGCTGTTTAACGGGAACTTTTCAAAAGGCTCGATGACGGAGATAGCCGAAGGCGTGTGGGCAGGGGAGAATATCTCTATCTCTCCCAAGGCCTACATCGTCGGCCCGACCATAATCGGCAGTAACTGCACCATATGTGATGACGTCCAGATTATCGGCCCTGCCGTCATAGGCGACGGCTGCACTATAGGCAAGAGGGCCAAGATCAGGGAAAGCATCATGCTGAGCGAGTTCGAGATGGACGACAACGCCTCGATAAGGTACTGCGTCGTGGGCCGCGGGGTAAAGCTGTTCGGCGGGGATTCTTTCAGCAACAAGATAATCGTGGACAATTTGAAAATGGCGGATGTAAACCTGATACCGTCGCATTACGAATTTAACGGGATAATAGAGGCCGTCGGCCACAAGATGAGCGGCTATAGATACTCGGCCTTCCTCGGGGCGAAGAGGCTCCTGGACATATTCGCGTCTCTTTTCTTTCTTATCTGTCTGGCCCCTCTGATGATTGTGCTCGCGATAGCCGTCAAAAAGGACTCCGAAGGGCCCTGCATATTCAGGCAAAAGAGATGCGGCAGGAACGGCAGGGATTTTGAGATGCTTAAATTCAGGACGATGGTAAAAGACGCGCACGATCAGCAGAAAAACCTGGCCGCGCAGAAAAATATAGACGGCCCCATGTTCAAGATCAAAAACGACCCGAGGATAACGCGCATCGGGCAGTTCCTCAGGAAGACCAGCCTCGACGAGCTCCCCCAGTTATTCAATGTCCTGAGGGGGGAGATGAGCCTCGTAGGCCCGAGGCCGCTGGTGATGGACGAGATGAAGTTCAGCCCGAGCTGGAGGTCGATCAGGCTTAAGGTAAAGCCCGGCGTGACGGGGCTGTGGCAGGTGCAGGGGCGGAGCGAAGCCTCTTTTCACGACTGGATAAGGCACGATGTCCATTACGTAAAGAATCAGTCCTTCTGGCTCGATATCAAGATACTTTTCAAGACTATCGGAGTAGTATTTAAAAAGGTCGGCGCTTACTAGCCGTCCGGAGGATCCCATTGATGACCCTTGTAGAGATGCTTGAGAGGAACTCCGTCGAGGCCCCGGGTAAAAAGGCCCTGGTGTACGGGGAGACCTCTATCGATTATAAAGAGCTTAACAGCCTTGTAAACAGGTTCGCCAACGGGCTAATAAAAAAAGGCGTTAAAAAGGGCGGCCGTGTCGGGATGATGCTGCCCAGGGTCCCTGAGCTTGTAATCACATTTTTGGGCGCGGCGAAGGCAGGGGCGATCGCCGCTCCAGTGAACTTTGAACTCCCGCGGGAGAAGATATCGGCTATCCTTCGAGGCCTTGGGCCTGAGCTGCTCGTAACCAGCAGCTCATTGCTCCCTCATGCGGCTGGGTCTTTGCCGGAAGGATCGGATATAGAGCTTATAACGGCAGGGGAGGGCGCAGGCGCTGCCGTCTCCTGGGACAGCTTCATCGAGGGGTGCCCCGATTCCAATCCCGGCCTTGATATAAGAGACGAGGACACGGTCTACCTTAACTACACCTCAGGCTCTACGGGCAATTCAAAGGGCGCCATAACGACGCATTCCAATATCTATTGGAACACGATCGCGTCAATAGAGGCCTTGGGCCTTAAGCGTGAAGACATACACCTGTGCATGTTCGCTCCGTTCGCGCACCCCCATGAAATATTAGCTCGCCCGTTATTCCTTTGCGGCACGATGGTGCTTGTGGATACCATCTACCCCAAGTCGATCGCCGAGGCCATCTCAAGGCACAGGGTCACCTGCATGATGGGGTTGGCCCCGATGTATGAAAACCTACTGGAGCTTACCGAGCACAGGCTCTACGACTTAAGCTCATTACGGATACCGGAGAGCGGAGGGATGTACACCAGGACCGAGCTTATGAACAGGTTCGTTCAGAAGATGGGCCTTTCGATCGTCCCAGTATGGGGGAGTACCGAAACGACCGGCATCGCGCTTGCGAACCGGCCGGGTGAATTCATGCCCCCCGGCTCGGTTGGAAAGCCATGCCCGTATTATGAGGTGAGTATCTTTGATGACGATGGGAACGAAGCGGGAGTGGGAGAGGTAGGGGAGATGGTATTTAAAGGCCCGGCTGTCGTTAAGGGATATTTCGAGGCAAACGCCGGCGGCGCGGCCTTTGAGAACGGCTGGTACAGGAGCGGCGACCTGGCGACAAAAGATACGGACGGATACTTCTATTTTGTGGAGAGAAAGTCCGGGATGATGAAAGTGGCAGGTCTTAAGGTATACCCCGCAGAAATAGAGAAGGTGCTTCTCGATCATCCTGACGTAAAAGAGGCATCGGTAATTTCCGTAAAAGACGATTTGAGAGGTGAAGTCCCCAAGGCAGTAATAACAATAAAGCCTGGCAGACACTTAAGCTCAAAAGACCTCCTGAAGTTTTGCAGGGCGCGCCTTGCCCATTACAAGGTGCCGAGGGCCGTTGAGTTCATGGATGAACTGCCCAAGACAAGCAGCGGGAAGATAAACAAAAAGGCGCTGCAGACGGAGAGCTTATGAAGGCGCTCATGGCGAACGGCGAATGGAAGCCGAAGGAAGGCTATCCTGTAACCGAAGAGGAAAACAGGCTTAAAAGGGCTGCCGTAGGGAGCCAGGTCTGGCGAAACACAAGGTTCGATATCGTCAACGTCCCTGTCCCGGAACTCCTGGATGACGAGGTTCTAATAAGGGTAAAGACCTGCGGCATCTGCGGGTCGGATACCCATGTCTACGAGACCGATAAGGACGGCTATATACTTTTTTCGGGCCTTACGAGATTCCCGTGCGTGATAGGCCACGAGTTCTCCGGTATCGTCGAGCAGGCCGGAAGCCGCGTCACGGGGCTTAAGACCGGCGATATCGTAGCCGTTGAATCCGTCATGTGGTGCGGGATGTGCACGCCCTGCAGGAGCGGATCGCCTAACCAGTGCAGGAACGTGGAGCTGATGGGGCTCAGCAGGAACGGGGCCCTGGCGGAGTATATCGCCATCAACCAGAGATACTGCTGGAAGCTGAACGACCTCAGAGGTCTTTATGGCGGAGATGAGATCTTTGATATCGGGGCGCTCGTCGAGCCTGTCGGGTGCGCGTATAACGGGCTGTTCGTCGTAGGAGGCGGATTTAACCCCGGCTCCACGATAGTTGTTTACGGTACCGGGCCGATCGGCCTCGGGGCGGTCGCGCTGGCGAAGGCCGCCGGAGCGGATATCGTAATATCGTTCGACATACAGGACGGAAGGGTAGGTCTCGCCAGGGCCGTTGGGGCGGATTACGCGTATAATTCAAAAACCCTTGATGGCGCAAGGCCTTCGGACATAATAATGGAGATAACGAAGGGTTTTGGGGCGGAGATACAGATAGAGGCCGCGGGAGCCGCGCCTTATACGATACCTGAGATGGAAAAATCGCTCTCAAACCAGGGCAAGATCATATACCTCGGGCGGGCCGCGACAAGCACGCCGATGTATCTTGACACCCTTGTCTCTGGCGCAAACAGGGTCGTGGGGGCCAGAGGACATGCTGGCTACGGCATCTTTCCGAATATCATCAGATTGCTCTCCAGGGGGCGGCTTAATATCGCCCCGATGGTCTCCAGAAAATTCCAGTTTAAAGATGCCGTTGCGGCGCTTAAGGCCTCCTCCGACAGGAATCTGGGGAAGATACTCGTGAGTATCTAGGATTGGTTGCGTATCCGCTCATTTTTATTGAATATTCCTTTGAATTGAGATATATTTACAGGCTAGGTGCATTGATAATGGATTACAGGGAAAAGAAAAATTGATGCCAGCTTTCAGGATCGGTTTATATCCGCATATCCCATGCCGCCGTGCCGCAGTAAATAAGCCGGACAAAATGAACATCCCAGCGGCAAGCGCCGGAATACCTGGGGCTTTCGGGCTTGAAAATACCGAAAGAGGCTCAGGGATGACTGCCCCGGCGGGGATCACAAGCCATTTTCAAAAGGAGAATTATGCGCACTAAGATTTTCCTGCCGCTTATGTTTATCATTTTCGCGGCATTTATCGCAGGATGCGCCGGAAACGGCGAGGGCATCAAAAAAGACGAGATGAAACGCGCGGAATCCGCCACCCCCCAGCCTCCAAAGCCAGCTGACTTCATCCTCGGCGTCGGCGACACGATAGACGTCGCCGTCTACAAGCATGACGACCTCAAGAGATCGGTCAAGATCGACCGCACGGGCATGGTAATGTTCCCGCTGGCCGGTGATGTGCAGGCGGCCGGCAGAAGCATTTTTGAGTTCAGGGATGAGCTCCAGGCAAAGCTCAGCAAATACGTTGTCGAGCCGCAGGTGCTTGTAAGCATATCCGGGGTCCAGAGCCAGAAGATAATGGTTTTAGGAGAGGTCAACAGCCCAGGGATACTTACGCTTGACGGGAGCTATACGATATTCGAGGCGATAACAAAATCGGGCGGCATGACAGCCGACGCCAAAATGAATAACGTCGTCCTCATAAGGAGAGGAAAGGAAAAGGCGGAGTTCTCTACGGTAGACCTTAAACAGGCATACAAGAGCGGGAACCTCTCTCAGGATACGGCGCTGCAAAGCGGCGACATCGTATACGTCCCGGCTGTGGCCATAGCGAATGTAAGCTGGTTCTTCGGCCACCTGTCGAGGATATTAAGCCCGATCACATCGCTTGAAAGCGGCATTGTGCTCTGGCCGCAGGTGAAGGATGTTTTAACCGGCGAGGACGGCACTACCACAACGCCGCTTGCCATACCGGCGCAATAGATCGGGGATCTGGCGCTGAAGCGTTTTTTAAAGAGCAGTTCGCGGCAACTAATCTGAATGGGAGACAACGCCTAAGTGGAATTTCTAAAGATATGGGAAATACTGATAAGGAGAAAATGGATCATAGCCGTCATATTTTCCATTTTTCTGATCACGGGTTTTATAGGGGTGCGCCTGGTCACTCCTATATACAAGTCTGAAGCGAAACTTCTCGTGCAAAGCTCAGACACGGCGTCGTCGCTCCTCTCGACTCTCGGCCTTTCGAGTCTCGGAGGCAACATGATGAGCACGACCGAGAACTATGATACTGAGATCGCCCTGGCGAAGATTAGTCCGCTCCTTGAGGAGCTTATAACATCTCTGGACCTCAGGAACAGAAAAGGCGAACCCATGAAGCCGACGGAGCTTGTCGAGCAGAACTTCGTCTTAAGGCGCCTTTTCCCCAAGCCTTACCTTAAAGTAGAGCAGTATGAAGATTCCGACATGCTGGAGGTCATAGCCACGTCGCCTGACCCCAAACAGGCCGCCGCCATATCGAACAAGCTCGCCGAGCTCTACATCGCGTACAGGCTTCAGCAGACAAGGGAGGAGTACAAGGCGGCCCGCCTTTTCATAGAGAGCAAGATACTGAGCGTAAAAGAAGACTATTATAAATCGCTTATCGATATCAGGGACTTCAAGCTCAAGACAGGCACCGTGGACCTGAGCATAGAGGGGCAGAACCTGATTAACAAGGTGGCCACCTTAAAAGGTAATTACGAGGATAACGAGAAGACCATAGTCAATGCCGAAAAAAGCATGGTCGAGGCGCGCAGTAAACTCAACTCCATAGAGATGTACAGGAAAGAGACAAAGGAGTTTTCGCAGAGCGACTCGGTAAAGTCATTAAAGACAAAACTCAACGAACTTCTTTTAAGCATCACCGAGAAGAGCGTAAATTACACCAAAGAGCATCCCGAATACAAAAAGCTTGACAGGGAAGTGGAGACCATCAAAGCCCTCCTCAAGGATGAGGCCACCATGGTCTTCAACGGCGAGAGGTTCTCGGTCGATCCTGTCTATGACCAGCTCTCCAAATCGATGATGGAATCATATATCGAGCTGGAAGGCGGCCTCGCCAAGAGGAAGCTCATACAGAAGTACATAGACCAGTACCAGGGCGAACTCCTTAAAATCCCTGTAAAGAACGTGGAGAACTCAAAGCTCGACCTTGCCTTGTCAGTAAACAAGGACATGTACCAGAAGCTCCTTGAGTATATGACGCAGGTCGGAGTGGCCGAATCTATGACGCTTTCCGATATCAGGCTCGTTGAGCTCGCGTCAGTGTCGGATAAGCCCTATTTTCCGAAAAAGCTCCTGAGCTATATGTTGTCCGCGTCCATGGGCCTTTTCTGGAGTTTGGCCGCCGCATTCTTTGTCGAATACATAGACAATACCGTAAAGACCCCCGAGGACATTAAACACGTAAAGCCGTTGACGCTATTGGGCACCGTCCCGCGGTCGAAGTTCCTCAGGAACAGGAACATGATATCGAACCTTGACCCGACGCTCCCGATAGTCGAGGGCTTCCGCACCGTGCGCAACAGCGTGCGTTATGCCTCGGTCGATAAACAGATCAAGATATTGGCTGTCACAAGCTCGGTCGAGTCGGAGGGCAAAAGCAGCAACGCCTCCAACCTCGCTACGACTTTCAGCATGGAAGACAAGAAGGTGATCCTCGTCGATCTCGATCTGAGGAGGCCGTCGCTCCACAAGTTCTTCAAGATAAGCAACAGGATAGGCGTTACGAACGTCCTCGCCGAAGGGATGAAGCTTGAGGACGCGATTATCAAGACGGGCGTGCAGGGGCTCGATATCCTGCCGAGCGGCCCGGTGCCTCCTGACCCGAGCAGGCTCATAGGCTCCCAAAAAATAAAGGACATAATAACGACGCTCGCCGCCCAGTACGATATGGTTATAATCGACACCCCGCCTGTAATGGCCGTAAACGACGCCATCGTTATCGGAAGGTCCGTCGACAGCGTCATCTACGTGATTGAGGCGGGCAAGACGACCTTCGCCATGGTTGAGCGCGTAAAGGAAATAGTCGCGGCGGCGAATATAAATCTTGTCGGCTGCATTCTTAACAAATTCAAGATGCAGGGCAGGAAGTATAACTACTACTATTACTCGAGCGGGTACAAGAACGTCAATGATTGATATGCACACGCATATACTGCCCGGAGTGGATGACGGGCCGGCCTCTGTCGAAGAGTCGATACTTATGATACAGAAGGGCGTCGCCGAGGGGATCAAGACATTTGTGCTTACCCCTCATTACAGGGACGATGCCGACTGGTCAAGGGTGGACTCGGTCGCCGCCGCCTATGATTCCCTGAAGCACATGTGCAGGGAGAGGGGCATCGAGGCGGATTTAATACTTGGCGGCGAGGTGCACATCTGTGAGGGGCTTGCGCAGAAATTAAAAGAGAACCCTCTGGCCACTCTCGGCGGCAGGGGGAGTTATGTCCTCGTTGAGCTTCCATTTACACAGCTTCCGGTCTATACGTCAGACGTGCTCTTCAGGCTTTTGACGGCGAGATACATACCTGTAATAGCCCATCCGGAGAGGTGCCTTTACCTGGAGGGGAACCTGAAGCTCATAAACAAGTGGGTAGAGGACGGAATACTTCTTCAGATGAACACCGGCAGCCTGAATGACAGATACGGCCAGGCGGTCAAGAAGCTCGCGAGAAAGCTTCTTAAGGACGGGCTGGTGCATTTTTGGGGGAGCGACGTCCATTCGATCAGGGACGAGTTTAACTTCGATAAGGCAAAAGGCATGCCTGATAACGAGATACGCAATCTGACAATGCTGCTTTGCGGCACATTCGGCGCTTAAGTTGAAGGTGGCTGGTTGAGGACAATAGAAATTACTGGCGCTCCGTACGAAAGATGCGGACAATCCTCGATTGTTGAAACTTCCCGCGGCAATCCGCTGGAGTTTTTCGGGCGTAACATATTTTTGCAATCCTTTCTGGCACTGCTTTTTTTGTTTATTTCTGCAATCCCCTCCTTTGCGGACCTGAAGACAGTAAACGCAGACCTCGGCTCAAAAACCGGCAGGATCAGTAATTTTATATCAGGGGTCTCGGACGGCCCCGCATATGACGCCAAGTCCTATCTCCCGCTTAAAGAAGCCAAGTTCAAGCTCGTGGAAGTGATGATTTGGCTCTCAAACCCGGAGCAGGGCCGGTTTCCTGCCAGGAACGACGCCAGAGAGCTTGAGAGGAACATACAAACGGCGAAGAAGCAGATACGCTCGATAATCGATATCGGGGCCGAGCCGCTTGTCTTTATGGTGTCGAGCAGAAGACCGGACGATCTGACAAGATATCAGGAACAGGTAAAAGGGATAGTAGGCGAACTCAGGTCTTCTGTCAGAGAGTCGGGGAGAGACCTCCTGATCTTCAGGTTCGGCAACGAGCCTGAGTCGAGGCACTTCTGGCAGGGAACGAGACAGGAGTTTTTTGACACATACAGGGCGTGGGCGACGGCTGTCAAATCCGTTTCTTCCGCCTACCTTGTGGAGGCTCCGGGTTTTATCTCCGCTACCAACAAGCGGTTTCTGGATAATTATTATGACAGCGTAAACGAGTTTTCAATTGAGTTCCTTGAATTTTGCAAGAGGAACCGGGTGCCGCTCGACATATTCACCTTTCATTTTTACGGTACCGATCTGAGTAATCTGGCAAAGGAAGTGGCGGTCGTAAAAAAAGAGCTTGAAAAGTATCCCGGCTTAAGCCCTGCCTTCGGCGTCCCGAAGGTCGGCGTCGATGAATGGAATATCTACGTATTCGGGCTTCAGGTCGGTAAATATGTCGATGTTTTCGATACCGCTGAGACGGCCGCCCACAATGTGGCCGCGATGATAGATATGGCGAGGAACGGGGCATGGCTCGGCGTAAGGTTCGGGGCCACCAATGTGGCGCCTCCGAACAAGCCGGATGGAATGGACGGCATGCCTCCAGGCGGTGACAGGCCTCCTCCACCAGGCGGGCCTCCGGGCGGTTTTGGCGGGCCAGGCCCGGGACCCCAGATGGGGGGCGGGGCGCCTAAAGGCGCGGGAGATTTCCTTATGGTAAAGCTGGACAGGACCCCCAAGCCTTCTTATTACGCTTTCAGCGCCTTTAATGAATTGCTGTCCACCCCTGAGCTCTTTGCCATAAACGCGGAAAAGGGCATAAGGGCGATCGCGGGCAAGTCTCCTGACGGGAGACAGATAAACATAGTGCTTTCTTTTTACGACGAGGCTATGGCTGAGGCCGCGCTTAAGAAATCCCTCGGAGAGTATTCCTTTTTCCCGAACAAGACCCTGTCGTCAGATGTCAGGTTAAAGCTTAAGAACATCGCAAAAACGGATATTGTTGAGATAAAAAGGTTTGTGGTCAATGACAGGAGCACCACGGCGTCCCCGGTCGAGGCCAGGACGGTCTCCCAAAAAGACGGGGAAATATCGCTTGAGTTCAGGGCTGAAACGCCTTCGGTAATGCTGATACAGCTAAGGCTTAGGTAGTCCTCTTCAGAGAGCGGTTGGGGAAGACAGGATCTTTCCAACCGTTTTTTAATGCGCGGAAAAAATGAATATGTTCGCATCCCTTTTAAAAGACGCAGCTTCAATCTTCGAACCGGTGCAAAAGAACCCGGCTTTAATATTCGGGTTCCTGATCTGCGCCCTGCTGCTCGCCGTCTTTTCGGCTGTGACGGTATATTCGCCCATGCTCGCGCTGGTAATCACGGTGTCGTTGATATTCTGCGCTTTTATCATCTTTAATCCCCTGGCGGGGATCGTCCTTTCAATGTTAGCCGCCTTTACGAACCATACTATTGTGGTCTATCTTTTTACGGAAAGGACCACTTTTTCGGTACTTCCGATACTCCTTATATATTCGCTCCTGTCGATCAAGCTCTTCAAGACAGTATACAAGGCGGAAAGATCCGAGAGGGTCGTCTTTATACTGATCCTTTTCTTTGTGGCCTGGACAGGAATTTCGCTTTTCTGGACGCACAATTACAATCAGGGCGTAAACGACTTTCTTACTCTGATGAGCTCAGTCCTGATGGTGCAGATGTTTCTGGTATTCATAAACGACAGGGAGACGCTTTTCAAGGTGCTGTCGATATTCTCGCTCCTCGGGCTCGGGCTTGGGATATTGCTTGTCACCTCCAAATGGTATTCGGGTTCCGAAACGATTTCCATATTGAGCGATCTGAAGATAAAGCTTTCGATAATTAAAGACGCCAAGAGGCCGGGAGGCTTCGCTCCTCCCAACCTGGCCTCGCTGGTGATAAATATATTCATATTCGCCAATATGGCGCTTCTTTACAGGGGCGGCTTCCTTATGAAGGCGTTCAGGGTGCTAGTGATACTCTTCCTGATTTCCAGCCACCTTATAGTCTCTTCCAAGGCCGGCCTGCTTAACATGGTGATGGGGCTTGCCATCTTCATATTCACGGTCCCGCAGCTTAGGAACTGGAGGATAAGGATCGCCACCGCGTTTACCGTACTCGTGGGCTTTGCCGTGGCCGTAGCAGGCAACGTATTGATAAACAGGTTCATCCTGCTCTTTGAAAAAGGCGTAGGCACGAAAGGAGACCGGCTTGGATGGTGGGCCACGGGATTCGGCAAGCTCTATGAAAGCGGCGGCATCGGTACGGGCGTGGGAGGCTTCATGCAATACATCCTGCCGGCGGCCGGCCCTCATAGCCTGTATTTTTCGATCCTCTTCGATCTGGGGATAATAGGGATACTTCTCTTTTTTTTATTAATAATTTTGACGATAAACCATATAGTCCTTGCGCTCAGGAAAACCAAAGACAATGAGCTTATCTACGTGACCTATTGTTTTAACACAGCCCTCATAATCACTGGGTGGCACGGCGTCATAGACGGCGATTACCAGCAGCAGTTTTTCTGGGTTCTGCTCGCTATCGTGATAGCGATTGCGAAAATAACCGCGCTTTCCGGCGGAGAGACACCGCAAAATACTCCGTCAAAGCGCAATAAGGCGTATCATAGGTCTGTCTGGAATCAATAATTTTGCGGCCACTTCCGGTCTGGAAACGAATGCGCCTCATCTTAAATATCATAAGGCTTATACTCTGGGGCCCTGTCAGGAAAACGGTATCGTTCCTTCCTCCAGCATTCCTCGTCATCATCGAGAGGCTCTTAGCCATGATAGCTTATCGTCTTCTCTCCGGCAGGAGGGAGCTGCTTTTAAAAGAGCTTGCAAGGTGTTTCGGAGGAAAAAAGGGCAAGGCGTATATTGACAGGGCGGTGCGCGACAGCTTCAGGATATACGTCAGCTCCCAGATCAGGCTTTTTTATCTTCCAAGGCTTAACAGCTCCAACATAGCCCGTTATATATCCGTGGAAGGGCTTCAATACCTTGACCAGGAATTGGAAAAGGGAAAGGGGGCGATAATTTTGAACCCTCACTTCGGCCCGTTCATGATGATCATGCCGGCCCTGGGCTACAGGGGATACAAGCTCAATCAGATGGCGCTTCAGGGCGAGCCGCCGTGGGGCGCGCGCCAGGGGCTGGATAAGAAGGTCTACGATATGAAGTTCAGGAGCGTTGAGGGGAATATGCCGGTTAAGTTCATAAACGCCGCCTCAGGCACGTTCTCGCTCCGCGAGGCGATAAAGGCGCTTAAGAACAATGAGATAGTCTTTTATCCTTCTACGGGCATGGGCGGCACGGTTTTTCACCCCGTAGGCCTCATGGGAAGGCGGATAATGCTGAGCATGACGCCATTTAACGCGGCCAAAAAGACCGGCGCGTCACTGCTGCCGGCCTTTGTGATCAACGAAGGCGCGATGATAAAATTAAAGATCGAAAAAGCGGTTGAGTCAGACACGGCCGAAGTCGGGGCAGAGGCTTACGCCAGGATTTTGGATGAATATGTGACGAAATATCCCGAGCATTTTGCCATGTACATATACGAGGTCAATAAAAATATCAGAATGGGCGGGACCCCGTTCTTTGCAGGCCAGGAGCCCTGATGGATAGAGGCGGGGATAAGCCTCAGGTAACACGGCTCCTGAGGAACTCATTTTTTCTGGTGATCACGAGGATAATAGACTTCGGCTCCGTTATCTTTACGACGCCTATTATCGCGCGCTACCTCGGGCTTAAAGGGTTCGGCGACTACGCCCTCATAATGGCCATCACCATATTTATAAAGCCGCTGGCCGAGTTCGGCTCTGAAGGCATAATCTGCCGGGATGTGGCGAACAACAAGGAGAACGCGCCTGTCTATATTAACGCCACTTCGGCGCTCAGGGCGATCATATGCGTCATAATAATCGCGCTCACCTTGATCGCCGCGCACTTCCTCTTTGAGGACGAGCGGCTCAAGGCCGCGCTCCTCATCGCGGCAATTTCAGAATCCTTAGTGGCCTTTTCCACCATCTTCTTCTCTGTCATAAGGGCCTATGAGAAGATGGAATACGAGTTCGTCTGCAATTTCATCCATAAGATAATATTCGTCGGTTCCATAATCGTGGTTGTTCTGATGGACATGGGGTTCGTCCAGCTTTTCGTCGCCAGATTCCTCTCTTCATTTGCATTCCTGGCCCTTTCGTTGTACTTCGTCTTCAGGCGGCTTGTAAAGTTCAGGTGGGCGCTCGATTGGAACGTCGCCAGGTTTATCCTCAAAGAGGCGCTTCCGCTTGCCATTTTTACGATACTTACGACCTTCTCTTCGAGGATAGACATCTTCGTACTCAAGTATTTCAAGGATTCCGCGCACGTGGCGCTCTTTGAGGCCTCGAACAGGATCGTAACACAGCTCCAGTTCATTCCTCTGGCGATTACCGTCTCTCTCTTTCCGTTCTTCTCCAGGATTTCAGCCGAGCAGGAGCGGTTCAAGGTCTACTACGAAAAATCCGTAAAGTTTTTTTATATCGTAAGCATATTGCCGATGATGCTGATGGTGCTTAACGCAGGCACTATCATAACCCTCCTCTTCGGGGAAAAATTCATCCAGGCCGGCAACTCGTTCAAGATACTATCGCTTACATTCGTGTTCCTGGCCCTCATACCGTTCATGCATAATATGCTCATAATATACGGCAGGCAAAAGATGATATTAATAAGCGTCATCATCTGCTTCGTCTCCAATTTCCTGCTGGATATTCTTCTTGTGCCTTCTTTCGGGTATATCGGGGCTTCCATTGCGACCTTTTCAGCCTCATTCATATTTTTCGCCTTCAGCGCCTGGTTCGTATCAATGCATCTTGGCCGTATAAAACTTGGCGACATCCTTATCAAACCGACCTTGAGCATCATAGTGGCCGGGGCGGTCTGTTACTTTATCGTTTCAAATAACATATATTCAATGCTCTTGAGCTCGATAGCCGGAACGGCTGTGTATCTGATCTCGATGCTCGTCTTAAAGACTTTTGACGCGGATGAGCTTGCTATTGCAAAGGACATCTTCTTGAAGAGGAAGAGGCGGCAGGCCGTCAGATAGGGTTCGAACGATCTCCCGGCAGATGCCAGGGAATGCCTGAGCCCCCAATACTTTTTGATCTTTTATAAGGAT
>JACRET010000093.1 GCA_016218105.1 Deltaproteobacteria bacterium
CGTGATTTCAACTCTTGGCATGGCTTTTCTCCTTTTGTTTTTTTAGTCTGAGCTTCAAAAGATCAAAGATTTTTGAACTCAGCCGGCACATCAATCTTCACAGGGCAATCCGTCCTGGGTATATTGGAAAAACTGTTCCCCAATTTATTTGCATTCTTGTCGCGTTCCGTCAGGTTCGGCAACCCGAACCTCTCTTCCACCGTGGCGAGTATGGATGTGTGGTCATATAGTGTTTTGTCCACGCCGCCCTTGGCGACATATGGCGAAATCAGGAGCGCTGGGACGCGCAAGCCCAGTCTGTCAAAATTGAATGAAGGGTGGTCTGGCGACCTTTTGTCGTCGGGCGGTACGGTTCCCGGAGGTGGTACATGGTCGTAAAAGCCCCCGTGCTCATCGTAAAGTATGACAAAGAGGCTGCTATTCCATAAGTTTTCATTGCCGCGCAGTATGTTGTAAATATAGGCTATGAGAGCCTCTCCCTTTCTGAGGTCCCCCGGCGGGTGCTGGTCGTTCTTTTTTCCTATCTTTGCGTCTTCATACCCGGGCTCTATGAAGACATAGTTCGGGAAAAAGCGGTCGGACTCGCCGCACAAATGAACATCCCCTATAAAATTATTAAAATGCGAAAGGTTGGTCTCGTTGTAATCCGCAAGCTTTATGAAAAGCGAAGTGTGCGGGAAGTTCTCCCAATATATGCGCCAGCTTATTTTCTGATGAAGCGGCAGTTCCTTGTTTTTCTCCTCTATAAGGTTGTAGATCGTCTTCATCCTGAAAGGGCCTCGCGCTAATCTGTTATCCAGAATCCCATGTGAAGTCGCGGCATGGGCAAAAAACCTATTGGGCCATGTAGGGCCAGGCACGGAGCAGAACCAGTTGTCGCAGACGACAAAGTTTTTTGCCAGCGTGATTAAAACAGGCAGCTGTTCGGGCGAGAAGCACTTCATAATATTGCGAGCTTTAGTTTCGTTATTGCCGCAACGGGAGAGATAGTTCTTGAAAAAGCCGTTGTTGAGAGGAGTGTTGCTGAAGTCCGCGTTTTTTGAGCCGTACAACTGAAGACTGACATCTTCCAGGTTGTGCATCGGGTCAGGGTCAGTTGTATACCCGTCGGAATCTGAAGTTTTTATTATATTTATAGACCCCGAGGCTGGGCTATCGGGGTCTATAGGTATGCTTTCCGTGCCATTTAGACCGTTAACGCCCGGATAAAAACCAAGCATGTGATCAAAGGACCTGTTTTCCAACATTAAGACGATAATGTGTTTAATCGAATTTGGAATAGGCATCTAAGAATCCTTTTTTGATTATGAGTTTGCTTGAAGATGTGACATTAATGTGTTCATAAAGTCAAGCTTTTATAATATTTGTAGATAAAGATGTCAATCTTTTTTAAAGAAATATTTAAAAAGATAACGCGCGTTTTCTTGGGTGGGTTTTTGGGAAAACCCCTTGACAAAACCCCTCCCTCGGAGTATTATTCTAAGCCGCTGTATACAATAGAAAAGGCCTTCCGCAACTGACGGAATGAAGGTGGGCGACCACCGGGGAGCGGAAGCGTTCGTTTGATTGTCGACCGTCTGGGCAAAGCATGGCTGGGAACTGCCGCGCGAGCCGTCCAGGCGGTTTTTTATTTTGTATTTCAATGAGTTGGAAGACCGGCCTGAATCTAAAGCTTTCCCCTTGACTTGCGCTTTTGGACTCTGTTAGCTTTAAGGTTCTAAAAACATAAAAATACTGGAGTATTTAACTTAAGGAGGGGTTTCATGAAAAAGAGGTATCTTTTGGCCCCGGGTCCCACCCCGGTGCCTGATCAGGCTCTGCTCGCGATGGCCGCGCCCATCATCCACCACAGGACTCCGCAGTTCTCCGAGGTCTTCAGGGAGACGGCGGACCTCCTTAAGTATGTATTCCAGACCAAGCAGGATGTCCTCATACTCGCCGCCTCAGGCACGGGCGCGATGGAGGGGTCGATTGTAAACCTCTACTCCCCCGGTGACGAGGTCGTCGTAGTAAACGGCGGTAAGTTCGGGGAGAGGTGGGGCAAGATCTCGGAAGCCTACGGCTTGAAGGTCCACTGGATAACCGTCGAGTGGGGGAAAGCCGTAGATCCGGCCGTAGTGAAGAAGGCGCTGGATGAGAACCCGAAGGCAAAGGGCGTGCTCGTGCAGGCCTCCGAGACCTCGACGACAGCCGCGCATCCCATAAAGGAGCTTGCGGCTATCACAAAGGACAGGGACTGCCTCCTTATAGTAGACGGCATCACCGGTGTCGGCGTATTCGATCTCCCGATGGACGAGTGGGGCATAGACGTGCTCGTCTCCGGCTCGCAGAAGGCCTTCATGCTCCCCCCGGGCCTCGCCTTTGTCGCGCTCAGCGAAAAGGCCTGGAAGTTCCAGGAGACCGCGAAGTGCCCGAGGTTCTACTTCGATTATAAGAAGGAAAGGAAGAACCTCAAGGACAACACCACGGCCTACACCCCTGCGGTCTCGCTCATCACGGGCTTAAGAGAGTGCCTCAAGCTCATAAAGGAAGAGGGGCTCTACAATGTATTCGGCAGGCACGACAGATTAGCCCGCGCCACAAGGGCCGCTTGCGCGGCGATGGGACTAAAGGCCCTTGCCCCGGACGCCCCGTCTAACGCGGCCACCGGCGTATTCGTGCCTGAAGGCGTTGACGGCGGAAAGCTCGTAAAATACCTGAGGGACGAAGTCGGCGTGACCATGGCCGGAGGCCAGGACCACCTTAAGGGCAAGATCTTGAGGATCGCCCACCTCGGCTATGTCGACACCTTCGACATCATCATCTCGATTGCCGCAATCGAGATGGCGCTTGCCAAGGCAGGCCACAAGGTCCAGTTCGGCAAGGGTGTAGGCGCGGCCCAGGAAATACTCATCGAGGGATACAAATAATGAAGATACTGATAAGCGACAGCATGTCCGCAAAGGCCGTCGAGGTGTTGAAGAACACCCCGGGCCTCGATGTAGATGTCATAACGGGTCTAAAGCCCGAAGAGCTTAAAGTCAAGATAAAGGACTACCACGGCCTCGTGGTCCGCTCCTCCACCAAGGTGACGGCAGAGATATTGGAGGCCGCCGAGAACCTTAAAGTGGTAGGCCGCGCCGGGACCGGCGTCGACAACGTCGACATGCCGGCGGCCACCACAAAAGGTGTGGTCGTCATGAACACGCCCGGCGGCAACACGGTCACGACCGCAGAGCACGCAATATCGATGATGATGGCGCTGGCGAGGAAGATACCCCAGGCGACCGCCTCGATGAAGAGGGGCGAGTGGGAGAAGAAGAAGTTCGAGGGGACCGAGATAACGGGCAAGACCCTCGGCATACTCGGCGTCGGCAACATCGGCTCGGTAGTCGCCGCGCGTGCGCAGGGCCTCAGGATGAATGTCATATCCTACGACCCGTTCATCTCGGCAGACGCCGCGGACAAGCTCGGCATATCGCTCGTCACCATCGACGACCTCTTCAAAAAGAGCGACTTTATCTCCATCCACGTGCCGCTTACGGCAGAGACGAAGAACATCGTCAACGCCGAGGCGTTCAAGAAGATGAAGAAGGGCGTAAAGCTCATCAACTGCGCAAGGGGCGGCATAG
>JACRET010000094.1 GCA_016218105.1 Deltaproteobacteria bacterium
CGGAGACAACATCGGCGCGCTCTTAAGGGGCACGAAGAAGGAAGATGTCGAGCGTGGCCAGGTATTGGCGAAGCCCGGCACCATCACACCGCACACGAAGTTCAAGGGTGAGGTATATATATTGTCAAAAGAAGAGGGCGGGCGCCACACACCGTTCTTTAATGGATACAGGCCGCAGTTTTACTTCAGGACCACGGACGTCACAGGCGTGTCGAAGCTGCCTGACGGGGTAGAGATGGTAATGCCCGGGGACAACGTAAGCCTGGATGTAGAGCTTATCACGCCAATCGCGATGGAAGAGGGTTTGAGGTTCGCTATCCGCGAAGGCGGCAGAACCGTAGGCGCCGGAGTCGTCACGAAGATAATACAGTAGGTTAACGGTCGCCGGGGTACCGGTTATCGGAAAAGACATATAGTTCTAATTGATTGGGCAGTAACATAAAAACTGATGACCGGGGCGGATAGCTGATAACCGGTATACGCTGGAGGATTTGATGAGGGATATAATCACACTGGCCTGCACAGAATGCAAGCGCAGGAATTATTCGACTACTAAGAACAAAAAGACTATTCCGGACAGGCTGGAACTTAAGAAGTATTGCAAGTTCTGCAAGAAGCATACGCCTCATAAGGAGACGAAGTAAGTCTTTGGTGTTTTTTTCTGATTATACGCGGGTCAACCCTCTATAGGCGTTTTAAAAGAGAGATTTTTCCACAGGCCAGTAGCTCTAACGGCTAGAGCGGCGGTCTCCAAAACCGCATGTTGGGGGTTCGAATCCCTCCTGGCCTGCCAGCTTTTCTTAAACCTGGCCAAACAACCGGGCAGGGATGCAAGGGGGTAGCCGGGGAGGGGCAACTGGGCAGGGGGGGGTAGCCGGGCGAGGGATCGAGGGGTTAATCCTGCGTAATGGGATGGCCGGTTTGGGGGCGCAAGGTGTACCGGCAGGGATTTTCAGACCTGGGCTTAAAAAGAAGACTCAGAGGATCGGCACGAATGGAAAAGATAGACAAAGCAAAACAGTTTTTTGGAGAGTCGAAACAGGAACTTAAAAAAGTAACCTGGCCGACTAAGCAGCAGACTGTGCAGTCTACATGGGTAGTTATAGCGGTTACGGTTGTCCTGGCTATATTTTTGGGCCTTGTCGATCTGGTGCTCTCAAAATTTATTGGCTACATCCTAAGATGAGGTACTATGGGTAAAAAGTGGTATGTTGTGCATACCTATTCCGGGTATGAGAACAAAGTCAAATCCGCTCTTGAGGAAAAGATAAAGGCTACCGGTAGAGAGAACCTCTTTGGAGAGGTGCTCGTACCGTCTGAAAAAGTCGTTGACATGGTCAAGGGAGTCAAGAGGACTACCTCAAGGAAGTTCTTCCCGGGCTATATCCTTATAAACATGGAACTCAATGACGAGACCTGGCACCTTGTAAAAGGAATACCGAAGGTGACTGGTTTTGTGGGCGGACAGGAAGCCCCTCCCACGATATCCGAGGAAGAGGTGCATAAGATCACCAGGCAGATGGAAGAGGGCGCGGTAAGGCCCAAGCCGAAGGTGCTCTTTGAGCGCGGCGAGAACGTAAGGGTAGTAGACGGTCCCTTCACTAATTTTACCGGAATAGTGGAAGAGGTCAAGCCTGAAAAAGGTAAATTAAGGGTGCTGGTAAGCATATTCGGCAGGGCGACGCCCGTTGAACTTGATTTTGTGCAGGTGGAAAAGGCCTAAACAGGTCAACCAGATCTTTTAAAAAGACTAAACCAGAGAGATTATTCAAAGCTGGTACAGAAGAGAGGTTTAAAGTATGGCAAAGAAAATTACAGGACAGATTAAGCTGCAGATACCGGCCGGAAAGGCAAACCCATCGCCCCCGGTAGGCCCCGCGCTCGGTCAGCACGGCGTGAATATAATGGAGTTCTGCAAGACGTTCAATGCCCGGACACAGGCCCAGGACGGGATGGTGATACCGGTCGTTATTACAGTCTATGCCGACAGGTCTTTCTCCTTTATCACAAAAACGCCCCCTGCCCCGGTGCTCCTTAAGAAGGCTGCCGGCATCGAGAAGGGCTCAAACGCCCCTAACAAGGAAAAGGTCGGAAAGGTCACAAAGAAGCAGGTGGAAGAGATCGCGAAGCTGAAACTGCCTGACCTTACCGCAGCGAGCCTTGAAGCGGCGATAAAGACTATAGAGGGCACTGCAAGAAGTATGGGAATCACGGTGGAGGGCTAAGAAAATGGGAAAGAAATTTGAAGCGGTAAGGGCAAAAGTCGAAGAAGGGCGCACATACGATCTCGAATCCGGCTTTCAGGTGGTTCCGGAAACCGCATACGCGAAATTCGATGAGACTGTTGAGGTATCGGGCAGGCTTGGCGTAGACCCGAAGCATCCTGAACAGATGGTAAGGGGAACGGTAGTGCTGCCGCATGGCTTAGGCAAAAAGGTGCGCGTGCTTGTTTTCGCCAAGGGTGAAAAGGAAGTCGAGGCCAAAGAAGCCGGGGCCGACTACACCGGAGCAGAGGATCTTATAGAAAAGATAAGCAAGGGCTGGCTTGATTTCGACGCGATAGTCGCCACCCCGGACATGATGGGCGCTGTCGGTAAGCTCGGTAAGGTTTTAGGCCCCAGGGGCCTCATGCCTAACCCGAAACTCGGAACAGTCACTTTTGAGGTAAAGAAGGCCGTATCGGACCTGAAGGCCGGTAAGGTAGAGTTCAGGGTTGACAAGGCCGGGAACATCCATGTCCCGGTAGGGAAGGCGTCATTCGGCGCTTCGAAGTTAAAAGATAACTTCATGTCCCTTATGGAAGCCATAATAAAGGCAAAGCCTTCAGCTTCAAAAGGTATTTATTTAAGGAGCCTTTTTTTATCTACCACCATGGGGCCAAGCATAAAGCTCGATACGGTAGAGGTAAGGAACCTTTTTAAATAAGAGCAATAAGCGGAATTAAAAAATAACTGCGGTCAAAGACAGTAGGGGCTTCTAAAGCTTAATAATCCTACCGAGGCCAGGGTAATAAAATTTGCGCGGAGTCTGTCTGAAGCGCGAAGGGGAACTATTTTCCCTTTGCGCGTCTACGCTTTTTTAAGCCTTGTACTCTTCTGTCTCTGATACGAAGACAGAAAGGAGGGGAAAAGATTGGAAAAGGCACATAAGGTTAAAGTTGTTGAAGATCTTCAGAACAAGCTCCAAAAGGCCAACGCGACCTTTATAGCGGAATATAAGGGTATAAAGGCCGGCGACATGAGTGAAATGAGAAGGGCCCTGAGGGGCGCTTCGATAGACCTTAAGATAGTAAGGAACACACTGTCAAGGCGCGCTCTTAAAGGCACACCTATCGAGCAGCTCTCAGAGCACCTTAAAGGCCCGACGGCGATTGCCATCTCTTATAAAGATGCTGCCGCGGCGGCAAAGGCGCTTACCCAGTTCGCTAAAGAACAGCCTAAGCTCAAGCTCAAGATCGGCACGCTCGGATCCAAGATAATAAGCCTTAACGAGATCATCGGCCTTGCAGAATTACCGCCAAGAGAAGTACTCATCGGAAGGATGCTTGGTTCCATGATGTCACCGGTATCCGGATTTGTCCGGGTCCTCGGCGGGGTGCCGACCACTCTTCTTTATGCGCTCAACGCCATAAAGGACAAAAAGGCCGCACAAGCGTAAGATTTGAACCTATAAGGGAAATTGTGGTAAAATACTAAATTCGAAGGAGAACTTAAAATGGCAGACATTAAAAAGGAAGACGTAATAAAATATATCGAATCAATGACAGTGCTTGAACTCGCCGAGCTCGTAAAGGAACTTGAGGAGAAATTTGGCGTTTCAGCGGCGGCCCCGGTTGCGGTAGCGGCGGCAGGCCCGGCGGCGGCAGCCCCGGCAGCGGTGGAGAAGACTGAATTCAACGTCATCCTTAAGGATGCCGGAGCAGAGAAGATAAAGGTAATCAAGGAAGTAAGGGCAATCACCGGCCTCGGACTCAAGGAAGCGAAGGACCTCGTTGAGGGCGCTCCCAAGACTCTGAAGGAAGGCGTTTCAAAGGATGATGCCGAGAAGATGAAGAAGCAGGTGGAAAGCGCCGGCGCCAAGGTAGAGATCCAGTAAATCCGGCTGAAGGCTTTCACGTAATAAACCCTATTTTTAACGTTTCGAACCCAATTGCGGCTCGGGCGCGTAAGCGCCCGATGCCGTATATCACAGGATGCGCCCACGAAAGCGGGCGATTCTACTGTATGATTCTAAAAAGGAGTTAAAGAAAATATGGCTTCCTCTCATTTGATGAACGGACAGGTTTTGAGGAAGGATTACTCTCGAATAGGCAAGGTCGTCAGCATGCCGAACCTTATCGAGGTTCAAAAAAAATCTTTTGTTCAATTCTTGCAGCTTGACCTGAAGCCCGAGGACAGGAAGGACACGGGTCTGCAGGCGGTATTCAAGAGCGCGTTCCCGATAAAGGATTTCAGCGGCAACGCATCGCTCGAGTTCGTCAAATATACCCTCCTGGAGCCTAAATACACTGTTGATGAGTGCCATCAGAAGGGCATGACGTACGCCTCTCCCATAAAGATACTTGTGAGGCTGATCATGTGGGACAAGGACCTGGAGACAGGCGCCCAGTCCATTCGCGATATAAAGGAGCAGGAGGTTTATTTCGGCGAGATCCCGCTCATGACCGATAACGGGAGTTTTATTATTAACGGCACCGAAAGGGTTATCGTCAGCCAGCTGCACAGGTCTCCCGGCGTATTCTTCGAGTTCGAAAAACCAAAAGGCTTCACAGGCAAGGTTCTATATACAGCACGCGTAATTCCCTATCACGGTTCATGGCTTGATTTTGAATTTGACCAGAAGGACTGGCTCTATGTGCGCATAGACAAGCGGAGAAAAATGCCCGCCACGATCCTTCTTAAGGCCCTCGGATACTCGGTGGAAGAGATGCTCAATTACTTCTACCCGAGCGAAGAGATAGTACTTGAAAATAAAAAGATACTTAAAAGCGTCGAGCCTGAGTTCCTCGTGGGACAGAAGGCCAGCCGCGACATTAAAGACCCGAATACCGGCGAAGCCATAGTAAGGAAGGACAGGAAGTTCACCAGGCTTGTCATAAAGAAGCTTGTCGCGGCAGGCATCAAATATATACCTGTCGAAGTCGAAGACATCGTCGGAAGGGTTGCTTCCCGCGATATCGTAGACCCAAAGACCGGTGAAGTGATACTTGAGTGCAACCAGATACTCTCAAGGGAAAAACTCGACGAGATAGGCAGAAGGGATATTACGAGCTTCAAGCTCCTTCTTATCGAGGCCATGGGAATATTCTTCAGGGAAACCCTCCTTAACGACCGTATCGGCCATGAGGACACAAGGACGATAATCGAGTACAGGAAGGAAAATCCTGACGATCCGGTCACAAACATGACTTTAAACGCCAGGATCGAGATATATAAGAGGCTCAAGCCGGGTGATCTGCCGACCGTAGATACCGCGAACGCCTTCTTCCAGGATCTGTTCTTCACGCCCGAGAGGTACGACCTTTCAAAGGTAGGGCGCTTGAAGCTCAACAGGAAGCTCGGTTTCGACGTCTCTCTCGACATAACCACTTTAAGAAAAGACGACATCCTTGAGGTAGTCCGCTATCTGATCCTCTTAAGGAACGGGCAGGGTACCGTAGACGATATCGACCATCTCGGCAACAGGAGGGTCAGGTCGGTAGGCGAGCTTCTTGAGAACCAGTACAGGATCGGGTTGCTCCGCATGGAGAGGGCCGTAAAGGAAAGAATGAGCCTAGGGGAGCTTGAGACGCTCATGCCCCACGACCTCATCAACCCCAAGCCGGTCTCGGCCGTGATAAAAGAGTTCTTCGGCTCCAGCCAGCTCTCGCAGTTCATGGATCAGACAAACCCGCTTTCAGAGATCACCCACAAGAGAAGGCTTTCGGCCCTCGGGCCCGGAGGTCTTACAAGGGAGAGGGCGGGGTTCGAAGTCAGGGACGTCCATGCGACGCACTACGGACGCATATGCCCGATCGAAACGCCTGAAGGCCCTAACATCGGCCTTATCGTCTCCCTCTCGACATACGCCAGGGTAAACGATTTCGGGTTTATAGAGACACCATACAGGGAAGTAAAGGACGCGAAGGTCTCCAACAGGATCACCTACCTCTCCGCCCTTGATGAAGAAAACCATGTGATCGCGCAGGCAAACGCGCCGATGGACAAGGACGGAAGGTTTACGAGCGAATTCATCTCCGCGAGAAAAGGCGGAGAGTTCATCATGGCGAGAGCTGAAGATATCACCCTCATGGACGTATCCCCAAACCAGCTCGTCAGCGTCGCGGCGGCGCTTATCCCGTTCCTTGAGAACGACGACGCGAACAGGGCTCTTATGGGTTCCAACATGCAGAGGCAGGCGGTTCCGCTCATACGCACCGAGGCCCCGATAGTGGGCACGGGCATGGAGAGCATCGTCGCCAGGGACTCAGGCGTCACCATACTCGCTAAGGCCCCCGGAGTAGTCGAAAGCGTTGATGCCTCAAGGATAGTGGTAAGGAACGACGCGGGCGGGGTAGATATCTATAATCTTACAAAATTCAGAAGGTCAAACCAGAACACCTGCTTGAACCAGAAGCCTATAGTATTCAAGGGCGATGTGCTTACGGACGGACAGGTGATCGCTGACGGGCCTTCCACGGACGAAGGCGAATTGGCTCTTGGCAGAAACGTGCTCGTAGCGTTCATGCCCTGGGGCGGATACAACTTCGAAGACTCGATTCTCCTGAGCGAGCGCCTCCTCAAGGACGACGTGTTCACGTCTGTTCACATAGAGGAGTTCGAAGTCGTGGCGAGGGACATAAAGCTCGGCAAGGAAGAGATAACAAGGGATATACCGAACGTCGGCGAAGAGGCCTTGAAAGACCTCGATGAGAGCGGCATCATAAGGGTAGGCGCCGAGGTAATGCCAGGCGACATCCTTGTCGGTAAGATCACCCCGAAAGGCGAAACGCAGCTCTCTCCAGAGGAGAAGCTCCTGCGCGCCATATTCGGCGAAAAGGCGGAAGACGTAAAGGACACGTCCTTGAGGGTCCCGCCCGGCATAGAGGGCTTTGTGATCGACGCGAAGGTCTTCTCAAGGAAGGGCGCCGAGAAGGATGAGCGGAGCCGTTCGATCGAGGACAGGGAAATGGCCCGCCTCATGAAAGACCGCGAGGACGAGATAAATATAGTGAAGGAGTCCGCCTACACAAGGGTGGAGAAGCTCCTATTAAACAAGAAGTCACAGGTAAAGATAGCCGATAAGAAGGGCAACATCCTCTTAAGCAAGGGCAAGCCGATAACAGAAGACGTGCTTGCGGCCATCCCGCAGTCGAAGTGGCATGAGATCGTCCCGGCCGATGAGAAGGCCGAAAACGAGATCAATACCATACTGGGCAACCTTTCGGAGCAGATAGACCTCATAAAGGTGGTATTCGACGACAGGATAAACAGGCTTAAGAGAGGAGACGAGCTTCCGCCGGGCGTTATCAAGATGGTAAAGGTCTACATCGCGATGAAGAGGAAGGTCTCAGTCGGCGATAAGATGGCCGGACGCCACGGCAACAAGGGCGTTATCTCAAGGATTCTGCCTGAGGAGGACATGCCGTACCTTCAGGACGGCACGCCCGTGGACATAGTCTTAAACCCTCTCGGCGTTCCGTCAAGGATGAACATCGGCCAGATACTCGAGACACACCTCGGGTGGGCGGCCAAAAACCTTGGGGCCTCCATCAGGACGCTTGTAGAGAAGAGCTCAAGCCCCAATACGATCAAGGAGCGCATTAAAAAATGTTACGGCTCCAATGATTTTTCCAAGTTCATAAATTCGCTCACCGATGACGAGACCTTCGACGTGGCGAAGAGGCTTAGTAAAGGCATCAACATGGCAAGCCCGGTTTTTGACGGCGCCACTGAAGACGACGTCAAGCAGGTGCTTGACCTGGCCAGCCTGCCGCATAACGGAAAGATGGTGCTCTATGACGGCAAATCGGGTGAGGTTTTCGATCAGGCGGTTACGGTCGGAATGATGTACATGATGAAACTCCATCACCTGGTAGACGATAAGATACACGCAAGATCCACGGGCCCATACTCGCTCGTGACGCAGCAGCCCCTCGGCGGTAAGGCGCAGTTCGGAGGCCAGAGGCTCGGAGAAATGGAAGTCTGGGCTATGGAAGCTTACGGAGCCGCGCACGCGCTGCAGGAGTTCCTGACTGTCAAGTCAGACGACGTGCCGGGCCGCACAAAGATGTACGAGTCTATCGTGACGGGCAGCTACACGCTTGAGCCCACGATTCCGGAGTCCTTCAGCGTTCTCATAAAGGAACTCCAGAGCCTTGCGCTCGATGTATGCCTTATCGAGGACGAAAAAGAGGAGTAAGTCAGTTATCAGTAAACCGGCGGGCCCTGAAAGCACGTCCGTAAACCGATAGCCCGGAGCCGGCTAAAGTTAGCCGGCCATAATAAGGAGGTAGTACTTTGGAAAGCCTTATGGCACTTTTTGACAAACATAAGAAGCCGATGGATTTTAACGCTATAAGGATAACTATTTCCTCGCCCGAAAGGATAAGGGAATGGTCTCACGGCGAGGTGAAGAAGCCCGAGACGATCAATTACAGGACGTTTAAGCCCGAAAGAGACGGCCTTTTCTGCGCGAAGATATTCGGGCCTGTAAAGGACTTCGAGTGCAACTGCGGAAAATATAAAAGGATGAAGCACCGCGGGGTCGTTTGCGAGAAGTGCGGAGTCGAGGTAATCCCCTCTAACGTCAGAAGGGAGAGGCTCGGGCACATAGAGCTTGCCACCCCTGTAGCGCATATATGGTTTTTAAGGTCGCTGCCCTCAAGGATCGGCGCCATGCTGGATCTGACCCTCAAGGAATTAGAGAGGGTGCTCTATTATGAAAATTACATAGTGCTCGACCCGAAGGAAACAGAGTTTAAGGCAGGCGAGCTCTTAAACGAGGAAAAATACCAGAAGGCCATCGAAAAATACGGGCCTGACGGCTTTACCTCAGGCATGGGCGCGGACTCCGTAAGGGAGATGATGAGGAGGCTCGACCTTGAGAAGATATCAGCAACCCTGCGCGCCGAGATGAAAAAGACGACTTCCGACGCGAAGAAAAAGAGGATAGCGAAGAGGCTTAAGGTCGTAGACGCGTTCTTAACCTCGGGGAATAAGCCCGAGTGGATGATACTCGAAGTGATACCCGTGCTTCCGCCGGACTTAAGGCCGCTCGTTCCGCTTGACGGCGGCAGGTTCGCCACCTCCGATTTAAACGACCTCTACAGGCGTGTTATCAACAGGAACAACCGCTTGAAGAGGCTCATGGAATTGAATGCCCCTGACATCATCATAAGAAATGAAAAAAGGATGCTGCAGGAGGCTGTTGACGCGCTCTTCGATAACGGGAGGCGTGGCCGCATAATCACGGGCCAGAACAAGAGGCCGCTCAAATCATTGAGCGATATGATCAAGGGCAAGAGCGGGCGCTTCAGGCAGAACCTCCTCGGTAAAAGGGTCGATTACTCCGGCCGTTCAGTCATTGTCATCGGGCCCGACCTAAGGCTCCATCAGTGCGGCTTGCCCAAGAAGATGGCGCTGGAGCTGTTCAAGCCCTTTATTTACCAGAAGCTTGAGGAAAAGGGTTACGCTACGACCATAAAGAGCGCGAAGAAGATGCTCGAGAAGGAAAGACCTGAGGTATGGGACGTACTCGATGAGGTTATAAGGGAGCACCCGGTTATGCTTAACCGCGCCCCTACGCTCCACAGGCTTGGCATACAGGCGTTTGAGCCGATACTTATAGAAGGCAAGGCCATACAGCTTCATCCGCTCGTTTGTACCGCGTTCAACGCCGACTTCGACGGAGACCAGATGGCGGTACACATACCTCTCTCCGTTGAGGCGCAGGTCGAGGCGCGCGTGCTCATGATGTCCACAAACAACATCCTGTCTCCCGCGCACGGCAAGCCTATTATAGTGCCCACTCAGGATATCGTCCTGGGTCTGTATTACCTTACCCGCGACCGGCCTGGTGTGATAGGCGAACACAAGCGTTTCTCCTCGATGGATGAGGTGAGGGCCGCATATGACGCGAGGGAAGTGCACCTGCAGGCGAATATCAAGCTTAAGTTTGATGGAAGGATCATCGATACCACGGTAGGCCGCGTCATTATGATGGAAGTGGTGCCGCCTTCGATCAGGTTTGAAGAGATAAACAAGGTAATGGATAAAAAGAGGCTGGCAGACCTCATAGACATATGCTACAGAAGGGCCGGAAGCAAGGAGACGGTAATACTCGCGGACAGGCTTAAGGACCTCGGTTACCAGTATGCTACAAAGGCCGGTATCTCCATCTGCATAGATGACATGAAGATACCCGGCAAGAAAAACGAGCTTCTCGATGTCGCGTACGAAGAGGTCAAGGAGATCCAGAAGCAGTATAACGAGGGTCTCATAACTGACGGCGAGCGCTATAACAAGGTCATAGATATCTGGGCGCAGGCAACGGAAGAGATCGCCGAGGAGATGTTGAAAGAGCTCAGCACGGACTCCGTCAAAGACGAAGCCGGCATAACCAGGAAGATCCCAAGCTTCAACCCGATATTCATAATGGCCGACTCGGGAGCGAGAGGCAGCGCGCAGCAGATAAGGCAGCTGGCCGGCATGAGGGGACTTATGGCCAAGCCTTCGGGCGAGATCATCGAGACCCCTATCACGGCTAACTTCAGGGAAGGTCTTACGGTTCTGCAGTACTTCATCTCGACGCACGGCGCCAGAAAGGGTCTTGCCGATACGGCGCTCAAAACAGCGAACTCAGGTTACCTTACCAGAAGGCTTGTCGACGTCGCGCAGGATGCTATCATAGCCGAAGAAGACTGCGGAACACTTGATGGTATATACATGACCCCGCTTGTGGAAGGCGGCGAAGTCATAGAGCCGATCGGAGAGAGAATACTCGGCAGGGTCGCCCTTGAAGAGGTCGTCGATCCGTTCTCACAGGACGTACTCGTTGAGGCTAACGAGGAAATTGACGAATCCAAGGTTGAAAAGATAGAGGACGCCGGTATCGACAGGGTCAAGATCAGGTCTGTTCTTACCTGCAGGTCCACAAGGGGCATCTGCATCAAATGTTACGGCAGGGACTTGACCAGAGGCCGAATGGTTGAGATGGGCGAGGCCGTGGGCGTCATAGCCGCGCAGTCGATCGGCGAGCCTGGAACCCAGCTTACGATGAGAACCTTCCATATCGGAGGTACGGCGTCAAGGAGGGCCGAGCAGACCACCCTTGAGGCCCGCCACGAAGGTTTGATCAAGTTCCATAGCATGAACGTCGCCGAGAACACCAGGGGCGAATTTATCGTAATGAACCGTAACGGCGATATAGCCATACACGACGAGCAGGGCAGGGACCGCGAGAAAAACCCCATCATATACGGAGCGAGGTTAAGGTTCAAAGAAGGCCAGAAGGTAACGCCTGGAACCGTAATAGCGGATTGGGACCCGTACACGATACCCATTATTACAGAGGTAAGCGGTATAGTCAGGTTCGGCGATATCGAAGACGGAAAGACGATGAGGGAGCAGGTCGACGAGGTAACGGGCCTCTCCAGTAAGGTAATCGTTACGTATAAAGAGGGCGATTTAAGGCCCAGGGTATCCATAAAGGATGAGGCCGGAAAGACTCAGAGGCTCCCAGGCACGAATATCGAAGCAAGATACCTGCTCCCGGTCGGCGCCATCCTCACCATAAACGAGGGTGACAACGTAAAGGCCGGAGACATGGTCGCCAAGATCCCAAGGGAAACGACCAAGACAAAAGACATCACCGGAGGTCTCCCGAGGGTCGCCGAGCTCTTTGAGGCGCGCAAACCCAAAGAGACGGCCGTCATAAGCGAAATTGACGGGTTGGTGTCTTTTGGCAAGGATACGAAGGGCAAGAGGAAAGTCGTCATAACGCCTGAAACGGGCGAGCTTAAAGAGTACCTGATCCCCAAGGGCAAGCATATAAGCGTCCGTGAAGGCGACAGGGTGCGTGCCGGCGAGCCGTTGATGGACGGCAGCGCCAATCCGCATGACATTCTGCGCGTACTTGGCGTAAAAGAGCTTGCGAAGTACCTTGTCGATGAAGTCCAGGAGGTCTACAGGCTTCAGGGCGTCAAGATCAATGACAAGCACATCGAGGTCATCGTAAGGCAGATGCTCCGGAGGGTTAAGATCAAGGATGCCGGAGACACGAACCTGCTCATCGGTGAACAGGTCGAAAGGTACATCTTCGAGGAAGAGAACGACAAGATAATCTCGAAGGGCAAGAAGCCGGCGATAGCCGAGCCTCTTCTCCAGGGTATCACGAAGGCGTCGCTCTCGACGGAGTCCTTCATCTCGGCAGCATCTTTCCAGGAAACCACAAAGGTCCTGACCGGAGCGGCGGTGGAAGGCAAGATTGATTACCTCAGAGGCCTAAAAGAGAACGTCATAATGGGCCGCCTTATACCGGCGGGGTCAGGCTTCCGCAAATACACGAAGGCAGCCGCGAGAGTGCCGGAAGTGAAGCTTGAGGAAGAGACCACGCAGGAGACGGTTGGAGGCTAAGCCTCATGGGTGAAACGGATATCCATGAAGCCTGAAACACCTGATTACCGGATATGGCCGGGGCGAATTAAGGGGCAAAATGTCCCAAAATTCGCCCCGGTAGCCGGATGAGATACTAAAAACAGACTTCTTTGTAAAAAAAACAATTAGTCCTTGACAAGGAAAATAAAAGCTGGTAGATTGCTTTGATTTACGCCAGTTCCCAGTCAGCGAAAGGTGGAGTATGCCGACGATAAACCAGCTTGTCCGCAAAGGCAGGCAAAAGACAAAGTACAAAACAGCTTCTCCGGCGCTTGAAAAGTGCCCGCAGAAAAGGGGTGTTTGCGTAAGGGTTTACACCACGACGCCTAAGAAGCCTAACTCAGCGCTCCGTAAGGTAGCAAGGGTCAGGCTCACAAACGGGATGGAGGTAACATCCTACATACCGGGCGTAGGCCATAATCTGCAGGAGCACTCGGTCGTCCTTATAAGGGGCGGTAGAGTAAAAGATCTTCCTGGTGTAAGGTATCACATCATAAGGGGCACGCTCGACACCATGGGTGTGCAGGATAGAAAGCAGGCACGTTCGAAGTACGGCGCGAAGAGGCCAAAGTAACAGTAAAGATATCCGCCCACCGATGGTGAGCTGGATATAAGATAATCTAAGGCAATAGCTTTAAGGAGGAATATCCATGCCTCGCAAGGGTAACATACCGAAGAGGGACGTACTTCCGGACCCTAAATTTAATGACAAGGTCGTCGCTAAGCTTATAAACAAGCTTACAGAGGATGGCAAGAAGAGCAAGGCTGAATCGATTTTGTACGGTGCGCTCGAGGTTATCGAGGATAAGACCAAGGGCGAGCCGATGAAGCTATTCAAGAAGGCGCTGGATAACATCAAGCCGATGCTTGAAGTCAAGTCGAGAAGGGTCGGCGGCGCCACATATCAGGTTCCTGTGGAAGTCAGGCCTGACAGGAAGCTTTCTCTCGCTTTAAGGTGGCTCGTGAATTATTCTAGGGCCAGGGGCGAGAAGTCGATGAGGGAAAAGCTTGCCGCCGAGCTGATAGACGCGTCAAACAGCAAGGGTGGATCCGTAAAGAAGAAAGAGGACGTCCATAAGATGGCTGAGGCTAACAAGGCGTTCGCTCACTATCGCTGGTAGTTCAGGTTTTTTTCTGGAGGGGCTGGCCCGGCCTGGTCAATCCCTGGGTGTTGAAGAAGGTTGCTGGCAGTCAGGGTTTGGAGAACGCCGCCTGAAAAGAGTATGGCTGTTAAAGGGCGGATGTTTTAATAAGGC
>JACRET010000095.1 GCA_016218105.1 Deltaproteobacteria bacterium
TTCATCAAGTACGCTGGGCGATACGGTGCCAAACGCTACCGGTTTGGACGGGCGGATGTGCTTGGAAGCCTGGTTTCAATGTTCATAAATCAGGAAGGGGTCAATATAATCGACTGCCCGGTAGATTATTCTGAAAACGTTAGAGTGCTCACGGATGAGCTGGCTCGCAGAACCGTTCTGCTATAATCTGGCAGGTTGCTGAAAAAGTCCATCTGCTTTGTTGTCTTCGACGCTCGTCACTGCGGCGTACGGACAAGGTACGCCGCAGTCCTCGCTTCTCGATGCCTCGCAGCTGAATCTTTTTGAGCAGCCTGGACAAAATGCGGGTTTTTTAGCAGAAACGACGGATTAAAACAACGCGGACGGAGTAAAAATGCGCTACATGCCATCGAACATATCCGCAAGCCTTCTCCTGGCGGCACTCCTTTCGATATTCTTCTTCATCAGTCCCGCTATCAGCCGGAATGAACCGGGCGAGTTGGTAAAGACAAGGCTTGAGGTACCGGAAAAATATAAAAAGGGCGCGCTTCGGGTTGAACGGACGCTCAACGTCCCCTATGGCTTTAAGGTGTCGGTCTTTGCCGCTGGCATAGAAGGCGCGCGCTTCATGGCTCTCGACGGGGATGGTAATATTTACGTCAGCCTTACATCCGGGGGAAAAGTCGTTACGCTCCCTGATGCCGACAAAGACGGCGTTGCAGACAAGGCTGTTACCTTCGCCAGGGGCCTTGACAGGCCGCATGGGCTGGCCTTTAAAGGAAAAGACCTGATAGTCGCAGGGGCCGGGAGCCTTGTTCTCCTTCGGGATGAAAACGGAGATCTTGAGGCGGACGTCAAGAGGGTTCTAACGGATGACGTCCCCGGAGGAGGCGGGCATTTTACGAGGTCGATCGTTATCGGGCCTGAAGGCGATTTTTTCATCTCGGCAGGCTCAAGCTGTAATGCCTGTGTTGAAAAAGACAGGCGAAGGGCCGCTGTATTGAGGTTCAGGGACGGAAAGGCCCGGATATACGCCACGGGATTAAGGAACAGCGTAGGCATAGCCTTGCATACTGATACTAAAGAGTTATGGGCCGCGGATAACGGGACTGACGGCCTGGGGGACGATATTCCGCCGGAGGAATTAAACAGGATAGTGGAGGGCGGCGATTACGGCTGGCCGTATTGTTACGGAAGAAAGACGGCTGACCCGAATTTCGGCTCTCCCGGGAGGTGCAAGGATACTATCCCTGCCGTAGTTGAGATGCAGGCGCATTCCGCGCCTCTGGGAATTGCCTTCGGATTTGGACTTGAATTCCCGCATGAATTCAGGGATGTCTTGTACATCGCGTTTCACGGCTCCTGGAACAGAAGCGTCCCGACAGGATATAAACTCATCGCGATACCTTTTAGGGATGGCAAGCCGTCAGGTAAGCCCTTTGATGTAATAACCGGCTGGCAAACGGAAACAGGCGCGTGGGGCAGGCCCGTCGCTCCGCTCGTCGGAAAGGACGGGGCGTTATATCTCTCGGACGACCATGAGGGCATCATTTACAGGGTAACAGCCGGGGAGGGAAAATGATAGGGCGGCTATGGAACGTTGTGCTTTCCGGGAAGAATTTAAATGATGGGCGGAATCCACTCTGCCGGGCTTATTTTTAAGGGTGCGCACAGCGCACCCTACGACGCTGGTTACACCTTATCAGCTTGCGAACACCACAAATTACGCAGATGCCCACACCTCTTGAAAAATTACCATGAAAATACATTAGTCCCGTAGGTTGGGTTAGCGAAGCGTAACCCAACCTAATCCGAATCTCAGCCCCACGCCTTCCTCAAATACATCCCTCTCCGCCGGATGCCCTGTTTTACATATCGATCAAAATACTTAAAAACTCCTCTTAAAGAAGGCCGCTGAAAGGGGAGGGAGCGTCAGGTCGAGCGAATACGGGCGGTTGTGGGCCGGAAAATATTCCGCGTCAACCCCTCCGAGATTCCCTTTTCCGCTTCCTCCGTACTCGGGGGCGTCGCTGTTCAATATCTCTTTCCAGTATCCGTCAGCAGGCACGCCGACCCGGTAGTTGGCCCTGTATACGGGGGTCAGGTTGCAGACGACAAGTATTATGTTCCTCGTCTCATGCCCTTTTCTGATGAAGCTTATAATGCTTTCTCCCCAATCGTGGAAATCAACCCATTCATAGCCGTCGTTCTCGAAATCCAGCTCATGGAGCGCGGTCTCGTTTTTATAAAGCCTGTTAAGGTCTTTTACCCATTTCTGAACCCCGGCATGGTAAGAGAACTGAAGCACATGCCACTCCAGGCTCTCGTCGTGGCTCCATTCCTTTACCTGCCCCCACTCCGCGCCCATGAAAAGAAGCTTTTTGCCCGGGTGCCCGAACATGTAGCCGTATAAAAGGCGAAGGTTGGCGAACCTCTGCCACTCGTCGCCGGGCATTTTGCCGATGAGAGAGCCTTTGCCGTGGACAACCTCGTCATGGGAAAGGGGGAGTATGAAGTTTTCCATAAAGGCGTACCAGATGCTGAACGTAAGCTGGTTATGGCTATACTTCCTGTAGACAGGGTCTTTAGAGAAGTATTTAAGCGTGTCGTGCATCCAGCCCATGTTCCACTTCATAGAAAAGCCGAGTCCGCCCAGATAGGTAGGCTTTGATACCATCGGCCATGCGGTAGATTCCTCCGCGAACATCTGTATGTCCGGGAACTCCTGATACAGGGCCTCGTTAAGCCTTTTTATAAAGCTTATAGCCTCGATATTTTCCCTGCCGCCGTATTCATTCGCCAGCCATTCGCCTTCTTTTCTCGAATAGTCGAGATAGAGCATCGAGGCCACGGCGTCAACCCTGAGGCCGTCTATGTGGTATTTATCGAGCCAGAACATGGCGCTGCTGATAAGGAACGACCTTACCTCGTTCCTCCCGTAATTGAAGATATAGCTGGACCAGTCGGGATGAAAGCCTTTCCTGGGGTCAGCGTGCTCAAAGAGATGAGTCCCGTCGAAGTAAGCGAGCCCGTAATCATCCGAAGGGAAGTGCGAGGGGACCCAGTCCAGTATCACCCCTATGCCGTTCTGGTGGAGATGATCCACAAAATACATGAAATCCTGGGGGGTGCCGTACCTGCTCGTCGGTGAAAAGTAGCCAAGCGTCTGATATCCCCACGAGCCGTAGAACGGGTGTTCCATAATGGGCAACAGCTCCACATGCGTAAAGCCCATCTCTTTCGCGTAATCGGCAAGCTGGTGCGCGAGCTCCCTGTAATTTAAAAACCTGTTGCCTTCTTCGGGTACGCGCCTCCATGAGCCAAGGTGCACCTCGTAGATGGAGATAGGGCCTTTAAGCTTGTTGTGGAGATGCCTGTTCTGCATCCAATCGATGTCTTGCCACTGATAGCTCAGATCCCAGACCATCGAGGCTGTCTTGGGCGGCACCTCGAAGCTGAAAGCGAACGGGTCGGCCTTCTGGACCTTGTGGCCGTGATACCTCGACTGTATGTAGTATTTATAAAAGGTTCCGGTAGATATGCCCGGGATGAACCCTTCCCATATCCCTGACCAGTCGTCGCGCACCCCCAGATTGTGAGATTCGGTATTCCAGCCGTTAAACCCTCCGACAACCGACACCCTCTCGGCATTCGGCGCCCAGACTGCGAAGTGGACGCCTTTTACGCCGTTTACCTCGGCCAGATGGGCGCCCAGCTTGTTGTAGAGCTTGAAATGATTGCCTTCCTTGAAAAAGTATATATCGTGGTCTGTTATGTGTCCGGCCCCGTAAATTATAATATCCTGCGTCTGCATTAGACACTCTCCTTGAATTTATCCTTTATTTGACCTGATAAATATACCATAAATCAGGATTTTGTGTAGTTAATAAGAGGTTGAAGGATTGAAGACGGAGTTTCAATTAGGTATGTTTCGGTCTTTTTTAATCGGGTGCCCGGCGGAATCCCGCCCTTTTAAGGGCGGGTCAAAGCCGGGCTACACAAAAGAAACTGGTACCTTGCCGACAATCCCTGCCATTTATGGCAGGGTAATTGAAATACTTCAGGAAATCGCCCCCGGTTAGATATAATTCATTGAATTCTCTCACTGATTTTATTATATTGTCATATTGCTACAACAAACCTTATGGCCAACCCAAAAGAGAAAAAAGTAATACTTATATCCAACGACGACGGCATCCGCTCCGAAGGCATATTGAAGCTGGCCGCGTCCTTGAGACGGGCGGGGACCGTGTATGTCGTAGCGCCGGATCGTGAAAGGAGCGCCGCGAGCCACTCCCTTACGCTCCATCGTCCCTTGAGGGTCGAGGAAGTCGGCCCAAAGATGTACGCCGTTGACGGCACCCCGACGGATTGCGTGACGCTGGCCGTAAACGGCATCCTGCCCGTAAGGCCGGATATCGTCGTATCCGGGATAAACAGAGGCGGCAACCTGGGCGAGGACGTCTCCTATTCAGGCACGGTCTCCGCGGCTATGGAAGGCACTCTTCTAAACATCCCCTCGATAGCCATGTCATTAGTGGCGAGGGAAAATTATGATTTCAAGCCTGCCGCCGCGTTCGCGCTTAAGCTTGTAAAGTATGTATTCAAAAAGGGGCTTCCCAAGGACACGCTCCTGAACGTCAATGTCCCCGCCAAAATGGCCATAAAGGGCTATAAGATAACGAAGCAGGGCAAACGCTTCTTTAGCGACGTGGTAGTGGAAAAAGTCGACCCAAGAGGCAAGAAATATTACTGGATAGGCGGCGATATGGAGAGATGGGAGGGCGGGGAAGACGCTGATTTTTACGCCATAAGCAAAGGCTACATCTCTATCACCCCCATACATCTTGACATGACAAACCACGGGTCGATACAGGAACTTCAGCGCTGGGACATAAAATAAGGTGGCGTTTTGACGATACGGGTAAAAAAAGACTTATACGAGAGGATGAGGCAGCAGATGCTCGATAACCAGCTTATTCCGAGGGGTATAAAGCAGGCTGAAGTCCTCCACGCAATGTTTACCGTCCCGAGGCATATCTTTGTCGAAGAAGGGCTTTATGCGCAGGCATATAACGATTATCCGCTCCCGATAGGCGAAAAGCAGACCATATCCCAGCCGTTCATGGTCGCTCTCATGACCGAAGCCCTCGGCTTGACCGGGAAAGAGCGCGTGCTTGAGATAGGCACCGGCTCAGGGTATCAGACGGCCGTGCTGTCGATGTTGTCATACAAGGTCTATTCGATCGAGCGCATCTCAAAGATAGCTGACAGGGCGCGGAAGGTTCTCGACAAACTCCTTTGCTCAAATGTGATCGTGAGGGTCGCTGACGGGACTACAGGCTGGCCGGACGAAGCCCCTTTTGACGCGATAATCACGACCGCCGGCTCCCCGCAGGTGCCGGAGGCCTACATCAACCAGCTCCGCGCGGGAGGCCGCCTGATAATACCCGTAGGGCCGGAGGAGTCACAGAAGCTTCTCAGGATAACCAAGAAGGCCGACGGTGGCTTCGCTACCGAAGTCCTTGGAGGCTGCAGGTTTGTAAAGCTCATAGGCAAGTACGGCTGGCAGGATAAAAACGAGGCCTGCTAGGGTATTCTTTTTCCAAAAATCTCCACAAAAAAACAGCCCCGTTCCTTTTGGGTTAAATTACTCATAAGTCGGCAGCACATGGCAAAGGGCGTACCACCTTTTTTATACCCATTCATGAAGACCTTCCGGCTTGCCGGGCTCTTTTTCCTTTTATCTTTCGCGGGCTGTGTGGCGGGTGGCGGGGTCTATCACACCGTCGGCAAGGGAGAGACCTTGTGGCGGATCTGCCGCACGTACAAGGCTGATATCCAGGAAGTAGCCGAGCTTAATAACATTAAAGACCCTACCGAGATCAAGGCCGGAAGAAAGATATTCATCCCCGGGGTTTCAAAAAAGAAGAAAGTCGTGTCTTACGGCACTCCACTGCCGGCAGAGAAGGAGGCGGAGGAGAGGATCGTGATCGAGAAGGACAGGTTCCTATGGCCCGTTAACGGTGCGCTGGAATCGTCCTTCGGCCCCCGGAACGGCACAAGGCACACCGGGATAGACATATCAGCCAAGGAGGGGACGCCTGTTAAGGCGGCGGACAGCGGCGAGGTAGTATTCGTAAACTCAAGCATGCGGGGCTACGGCAATATTATAATTTTAAAGCATAAAGATGATTTTTACACGGTATACGCACACAACAAGGAGAACCTTGTAAAAAAAGGTGAGGATGTAAAGAGAGGGGAGATAATAGCGAGCGTCGGCAACACGGGGAATGCCACAGGCAACCATCTTCACTTCGAGGTGCGCCAGGGCAAGAACGTTCGGAACCCTCTTTTTTTCTTGCCATAAACGTTTTTTTGTAGTAGAAACAATACAATATGTAAATAAAAAGATGATCAGCTCGAGTTTTGCTTCTGGACGCGGAGGCGTTATGAGGAATTCGAGAGGAGGCAGGAGTGAAGGCGCTTCCACCCCGATGCTCAATCGGGGTGAAGATAAAGGAGCAAGAGAGCCTTCAACAGATACTTTAAAATTCTACTTCAATTCCATACGGAAGTTTCCCCTCCTTACATCCAGAGAAGAAAAAGACCTTGCCGGTAAGATCGCCAAAGGAGACCAGAAGGCCCGTCATAAGATGATAGAGGCCAATCTCCGTCTCGTAGTAAACCTCGCCAAAAAATATATGAACAGAGGATTCCCGCTCCAGGACCTTATAGAAGAAGGGAATATCGGCCTTATAAAGTCAGCCGAGCGGTTCAAGGTCTCCAAGGGATGCAAGTTTTCCACCTATGCGACTTACTGGATAAGGCAGTCCATTGAGCGCGCGCTTGCCAACCAGGCCAACACCGTAAGGCTGCCGATACATGTCACGGCCGATATCGCCAAGATTTGCAGGGCCTCTCACGAGCTTATGATGTCCCTTAACAGGGAGCCTGACATAAGAGAGCTTGCGGAGAGGACTGGGCTGTCTGGAAGGTACGTAAAAAAACTTGACATCGTCAGCAAAAAAAGTTATTCACTCGAAGCGATTCTGCCCGACGGCAGCGACCAGACGCTCCTTGACAGGCTTGAGGACCCTAAATGTCCCGCGCCTGTGGATGTGCTGGACCTGTCCAGAAAATCAAGAAAGATCAAAAGCTGGCTTGAACTCCTGGAAGAGCACGAACGGATGATAATAAGCCTCAGGTTCGGGCTTGACAGGGGCGGCCCGCAAACCCTTGAGGAGATAGGAAAGGCTATCGGGGTTACAAGGGAAAGGGTCAGGCAGATAGAGGTAAAGGCCCTGGTCAAGCTTAAAAAAATAATCGAAAAAAATAATATAGCATCGCTGGATGCCGTATGATAATCTGAAACTATTCAAGAATATAAAGGAGAGTGGCATGGTTGAGCAACTTAAGAAAGCTATCCGGGATGTTCCTGATTTTCCTAAAAAAGGCATACTATTCAAAGACATAACAACCTTATGCAAGGACCCTGCTCTCTTCCAGCGCATGGTCGATCTGCTGGGACACCGCTATATAGGAAAGAAAGTTGATCTCGTGGTCGGCATAGAGGCGCGCGGATTTATCGTTGGGGCCGCCCTGGCATATAAGCTTGGCGCCGGGGTCGTCCTGGTAAGAAAGCCAGGGAAGCTCCCGCATAAGACGCACAAGGCAAGCTATACCCTTGAGTACGGCAAGGACTCCCTTGAGATACATCAGGATGCGATACAAAAGGGCCAGAATGTGGTCATAGCCGACGACCTCCTCGCCACAGGCGGCACCGCCGGAGCGGTGGCAAACCTGGTGAGGGAGATGGGCGGAAACATAATCGAGTGCACATTCATAGTAGAGCTTGATGAGCTGAAGGGCAGGGACAAGCTCGCCCCGCACCCGGTATTCTCACTTATTTCGTATTGATCATGGAAAGGGAAAGCCCTGCGGCTGCCGCAGGGCTTTCTTATTGTTCCAACGAGAGGGCTGAGGGTTAGGGGGCACGGGGGCGCCTTCCCAAACTCCCATTACCGTAGATGTTGGGGAGAGTGGATTATTTTCGTTTTAAAGCAGTACCTTCCCCAATTACCCTGGCCTTTAGACTGGTTGGCAGTAAGCCAGGCCCAAACAGGTTTTTAAAGATCAGCCTTTGCCCGTCCGTTCAACTTCATGGATTCCACGCTCAATTATATCCCTCTTCTTATACTGTCAGGCGTATTCGTCCTTATAGCCGTAAGGCAGATAGGCTCCGTCAGGTTAAGGATCTGGCAGATCATGTGCTTAGGCGCGCTCGCTTGCGTCCTTACCGGCGGCATTTCCATCCCCTCGGCTTTAAGATCCATAAACCTCGATGTGATGTTTTTCCTCTTCGGCATGTTTGTGGTGGGTGAGGCGCTCATCAAGAGCGGGTATCTCTATCATGTCTCCTACGGCTTTTTCAAGAACGCCAGAAATGTCGACAGCCTCGTTATCCTGATCCTCTTTGTAATAGGAACCCTCTCAGCCTTTCTGATGAACGACACGCTCGCGGTAATCGGCACTCCGCTGGTTCTTTTTTTCGCGGAGAAACATAAGATTAATCATAAACTTCTGCTTTTATCGCTTTGTTTCGCAACGACAATCGGGAGCGTTGCCAGCCCTATCGGAAACCCGCAAAACCTCCTTATCGCCGTAGGCGGCAATATGGATAACCCCTTTGTGACATTCTTTAAATATCTGGCCGTACCGACTGCCGTGAATCTATTTCTCGCCTATCTTGTTTTGAAGGTGATCTACAAAAAGCACTTTCATACCGGCGCGCTCGTCAGTTCCCGTGAGGATATACTCGATACGAAGCTCGCCTGGATAGCGAGGTCATCGCTTGTGATCATAGTTCTGCTGGTCTTCTTAAAGATCGGAGCGGTGGTCTTTTTTAAAGGTCTTGATTTCAGGCTGACGTACATAGCGATCGCCGCCGCCTTGCCCGTAATCATTTTAAGCCCGAGACGGGCCGAGGTCGTAAGGTCTATAGACTGGCACACATTGATTTTTTTTGCCGCATTGTTCATCCTGATGGAGGGCGTGTGGGAGAGCGGCGTTATCCAGTATTTTATCTCAGAGGCTTCGTACGACCTGACCTCGGTTGAGCTTATCTTGGGGGTTAGCGTGGTTTTGAGCCAGCTACTATCCAACGTGCCTTTTGTGGCGCTTTATCTGCCGCTCCTTACGCACCTTGGCGCGTCCCCGCTCGGGTTGTCCGCGCTGGCGGCCGGGTCGACTATCGCCGGAAACCTGCTGATACTGGGAGCGGCAAGCAATGTGATAATCATTCAGAACGCGGAAAAGAGGGGGCATACGCTCACCTTTATGGAGTTCGCGAAGGCAGGGATTCCGCTTACGGTCTTGAATCTGATCGTGTACTGGGTGTATTTCAGGGTGATATAGTCCCCTTTTTAATATGCATAGCGAGCGCATTCCCCGCAGCTTGCTGCGGGGTCAAGCGAGCGAATAAAAATTGTTTCCTTACATATCGAAGATTCCCCGCGAATTCCGCGGGGAGATTCAATTAACCTCCATAATCACGCATTTAAGATACTCTGTCTCAGGCACCGTAAGAGAGATGGGGTGGTCTTTTGCCTGTGACCGTATTTCTATGACGCGCGCAGTCCTTCCGGCGTCCCTTGCGGCGTCACGGAGCATATCCAGAAAAGTCATCTTGTCGACATGGTATGAGCATGAGGAGGTAGCGAATAGGCCGCCTTTTTTAAGGAGCTTCATGCACGCGCCGTTAGACTCCCTGTAGGCGCGGAGCCCTTCGTTTATCCTGGTCTTTGATTTTACAAAGGCAGGCGGGTCAAGGACTACGGCGTCGTAGGCCTCTTTTTTAGATGATTCGGCCTTGATGAAATCGAAGACATCCGACCTTACGAAAGCGCACTTGTCCGAAAGCCCGTTAAGCTCGGCGTTCTTTTCCGCCTGTTTGACGGCGGCCTCTGACGAATCGACCCCAGTCATCGCCACGCCTGCCCCGGCGAGCTTTACAGACCACGCCCCCGTGTAGCAGAAAAGGTCAAGCCCGACGCCTTTGCCGGCAAGAGAGCTGAAGGCCTTTCTGTTCTCGGCCTGGTCGAGGAAGAAGCCTGTCTTCTGCCCTGAAAACGGGTCTATCTCGAAAATGGTGTCGTCCTCTTTTATCCGAGGGAGCGTTGAAAGGTCTCCCTTGATTATCTTTTTCTCCAGCGCAATACCCTCAAGGGTGCGGGCTGAGCTGTCGTTCCGCAGTATTATGGTTTTGGGCGAGAATATCTCTTCGAGGGCCTCCAAAACCACTGAGGACTGCGCCTCCATGCCCAATGTAAGGAACTGCACCGAGATGCAGTCCTCGAATTTATCTACGATAAGCCCCGGCAACAGGTCTCCTTCGCTGAAAACCGCCCTGAAGGAATTGGAAGTCACGAACCTTTTACGGTACTGAAGCGCGTTGTCTATCCTCTTTTTAAAAAAGTCTTTGTTTATCTCTTCCTTTTGCCTCGTGAGTATCCTGACGGATATGAGGGAATGGGGGTTTACGTAGCCTATCCCAAGGAAGTTGTTCTTTCTGTCCTGCAGTTCCACCAACGCCCCTGGAACAAACTTTTTCGGGCTGGTCGAAAGTTCGTTTGAGAAGACCCATAGATGGCCCGCAAGTATACGTGACGGGCGGTTTACAAGGACTATTTCCATTTATTCCCCCTTTATAAGGACACTACTCTATAATAGAGCAAGGCCGCTCGGCAAGAACTTTATCTGTATTCAGTTAAATTTCCAAGGCATTCAGGAAATACGATATAATATTTTTACGCTGTTTTGGAAATCCCGGGCTTTCAAAACCCATGGGTCATAAGCCTGTAAAGGGCAGGCAATTACCGGCGCGCGGCGGTTATCGCTGTTGCAATTTTCGTAAACAAAGGCAGAATTTATATATAGAATATATTTTACACCAAGAGGTAAAGATGGCTGTTGAAAAGAAGATAATAAATGAGGAACAGCCCGAGAGCATTGAAGTCATACTGCGCAACGGGCAGAGCCTGCGCATCCGTCCCATACGGCCGGATGATAAAAAAAGGCTAGAGGACTTTTTCTATCGTCTCAGCCCGCGGACGAGATATCTCAGATTCCAGTACGCGAAGGAGCACATAACGGAAGAGGAGCTTAAGTATTTTACCGAGGTTTCGCCGCCCGGGCGTTACGCCTATGTGGCTACCGTTGGCGAGGGCGCTTCCGAGCTTATCGTTGCGGTCGGACGGTGGGATATGCTTCCGGACGGCAAACGCGCCGAGGTGGCGTTTACCGTCGAGGATAACATCCAGCTGAGAGGCCTTGGCACCGTACTCCTTGAAGAGCTTTCAAAGGCCGCGTTCCTTTACGGCATTACGGCGTTTGAGGCGCAGGTATTGCAGGAGAATACCCGCATGCTGGAAGTTTTCGACGAGAGCGGTTTTAGATTGAAAAAGCATTTCTCCGAGGGCGTTTACAGCATCAACATAGACCTCAAAGACCAGGAAGAATACGAAAAGCGCCAGGCTTACAGGGAACACATCGCCAGGAGCGCTGGCGTTAAGAGGCTCCTTTGCCCGCATAGGGTGGCTGTCATAGGCGCGTCCCGTAACCCGGACAGCGTTGGAGGCGCGCTTTTCCGGAACCTCCTTAAAGACGGTTTTAACGGCGTCGTCTTCCCGATAAATCCGAAGGCCGATTCGATAGCGGGCGTGCTCGCTTATCCTTCCATCTACGACGCGCCTGGCGATATCGACCTTGCCATCATAGTCGTCCCGTCCGAGCAGGTGCTCGACGTGGTAGACCAGTGCGCTAGGAAAAACGTAGGCGGACTTGTGATCATCACAGCCGGATTCGGCGAGGCAGGGCCCGAAGGCAAAGACAGGGAAAGAAAGCTTAAAGAGAAGCTGCTTTCCTATGGGATGAGGGTTATCGGGCCTAACTGCCTCGGAATTCTGAACAATACGCCCGATATAAGGCTTAACGGGACTTTTTCGCCGGTCACTCCGCCTTCAGGAAATCTCTCGATAGGCTCGCAGAGCGGGGCCCTGGGACTGGCGCTCCTTGACCATGCCAAATCTATAAACCTCGGCATATCGAGTTTCGTAAGCTTCGGAAACAGGATCGATATATCGACAAACGATCTCCTTGAGTATTGGGAGGATGACAAAAATACCGATGTGATAGTCCTCTATCAGGAGTCCTTCGGAGAGGCCAGAAAATTCGGCCGGATTGCAAGGAGGGTGTCTCATAAAAAACCCATTATAGCCGTCAAGGCCGGAAGGTCCAAAGTAGGGGCCGCGGCCGCGACCTCCCATACAGGGGCACTTGCGGCGTCCGACGTGGCGGTAGACGCCCTTTTCAGGCACGCGGGCGTCATTCGCGTCACTACGATCGAGGAGATGTTTAACGCCGCGGAGGTTCTTACGCATCAGCCGCTTCCAAGGGGCTCAAGGGTCGGCATTCTCACGAACGCCGGAGGGCCGGGTGTTCTGGCGGCTGACGCCGCTGAGGGGCTGGGGCTTAAGGTCACGCCGCTTTCCGCCTTGACGCAGGCCAAATTAAGGGAGTTTCTCCCGAAGGCGGCGGCCGTAACGAACCCGGTAGACATGATAGCGACGGCGCCTCCAGAGTCGTATAAGAAGGCGCTCTCGGTAATGCTGGAGGACCCTGAGATAGATTCGATAATAGTCATTTACATCCCGCCTCTTGTGACGAAGCCCGAGGACGTCGCGGACGCGGTTGGCGGGGTTTTGTCGAGCTATATCGGCGACAAACCTGTTGTCACCTGCTTCATGATGTCACAAGTCGCGTTGGCCGATATCAGGAAGAACGCGAGGTATCCTCTGAGGCCGTTCGTCTTTCCCGAGGACGCGGTGCAGGCACTCTCCCTTGCCTATAGTTATTCGCAGTACAGGGAGATGGAGGAGGGGAGCATAGTCAAATTCCCCGGCCTAAATGCCGAGAAGATAAGGTCTGCCCCCTGGGTCATGGAGGCCCTTAAAAAGAAGGGCTGGATGATGCCGGAAGAGTCCCTTGGGCTTCTAAGGGAGTACGGAATAAACGCAGTGGATACAAGGATAGCAAATTCCGCCGAAGAGGCCGCATTGCAGGCCGAAAAGCTCGGATTCCCTGTTGTCATGAAAGTTCGGTCAGCCAGGATCGTGCACAAAACGGATGTCGGCGGGATAGCGGTGGGGCTCAGGGATCCAGATGAGGTCAAGAAGGCATTTTCGCTTATGAAGCTCAAGATCGAATCAGCCGGTTTTGCTGAGGACATGCAGGGCGTGATACTCCAGCCGATGGTCAAGGGCGGACAGGAAATGATAGTAGGCATGTCTCAGGACCCGCTCTTCGGCCCACTCATAATGATAGGGCTTGGCGGCATACAGGTAGAGCTTATAAAGGACGTGGCATTTTCAATACATCCTCTTCGCGATGCCGATACCGACAGGATGCTCGGACAGCTCAAGAGCCTGCCGCTTCTCCAGGGATGGCGGGGGAGGCCATCCGCGGATATCAAGGCACTTAAGGAAACATTATTAAGGTTCTCGTCCCTGGTGGAAGACTTCCCTGAAATAGACCAGATTGAGATAAACCCGCTGCTTGTGCTTGAAGAAGGAAACGGCTCCGTAGCGGTGGACGTGAGGATTTATGTGAGGCCGCCGCTTTAATAGGGGCTCTTATAGTTTCCCGGCCCGTTCGGGGAACGAGCCCTACACAGAAGGTTCCCTGCAGTGTTAATAAAAAATTACGGGATTGAAGCCTGAGTGGCAAACATTAAAAGAGAAAAAAAATCCAGATTTAAAAAAATCGTCCTTGTTTTTTTAATCGCCTCCGCGGGGCTGTTACTGTCCTCCATCGCGGCCTTTTATATTATCCCGCTCGAACTGATAGACTCGAAAGTCAAGGCGCTCGCCGAAGAGCGTGCCGGGATTACTATAACCCAATCCGGGCTCAGGCGTGTGTTCCCTTTCGGTCTGGAGGCGGATAACGTTGAGGCCGCTTTCAAAGGGCACGAGCCTTTTGTTTATATAGACCGTGTAAGAGTGACGCCCGACCCGCTAGGCCTCCTTACTGGCAGGCTTAAAGCTAATTTTAAGGGAGCATTCGGCAATGGGGATATCGGAGGGTATGCTGCTCTAAGGTTTGGTGGAGGGGCTGAACTTAAATTCGAGGCGCTTGGAGCGGAGTTCAGGGGTGTGCCTGTCTTTAACAGGGTGGTGTCTGGCCTCAACGGTTCTTTTTCAGGCGTGGCCGAAATGTCTCTTCCGGATGGCGGATGCCCTTCGGGTACGGCTAACTTCAAAGGGGAGGGGATGAAGGGTGGAGAGATATCTTTCAGAGGACTGCCTCTCCCGCTGAGCGGCATCGACGGCTCAGGGTTAGAAGCAGTATTCTCAAATTGCCGGATAGAGCTTAAGGGGTTCTGGCTTGAAGGGAGCGACTTCTCGGCGAGGCTGGAGGGTGTTGTGATCCTGTCCGTGCCGATAGACAGGAGCACGCTGGATATGACCCTTGAGCTTATTCCAAAAGGCGCCCTGCTCCGCAAGGAGTATATCTTGTCGCTTATAAGCGATTACCGCAAATCCGCCAATTACTATTCGATCCCCATCAAAGGTACGATAGGGGCCCCCAGGGCAGGGTTTTGATAACCCGCTTTTAACTTCACCGAGCGGTCATTTTTTATGTCCGGCTATGGCCTTAAGCGTTTCCCTGGCCTCTTCGCGGCCGGGGAATTTTGCGCTGAGACTCATCGCCTCTGTCAACTCTCCCTTAGCCAGGTTCATCGCCCCCTTTTTAAAATATGCCATTCCCAGATGGTAGCGTATCACAGGGTTCCGAGGCTTCCTCGCGGCGCTTTCCTTAAGCAGGGAGACAGCCTTCAGATATGCCTCTTTCCTGTAATATATCCAGCCAAGGGTATCGGAAATGGAGGCGTCTTCCGGGTATATTTCCTTGGCCATCTCCGCCAGCGGGAGCGCCTTATCAAGGTTTTTATTACGCTCCGCGTATATATAGGCGAGGTTATTCGCCGCCGGAGCGAACCTGGGCCTTACCAGCAGGGCCTTTTCATATGTGGCGGCCGCATCATCGAGCCTCCCGCTAATTTCATAGACGAGCCCGAGAAGGATATAGGGGGGGAGAAGTTTGGGGTTTGACGCGATAGCTTGAGTATATTTCTCAATGGATTTTTCGGACGAACCTTTGCGGGCGTACAGGCTTCCAAGCTCCACATACGCCGATGTGAGGTCGTTTTTCAATTCAACGGCCTTAAGTAACTCCGCTTCCGACCTTTCGAAATCCTTTGCCGCGCCGTAGACCTTGCCTAAAAGCTCATGTATATAAGGGTTGGCAGGCGACTTGTGTGACTCCTCTTTTACGCGTTCGATAGCCCACTGCGGTTTATTTTCAGCGAGCAAAGCGGAGCTGATCCTGGTCAGCAGGTCTATGTTTCCGGGGTTAAGGAACATGGCTTTTTCAAACTGCTCGATGGCCGCATGATTATTGCTCTGAGATTTCAAAGCTGTCCCTAAACCGGCGTAGCCCCTGGGGTCCTCTGGCGCGGCCTTTATCGCGTTGGTAAAAAAAACAGCGGCCCCTGAGCCGTCTTTTTCAGCCAATTTGACGTCTCCGATGATAAGGTTAGCTGCGAAGTTATGAGGGTGTCGCCGCGCAACGGTGTTAGCTTCTTCGTAAGCAAACTTGTAATCTCCTGATGAAAAATAAGTCGCCGCCAGCGCGAGCCTGGCGTCTTCAAGCCCGGGATTGAGCCTCAATGCCTCGCGGAACTCGGCCTTGGCCTGCTCAAGATTATTATTCGCCTTGTATATGAGCCCCATTGAATAGCGGGTAAGCCCAAAGGCCGGTTCTAATTTCAGTGAGGCCTTTATGTCGGCTTCCGCGTCCTTGACCTTACCCTCTGACATGCGAAGCCTGCCCCTTAAATAGAGGCTGAAAAAATCCGAAGGCTCTTCTTTTAAAAGCTCATCGATGATTAATGACGCTTCTTGCGGCTTATGCTGGTTCAGGAACTGGTCGGCGATCCTCTTTTTGAGGATTATCGCACCTGGGTTTTCGTTAAGCCCGGTCTTCAGGGCCGATAACGCCTTTTCACCTCTCCCCGTAGAGCTGTAAAAATCGGCAAGGATGATATAGCCGTCCGCATTCCGGGGGTCGAGGGAGACTATTTCTTCATAAGTCCTCTCGGCCGCCTCGTGGTTTTTCGTCATTCCGTAATACCCGGCCAACGCGGTCATGGCCCTTCTCTTGTCTGACGAGGTCTTGATGGAATCTCTAAGCTCTCTTTCGGCGTCCGCGTGCCTGCCTTGTTTGAAATACAGGTTAACAAGCGTGAGCTTGGGGGTAATGTCCTGCGGCCTCACGGAGATGGCCTCTCTCAATATCCTTTCAGCGGACGCGGCGTCGCTATTAGCCAGATATATGCCTGCGCCTACCATGTACGGGCGAGGGGAATCAGGTTTTCCCTTCAGTATATTCTCCATCAGGGAGATGGCCTTCTTATAGTCCTTCTTCCCGGCGAGCGCCGAGGCGGCTATGAGCTTTGCGTCCATATTTGCGGGATCAACCGAGAGAACATACTCCGCCATTTCGCTGGCGTTATTATATTCTCTGGACGCGAGATAAAGCTCCCCAAGTTTTATTCTGGCTTCCAGGATGTCAGGCTTAAGCTCTATCGCTCTTGAAAATTCCTTAAATGCCGATATCGCGTTGGTGCCGCCGCCGATACCCAGATACGCAAGCCCCAGTTTCAAGTGCCCTTCAGGGCTGTTGGGGCTCAGCTTCAGCAGGTTTTTGAATTCTATCTGCGCCTCTTTGTATTTGGACGCGCTTAAATACCCGTTGCCGATCTCCAAATGCCTCTGAACCTTCTGTTCGGGCGTCATGCCGCACCCGGCTTGCAAAACCAGTAAAAGAGAAAACAGCATTGCGGATAACGCGAACTTCGTCTTTTTTACGGTCATTTCGCTCCCTTTCTATCCCAGCCCGCTCAGTTTATTGAGTATCGATTTCGTCTCACCAGCCTCGCTGAATTCGTCATTAATGTTCAGCGCCTTCTCAAATGCGTTTACGGCCTCGTCTATGTTTTGGAGTTTTTTGTAGACAAGCCCCATCCTGTAATAAACGGTTGGGTTGTTGGTGCCGCTCTTCACTATCCCCGCATAGATCCAGAGCGCCTCACTGTACCTGCCCATGTTGTAGTAGACCCATCCCAATGTGTCCTTCATCTCCTGGTCTTCAGGGTTTATATCGGCGCCTTTTAGCGCGTAGATCAGCGCGCCGTCAAAGTCTCCCTGCTTTAAAAGGAGTGAGGCGATCTTTGAGTACGCGTCTACGGCCTCGGGCGTGCTTGATATGGCTTTTTTGTACTCATTTATTGCCTTGTCCGCCCTGTCAGACCTGGCGTAGAGATCGCCGAGCTTCATGCAGAGCTTGTACGCCTTCGGAGTCTTTTCCAGGGCCTGCATATAATAGGAGATGGCCTTATTTATATTTTCTCTGGACTCATAGACACCGGCAAGCTCGAAAAACGGAGTGATCAGTTCAGAGTTTTGATGTATGACGGCAGAATATGAATCCTCAGCCTCTCTTGTGTTCCCAAGCATCGCTTCGGCCCTTGCCCTGCTGACCGTCATGAAGGGATTCTCCTTTTTCGTGGCAAGCAGCACCGAATCAATGGCCTTCATGGACTGGATATAGAGGCCGGCCCTGTTAAATATCAGAGAAAGGCTTAGATTGACCGGGATTACCGTTGGCTCGTCCTTTAAATATTTGGACATGCTGAACCCGGGGATATTCAAGTCAGGGAATATATCCCCAGCCCTCTGAAATTCCATGTCAGCTTCATCATATTTTTTTTGAGATATATAGATGTTGCCGAGAACCAGGTGGCCTGCCGCGTCGAGAGGGTCGGATTCTATGGCTTTTTTAGACATTTTCTCTGCTTTAGAGAGGTCGCCTTTCATGTGCAGGATAGCCGCGGCGTTAAGATAGGGCTCTTTCAGCTTCGGCGCGAGCGTGATTATCTTCAGGAAATGAGAGAGCGCTTCATCGTAGTCCTTTTGAACAAGCTTGGTAAGGCCCAGGAAATAGCCGGTCATGAAGAATTCAGGGTTCAGCTCTTTTAACGCCGTGAATTTCATCTCAGCCTGTTGAGGCTGGTCTACCAGTAGATAGCATGTTCCCATCACCAGATAAGCCCCGGAAGACCTCGAGTCATCGCGCAGGGCTTTTTCCGCGTAGATTATCGCCAGATCGTAATTGCCTTCAGCCAGGTAAATCCTGCTTAAATTGAGATAATCGGGGCTTGTCGCCAGCAGTTTCTCGTAATATGTCTTGGCATTTTTCAGCAGCCCCTGGTTGAGGTATATCGAGGCTATGTGCCTCATTACGGCCGGGTCTTCTTTTAGAGTCAGCGATTCAAGCAGATATACGAGCGATTTATGATAGCGTTTCTTCGAGTTGTAAAATCTACCCATCGTGCCGTAGATCTCGGATGCGAAAGATGCGTCAATCTTCCTTACGGTTTGGGCCTGCTCGATAGCCATCTTCTCGTTGTTGGTGTTTAGATACGCTATGGTCAGCAGAAAATAGCCTGTCAGGTCGGCGGGGTCTTCCTTAAGAAGCCGTTTCTCGTGCTGTATGACCTTTTCATATTCGCTTTTTTTAAGGAGTTCAATGGAAAGGTCGTGACGGACCTCCTGTTGAGCAGTGAGCGGGACGGCGTAACACAAACCGGAAAGAAACAGCAAAAGTATGGGCACATACAAAAGCACGGATCTTCTGCGCAACAGTGTTCCCATCCCGCACCTCCTTTTTTCAAAAAAGTATATATCAAAAAACTGCGTCACGCCTGCAGGACAGCTGTTTTTTTTACAATTAAGTGAACCTTTGATTAATTCATTGACTAGTCATTCTGCTGGAAGTTTCAATCGGGTGCTCGGCGGAATCTCGTCCTTTTAAGGGCGGGTCAAAGCAGGGCTATACAAAAGAACAGGTTCCTTGCCGACAATCCCCTGCCATTTATGACAGGGTAATTGAATTGTGAGCAGGGTTTACGGCTGATATGGTGATGAAGGAAATAGATTATGCCTTTACTACCTTGTCGCTTTTGATGCCTGCGGTGGCGTTCCTGGTGTCGACTACAAGACGGCTGTTATCGACGATCAGCTTGTAGTCATAGGCGCTGTGGTCTGTGGCGATAAGGACGCAGTCGTATTTTTTCATCTTTCCGTAATCGAGAGAGGTGGACTTCATTTTGAAGGACTTCCTGTGGCTTATGGCTATAGGCACATGTGGGTCGTTATACGACACGACGGCGCCTTTTTCCCTGAGGATCCGTATAAGCTCAAGAGAGGGCGACTCTCTCATGTCATCCACGTTTTTCTTGTAAGCTACTCCGAGGAGCAGGATATGCGAGTTAAGGATGCTCTTCCCCTGGCTGTTAAGCGCCTCCATGACCTTCTGGACGACATAATAGGGCATATTGGTGTTGATCTCGCCGGCAAGCTCGATAAAGCGCGTTGAAAAATCATATTCGCGCGCCTTCCATGTCAGATAAAAAGGGTCTATGGGTATGCAGTGGCCGCCAAGACCCGGGCCAGGAAAGAATGCCTGGAACCCGAATGGCTTCGTGTTCGAGGCCCTTATGACCTCCCAGATGTCTATCTTCATCCTGTCGCAAAGCATCTTTAGCTCATTTACCAGGGCGATATTGACGCTTCTATAGATGTTCTCAAGGAGCTTTGACATCTCGGCGACTTTCGTGGAGGTCACCTGTACGACGTTCTCTACTATTTTGGAATAAAGGGCGCAACCGAGTTTCGAGCAGCGCTGCGTAACGCCGCCAACTATCTTGGGCGTGTTTTTGGTGGTGAAGTCCATCCTGCCCGGGTCTTCCCTTTCCGGTGAGAAGACGAGGAAGAAGTCCTTTCCGGCCTTGAACCCGTCGCTGCTGAATAGCGGGAGAAGGACTTCCTCCGTAGTTCCCGGATAAGTGGTCGACTCAAGGGAGATAAGGGCGCCTGGCTTGAAGTATTTCGCCACATCCTTCGCCGAAGATTCGACATGGCTTAGATCAGGCTCCCGCTTGTCGGAAAGAGGCGTTGGCACGCAAATAATTATCGCGTCAACGTCTGAGATCCTGGACATGTCATTGGTCGGAGTGAACGCCTGAGAAGGGCCGTTGACGAACCCTGCGATCATCTCAGACGGTATATGCTTGATGTAGGACGCGCCGTCCAACAGGGAACTGACCTTTTCAGGGTCAACATCAAACCCTATTACCTTGAACCCCTCCTCGCAAAACCTGAGAACTATCGGCAACCCCACATAGCCCAGGCCGATAACGCCCACGACAATTTCTCTTTTTTCGATCCGTCCGAGCAGATCCTTGTAAAATTGAGACATGATCACCCCTTTCTTGCGGTCTCTTGAATATTGTATTTTTTTACGATGTTATGCACAGTGGGCCTGCTTAGACCCAGCTCTTCCGCCGCCTTGCTGATGTTCCCGTTGTGCTTCTGTATCGCCTTATGCACGAATTTGAGCTCGAGATCTTCTTTCGCCCTTTTCAGGTCGAGAACATGCGGCGTCTCATCGGTATTGGTAAACCCCATGTCCTGCGGCCTGATCTGATGCCCCTCCGCAAAAGTAACCGCCCTCCTTATCCTGTTTTCAAGTTCCCTTACATTCCCCGGCCATTTATAGGACTTCAAGACCTCGACAGACTCCGCCGACAAGTGTTTTACCCTCTCGGAGTCAGGGGAGAATTTCTTCATGAATTTTTTCGCGATAAGCACAATGTCGTCTTCCCGCTCCCTCAAGGCCGGAAGCTCCATGGTCACTACAGCGAGCCTGTAGTAAAGGTCTTCCCTGAATTTCCCATCGGCTATGAGGCGCTTGACATCACTGTTGGTAGCCGCCACAATCCTTATGTCGAGATCAAGCGAGCTTCTTCCGCCAACCCTTTCTATCTTGTAATCCTGCAAAAACCTCAATAGCTTTACCTGAAGGGGGAGGGGCAGCTCTCCAATCTCATCGAGAAAAAGCGTGCCGCCCTGGGCCGATTCGATCCTGCCGCTCCTCTGGGCGTGCGCGCCTGTGAATGCGCCCTTTTCATGGCCGAAAAGCTCGCTCTCAAGGAGGTTTTCCGGTATCGCGCCGCAGTTTATCGGGATAAAGGGTTTGCCGCGCCTTGAGCTTTCCTTGTGTATAGCCCATGCGATAAGTTCCTTTCCCGTGCCGCTCTCCCCGGTCACGAGGACGGGGACATCCGTGGCCGCTACTTTCTTTATTGTGGCGAATATCTCAATCATCCTGGGGCTGGCGCCTACTATTTCATTGAAATGCTCTGTCACGGATTCATTCTGAAGCCTGAAAAATTCCGTCTCAAGCGCATAGACATAGTGGGCGCGCTTCAGTATCGTCTTCAGCTCGTCGACATTGACCGGCTTTGTGAGAAGGTCGTGAGCGCCGCTGGAGATGGCCTTAAGGGCTGAGCCCCGGTCGGAATTCCCCGTAATGATGATGATTTTGGTTACAGGGTCGTAATTAAGGATCTTACTCAAAATATTGAAACCCTCGCTGGTATCATCGGGATGGGGAGGGAGCCCGAGATCCAGTGTCACGATGGCAGGGCGTATGGACGAGAAGATCTGCATCGCGGATACCGAATCACCCGCCGTGAATACATTGTAGTCTTCCATAAGGGCCCACTTCATCTGGTCGCATATGGACGCTTCGTCCTCAATAATAAGAATGTCTTGTTTCTTCATGGTTTTATAACCCGGGTTAGAGGTTAACTGGCCAAACATCCCTGGGTGAGCGGAAATTTAAGGGTGAAAGTGCACCCCTGGCCCTCGATGCTTTCCGCTCCGATAGTTCCGCCGTGGGCTTCCATTATGGCCTTGCACTGGTAAAGGCCTATGCCGAAGCCCCTTTTCTTTGTAGTTTTGAAAGGCCTGAAAAGGAACTTTTCAATGAAGTCCTGTGAAATGCCACCTCCGTTATCACTTACGGACACGGAGATAAAGCCCTCATGAACGAGCGCTTCTATCCGTATCCTGCCATTGAGGCCGACCGCTTCACAGGCATTGGTGAGGAGGTTTATAAAGACCGTCTCCATGACATCAGGGTCAATGTCAATCGCGGGAAGAGCCCCGACTTCACTTGCAAGGCCGACGCATTTTGCAGTCAGAAGAGGCCTGATTTTTTCAAGGGCGTTTTGTATTACGGAACCGATATCCGTCTCTTTTTTCTTAAGCTCCATTACCTTTGGACCATCGCTCAGCTTTTCGATAAGGCACTTCATCCTGGATACGGTCGAATCAATCGCCCTGATGGCGTCTTTCTGGAATTCCGGGTTATTCATATTATACCTGGCGTTATGGCTGACCAGGGATAGCGAGTTGGTGAAATTCTTAAGGTCGTGAAGAATAAATGAAGACATACGGTTCATGACCTCCGCCTCTCTTGACGCCATAAGCTCCTCCGTCAATCTGACAGCCTTTATCTGAACGGCTGCCTGCGAGCATACAGCCTTCAGGAGATCGATATCGTCCTGGCCGTAGGGTTCACCGCTAATATCCTCGCCGACGAGCAGGAGCCCGATAATCTCGTCCTGTACCGCAAGAGAAGCGCAGAGTTTTATCGGGGTACCGTTGCCCGATTCGCTTATCTCCGGCAACTGTTCAGTGCCGTCAAGGAGAAAAGGCGTCATTTTAGCCCTTATATTCCTTATCAGCGGGTGCGACGGGCTGATCCGCCTGTGCCTGGAGTCATGCTCGCCGTGGCATATGTAAAAGCCTGTGCGGGCATCATAAGTCCAGATGTGGATCTTCCTGGCACCCATTGAGGCGGATATCATCTCCGTCAGGAGGCGAATTATTTCCTCGATATCCATCTTTGAGCCGATCTTCTCTATGGACTCCATCCATTTGTTTTTGAACTCGTACTTGTGGCTGTAGAAATGCCTGCTTATGAATTGCTCTATCTTCCTTTTTAACGAGCCGACGAAGAAGAATAGGAAAAGGGCCAGGAATGAAGTGAAGAGAAAAAGTGAAGTGAAGAAGTAATTGAAAGGGACTCGAAAATATCTGATCCCGTAAGTTACTGCCCCCACCGCCATAAAGTAAACGCCTATGATGAGCACGGCCGTGGAATTGTAAACGACATAGCGGGAGACGAATATATCCACGTCAAGAAGCCTGTGTCTAATGACAAAGAGCGACATCATGGATACGGAAATGAAGATTACTATGGCTGTTACGGGGATTACCTGGGCATTCAACGATTTAAAGAGAAGCGCCTGGCTCGACAGATAGATAAAAAATGCAAGGATGGAAGAGACGCCTATTACGACGAATTTTATCTTCCATCTTTTAAGCCCCTTTGCAGACCTGATGGTATTCTCAAGATTCACAAGGCCCGCGGCCATAGTGAGGACCATGTATATGTAGAAATATTCGCCGCCCCTTCCGATCGTAAAGAGCGGCGTCCCGTCCATGAATACGTCCATTCCGCCCTGGCTTAACGCTTGCGGCGTGAAGCGCACTGTACCGTAAGGCCCGGAGCTCAGTATGAAAAAGATCGCCGCGCACATGAGCCCCGCAAGCGCGGGGAACCACTTTCTGACGAGCGCACCGTAATCAGAGCGCGCAAATGCGATCGAAAATAACAGCCACGCGGGAGGCAGTAACGCCTGGCCCGCGACGCTCAGGCGCACGCCTGCCTGAGACACGCGTTCCTCCGACAGAAGCATCAGTATGTCGCCGATTTCGACAAGCGCGATGCAGAGGAGGCCAAGCGAGAACCCGATGTTCGCCGGATGCCTGGTGTTGCGTGAGAATGTGAATGCGCCTAGTCCAACGCACAGGAGCGCGCTGGTCAGAGGCAGCAGGCAGATGTAGTTCATGTATTTATTTTTGTAGAGCCTTTTGGAAAACCCGGGTTTTAGACGTTGTTTCAGGTTTAAAATGAACTACATACCCGGTGATTAAGGTCACATACCGGGTACTTTCTATTTATTACAATAAGCCCAGAAAAATTCAGTATGTTTTCTATGACCTTTGCTCAGAGCAAACCCGGAGAAATCAGGGGGCGCAGAGTAACGGGACTAAAGAAGCCTGGCACCCACGCGTTCGTACCCTCACAATCGATATCCAGCTTCCATGTTCGCCGAGCCGCCAAAGGAAAATCTTTTGGCGGCTTTTTTTATAAACAAAGAAGGAGGAAGTTAACGATGTTCAGAAAAAGGATGTTAAGCGCCCTATTCTCGGGACTTGCGGTTCTGGCTACAGTTCTTTTTACCTCTGCACCGGGATTTGCTGGACAGGCAACGCTTTCCTGGAACGCGCCCACTACCAACACTAACGGCAGTTCTCTTACAAACCTGAGTGGATACAAGGTCTACTACGGGACGACGTCCAAGACTTACACCAATACTCTGGACGTGGGAAAGGTGACCTCATACACGATTTCCAGCCTTCCGGACGGCTACACTTATTACTTTGCCGTAACGGCGTACAATTCGTCAGGCACGGAGAGCGCGTACTCAAACGAGGCGTCAAAGGCGCTGGCCGCGGCTGATACGACCGGCCCGGTAATCAGCGGCGCTTATTCCACCGGGGTAACGGCCGATAGCGCGACAATCAGCTGGGTCACTGACGAGTCGGCCGACTCTCAAGTGGAGTACGGCACGTCCGCGTCGTACGGTTCCTCGACCACCCTTGACACAGCCATGTCTACGTCGCACAGCCAGACGTTAAGCGGCCTGACAGCCTCAACTTTGTATAATTACAGGATCATGAGCCGCGATGCGGCCGGAAACCTGACCACTTCTGGCAATTATACATTTACTACAGCCGCTCCGGCTGACACCACCGCGCCGATCATCTCAAATGTTCAGGCAACGAACATAACGGCAACATCGGCTACGGTCACATGGACGACCGATGAGGCGGCGACAACACAGATCGAATACGGCACCGGCGGGTCATATTCAAACGCGACCACGCTGGACTCAACGATGGTAACGATACATTCAGCCGGTATTACGGGACTTTCCGGATTTACAAGTTATGACTTCAGGATAAAGTCAACCGACGCTTCCGGCAATACGGCTGAGTCTACAGGCACTTTCAAGACATCCAACGTAGGGCCTGTAATATCAGCCTTCAGCGCCTCCTCAACGACAGGCATGGCGCCCCTTAAGGTTGTCTTCACCTCTACCGCCACCGATTCGGACGGTACGATCTCCAAATACGAATGGGATTTTGACGGCGATGGCGTATACGACCAGGACACCGGAACGGTCGCCAGCGTATCCTACACTTACCAGAATGTCGGAACCTACAACGCCAGGTTAAGGATCACAGACAACGGCGGGGCGACCGCGGAGTCGGATTTCGTAACGGTATCCGTTGAGTCCGCCACCAACAAGCCGCCTATTATCGTAAATATCCTTGCTACAGTCACCCAGTCAGGCTCTTCGGCGACGGTAAAATATGAAGTGTCGGCCTCGGACCCGAACGGAGTGATAATCCAATTCCAGTGGGACTTTGACGGAAACGGAACGGTAGACGCTACCACCACCACAAGCCCGGCACAGTACACATATTCCGCCGCAGGCACTTATAACCCGGTAGTGACCGTAACGGATGACCAGGGCGCGACAGCCAAGGGGATGACAACGGTCGAGATCTCCGGCACGACTGTGACAGCGGTGGAGGAGTCCGCAAGTTCAACGCCGTCGGCCAAGGGCGGATGCTTCATAGCCACAGCCGCTTATGGAAGCTATCTTGAGCCGGAGGTCATGGTTTTGAGAAACTTCAGGGACACGGTGCTCCTGACAAATACCGCCGGAAGGGCGTTCGTAAGCTTCTATTACAAGACCTCGCCTCCGATAGCAGGCGTGATATCAAGGCACGAGGTCCTTCGCGGCGCGGTAAGGGTAATGCTTACGCCCGTGGTTTACAGTATAAAACATCCCGATCTGGCGCTCTACCTGCTGATGTCTATCGGGGTTGGTGCAGTAGTCTTCATAAAACTGAACAGGAGGAGGGTGTAAGAGGGGTTTTTTGAGTGGCGCGGGCAGACGGCCCGCGCCTTTTTTTTTGCTTCCATACCCAGCCTGATCTCAAGCCGTCAACACCTTTACGTTGAGTTTCATCTCCTTGATCGCTTTCCATATCTCTTCGATATATATGGAGTTCATGACTATGATCAGTTCGGGCTTATATGAGATTAGGAACTCCGGATTGACTATTTTCTGCGCCGTGACAGGGATGTACTTCCCATGTTTGTGAGGATTAATGTCCACCACATAATCTATGCTGCTCCTTGTCCTGAGCGTATTAAGGAAAGCCGCGCCTTTGGAGCCGCTTCCCCAGACAACGGCCCTGAGCTTATGCGCGTCGATATTCTTGAGGACTGTATTCCATGAGACTATCTTGAGCCTGTATTTGTAGGCGAAGGCAGCCACTTCTTCCTTCAATTTGGATAGTATGGATTCGGGGACTTTAAAGTCAATCGCTTTTTCAACCGGTTTGGCCTCTATGTACAGGAATTGTCCATCGAAGCTGTCCGAAATTGTCAGTATCTCAAAACCAGTCGAATTAAAAAGGAGTTTTAGCGATCCCTTTGAAAAATATGAGCTGTGCTCATAGATGATATCCCAGTAACTCCTCTCCTTTAATATGTAATAGGCGTTCGGGACTTCGAAGTAAATCTTGGTTCCAAGCCTTTCGCCGATATTCTCCCTGAGGCCCTTCAAAAACTCCCTGGGGGAGTCCAGGTGTTCCAGTACATGGCGGCAGATAATCATATCCCCGCCGGCCCAGGCGTATTTTTTGGAATAATAATCAGTTATATAGGTGATCTTTCCGTTCTCGTTGTTCTCATCCCTTACGGCGTGGTAAGTCGGGTCGAAGCCTATCCCTTTGTTGTCTCCAAGCTCGCATATGAGGTTGAGGAAGTCTCCTTTCCCGCACCCGATCTCGACTATTACCTTGCCGTAAAGCTCGTATCTTTCTATAAGCTTTGTCGCGAGACCCCTGGCGTAATCCTGGAACAAAGGCGAGAAGTGAAGCGAATTCTCATAGTCCCTGGTATAGTCCGGTTGGTCGACCATATTTGTCGAGTTGAATATATGGCCGCACGAAGAGCAGAAGCCGAGCGCCATATCCCCGGTCAACGCCGATGCCGCGTCTTCCTTTGAGGATAAGAGGACGTTGCAGTTCACCGGAAGAGACGCGATCTCGACAAATACGTCTGTTTTTGAGGAGCCGCAGACTGTACAGTTTTTTTTATATTTCAATGCCATTCCTTTCACATCGTCATAAGCACGGCTTCCAAGCCCATGCGGTCGATATCCCCCTGGATTTCGTCCTTGTAGACCGGGTTCATGGCTATCACCGCATCGGGCTTGTAGGTCTTAAGAAAATCGGGGGGGACTATTTCCTGCCCGGTTCCGGCTATGAACGTGCCGTGCCTGTGCGGGTTTATATCCACAACATATTTGATCTCCTCGCTTATATTCAACGTGGTCAGGAAGGCTACGGCCTTCGACCCGGAGCCCCAGAGCACTATCCTGTACCCTGTGGCATGAAAATCCCTGAGCTTGCGTTTCCATATGGATATCTTCTGATTGCAGTTCTCAGTGAAGTATTTGACCGCGAACGCAAGGTTCCCGGCGTCTTCAATCGTTTTTTCCTTCGTCACGCCTCCGGAGGCCCTGGCCTCAAGCATTATGTATTGGCCTTCGTAGTCTCTGCTGATATCCATGACTTCGAAGCCCGAGTCAGTAAAAAGTTTTGAAATTGAGCCGGTGCTGAAATATGAGCAGTGTTCGTAGTAGATATCCCAGAAGGCAAGCTCGTAGAGCACCCGTGTGGCGTCAGGCACCTGAAAAAAAACAACGGTCTCCGGGCGGCCGGCCAGGGAAGACCGTATCGATCTGATAAAATCAGCAGGGCGTTCAATGTGCTCGAGTGTCATTTTGCACACAACGAAGTCCGCTTTCATTAGGGCGTATTTTTCGGAATAAAAGTCGTTTATAAAGTTTACTCCATCAGGGCTGCTTTGCCTGTTTTTCACGTAAGCCGGGTCGAAACCGAGCCCCCTGTTGCCGCCAAGCTCGCATAAGAGGTTCAGAAACTCTCCTTTTCCGCAACCGATCTCGATTATTTCCTTGTCTGTTATCTGGTATTTTGCTATGAGACGTTTTGCGAGGTCGCGGGAGAATTTGTTGAAAGTCTCCGAGAATCCCTGTGACTCTTCGCATCTCGGGGAGTAATCCTGAAGCTCAGGACGGTACGCGATATTGGAGATAAACCCGCATGAGCCGCAAAAAGCGAGAGCGACCTCTCCCTTCGGGTAATTGACCGCTTCATCCCTTGTCGTCATCAGCAGGATGCTGTGCACAGGCGATTGTTTGCACTCGTAAAAGACCGACAGGCCTGTAGCTCCGCATGACTTGCATGCGTGATCTGTCCGGCGCGTCAGCCCATCCCCTTTGGAATCGTTCAACCCTCTGGCTTTTTTTTTCATGTTGACCTCATTCGCTCTTTTTACTTACGTCCGGCATCCTGCGGATTCCAGGCCTGTAAAGGCACTTACGTTATCTTCCAGACTGGTATCGGGAGTATGAACTTTCCGCCCTGTTGCCTGTAATTTTCCTGCTGCCTAATGATCTCCTCAGCGAAGTTCCAGGCCAGGATAAGGACATAATCAGGCATGCGTTTGCTCAGTTGCTCAGGGCCGCATATCGGGATGCGCGTCCCCGGCATAAAACGGCCCTGCTTGTGTATATTCCTGTCTGCTACAAAATCCAATACGTTCCTGCCGATACCTATGTAGTTAAGAAGAGTGGAGCCTTTGGCGGCCGCGCCGTAAGCCGCGATCCTCTTCCCTTCCTCTTTGAGCCCGAGAAGCATCATCCTCAATCCTTCCCTGATATTCGAGACCTTCACGGCGAAGTCCCGGTAATACTCGAATTCATTGATCCCAAGGGCCTTTTCAGCGGCAAGAAGCGTGGTGACGGCTTCGCCTGGCTCGTCCTTAAGACCGACATATAATCTCAACGACCCGCCGTGAATACTCAGCCGTTTGATGTCGTTCAAATAAAGCGAGTTTCGGCGGAGCAGCCTGTCGATAGAGGTGGCTGAAAAATAACAGAGATGCTCGTGATAGATCGTGTCGAATTCGCAATTATCTATCAAGTCGCGGACATAAGGGACTTCGATTGAGGCTACTCCGTTTTTCTTGAGGAGTATCTTTATTCCCGCAAGAAAACCGCTGACGTCGGAGACATGGGCGAGGACGTTATTCGCGATGATTACGTCAGCGCGCCTCCCGACGCCGCTCAGCTGCTCCGCAAGTTCTTTCGAAAAAAAAGCGCAGAGCGTAGGCACTCCCGCCTCTTCCGCGGCCATCGCGGGGCCGTCGGCCGGGTCTATGCCGAGGCATGGAATGCCTTTTTCCACAAAATTTTTAAGCAGGTAACCGTCATTGGATGCCAGCTCTACCACAAGACTTTCAGCGCCCAGCCCGCGTGATTCGATAAGGCTTGATACGTTATCCCTGGAATGCCTTAAGAGTTCCTCGGAAAACGAGGAGTAATAGGGATAATCCCTGCAGAACAGCTCATCCGGCGGCACTGTCTTCAGTATCTGGACAAGGCTGCATTCAGGGCAGAACGCGACCTCCAGAGGATAGACCCGCTCTGTTTTGTCGAGTTTATCCAATGTGAGAAGCCCGTCCGCAAGCGGGGTCTCGCCAAGATCGAGAACCATCCTGAGGCCCGTTTGGCCGCATCCGCGGCAAGCGATGTCTTTAATTTTCATTTCCATATCTCCTTACCATATCTTCCAGGGGGCTTCGCCCGTGTTCCAGAGCTTCTCAAGAAGACGCTTGTCTCTTAGCGTGTCCATGCATTGCCAGAAAGACGTGTGATTGTATGCCATAAGCTGGCCCTCTGAGGCCAATGTCTCAAGCGGCTCTTTTTCCCATTGCGTGCCGTCTCCTTCGATGTACTGGAATACTTCAGGCTCCAGGACGAAGAAAGCTCCGTTTATCCAACCCTCGGCCGTCTGAGGTTTTTCAGAGAACTCTATGACCCTGTTGTTATCCAGCTCCAGATGGCCGAACCTTGCCGGAGGTCGTACAGCCGTCAGCGTGGCAAGCTTGCCGTGAGACCTGTGGAACTGGAGGAGTTTATAGAGGTCTATGTCAGCGACCCCGTCTCCCCAGGTAAGCATAAACGTCTCGTTCCCGATCCACGGAGCCAGCCTTTTTATCCTTCCGCCTGTCAAGGTGCCGGTTCCGGTGTCTATCAGGTCTACAGTCCAGTCCGGGACGTCCCCTCCGTTAAGGCTGACCTCGCCGGTGCCCATCTTTATGCGCATATTGCTGTTCAAGGCGCAATATTCTTTCATCCAGCTTTTGATGTATTCGCCTTTGTAGCCGAGGGCTATCACAAAGTCCTTAAACCCGTAACAGGCGTAATACATCAGGATATGCCAGAGTATCGGCCTGTCGCCGATCTCCACCATAGGTTTAGGCTTTACCTCGGTCTCTTCTGAAAGACGTGAACCTACGCCGCCGGCAAGGATGGCAATCTTCATTTCGCGCTCCTTTTTCAGGTTCAGGCTTCTTTTGCTTGCTCCTTTTTTGTCATTAGCTCTTTTTTGGCGATATGCGCGCCTTTGACATCCCACTCAGGCGCGAATTCATTCCCAAGCTGGATAAAGCTTGAGTTCAGGTTCCAATTGGCGCAGGTGCTGTGATAACAACTGCGGCAGTTCCTTGACATCTGTTCCTCATCGTTCACCCTACGCCTCAATTCCTGCATCTTCGACGAGTTCCATAGATCCGTCATACTCTTGTACTCTCTTATATTCACTATATGCTCCGCTGAAGACTGGCACGGCCTCACAAAACCGTCGCTCCCAATGTATAAATCCCTCCACGGAAACGCGCATGGTTTATGCGGCCTGGCCCCGGCATAGCACTCTCCCTGAATCTCCGGCAGCTTCAGATTGACGCTCGATTTGGCGGCCCGCTCCCTTGCCTCGGCGAAATGTTTTTTGACGAGCTCATGCTTATCCACAAGAGACTCGCTCCGAAGGGCTTCATTGAAGATAGTCAGGTAGACGGCCTTTACCTCCGGAACGCCAAGCTCATGCGCGAGATCGACCATGTCAGGCAACTCATGTATGTTCCTCCTCATTAAGGTCATTACGAAATTAACGTAGGGATAGTTTAAATTACGTTTCTTTTTTTCATCGATCAGCTTTTTGACTGAGTTAAGTTCCCTGTGTAGGTCTCCGCCTTTCCGAATGGAGTTGTTGCTCTCGGGCGTGGCTCCGTCAAGGGATACGGCTACCAGGTCGACATGGTGCTTGAAAATATTATCGGTAATCCTCGGCAGAGTGCTTCCGTTCGTAACGAAGTACTTGCGGAGCAGAGGGAAGGTATTCAAATATTCGAGTATCTCTCCAAGCTTCGGGTGGAGCGTCCCTTCACCCCAGCCGTGGAGCGTGACTTCCTCCGTGTACGGAAAAAAAACACCGCAGTCCTTTATAGCGGAGACAGGGAGGTCCGTAGTTTCGAAGTCAACGGTCTCACGCCCGCACATTATGCACTGGAAGTTGCATTTATTCGTCAGTTCGAAGACTATCCTTCGAGGAAATGATTCGAGCGTAACTTTTCCGGAATTGCATTCGAGGTGGTTTAAATCGCTGTTTTTTATCTGCGCCTCACTCAAGGGCGTCTTGAAGAGCTTTTCGGTGTTCATGTCGCCTCGCTTTTGGTTGTTGAATTAAAAAGGCTTTACGGTACGCCGGATTATAAACTGTGAGGGGAGTGAGCTCATCTCAAGGGCCAGCCTTTTCCATCTGTTGGCGAACATCCTGGCTATCATCAGGTAACAGCGCGCTTTCACCTGTTTGTCCATATCCAGCTCCCTTATGGCGTTCAGGTCCTCCAGCAAAAGCTTCCAGTTGGGCAATACAAGCTTCGGCCTGTCCGTAGTGTCGTACCATCTGGCCCTTTCAAAGCATGAAATTTTCGGGAGCTTGATAGTCGAAGCGTTAGGGTGAATCCTTCTGAAGTACATTTTTTCAGGCACCTCGTAAAAAGGCCCGGCAAGAAGTATCTTTGTAAGGAGCACCTGGTCGTTGGCTATGTATCTGCCGAAGAGCCCGGTTTTACGCAGCACATCGCTCCTTATCAGTCCGAATATGGCCCAGAATATGTCGTTGCTTTTTGACTCGAATTTTACGAACTGCTTAAGCCTCTCGGCCGGGTTCGCGGACCTGATGCTGAGGCCGCCGGGCGGGCTCACCAAGACGCGCCCCGTCTCGTCGATATAGGTTATTTGCGGAAAGGAAAGCACCGCGTCTTTATTGCAGTCGAGCGACTTTACGCATTCCTCAAGATATGCCGGCGAGATAAGATCGTCGTGCGCTATCCATTTAAAGTATTTGCCGTTTGAGAGGTTGTATGTCCTGTTATAGTTAAGGGTTGCGCCGAGGTTGATCCCGTTCCTGAAATATCTTATCCGCCGGTCTTTTTGCGTGTAATCCTCGCATATATCCCGTGTGGAATCTGTTGAGGCGTTGTCGGAAATTATAAGTTCGAAGTCCTCGAAGGTCTGATTCAATATTGAATCAACCGCGTCCTTCAGATAATTTTCGCCGTTGTAAACAGGTAGCCCTATGCTGACCCGCGGCATGTTTTAATTCTCCTCTTTGATTTTTTGAAACCGTTTAAAAACACCTGATTCCGGACGGGTTGATCTCATAATGGGTGAGGGGGCCTAGGTTGTCTTCCTTCTGTAGTAGCCGCGCTGTATGATCCGTCTGGATGTGCCGAGTATGGAGCGTATCTTTTCCTTTTTGTCCAGGCTGCGCCATATCTTGAAGAGTGAAAAACCGTTAAATGACGGCGCCGGTATCCCGAAGGCCTTCATGGCGGCGAGCCTTCCCCATATGGTCCGCCTTTTTTCCAGCAGATTGACTTGAGAATCCACAAGCATCTTTGCCCCCGTGCGCGTAAGCTTCAAATAACCTGCCTCGATCGATTGCCGTATCAGGAACCTGCCTCGCTCAGTCCTGGCAATGACGAGTGAGTGGCCTCTCTCCCCTTCGCGTATCTCGCGGTACCAGGGGTCTCCGCATGAAATATCGGCGAATTCTCCGGTGCCGTCCGGACAGAGGTAACATCTATACTGCCTGTATTTCTGAAGAAAGCCCCACGCGTCTTTATAAGAGAGTCTGGCTGAGGGGTTCTTTTCACCTTTAAGCCTGGCCGTAAACAAACCAGGCCACCCAAGCCCCCTGTACCGTACCTCCCCGGCTCCCTTCGCCTCCAGCCCCAGGGACTTAAGAAGTTCAACAGTCCCCATTGTGGATGGCGTGCCTGCGCAGAAGATGGAGATAGAGACCCCCACTTTTTTTTCAAGCCCAGGCCTCAGCGCCTCCGCCTTCCTTAAGGCCGCTACATCGCAGGGCTTTCCGATGAAGACCGACGGCCTGGCAGAGGACTCGATTTTGCCGAGGCTGTCGCAAGGTGAGGCGGGGGAGTATCTGGAACCCGATCTTTCTATGAGTTCTTTGCGTAGGGTGCTGAAAGAGGTCTTGTTCTTAAGCGGTTTGCCCTCATCCGCCCCCGTATGGAGGACCCCTCCCATTCCTTCTTTTTCAAGCGCATAGAGCGCGAGGGCCGTTGCCGCCCCGCCGGATGATCCTCTAAACCTGATCTCAGGGTCTGAGGCGTAGCCTTCCCATACCTCCAGCACCGGCCCCCAGCCTTCTTGAAGCTCTTTTATCAGTCCAGGTACATGGTCATATGACCTGTGCGTAAGCTCATGCCCGGGACAGACTTTCATGCAATCCCTGCACGCGCCGCAATACTTTTCATTCTCGATCACCGGCCTTATGCCGTCATCGAATACGTCCGTGAGTTTTATCCTGTTTTCAGGGCAGGCGTAAGCGCAGGCGCCGCAACCCGCACAGAGCCGCCATTTAACTACCTCGCCTATGTTTTTGAGTTTCATTATTCGTAGATTCCCTTGTAGACCGAAAGCAGGTTTTTGGCTATGACGTCCCAGGAGAACATACTCCCCGCCCTGTCTCTACCTGCTTTTCCCATGGAGAGCCGCATCGGCTTGTCATTAAGGAGTTTCAGAATAGCTTCGGCCAGTTCCCTGTCATCTCCGAATTCGACCAGCAGCCCGGTCTTTCCATCCTGAACGACCTCAGGGATGCCTCCTACGCGGGTAGCTATGACAGGAAGGCCGGATGCCATCGCCTCTGCGATCGGCATCCCGAAAGACTCCCAGAAAGACGTGTTTATGAAGATGTCTGCCTCTGAGTAATATTTCTTGAGTTCTTCATGGCTGACATTCCCCAAAAATTGGATATTGCCTTCAAGCCCTGGAGGTATCATCGATTTTAACTTTTCGAGGTAGCTGCCTGGATAAAACGAAGCGAGCCTTCTGACCCGTTCATCACTGCTTAAGCCGATCAGGTACTCAACAGGTGGAACAGCCTCAGGGCCGGCGATAACCAGCACTGCCTCCGGGAATTTTTTAGCTATCTTGAAAAAGGCTTCGAACAGGATATGAACGCCTTTTTCAGGCGAAACCCTTGCTGCGAAAAGGAGCTTGACGCCGCCCGCCTTGTCTGTCTTGTCTGTCTGAGAAAAACGCCCTGTGTCAACTCCGTTATATAATGTCAGGCTTCGAGACCTGGGGAAGTCTCTTGTTATGCCGTCGGTCACAAAATCGCTGCATCCAAGCACCGCATCAACGCATTTCAATCTCCTTCCGGCCGTTTTCCTGTCCAGGTCTGAAAGCCAGGTACTGTGCATATGTAATACTATTCTGGCAGAGGGATTAAGCGCCCTGACGACAGGGACGAACTGCGCGAAGTTATGGATGTGGACGATATCGCAGCAGAGGGCCCTTATATCCAGCGCAACCCTGATTATGTATGGAAGATAGAAGACCGATGATGCGAACAGGCCGCGTTTCGGGTTTTTAAAGACAGGCAGACGCCTAAGCGTCTTGTGGAGCAGCTTGTCCGCCTTGATTGAGAGCCAGCGGAATTCGACCCCGTCTTTGAGAAGCGTTTCTTTCGGCCTTACAGAGCCGGAATATACGATTACCTCGCATTCACCAATGAGCCTCCTTGACGTCTCATAGGCGCAAATCCCGATCGATGTCTGGTGCGGGGGGAGTACAACATCCATCGGCTGGGGTATTACGGCAACTTTTATTTTTTTCATTTCTCATGGAGAGTAGAAGTGTTTACCGGATATCCAGAGCTGAATATTCATAGCGATGAATGAAAATCGTTTCCTTACATGTCGGAGATCCACTGCGGCTTGACGCGGGGATCTTCAACCCCGTCAAGAAGGCTTAGGGCGGATTTTTTTGCCTCGGAGATATTGGATTTAAGCCGCTCCCTTATGGAAGCCCTGCCTTCATAAACCCTGTCGATCACATTCAGTATCCCGTCTTTCCCCATTCTCAACGGGTCCGCAACGCAGTCTTCAACCCCGATCGACTCCATGACGCCGAGAAATTTTTTACTGTATGCGATGGAGACCGACGGTATGTTCTGGGAGAGCGCAGCGATACACGCGTGCATTCGGGAGCCGATAAAAAAATCGCAAAGCCCTATGATGTACTTGATCTCATTCTGATCATATTCACCCTTTACCAGCGACAGCTTGCCGTTGTACCTGTCTTTTAATTCACGGTACACATCGAGCGACGCGTTAACGTCGCTCTCAAGGTGGGTAGGCCCGCCGAATACGTGAGGAATAAGCACGACGCTCGCGCCTTTCTTATTTATCAGAAAATCTATGATGTCGGCCGTTAGCTTCCTATAATCCGTTTTCAGGCCGAACATATTGTTCCGTGTGTATCCGCCGATGTAGAGAAGCCCGCTTATGTTGAGCCCGACGGTTGAGCCGGCTGTTATCCCGCCCTCGATTGAAAGCCTCTCGGGTTTAATCGGTTCGAGGATGAAGCCTACGTCATATCCGAACCTCACCTTGTCCGACCTGCCCCTTATGCCAAGCAGCTCCCTTGCCTCAATCATGCCGTTGTAGTCCCTAGAATAGACCGCCTCCGCGCTCTCCATTATGTATCTGGCTATAATTTGGGGGAGTTTCCCGTTGAACGGCCCGAGCGTTTGAGGGAGTAAAACGAGCCTTTTTCCGCTTAGTATCACAAGTATCTGGGGGAGGGTGACGTATAGAAAACGTACCAGTCCGTATATGTCGCTAAAACTGTCCCCGCCCGCTATCGAGACGGCCAGGTCAGCCTCGTAAACCCTTTTCAGGCACGTATTGTTGGAAATGATGCTGTCCCGCATCTTTTTCGATGGGATAATCTTAAGTATCAGCGCGATGAGGATAAGCACAGCGATGTTATTGCTCAGATAGATCTTCTTTGAGAATCTCAGGTTTATGAGCGGGACTAACAGCTCCCTGCCGTCAAGCTTCAAGGTATAGGTAAGGTCATGCTTTCCATAATCGAGGAGGCATACGTCCGAGGACGGGAACCTGTTTTTAATGCATTTTATCGCCCCCGAAGTGAGCGCCCCGACCCCCATATTCTTTGTGCCGAATGACGCCCCGAGCAATAGGACTTTATAATGCTTATTCAAGGATTTCATTCTGGCACGGGATAGTGAGCCGTTCGGATCCGCTCATGCATTGTTTGGGAGTCCTGCAAGCCTTGAGCCTTGCGATGGCCCTCAAGCAGAGCATCCTTGATTTTTTTGGGTAGATTGTAGCGCAGCAGCTTTTGACGGGAAGCTCGCTTTGCCATTTAAGCCTTATGTATTCGGCGCACCTCCAGTACTCCACTGGAAGGCTTTTGACCCTAAGGCTGTTGTGCAGGCAGATATTGCTTATGGCGTAATTTTTAAGTCCGCGTCTCTTCGATTCAAGGCATATGTCGGTTCCGAAGAGATGAAAGTGAGGCATCAAAGGGTCGAATCTGAGCCCGGTATCTTTGCGGAAGGCTAAAAGCAGCTCATCGAGGCTTTGCACCTGGTCAGCCGCCCTGATGCCCCCAAGCTCACGCTGTAACCCGTTGGAATATACATGGCCCGCGGGGTTCCCGTCCATGGCTACTCCGTAACATCCGACGACGCCGCAACGCCCCTGTTTTTCAAGGAACGCTATCTCCTCGACAAATCTCTTGTCCCATCCCTCGGGCAGATATACGTCCTGGTGCATGAATACCAGTACAGGGTTCCGGGCCTCTTCTATAGCCTGGTTGTAAGCCAGGGCCGCGGAGCTGAAACGGCGTTTGGCTATTATCTCATGGCGGTGCCCGGTCTTGAAGACAGGGGAGGCCAGCGCGTTACCCTTAAAGACCTCTTCATCGTTTACGGAAATGATAAAAGTAATGGCGTATCTTTTTTTCAGGGATATTGGCATATGTACCTGGGCTTATTCGGCCGTTGGAAGACATCACGCTATGGTGCATCAAACGGAACGGTCAGGTTTATGTGCGTCCTATGAATTTTACGAAGCCTGAATCCTTCCTGTACTTCATGAAGAAGGCTATGGTCAGGATGTATGTGGCCATGCAGCCAAACGCCCCGATAGTGATATTAAGTATAGGCAGATGCGAAAAGAGGTTGTATGTCGATAACCATACAAGAGCCACAAGGATAGAAACTGCCGAGGGTTTCAGAAAAATAGAGCCATACTGCCATAAATCGAGGTCGGATGTTCCGCGCACCTGAAAGACCTGAACGATATGCCCGAAAAACATCGATATCAGGCTCGCGGCCGCCCCTCCGATCACCCCGAAGTACTTAACGGCAGGGTAGATGATGATTATTATCATCAGGGTCCTTAAAGCGGTGGCAAGACGGTGTATCTCTGGCCGCCCAATCGCGAAATAGTATGTGACTATCGGGACGTTAACGATCCTCAGGAAAGAAGTCATCATGAGGATCGCGAAGGGGAGCGCCGCGTCACCGTAGCGTTCTCCGTAAAGTACCGTCAGCAGCTCTCTGGAATAGAGCATCATGTACAGGAGCATGGGGAAACCCAGGAAAGAGAGCACATACGTGATCTTCAGGATCACCGCGTTGCTTCTTTTTTTTTCCTCCTGCATCTCCGCGAATACAGGCATGGCGACCTGGCCTATGAGCGTACCGACCATCTGGAAGGGTATCCTCGCGAAGGCCGCCGCTATGCTGTAGAGGCCGAGCTCCTTTGGCGTGCAGAACTTGCCGATTATAAAAACGTCTATCTGAAGGAATATGTTAGTAAGTATCGGAAGCCCGAATACGCCCCGGGCGAACCTTAATATCGAATTGAGGTGGATCCTGTTAAACCGGAGCCCGGGCGGATAGAAGGAGACTATAAAGGAAAGAAAGCACCTCGCGGCAGACTCTACCGTAAACCCCGCTACCAGCGCCCAGACGTCCTGGATATAGAATACAAGTATAACCGCCGTAATTACGCCAAAGATACACCCCCCGAGGTTTACGATCACCCAGCTCTTGAAGTCCATCTTCTTGAAGGCCAGGTAAAGCCCGGCGCTCAGCGCCCCATTAAAGATGATCGAGAGAAAGGCGATCCTCATAAGGGGGGTCAGCCCCGGCATGGAGTAAAACCCTGAGATCCACGGTGAGACGGCGTAAGCCGTCAGATACAGGCCAACGGAGCGCGCCATGGAAAGCCACCACGCCGCGTTTAGGAAAGTCTCCTCCTGTCCGTCGGCATTTTGTATTACCGCCGATTTGATGCCGATGTCGGTGAATGATTCAAGGGCTGAGCTTACGGCGAGCACTATGGCCATAACGCCGAACGCCTCCGGCGTTATGACGCGCGCGATGATCATGTTCCTCGCGAGGCGCAATGCCTGCTCTATCGCGGAACCCGTTCCGAGCCAGATGCCGCCCCTCGTCGCCCTTGTAAAGAGGCTTTCCCCTCTGAATATCCTCGTCATCGATGACGAAAAGAAGTTCGACAACGATCTTATGTTTTTTTTCATTTAATGAGGGGGTGATCCTGAAATTATCGAGTGGCCTGAAATGCCTGTGGCTTGTCGAGGCGTTCATCAGTCCTGCTCAGTTCTCACCGGCAGGCTGTTAAATTCTGTTCTTCTGAGTTTCTATAAAAGGCAGGTTTTATATGTTTGAGGAAAAACGCAGGCAACTCTGAAAAGACGGCGGAGATTCAATTACCCTGCCGTAAATGGCAGGGATTGTCGGCAAGGTACTTGTCTTATATATAGCCCGGCTTTGACCCGCCCTTAAAAGGGCAGGAATCCGCCGGGTACCCGATTGAAAAATCCCGCCCGCCGTGAGAAGCGGGCGGGACAAAATGCCCTGCTGCTAGTACACTGTAAGGCCTGTAGGGGCTGAAGGCGCGGATGCGGCGCTTGAGCCGTATTCATACGCCCCGCGGTCCCATACCCCGTCGCCGCCCCGCACATTGCCGTTCATGTCCGTGTTGTAGGTGGAGCCCAGGTCAAGGCCGCCGGAGGTCGCGCCGCCCAGCTGGAAGTTATTGGAAGCCGAATCAACAAAAGGGTTGCCGCTGCCGCTCTGGCTGTGCGTCTCCGAGGGCCCCGCGCCATAGAACGAGTTGTAGTCATGGGTGACGTTGCCGAATGAGATCTTCTGGCAGCTGTACCAGAGGTTGTTATAAGCCGCATTCCCTCCGCCTGATGTCGCGTCGAACCATACGCCGGCATTGTAGCCCTTGAGGTTTACGAACGTGTTGTTGTGCACCTTCGTGTTAGTGACCTTGTAGCCTGTCCATGTCGCCACCGCGCCGTTGCCTATGCTGTAGGTATAGCCGGGCGTATAGAAGAAGACGTTTCCGTATACCTGCCAGCCGTCGCCGTCAAAGACAAGTATGCCTGTTCCGGTAATGTCTTCCCACACGCTGTATCTGACGATGTTCCTGTGGGTTCCGCCGTAGGCTGATATGCCCTCCGAGTGTTCGGCCGCGGTGCTCATGTTCCTCGCCACATAAAGATATTCGAAGACCGAGTCGGTAGTCCCGCGGAGCAATATCGGGGCCCTCCCGGAGTCGTGGAGGTAGCAGTTGGATATGGTAAGATGGTTGGCCCCAAGGGTGTAGATTATGTCGTCCCCGCTCTCGGTGGACGTGCCGCGGTGCTGCATCTCGACGTGCTTTACGGTTATGTATGAAGGCGTATTGTCAAATCTCATAAGCTTGTTCGCTCCGGCTGAGATTATCTTGAACCCGTACCCTGTTTTACCGGAACCGGTCTGGCCGTCGAACACCCAGTAGCTTGTTTTGAAGGTTATAACCGCGTTAAAGGTTGCTGTGCCGTCGCCGTAACTGCTCTGCCAGCCAGAGTCAGTCCCGTGGTCAGTCAGCGTAGCCTTTTTAATATAGGTCTTTGTCGTGCCTGCGGTACTAAACGTATAACTTGGATAACTGCCGTCCGCTATATAATATACGTCACCGCGCGTAAGCGTGGCAGGCAAACTCGTCCATGCGTTTGCCCAATCTGACCCGCTGTTGTTTCCTGTTGCCCCGGCCCTGATAAAATGGTCGGCAGCCAGTGCCGCCTCCGGCACAAGGCAGAAAAACAACAAAACGAGTAGAATCAATTTCTTCATTACATCCTCCTTGAAGCTATTGCTGGTAATGTACCTTTTTTTGGTCTGTTCAATCAGGATACAGGAGGTTATAGTGAAAAAATGTGATTTAAATCACGCTGTTATGATGCAATATTAATATGCTGAGTTAAGTCTTTACTCCAGCCTCCTTATCGGCCTTGCCGCCCGTCCCGCCGCGCGGATAGAGTAGGGAGCTTATGCAAGCCGCGCTCCTGTTGATCTTGTGGAGGTTTACCCCCCTCCTGGCAGGGATTAAGACCAAGAGCAGGCAGCCTTTCAGTATCCTTATGATCTGGTAGAGTATTGTTATAAGGACGAATACGTATTTTGAGGATCGGCCGTGATGTTTTTCCCAGTACTTTAGATTAGCCCTGTACATCTCGATATAGAATCTTACTGGCGCGTTGGCGGAGCTTCCTCCGCCGTAATGTATTGCCAAGGCTTCAGGGAAGTAGACGACCTTCCAGCCGCAGTCCCGGAATCTCTTGCACCAGTCCTTGTCTTCGGCGTAAAAAAAGAACCGCTCATCCAAAAGGCCGGCTTCCTCCAGGGCCTTTCTCCGTACCATGAGAAAACATCCGCTCAGGATATCGACCTCTTCTATGCCCTTATGCGGGAAAAATGCGAGGTCTTTATATATGGCGTCAAGCCCTATGGCCGTCAGAAAACTCCTTAATAGGGTTGGAAACTTCCTGCAGGTACGCTGGAGGGTCAGGTCAGGGTTTAAGACCATCGGCCCGGCCATCCCTGCCTCCGGGTGGGCCTCCATAAAATCTATCAGCCTGGGTACGCAGTCCTTAAGGAGTTTGATATCGGAGTTGATGAGGCACAGGTAGCGCCCGCTACTCTTTTCTATCCCGATGTTATTGGCCCTGGCGAACCCCAGGTTAGCCGCGTTTAAGACGGTCTTTACATGGGGGAAGAGCTTCCTGACCGCCTCAGGCGAGCCGTCCGAAGAGCCGTTATCGACTACTATGATCTCTTTTTTATACCCCCCTGAAGAGGACTCGATCGACTCCAGGCACTCGAGAAGGTATTTTTTGGCGTTCCAGCTTACGATGATGAAGGAGATATCCATCGCTTAAGTGTTAGCGCCGCTTGGCTTAAGCGCTCTCATTTGTTCCTTGGCGGCTGTTTGGAACGCGGACTCCCCGGCGATCCCTCTTGCCGTTGAGATCATCGCCAAAAGCATATAAAGGACGATCTTTATCTGGTCAAAGTAAGAGACCCCCCAGAAAGAGATGACGTGTACAAAGAGCGACGCCCCGAGGGCCCAGTATATCTTCTGCTCGATCTCGTTTCCGGTGCTTTTGACGGCGCGCCCGATCGACTGGAAAGAGCAGGCAAGTATCAGCAGGAAGAGGAACAGGGTGGCAAGCCCCCCGTCAACCCCGACCCTTACGAACTGGTTTGTGACGTCGAAAAGGTAATATCCCCAATCCGCTGTAGACTGCACACCGTAAAGCCACCACTCGTCAAATCTTCTCAGGAACTGGTCGAAGAGATAAAACCTGTGGTAGCTTGTCGAACCGCCGAATATCCTTACCTTAGCCAGCAATGCCCAGACAGGCGCTTTCATAACCATATGAAGGGTGAAAAGCGCAAGCACAAGGCCCCACCTGAAAAGCCTCATCCTATCTCTGAATACCCACATGCAGAGCGCGCCTACGCCGCCCAGATAGGCCAGTATCGGCCCGCTTGACGAAGAGCTGTACATGATGATGGTAGCCGCGATCAAGCCGGTAAGCATAAGTTTTCTCCCCTGGCCGTCCGTAAGACGCAGGGCCAGGAAAAACGGTAGTATGGCGGCCCCGAAAGTACCGGCTGTTATAGGGTGGGCGAAGGCCCCCTGACAGCGCATCTTGCCTTCACGGATGATCGTAAAATCGGAGACGCCGCCGAATACGGAAAAGAGGTTGCGCCCGTTGACCCTTTCAAGAAACATGGCCAAAGCCACCGGGATGGATACAAACGCGAATACCTTCATGAGCCAGACTATATCTCCAAAATCCCTGACAAGAAACCTGACAAGGAAGTAGATCCCGATAATATCGAAAGAAACGCCCATCCTGTTTATGAATGCGCCGCTCGTCTTCCATAGAATAGTGTAGGCGGTCACGCTCGATATGACCCAGAGTACCATCAATTTATCCATCGTGTTGAGCCTTATTCTGAATTCGCCCTTGAGTAACACCCTGGCCCACCCGAAGAGCACGATGATGCGGATTATGAAAAAGTCGAGGTTCGATATCATGATCTTCTGCTGGAGCGGTATGAAGACGATCGCGAAGACCAGCGGCACCAGGGCCGCCTTTCTCGGGAGCAGAAGCATGAGTACCCCCGACACGAGCATGAAACCGAGGGCAAGCGGGTGGAGAGGGGTATAATTTTCCATACGTTTCCTTAAATTAGTGAAGCTCTGAAGATATATATCTTCTTGTACTATGCCTCTTACTCGCAGCCTTATACCTGATATCTATACGGCGTAAGCGCGCAGCCATTCTTCGAGAACGATGATGCTGAAGAGTATTTTAGAGTTATCGGAGATCCCTCTTGTGTGGTCATCCAGAAGCCCATGTACCGTCTCAGGGTTGAGGTAACCGTAGATAAGCGAATCGCGCCCCCGCAATCGCTCTCCCATCCCTCCGGCAATATCCAGGAGCCATTCATCAACCGGGGTGGCGAACCCGAGCTTTTTTCTGCCGGTGATCTCTTTTGGCATAAAGGAATGGCAGACCTGCCTGTGCAGCCATTTGCCTTTTCCGTCCCTGACCTTGTAAGAGGGTTTAAGCCTCTCGGCGAACTCGACTATTTCCTTGTCGAGATAGGGGACCCTGATCTCCAGTCCGTGCGCCATGGAGAGCTTGTCAGCGTAGAGCAGAAGCTCATCAGGCAGAGACGACCTTATCTCAAGGAACTGCAGCCCCCCAAGCTCATCGGTATCTTCCATCAGAGGGTATAGGTCTCTCCAGCATTCCTTTATCGATTCATCGGCGTTGTCCGGCAGGATGCCTTCTTTGAAAAGGCGGGCTCCGACTGGCCCGGGTATTACCGAAAAAACATGATTATAGCGTTCAAGCCGCTCTGGTTTAGCAAGGGAAGACAGGCCCCGTTTTATCATTTCACTCCGCGGCATGCGGGCGAGAACGGAAGAGCTCAAGCCGCGCATCCATTCGGGAAGCGCCCGCCAGTATCTTCCGTAATGGACCCCGAGATGGCGCTTGTACCCCCCGAACAGCTCATCAGGCCCCTGGCCCATCATCGCGACCTTGACATCCTCTCTAGCCCTTTTGCATAAGTGGTACATCGGCACTATCGAGGAGGCTGTTACCGGCTCTTCAAGTATCGAGATGAACCTTGAGAGGGTTTGCTCGTACGACTCGCGGCCAAGCTCGACTGAGACGTTCGCCATATCAAACGCCTCAGCCGTCTCTCTGCCCAAGCCTGTCTCATCGCCGTCGAAGTTATTTCCGAACCCTGCCGTGTATGTCTTCCAGCCATCTCCAAGCTCTTTCATCAGCGCGAGCAACAGACCTGAATCAAGCCCGCCGCTCAACAGGATTCCGAGCGGGACGTCGCTTATAAGGTGTCTTTTGACCGATCTCCTGTATAGCGACAGAAGCTCTTCGCGCGCTTCATTCTCATCTGGCATCGGGTTGAATGGGGCGGGCTTGAAGTCCCACCAGCGCTCAAGTACTGTCTTTGACCCTCTTACGATCAGCCTTGTCCCAGGAGCGAGCTTTCTGATGCCTTTAAATAAAGTGAGAGGCGAGGGCGTGTACCTGTAGCGGAGAAAAAGGTACATCGCCAGCGTATCCGGTTCAGGCCGTTCCCTGAGCTGGGAGAGTATGGCCCTGACTTCCGAACCGAAGAGCAGGGTGCCGTTTTCGATCCTGTAGTAGAGCGGTTTGATGCCCATACGGTCGCGGGCAAGCATGAGCTGCTTTTTTTTGCAATCCCATACCGCTAGCCCGAACATCCCGTTCAGATGATTGAGGACATCAACCCCCCATTCCTTATAACCATGGACGATTACCTCGGTGTCGGATCTGGTCTTGAATCTGTGTCAGGAGGCTTCAAGCTCTTCCCTGAGCTCTTGAAAATTGTAGATCTCCCCGTTAAACGCTATCCAGACGGAGCCCTCATCGTCGGACATCGGCTGGTGTCCGCCTTCGAGGTCAATGATTGAAAGTCTTCTGAAGCCAAGCCCTACGGGGCCTGAGAAAAAAAAGCCTTCATCGTCCGGCCCTCTGTGTGAGATCGATGACGCCATCTTTCTGACGGCATCCGGCTCGACCCTGGCGTTCCCTCTTAAATTGACTTGGCCGCATATCCCGCACACTATGATGACCTGGCCTTTCGCTTACGGTACTTGAATATATTACCAAGGGAGGCCCTTCCCGCCTGCTCCCTGCGGAGATATTTCACGAACTCTTCGCTTACGGGCCTCTCGTATCTCATGATCGCCGCCCAGGTAAATCCGGCCAATGTGATGGTGGACCCCAGAGCGAAAGGCCTTTCCGTAAAACGGTACGCGCATTTGACTAGTTCAAAGAGGGGGTGGTAACCGAGAAGGTAGTGTGTTATGCCGTGCCTGAACCTCGACCTGGCGACGCTGCCCCTGCCGCTTGAGACCAGCCTGTGGTGATAAACCTTTAAATGTTCAAAAGTCCGTACCTTCCAGCCATGCATGCGGGCTGATATCTCCGCGGCTGAGTCTATCCCGCCCGTGCTTATCGGAAGGTACCCTCCTATTTCCTCGAAACAATCCCGCCTGAAGAGCTGTATCGCTCCCGCTACGCTGTCAAGGCTGTTATTCTGGGGCTCGTATCTGCCGCCCGCCAGCTCAAGTATGATGCCGCCTGCGATACCCAGGCGGGGAGAGCTGTTAAAATTACATATTACATCTTCGTAATAATCCGGGCCGAGGGTTACATCCGCGTCCAGGTTTCCGATAAACTCATACCCGGTATGCGACAGAGCGAGGTACCCTTTTGTGAAGGCCAGGGCCTTTGATCCGAAATTACGCTGCTCATCGCCATCCACCCTCAATAGACGGATGAAACCGTATTCCCGCGAGTATCTATTCACTATCTCATCGGTACGGTCTGTTGAGCGGTCGCTGACTATCACCCATTCGGCAGGCCTTACGGTCTGAGAGACGACCGACCTGATGGTATGTTCAATGAATCTCTCTTCATTCCTTGCGGGGGTTATAAGGACGTAGCACCTGCCCATCAGCTGACAAGGGAAGAGCTTCTTTCATGATTTTTTTTGGCGAGTATCTGAATGATCCGGGCAGCTGACCTGCCGTCCCATTTCGGAGGCGGCTTCTTTCCCGATCTCTTCCCGAGCTGACTGTCAATAGCCTTGATGATTTTATCCTTATCAGTCCCGGCTATTATGTTCGTTCCTTTCTCGACCGTTACGGGCCTCTCGGTATTTTCCCTCAGGGTCACGCACGGTACGCCGAGACACGTTGTCTCTTCCTGTACGCCACCGGAATCCGTAAGCACAATCCTTGAGTTCTTCAACAGACAGAGGAAATCTATGTACCCCTGCGCATCTATCGCGTTTATGCGCTTCAGGCAGGCCGTCGACGGGCCCCGCGCCGGAAGGAAATTAAAATATCTCTTGAAGCCGAATTCCTCTATGCGGGCCTTTGTGCGGGGGTGAGCCGGAAAAATAATGGGCATTTCGTTTGAAAGAGTTTGAAGGGCCTCGATTATGTTTTCAAGGTTTTCCCTGGTATCCACGTTTGACGGCCTGTGAAGGGTCAAGAGGGCGTATGGTGCCTTTTTCCCTTTTTCGGCGAGGCCAAGCGATTTCAGGATATCCGAGAGGCCGGCCTGTTTCTTGAATTTGAGCAGGGTGTCTATCATGGTATTTCCTACGAAGTATACTTTTTCTCCGGCTATGCCTTCTTTTTTAAGGTTTTTAACCCCGCTCTCTTCAGTGACAAAGAGAATGTCGGAGACATGATCGGTAACTATTCGGTTAATCTCCTCTGGCATTGTCCTGTCGAAGGAGCGAAGCCCGGACTCGACGTGCGCTATCAAAGGCCTTTTTGCGCCGTATGATATCTTTGAAGCGACAATGGCGCATGATATCGTAGAGTTTACGTCTCCGGCGACGAGCACAACGTCGGGCTCCTCACTGAGCAGCACTGGCTCGAAACGGTTCATTATGTCTGCCGTCTGCACGGCATGGGATGCCGAACCGACCCCCAGGTAAATATCAGGTTTTGGGAGTTTAAGGTCTTTAAAAAAAAGAGCCGACATCAATTGGTCATAATGCTGGCCCGTATGAAGGAGCTTGTGAACGATCCTGGCTGCGTTCCCATTGGAGGCCTTGTCGCCGAACTTGAAATTATATTCATCAACAGCCGTGATAATCGGGGCGATCTTCATGAAGTTTGGCCTCGCCCCAACTACGCTTAGAATTTTCATGTTGAAGGGTTATCCTTTTTAAACGCGTATAAAGCTTTTTGAAAAAAAATGGGCTTTTGGACAGGGGAGGGGGCACCCGTTACGGGACAGTAAAATCTGTGAGTTTGGGTCTATACAGCTATAATAGTTTCCATTCCGGACATTAGGGGTGTCAGACCAGGTTGGTCATTACCATTTCCAGATTATCTATAAGCGCGGCCAAGGCCCTGCTATTGTTAATAGGCGGTTCCGGCGGCCTTTTCCATTTGACTACTTTTATCTTTGACTTTATGTCATCCAGATTTTCAAGGAGGGTAAGCCTCCCTGTTTCAGAAAGGTACTTGTCAACCGCTCCGATCTTGCCGCGAAATACGCTGTATACCGGCGCCCCCAGCGCGGCCGCTTCTCTGTTCATGGTACCCCCTCCGCTTATCACAATATCGGAGTGCCATATAAGGTTGAGCCCGTCGAGGACGAAATTCGGGATAATGAGCCTCCCTGACCTGATGAGCCCGGCCCACCTTTTTTCGATCATCTCCCTGTCGTTCTGATTCCGTGGAAGTATCACCATCTTAAGGTCAGGGGAGGTGCTTAGATATTCAACCACGGCTATGAAGAGTTTTATCGATTCGGGGCTCTGGTAATTGGCTTCCAGGGCGGGAGGCCTCAGGGTGGCCAGAAGCTCCGAACCTTTGATTTTAAGCTCCTCCCTCAGGCCGCTCTCAGGGCTGAATTCTCCCACATATACGTCCTCTTTTATTCCCGGGTACTTCAGTGTGCATTTACTGTTTTCTTTGAATATCCTGTCCGGCATCACTTCCGGGGCCATGGCCCAGGTAGGATGCGTTATGAAGAGCCCCTTCGAATATTCGTAATCGAATATGAGCACCGATGGTATCCTCAGCGCGTTCGCGCATATTATTTGGGATCTCGAACCGTGCGACAGGGCAAGGGCCGGTTTTTCCCTCATCGCGAATGGAAGGAGCCGCAGAGAGCGCATCAGGAGGCCCATGACCTTTAAGCCCTTGTTTTTTCCGTAATGACGGCCGATCTTCCTGTAATCCATCTTGTATCTGTCGGCAAGCTCAAGTACCTGAAAGCATTCGCGCGCCGTAAGTACAACTTCATAGCCGCGGTTCTTTAATTCCCTTATAATAGGCCTGAAAAACACTATGTGCGGTGAATTGTCCAGGTCTATCCATATTTTTTTGTTTTTTTCGCAGGAATCCTTTCCGTTCACTTTTATTTCCTCATGATGGCTATGCCCCTGTACCTAATTACCGGCAGAGTTTCTGATCATGCCGTCACAGGGAGATGGAATCCCTTATCGCAGCCGAGACACGCCCAACCTGCTCGTCAGTCAGGCCCGGGAACATCGGGAGCGATAATATCTCCACTGCCGCTTTTTCTGCGGACGGAAAAGAGCCCTCAGCGTATCCGAAATGAGAATATGCGCGCTGCAGATGGAGCGGAACAGGATAATGGAGGGCAGTGGCTATATTAACGGCCGCCAGACTCTTCTGGAGGGCGCCCCTGTTTTTTGCGCGTATGACATAGAGGTGATAGACCGCTTTAGACCACTCCGGCTCATACGGTGTAACAACGGATTCGATGCCGGAGAGGAGTTCGTTATACAGCGAGGCCCTTGACCTCCGGGACACTGTCCATGCAGGCAGGAGCCTAAGCTTTATCTTAAGTATAGACGCCTGAATGGCATCGAGCCTTCCGTTGAACCCTTCTATTTCATGATAGTATTTTTTGCTCTGTCCGTGATCCCGCAGCATCCGTATCTTATCCGCCGCCTCGTCGCTGTTCGTGGTTACCGCCCCGGCCTCGCCGCATGCGCCCAGATTTTTCCCGGGGTAGAAGCTGAATGCCCCCGCAAAGCCGATAGCCCCGGCCTTTTCCCACATATTATGCTTCTTTGAAAAATACTGCGCGCCGTGGGCCTGACAGGCGTCTTCTATTACAACAAGATTGGATCTTGATGATATTTCGGAGATCTCGTCCATCTGCGCCATCTGCCCATAGAGATGAACGGGTATGACCGCGGAAACCCTGGTGCCGGTCTTCCTGCTTACCGGGCTGCCGTTTTTATAGACACATCTGTTTTCAAGATATTCCTCTAACTTCTCCGGTGCCATGTTGCAGGTTTTGGCGTCTACATCGACGAAATCTATTTTAAGGCCTGCCTGGGTAATGGCCTCAGTAGTGGCGATAAACGAATTCGGTACCGTGAGGACGGTATCGCCTTCCTTGAGGTCAGCGGCCATAAGCGCGAACCTCAACGCGTCCGTCCCGCTGCCGACGCCTATAGCGTGCTTCGCTCCCGTGTAAGCGGCAAACTCCCTTTCGAACCCTTCAACGGCGCTACCGCCGATGAACCTGCCTCCCATCAATGCCTCTCTGACTGACTCGATAATCTCTTTTTCGAGTTCCATATGGGGGGTGATCAGATCCAGAAATGGTATCGGACCGCCGGTTTTATTCATTTATTACGCTCCTGAGTATTTTAGCCGGGTTTCCGGCGACTATCGCGTTTGGCGGCACGTCCTTCGTCACTATGCTTCCGGCCCCTACTATGGCGTTCTCCCCGATTATGACGTTAGCGAGGATTGTGGCGCCGGAGCCGATCGAAGCGCCTTTTTTTACTGTAGTGTACTCCACCGTCCAGTCGCCATCGGCCTTGAGAGCCCCGTCCCTGGCTGTCGCCCTCGGGTAGGTATCGTTGATAAACGTAACGCTGTGGCCGATAAAGACGTCGTCTTCAATCTTTACGCCCTCGCAGATAAATGAATGGCTCTGTATCTTACAGTTCCGGCCCACTTCGGCGTTCTTCTGTATCTCCACGAACGCACCGATCCTTGTGCGGTCACCAATCCGGCAGCCGTAGAGATTGACAAAACTTGCGAGCCGCACGTTCTCTCCGAGTTTTACGTCAGGAGCAATCGACGTTAACCTGTTCTGTGTTTGGCCGCTCTCTTTCATATCTCCACCATCTTTCCATTGTTTTTGAGGGATTCGTCGCACGCTTCCAGCATCTTTACGATCCTGAGCCCCGCCATGCCGTCGTTGAACGGGGTCTCGTTCTTCTGTATGCAATTGACGAAGTACTGCGTCTCCAGCCGGAGCGCTTCGCTCTGATCGACCTTCGGCGCCCACATGTCGCCTGAGCGGTAGTTCACAAGGAGGTTATAGATGCCCTCGCTGCTGGTTATCTCCACGCCCCTGTCATAGATCTTGATTTTTTCATCGGCGTCAACATCGTTCCATACGAGCATCTTTTTCTCTCCGCCTATAAGGGTCGTCCTGAGCTTGACAGGGGAGAGCCAATTAACGTTTATATGGGCGATGATGTTATTGGTGAAGTAGACCATTATGTAGGCTATGTCCTCTTTCGAATTTATGTGCGCCCTGCCGGTCGCGGCAACCGCCAGGGGTTTGTGCCTGATAAGATAATCCATTATTGAAAAATCATGAGGCGCGAGGTCCCATATGACATTGATGTCATGCTGAAAAAGGCCCAGGTTGACCCTTGTGGAATCGTAGTAGTAAAGGTCGCCCAATACGTCCTCGTCTATTATCTGTTTGATCTTCTTGACCGCGCTTGTGAAGAGGAAGGTGTGGTCGACCATGATCTTCAGGTTTTTTTTCTCGGCGATCTCGATGAGCTCCTCAGCCTCTGCCGCGCTTGCCGTAAACGGCTTTTCAACAAAAACGTGCTTGCCGTTAAGCAAGGCCTCCCTGGCAAGCTCATAGTGCGTGGATACAGGCGTGATTACAGTTACGATGTCTATGTCCGGCGATGAAGTGATCTCACGGCTGTCAGGCGTGACGCTCATGTCAGGATGGTTCTTTTTGACCCTCTCGAGTGAAATCGGATTTTTATCGCAGACCGCAACTACGCTTGCGCCGTCTATGACGCTGAAGTTTCTTACTATGTTCGGCCCCCAATACCCATATCCTATTACGCCGATCCGTAGCATTATTACCTCTCATTATTGATTTATAAAACCGGTTTGAGACTACCGGGCCACGTACTCCAGGTGTGTTCCGTCAATAAGCGCCTTTGCTTGAGAGCAAAGTCCAGGGAGTTTTGATCAGGAGCTTCAGATCGAGCCAGATCGACCATTCTTTTATGTACCTGATATCGAGCCTGACCATGTCGTTAAAGTTTGTCCTTGATCTCCCTTTGACCTGCCACAGGCCCGTAATACCCGGCCTGCAGTCGAGAATTCTGCGCCAATGCCACACGTCATAGCTCTCTATCTCATATGGAATCGGGGGTCTGGGCCCTACAAGCGACATCTCGCCCTTAAGGACGTTGATGAATTGAGGGAGCTCATCCATGCTGGTTTTACGGAGAAGCTTTCCGAACGGGGTGATCCTCGGGTCGTCTTTTATCTTGTATACGGTTTCACCGGGCTCGGCTTCCTTCCCGCTATAGGCCTTTCCCTCCAAGATAAGTTTTTTGACGTACTCAGCATGGATCTTCTCATCGTTTCCGGCATACATCGATCTGAACTTAAGGAAGGTGAAGGCCTTGCCTTCCCTGCCTATCCTTGTCTGAGTGAAGAGCACAGGGCCTTTGGACGTTAATTTTATTATCAGCGGTATTATTATGAGCAGGGGCGAGAAGATGATGAGCGCGAAGACGGCGCCGATTATATCAATGATCCTTTTAAGGAAGAGAGAGCCCTTTCGTGCTGAGTTTTTTTTTAAGAGATCAGGGTAAAGCGTAAGGTCCATATGCCCGTCGTTGTCACCGCTTAGAGGGCGGTCTGGAAAGACGTGAAATGAAATTTTGGTGTTCCTGATGTCCTCATCCGTCATCACCCCTGTTTTTAAAAGGGCCTCCGCGGCTTTTTTCCTTAGAGGCTCGATCTGGGATGAGTTCAATTCCGTAAAAAGCACCCCGATTATTAAATTATGTTTATACCAGCCCTTTAGATCCGTTTCCCTTATCATGGAGGTAAGGGAGGCTGAGATGCCTTTTAAGACGTCTTGTATGCCCTTCCTGTAATGTATTTCCCTGATATCGAGCAGCATAAGGACAAACGATCTCTTAGAGCGCTCCGTTCTCTTCCTCTCGAGGTAGATCATCTCATGAAAGTAATCCTCGACATAAAGCCCGTACTCCGTGTCGCATAGGAAATCCGTGCAGCTGTAATGAAATACATTTTTCTTTGCGCTGGTAAGGTTTTTAGTATAAAAATTTTTCATGGCTGGGTTCCTTTTAAAGAAGAGAACTTCCAATTGCCAATTTCGGACAGGCTACCGCCGTTCAGGTGCATTGGCCGCCTGCCGATTTTTGACCTGTCTGGATTGCGAGACTCGAAAACTCGTGTAATTAGTTGCTCAACAGCACGGTTATCAGCCGTTACTTCCCGGATACGCAGACCCGCATTCTCATGCGAGCATGGAGCTGTCTACCACAAGCCGTAAGTTGATGGATTTCAGCAGAACGCTCACTCGTTCCATCCCGTTAAGCTCTTTTTCAAAAACGGCGTCGAAACCCTCGAAGGGGCCACCTTTCAGAATGACTGTTTCACCCGGCCTGAACCCACGCCTTATTACCACGCAGCCGTCTTCGATCCTGGACGTTATGGATTCTATTATCCGTTCGCTTACCTCGGCAGGGCCGGAGTCGTTGCCGAGTACGTTTTTTACCCCACGCGTATACCTTATCTGGTGGTAGTCCCTGATCTTGTCGAATTTGACAAAGAGGTAGCATGGGAAGAGCGGGGAGGTTATCTCCGCAATTTTCCGCCTGTAAAATTTCCGCTCCCTGATCTTGGGATTCAATAGTTTGTAGCCGGCGCCCGATAGCAGATAAGTGACCTTGTCCTCGTTCCACGGTTTTGTATACAGCAGATACCAGCTAAGCATCATCCCTCCGTACGGGCCTTATGATAATAGTAGCCGCCTCAAACACTCTGTTTGTCCTCGGTTACGCCCATGAGTTTTTCCTGGTGAGTGAGGCTGAGGCGCTTGATTTGTTAATAATAATACTTGTTCATGTGCATATGGTCAGCGCCGTTAAGGACGATACCGAGAAGGCCCGCCTCAGGCAGGGACTTGGCGGCTTTTTTCACAATGTCCTTGGGCGTTGAGCCGGCCCTCACGACCAGCAGGAACGCGTCTATTGATTTTGAGATCATGCTAATATCGACGAGCGGGAGTATCGGCGGGCAGTCCACAATCACATAGTCGAAGTCTTCCCTGGCCCTCGTCATCAAATTCCTCATCTGGGGCGAGTCCAGGAGCAGAGAGGAGTTCTTTACGCTGCACCGGGCGGGCAGAAAATACAGGTTCGTGTCCTCCAGCCTGTTTATCGCGGAGCGAACATCCGCGTCTCCCTTAAGGACGTCCACAAGGCCGTAAAGCCTGCCCATGTTGAGGTAATCCGATGAGATCGCCGGGTTTCTGAGGTCGCTCTCGATAACCAGGACTTTTTTCTTGAATTCAGCCGCCATGATGTAAGCGAGGTTCAGGGTCGTGACGGTCTTTCCCTCTCCCTTTATCGCGCTGGTCACGGCAAAGCTCTTGAAGGAATTCTTGAGGCACATCTGTTCAAGCTTGTTGAAGAGTATCCTGTATTTCTCCGAAAACATGGGGTCGGAGTTATCCATTACCGTAATGGCTTTTTTAAGGCTTAACTTATCCCTGAACGCGCCTGCCTCCGTGTATTCCTCGAATATGTCTTTGCCGGACGCTACCGAGTTCACGTCCCACTCTTTTCTTTTTTCGATATGCTCCGCCTTTAAGTAATCGTCGTAAGCCCTTCTTTTTGACGGGTCTGAAAGCGTTGAGTACATGTCGAGCAGCTCTGAAAGCTTTTGTTCCCTCTCTTCGCTGGTGTAAAGGGAGTAGACCGCCACTGAATCTTCAGAGTAAAGCGTCTTTGCCTTCCTGTACGCGAGTTCTATTTCATCCGGGGTCGCGCTGAGGGATATCTCCAGGATCTCGTAATAGTTCTTTTCGTTTTTCTGCATGATAAATCCCTTTTAGAATGAATTTAAGGTTTGGGAGTCACGCCTGTTGATGTTTCTGTTGAGCAGTTCCTTAAGGCAAGCTTCGATCCCTCTGGCTGCGGTGGACTGGGCGTAATGCACCATGAGCGGCCTTCTGGTTCTTACGGACTCTCCAACAGCATCCTCGTAAGATACGGCTCCGAGATAGCGGATATCGACCCCGAAATAATCCGTGCACGCTTTTTTGATAGAGTAGCCGATATCCCCGTCTTCCGGCCTCCTCGATTGGTTCATTATCATCGAAATGGACGACCCTCCGACGTACTCGCGCAGCATCCTGCCCTGCCCGGAATCGAGGTTCTGGAGCTGCCCGATGATATCGGATACGGTCTTAACCCGCTGCGGCCATTTTTCGCTGAATATCTTCTGGAGCATGTCTTTCAGTCTTCCGTCCTCCTGGGAATCCGAGAGGTTCTTGATCTTTCTTAAAAAAAGGCATTTAAGGAATCTGTAGTTGTTTTCTATCGTCGTAGGCTCAGGCGTTGAAAGTATTATGCCTTCGCCGCCAAGGAGGAAAATGTCCAGGAGGTTGGCTGACGTGCCTGGGCCGATATCGAGTATTACATTGTCATACGGAAGCTTTCTCAGCGCTTCCTTAAGCCTCGCTATCTTGGCGGGGTTTATGTCAGCTATGTCGAGAGAGTCTTTCGCTCCGCTTATAAGGTCGAGCCCAGGCACCGGCGTTTTAATGATAAGCGATTGAATGTCGGAGATCTCTTCTTTAAGAAAACTCGACAAGGCAAGCCTTCCGCCGTCTGTGCCGAGAAATGTATGGAGATTGGCGGCCCCGAGGTCGGCGTCTATCAGTAGAACGGTCTTGCCCATCCTGGAGAGCGAAACGCCCAGATTAGAGGCGATAAAGCTCTTGCCGACCCCGCCTTTCCCGCCCCCTACAGACCATATGGAGGGGCCGTAGAAGTCAACGCAGGGGAGGGGCTTGAATTGATAAACTTCCTTTTCCGCCTTCAATTCCAGCTCCTTGTCCCTGAATATCTTTTTGAGCCAGTCGAAGTTGAACAATTTTATTTCCTCCCCTGAACGAGAGTTAAATTCGCCTTCTCATGTAAAGGGATGACAGGTATCGTCGTAAGAACGGGTTGTGTGAATACTCCGTCGAAATCTTCAGGCTTTCTGAAAGCCGGATTTATGAATTCGAATATAAGGACCAGTCCCGCGCCGGCAACCGCGCCCCCGAAAAGACCCAGAAAGGCGACAAGCGGCTTATTCGGCTTGGTTGGTGACTCGGGGATATTTGCCGGGTCTATTACCTTGAACCTCGCGCCTTTCTGTCTCTTCTCAAGGTTCTCCGACAATCTGGCGTTGAGTTTCTTGCCAAGAAGCGCCTGATAATTGTCGAGCGATATCTTGTGATCCCTTAAAAGATCGGCCTGTTTCTGCTCGCTGGAAGGCGTGCTCTCGACCCTTTTCTCAAAGTCGGCTATCTGTTTTCTTATCTGAACCTCGCGCTGTCTTAGATTCGAAAGCTCCGACCCTACGGCCGAAAGCTCGCCAGTTACAACGGGCTTGCCCGCATTCCCGGCCTCGGAAGACGCCGGGGCAGGCATGGACTCAAGCTCCTTGATGCGCTTTTTTATAATGACTACATCAGGGTAGTTTTCCTTGAACATCGACAGCAGGAGGGCCAGTTCCCCCCGGAGCCTTTCAAGCTCCGCGGACACCGGAGGAAGGGCGGCGGCAGGGCTTCTCTTCAACTCCTGTTCAAGGAACACCTTCCTGTCCTCGTTGGTTCTTATCCCGGCGGCTACGTTTTGAAGCTCCATTTGCAGCCTGTCGAGCGTCCTAAGGTTCGCGTCCAGCTGCTCGGGCAGGCTCCCCATGTTTAGTTCCTTGAAACCTTTTAACTTCTGCTCCTGCTGCTCAAGCTCTTCCTTGGCCCTCTCAAGCTCATTTCCGAGGAACTCTGAAGTGCCTTCGGCGTACTGCTCTCTTGCCTTGAGGTTCTCTTCTATGAAAAGGGACGCGATAGTGTTCGTTACCTGCATGGTTACTTCAGGGTCCCTGCCGGAATATGTGATCGTAAATGCGTTTCCCCCCGTGTTCGAGGCGCCCCCTCTCTGGCGCGGAGCGTCGCCGATAACCTTGAATTCTATGTCGCTCCTCATCGCCTCGATGACCTCGTCCCTGGCTGGGGCATCCTGCGGCTCGCCTTTCAGCGCCTTGAGCGCTTTACTTAAAAGGCCCGGCGCCTGGTGCTCATAGAGGCCGAATTCCCTGATGATCTGCTGCAACTTTGTCCTGCTGAGAATCTGCTGGCTTATTACATTAAGCCTCTGGGCGAAGGGCGTTTTGTCGGAGGGCGTCACGTATTCCTCAGGCACCTGCTGCTCTTCGACTACTATAAGCGTTGTCGAGCTGTAATATTCCGGCAGCTTGAACGCAAGCGCCAGTCCTATAATAGCGCCTGCTATGAGCGGTATTATAAAGAACCATTTCCTGTGGTAGAAAATCTCCAGATGGTCGATTATATTTTTTTTCTGTTCCATCATGTGATTTTAGAACCTCCATTCGTTACCGACGAAGGTAACGTTTAGATAAACTATGTTCCTTGCGAGCCCCGTCCCAAGATTATCCTTGCTCCACTGCTGGTAATGCGAGATCCCGGTCCCAAGATACATCCATCTGTACGGCTGCCATTTGCCGTTAATGGCGGCGTTGTATGAATTGATATCCACATTGTGGGAAGGCTCAGTCCTGTTCTTGGCGACATTCCCCGATATCTCCGCAGTCAACTCCCTGCTGATCGTCTGCGCTATGATGAAGTTCACCCTGTCGCTGATGCTGATTTGATCGGTCAGTCCGGTCGGGTTGGTAACCTCTCTCGTATATGAGAGGGTCAAGGCCGAGTCCTTATAAATTTTTTCGATCCCGGCGCTGGCGAGCAGGTAGTAATCGTCCCCGTTCGTCCCTCTGGTGAAGACTGTGCCGCCGGAAACGTCGACGGTCATTGTAGGGGCGACCTCGTCCTTGATCCCGGCCTTTAATGAGTGGGTCTCGACATTACTGCCGTCTGTGTTGAAATGATAATTGCTGAATGTGTAGGAGAATCGTACCTTCTCCTTCGGCCCGAACAGATATCCGTAAGCCAGCTCGGCAGAATCTGTCCTCGTGTCCAGGAGCGCCGGATCGTCGAAGCCCAGAGTTGCTTCCTTGAGCGTCACCCCGATATCGGAGTTCTGGGTCATGGCATGGACTACGCCAAGTGACAATGTATTGGCGGTTATATCCGTGCGTGTGACGAGGATCCCGGTGTTGGTCGCCCGAAGCGAATCCACCGTGTAATCGTATGTGTCGCCGAGATTGATCTTCGTCCTGGCGGTCAGGTTAAGACCATAGTCCAGTGTGGCCCTGTGCGTAAAATTATTGAGATCGGTGTTCAGGCTGTGATAATTTGCATCAAGCCTGTAGGAGGCGTCCAAATTATACCGCTCTCTCTTTCTTGAGATCCTGATCAGGGGCGAGGCCGATGAAATCCAGTCATGCCTGTTGTTTTCCGATTTGCCGTTGAAACGGACGTTACTGTCGTAGCGCTCCTCGATCGTTATAGAGGGAGTTACGGTAAGGTCCTGTCCAAAGGCAACTCCTGCCCAGAGAACACACAGCAATGCGGTTACGGCAGCTCTATGGCACAAAGATCGTATCCCCCGGTCTTAGGATTATGTTCTTGTTTGACTTTGAATTTGAATCAATGAGATCGTCAAAACGGATGTTTATCTTCTCAGGCGCGCCGAGGTCTTTCCCTTCCCTGATAAGAATGAGCTTTCTAGATGCGAACTGATTAAAGCCTCCGGCAAGGGCGATGGCCTGTATCACCGAAGTCTTTCTCATCATTGTGTATGTACCCGGATTGATAACCTCCCCCAGCACGAATATCCTGTAGCTTCTTACTTCCTGGACTATCACGGAGGCTACCACCGTATCCTGATATTCCTTAAGCCTCTCCACGATAATATCCCTGAGGGCGCCAGGCGTGAGCCCGGCCGCCCTGATCTCTCCTATAAGGGGGAGGGTGATCATGCCGTCAGGCCTTACTGCTACAACCTTTGATAATTCGGCGTTCCTCCAGACAGATATCTCAAGCACGTCCTCCGTGCCGATGACGTACTCGTCCTGTACCGTCTGGGGCTGCTCTTTTGATGTCCTGGCCTTGTCATTTTCTTTGGAAACCGTCTCGGCCTTCTGCGCCTTGATGGTTTCTGTCTTGCCCGGTATATTAGTGTTGTCGCTTCTTCGGATCTCGTTCCTGGTTTCAGGTTTCTTTTTTGCATCTTCAGCGCCTGCGGGCCGCACAAAGAACACGGCTGCAAGAAAAAATGCCAACGCGTTTACCCATACGCCCGACGTCTTTTGGTCTTTCATTAAAACCTCCGCCTTTTAAATGCTATTTAAGGAGTGAGAGCCCGGCTGACGATAGAGTGCGTGACACCTTTCTTGACCAGACAGCCTTTGCAGCCAGTTTTAACTTGCCTCCGAAGCTGATCGTGACAATGGAGCCTTTTTCGAGAAAATCTCCCTTGTAAATAATTCCGGCTCCCCCGTCCGAGTAGTCTATTGTCTTAGCTGCGACCATCTGCCCGTCGATTGTAAAACTCATGTCCATAAGCCTCTGTACCCTCTCGGCAGACCTGCGCTCGGAAAAGACGAAATAGCAATGAGTGCATATGACGCTTTTTCTGCCTGCCGGTATAAAGAAGGCTTTGTAGCATTCAGGGCATACCTTTAATTGCATATGATATTACTCACCTTGTAGTTGCCGGCTCGATCATGTTCTTATTCAATGATAGCTGAGCTTCTAACTACGGCAATCCACCAAACGAATAAAAAGGTATAAAAAAGTATTAAGACCCTCCATATACGGGAGTATTAGTCTGGTCTAATACCAAAGTAGTAATGTGTAAGGTTAAATAGGGTAGGGACAGGCCGGGCGCTTTACGGCGTAAGCAGGGGGTTGAGCGGCGCCTGTAAGCGCCAGCCAGCCATCTTACCCTCAGTGAATTATCTGATTTAGTTCGAAGATCGGAAGGAGTATCGCGAGTACGATAAAGCCTACTATAACGCCCATCGCCAGTATGAGAAGCGGCTCAAGGAGGTTCATCGCGCGTTTGACGCCGCGCTCGAAGTCAAGGGTGTACGTCTCGGCGGTCTTGATAAGCATATCGTCAAGGCTGCCGCTCCTCTCACCAACGCTTATCATATGGGTCACTATCTGCGGGATTGCCTTATGCTTTTTAAGGCTTGCGGAAAGCGAGGTTCCCCCAGTGCAGTCTGTAATAGCCGTGTCGAGTATCTTATCATAAACCGCGTGGTTTAAGACCTCCCTGGTTATTTCGAGGGCCTTGAGGAGCTGGACCCCGCTTTTAAGCAGGCTTCCGAGTGTGCGTGTGAAGTTTGAGATGTAGAAGTCGGAGGCGAGCTTGCCGAACCAGGGCAGTTCAAGGAGGAGCCGGTCGGAGAAAGTTTTTCCTTTTGGTGTCCTCACATAACGGCGGGCGAGCCATATCGAGCCGCCTGTCCCTATGATGATAGCGGGCCAGTATGATTTTACGATACCGGTGAGGGCGAGCAGCACCTTCGTGATCAGCGGCAGCATGTTCTTGGTGTCGTCAAAGATACGGGTGATCTTGGGTATGACGAAGGCGAAGAGGAATGAGAGTATCGCCGCGCCTACAAAACACATGAGCGCCGGGTAGGTGAGGGCGGCCTTGACCTCGCTCACTATCTTGGCACGCGCTTCCAGGTAATCAGCCAGCTGCAATAGGGCTTTATCGAGCGAGCCGCTTGCTTCGCCCGCTGTTACAAGTCCCTTGTAAAAAGGGGAGAATACATCAGGGTAAGGCGCAAGGGCTGTTGTGAGAGAGCTGCCCCCGGCAACGCTCTCTTTTATATTGATCAGTATCGATCTGAGCCTCGCGTTGTCCGTATTGTTTGTAAGTATCAATAGGGCTTCGGGGAGAGCGGTTCCGGTTGAAAGCAAGGTGGCGAGCTGTCTCGTCGTAAGTGTAAGGGCCTGGCTGGAGACCGCCGCGTTGAAAAACCGACCTCCGGCAAACTCGGCTTCGGATACATCCGCCGGGAAAAGGCCCGTATTTTTAATCAACTGCACGGCATCTTTGATCCCTGCAGCCTCAATATTGCCGGCAACGGGCTTTCCGCCGCTGTCATATGCTTTATATCTGAATGTAGGCATGCTAATCGCCCTCGTCGCGAGTCACCCTCAGTACCTCCTCAAGGCTTGTTATTCCGGATGAGGCCTTCTCTATCCCGTCCTCCATCATAGTCTCCATGCCCCTGGAAACGGCATACCTTTTTATGGTGTCGGAGTCCTGGTTCTTAAGTATCATCGGGCGCATCTCCGCTCCGGGGATAAGGAACTCGAATATGCCCATGCGGCCGAAGTATCCGGTATTCAGGCATCTCTCGCACCCGACAGGCCTCCACAAGACCGGCGGAGGCGATTTAAAGAGCTGCGCTTCCCCGGCCCCGGGCTCATACGAGGCCTTGCATTTGCCGCAGAGCACCCTTACGAGCCTCTGGGCCAGCACGCCTGATAGGGATGAGGCTACAAGGAAAGGCTCTATGCCCATGTCAACGAGCCTTGTTACGGCGCTCGCGGTGTCGTTGGTATGTAACGTGGATAATACGAGATGGCCCGTAAGAGAAGCCTGTATGGCTATCTCCGCCGTCTCCCTGTCCCTTATCTCTCCGACCATTATGATGTCGGGGTCCTGCCGGAGTATCGAGCGCAGTCCGTGTGCGAAGGTCAGGCCTATCTTGGGGTTTACGTGGACCTGCCCGATCCCTTTAAGCTGATACTCCACCGGGTCTTCCACGGTTATTATATTTCTTCTGGTCGAATTTACGCTGCTTATGGCGGAGTACAATGTCGTCGTTTTACCTGACCCGGTCGGCCCGGTAACGAGTATTATCCCGTTGTTCTTCGTGAGCAGGCCTTCCATCGAAAGGACCTGCTCCGCGTTAAGCCCGAGTTTTGAGAGTTCTATTATCTCGCCCTTTCTGTCAAGGATACGGAGCACGACACGCTCGCCGTAAGAGGTCGGTATGACGGATACCCTGACGTAGATGTCTTTTCCGGCGATCAGGAGCCTGATCTTTCCGTCCTGCGGCAGCCTCTTCTCGGCTATGTCGAGCCCGCCCATTATCTTGACCCTGCTCACCAGCGCTTCCTGTATCGACTTGGGAGGGGTGAGCACCGGATAAAGCACGCCATCGACCCTGTAGCGCACCTCGACTTCTTTTTCGTACGGCTCTATGTGAATATCGCTTGCCCTGTCTTTTACCGCCTGAAATAGCAGCGAATTCAGAAGCTTGATTATCGGCGCTTCGTCGGCCAGGTCTATCAGGTCTTTCGGCTCCTCCCAGGCTGTAAGCGATTCGACTGCATCATCGTTAAGCCCCTCCACCACATCCTGGGCTGACCCCGACAGGCGGTCGTAAAACCTGTTTATGGCCTTAAGTATCTCGCTCTCATCGGAGAATACGGGTATTACCGGCAGCCCAGTGATCCTCTCAAGCTCGTGGAGCGCGAATATGGACTTATGCCCCGCGATCGCCACAAGGAGGGAGCCGTCTTTTTTCTTGAGGGGCATTACGAGGTTTTTCTTTACGAACGTTAATGATACTGTGGAGAGCATCGAGGGGTCTATGTACTCATCCTTTATCTCTTTTATGCGGTGAAATCCGCTCTCCGGCATCACCTCAAGCACGTCATTTTCCATTTTCTTTCGAATCTCCTCCGCCTTCTGTACGATCCTCTCCGGGATTGGGTATGTCTTTGCGGCTGCGCTCCCTGAATTCCAGGTCTTTCCTGTTCTTAAGCTCCTCAAGCCCCTTGAAATCATCGATGATGTACGGGGTGATGAATACAAGAAGGTTTGTCTTGAGGTTCTCGTCCGATTTGGTCTTGAAAAGCCAGCCCAGGAAAGGTATATCGCCGAGGAGCGGCACCTTGGTCATTGTGTTCGAGTTTTTATTCTGGATAAGGCCGCCTATTACGACTGTCTGGTTGTTTTTGACGACCACCATTGTCTTTGCGGAACGCTTTGTGGTTATAAGGTCGGCGGCTCCTGACACGCTGGTGGTGGAAATGGCGGATATCTCCTGATAGATATCGAGTTTTACGAAATCCCCCTCGCTTATCTTCGGCTTTATCTTGAGCCTTATGCCGACGTCCCGCCTTTCGATGGACTGGAGCACCGGCTGACCGGTAGTCGATGATTCGCGCTCCAGCTTGCTTAAGAAGGGGACGTTCTCGCCTACGACGATCTCGGCGTCGGAATTGTCGCTCGTAAGTATGTGCGGCGTGGATAAGACGTTAACCACGTTCTTGAAATCAGACAGAGAGAAGAGGGCGGCAAAACCAGGGGCTGACAGGTTGGTGGTGGTTCCGTCGGAGTTTGTAACCGGCACCGTCACGAAGTTTCCGAGCCCTCCGACCGTAAAACCAGCCAGTCCAGTAAGTATCGACTGTATGGATGAGGAATCGACTGTCCCGACGCCGCCTATCGCTATAGGGGAGCCGTCCTTCTCGGCCGCTATCCTGAATTTTGTGCCGAGGTCGATCGCCTTCTCCACGCTCACTTCGGTTATCATGGCCTCGACGAAGACCTGTTTCGGCCTCCTGTCAAGCTTCTGGATGACCTGAACGAGATTCTGGTAATCGGCATGGGATGCCATGATTATAAGGGAATTGGTAGCCTTGTCCGGGGTGACGGAAACCCTGCCGGTAAGTTCCTGGGTGAGCGGCAGGGCCTGAGACGCGCCGCCTGCCGGTGCTGCCGCGCCGGTGGGGGCCGCGCCCCTTAACAGGGAATCCAGAACCTTTCCCAGGTCTTCGGCATCTGCGTTCTCCAGATAATATACGTTTATCCTGCTGCTTGCCTCTGGGGGCGGGACGTCGAGAATCTCGATAAAGCGTCTGAAGAAGACCCTCTCGTTCTGGCCTCCTGAAAGGATAATGGCGTTAAGCCTGGAGTCAGGCGTTATGGTGCTCTCTCCGTTCGACTCTCCTGGCCGCCTTACCCCAAGCCTCCGCTGCTCTTCCTTTTTAAGTATCTGGCTTATGGCCTCTGATTGCGAATATCTTAGATATATTATGTCCGGCGCTCCGGTGACGGGCGGAGAGTCGACCGACGCAAGTATTTTAAGTATCTTCTCTATGTTCTGTGCTGTATCCACCACAAGCAGGGCGTTCCTCGTGCCAAAGGTAGAGACCTGCCCGTTCCTTGATATGAGCGGCTGGATCACGGGGAATGCTTCCTGTGTTGAGATATACTCAAGGGGGATAAGCCTGACGATATACTCGTCCGCCTTCGCCCTTTCCACATCCCTTAAGACCCTCGTGCCGCTCTGTTTGGCTTGGGAGGACGGTATTATCTTATAAGCCGACCCTGTCTGTATTACCGTGAAGTTCTTAAGCTCAAGGGCGGAGATAAAAAGGCTTAACGCCTCGTCGCTTGTAAGCTTCGCCGGCGCTATAATGGTGATCTTCCCCTTTAACGCCTCGTCATGGAGGAAGTTCCTGCCGGTGATCTCGCTCATTATCTTTACCAGGGACGAGATCTCGACATCCACGAAGTTGAGCGTGATCTTCTCGGCCGGCCGCTGCTTTTTCGCGGTTTTCTGCGCGGATGCCGGAGACGCGAAGAGCAATATCAAAAGAAATATGAATACGCCTGGATGCCTGAATTTCCACATGCCGGTTTCCATGTTTACGAAGAGAAGTTGGACGGATGAGACACGAAGGGACATCCCTGGCACGGAAGAATAGACGTGAATTCCATGCCGATGAAGAAGTATTATATCACATAAATACGGGTACGGCTTACGCATGCTACCTTATCTGATAATGAAAGCTCATATTCTTGCCGCCGCGGACTATGTCGAGGTCGATCGAGGTCTCTCCCTTGAGCCCTGAGAGGACCTGGACAGCCTTTTCGGGTGAATCGATCCCGTAGCCGTTTATCCTGGTGAGCATATCCCCGTTCTTAAGGCCTATGGCGTCAAAAACACCTTTGGGCTTTATTTCGGTCACGGTAAAACCCTCGACAGCTCCCTTGGTTATCTTCGGCGTCATCCTCGCGTCAGTGAGTATGGTGCTCATGTTATCGAGTGAATTTACAACGGCGTTCTGGTCTATCACCCACTCGTTTTCGCCAAGCTTCCTTGAAAGCCCTCCCTTTGCCTGGGACGGCACATCGGTTGGCGGCGAAAACGGCGGAGGAGGCAGCTCGTTTACCGGTATCGAGAATGTTATCTCTTTCGCGCCTATCTGTATTACGGCCTTTTCATCCATGACCTTTTTGAGCTTGCCTGCCTCGAACACAGCCTCTCCGATTTTGAAAACACCCTGGTTTGGAGCGCCGGCCTTCTCAAAAATAGCAAAACTCTCCGGCCCGACGTACGTTCCGAGGAGCTTTAATTCGGATACGATGGAAGGGAGCCCAGCTCCGCCCTTTACTCCGTCTCCAGCCTCGATCATCTCTATCTGCGTAAGGGTTCTTACCTTTGATGGAAATACCGGAGCCTCAACGATGGAGGCGTACCGGTGTATATCGCCGCCTGCGGCGGCCGGGGGCGCTGTGTCTGTTTGAGGCGGCGGCGCGGGGCGGGAGGCGTATCTATACGCGAGGTAATCTTTGGCGAGCAAGGCCGTGAGCGGGATTGAAATAATAATGATGATAATATTCAGGTACTTTATTTTCTTGAACATCCTGTTCTTCTTTTTTTGTCCGGCTCCTGGTTGTAAGGGACTTTATGGCTGCCCCCGTTTTTTATATAATGTGTTCCTGAGCGTGCTCTTTTTTATCGAGTAATTGATAAGCTCAGACCTCTTGGTTATGCTGAGCTTCCTGAAGATCCTGTTCATGTGCGTCTTGACCGTAAGCTCGCTTATCTTAAGCTTTCCGGCTATCTCCTTGTTCCTCAAACCCTTTCCGGCAAGGGCGACGACCTCGGATTCCTTGTCCGAGAGGAGGTCTTTTTTGATGCCGCTGAACCCGCAGAGTATGTCTTTTACGGTGGACTTATCGAGCCAAACCTCGCCGCCTGCCACCGACCGGATGGCCTTTTTAAGGACGGTCAACGTAGCGTTGCCGAGCAGCACACCACTTATGTTCTTCGACATTATGGCTGAGGCGATGTTTTCCCTGCCACAGTCCGTATCAAATAGAATGAAGCCGTATCTTTTGGAGAAGTCGAGGTCAGGAAAGGAAAGTTCGAGTGAGGCGAAGTCGGTGAGTATTACGTCAGATTGTTCCAGGTACTCGCTTCTGCAGGGTGTGCCGGCTTCGAGGAAGCGGCATATCTCCATGGTCTCGTCGTCTTCAAGCAACGCGGCTATCCCTTCGGAAAAAAGCCGGTTGCTGAACGCCAGCATTACTTTTGTGCGCATAGCTCCGTCCTTGCATTGTATGACGGCTGATGATCTCAGCCTGTCAATATTACAGGAGCTAATTATAGCCGCTTAAATCCTCTCTGTCTTGTCCTCCCGTAAAAAAAGTTTACAATCTAAAATGCGCGGCTGGCGAGGCCCCGCTAAAATATTTTCAACGCATAAAAAAACCGGGTCAGATACACTCTCCATGACAGGAGCGTGATTTGTTCCGATACTGAAATCTTATCAAGTTTTATTCTTTTTTCAAGCTTTTTTAAAAAACTGCGATTGTCAGCGCGGGTTTTATGCGTTAAAATAATTAGGATGAAAAGTTACAATGCAATGGATGAGAAAGGCTTCACGCTCATTGAGTTGATGGTCGTAATCGTGATACTCGGCATCCTTGCGGCCATAATAGCGCCGAGAATAGTAGGCAGGACGGACGAGGCAAAAGTAACCGAGGCGAAGGTACAGATGAAAAACCTGGAGACCGCGCTCAAGCTTTATAAGCTCGATAACGGCAGCTACCCTTCCACAGAGCAGGGGCTTGAAGCCCTTGTGAAAAGGCCCGAGACCGGCACGGTGCCAAAGAACTGGCGTGAGGGCGGCTATCTTGAGAAAAAGAAGATACCCGCCGACCCGTGGGGCAACCCTTATGTCTACGCCTCCCCGGGCGTGAGCGGCGATTACGACATCGTGTCGTACGGCTCGGACGGGGTGCGCGGAGGCGATGGCTTTGCAAAAGACGTAGAGAGCTGGAATATCGAGTAGCTTGATTTTTCCGTAGGAAACCGTGTCAACCTTATCCGCATCTTGGTATACAGATGCGCCCTGAAATACTCAAATCAAACCGTCTGAATAAAATCGCGCGTACTGGATCTCCTGGGTTTACCCTGCTTGAGCTTATAGTCGTTATAGCTGTTATCGGCACGATACTTGCCATAGTCTTTCCAAGGATATCTAACGTGGGCGAGAGGCGGCTCCATAGCGATTCTGCCCGTGTCTCAAGCCTGCTGGTCTATCTGAGCGAAGCCGCGACCACTAAAAAAGTCTATTACAGGGCGCGGTTCGACCTTGATAAGGAACTTATACGAATCGAATCGTCGAAAGACGGAGAGGAATATGCCGAGGAAACCGAAGGGGCCTTTAAGGGCATAACCTTATCAGACGGGGTGTCTATCGAGGACGTGGTTCTCTCAGGGCTCGGGAGGGTCAATACAGGAGAGGTTGCTGTCGTAATGCAGCCGTTTGGAAACGCAGAGCCTTTCGTGATCCACTTCAAGGGAGGGGATGATTTCCTGACGCTCTCTTTTAACCCTTATACAGGCAGGTCATCGATTGAAGAGGGGTATGTTTAGAGGCGAGAGGGGTTTTACGCTTCTTGAGGTGATGATAGCGCTGGCGATACTCGCTACGGTGATAGTAACGCTCCTTACATCGGTAAATTACCATTTGGGCGCGGCTGGGCGAGGGCGGGATATGGTGCTTGCCTCAATACTCGGCAGGGAGATGGCGGAGGAGATAAAGCTCTTCGGCGTTCCGAAGAGCATGGAGGGTGATTTCGGCCCGGCGTTTGGCGGATATAAATGGAAGCTTACAAAAGGCCGGGATGTGACTACGGGTCTGTCCCGCCTTGAGATCGAAATAAATTGGAAAGATGGCTCCAGTTCCTTTATCACATATAGGGAGGGCAAATAAGGGGTTTACCCTTATAGAGGTCCTTATCGCAGCGGGGCTTTCGGCCGTCCTCCTTGCCGGGCTCTATGCGGCGTTCTTCTCCATACTACGGTCAACAGGCGCGCTCGATGAGGAGCTTGGCTCATATTTCGAAGCCGCAAAGACCCTGGACAGCATCAGCCGTGATGTCCGTTCGGCATACTATAATCCGCAGAACAGCCTGACCGTTTTCCTGGGAGAGAAAAAGGGCGGGGCTTCGGCCTTAAGATTTACCGCCTTCACGAAGGGAGCGCTCAAAGAAGGCTCAAGCGATCTGGTTTCGGTCAGCTATTTTACCGAGACGGAGGGAGACGCTTACAGGCTTTATAAAGAAGTCGTAAACCCGTATACGGGAGTTAATTTCAGAGCCGATACGGGCGGCGTAAAGGGTTTCGAGGTGAGCTACTATAACGGAAAGGATTGGGCCAAGGCATGGGATTCTACGCTTGAGAAGACGCCGCCCGTGGCCGTAAAAGCGACGATTACGATAAGGGACGGCAGGGAATTGTCGTCCCTCTCAAAGATAATGACCAGGTAATCTTAATGCCACAGCGATCATGCCCAAAACTCTCAAAAAAAAATCCCTTAAGGCTCGTATTCAGCAGTGAGGGCGGCCTCGCCCTTATAACAACTCTCCTTATAACCGCTATACTTGTAACAATAGTCTCAGAATTCGCTTACAGGGTCTATGTCTCAACCGCCAGGGCCGGGAACATAAGGGATTCAGCAAGGGCCGCCCTTCTGGCTGAGGACGGAGTAACCCTTGGCAAATCAGGCCTTGAAAAACTCCTTAAAAAGAGGCCGTACCTGACGATGGATGAAAGCGGCCTTACCTTCAGCCAGACGATAAGCGATGACATGGGCGTTGCTATAAAGATAGAGGATGAACGCTCGAAGGCTTCTTTAAGAGTAGTCTACACGGCCACGGGGCTTTCGAACGATAATGTGGAGGGCATATACATAAGGCTGCTGAAGGCCTTGAACCTGGACGAGCGGCTTAAGGACACGCTGGCGGATTGGATAGACGATGACGGCGACCCAAGGCATTACGGGGCTGAAACACCGGACTATCAGTCTCTAAAGACGCCTTATAAACCACGTAATAACAACCCTGAGAGCCTTGAAGAGCTTCTTATGATAAAAGGCTACACAAAAGAGGCGTTCAGGATCATCAGCCCATTTGTGTCGCCGTACAATACCGACGGGCTGATCAACATAAATACCGCCCCCAAACCAGTGCTGATGGCTTTATCCGAGGATATGACCGAGGAGCTTGCGAAGAGGATCATGGCCTACCGGAAGGAGACGCCGTTCAGGAGCAAATCAGAGATCATGAAGGTGCGCGGCTTTGAGACTGCCGGATATTCCATTCAGGACAAGATAACGGTAGAGAGCCAGATATACAGGATTACAGTGAAGGCGAAGGCTGGAGACGCTATCCGGTTATCAGAGGCGGTCGTCAAGACAGGCGGCGGCGTCTTGTATTGGAGGGAGATGTAGATGGTCGATGCGATACTTATAATCGACATATCAAAGGATTCGGTGAGGGCAGGGGTATTCTCAGCGAGTAAGACAGACCCTCTTGAGTACTTCTCGGTTCCTCTGTCCGGGCCGGAGGCCCATGCCGTCACAGAAGGGGTAAAGGAAGGACTTTCTTCGGTCGTTTCCATGGTAAAGGGGAAAGGGTACGGCATTACACGGGCGCTCGCGTCCATCCCTGCTTCGGATATGTCCATAAGGATAGTCACAGTACCTTTTGAGGACAGGAAAAAGATAACGGAGGTGCTTCCTTTTGAGCTCGGCGGCCTTCTTCATATTGACGTAGAGCACGTGGTTATCGACGCCATTCACATAGGGGAGGGCAAGGTGCTTGCCGTAGCCCTTGAAAAGGCCCTGCTCAAGGACTATCTCGACGCGTTTCATTCGCTCGGAATAGACCCGTACTGGATAGGCTCAGGCCTGTTCGCCCTCCCGGCCCTTCTGAATCGCATCTATCCGTCCTCAGGGATAAAGGCGTTCATAAACAGGGACTCCCTGACTATTTCTGAGGACGGGAATATAAGGTTCTTCAAGCCAGTTAAAAGGCTGGAAGGGATAAAACTGGGGCTTGCTTACATTGACGCGGAAGGGATCGGGATAAACGAGGTCTATTTTACGGGCTGGAGGATTTCATCAACTTCAGAA
>JACRET010000096.1 GCA_016218105.1 Deltaproteobacteria bacterium
ATAAAAAAGGCCGGCAAAATCGCCGGCCTTTTTTATTGGTTTTCACCCTGCTGTTACCTGGTTGGGCATCGTGAAGCGTGATTGCCCTTTCAAACCCTGCTACCCTATCGCGTTGAACCTCTCCTCGAATTCCTTCACCTTGGAGTCGTGCTCGGCTGTAATGCCCTCTAGCTTATCGAAAAGCTGATCGACTTTGCCGCGGGAATCATGATATGCCTTTGAAAAACTGGCAATCGCATCGGGGTCGTTCTCTTGAGAGGCGGCAAGAAGCTGCCGGTTCTCTTCCTCGGCCTTCTGCTCAAGCCTTATGATCTCTTCCTCGATCTCTTTCATCTTTTTCTGCATGGGCCCGAGCGTCTTTTGCTTTTCTGCGAGAAGGTCCGCCCTGAGTTTACGCGCCTCTTTCTTATTTATCCTCTGCTTTGCTTTAGCCGGCCCTGATTCCGCCACTTCATTCGACCAGCCGATCTTTTCCAGAAACTCGTCATACGTGCCTTCGAACGCGCGGATCTCCCCGCCGTCGAATATGATAAGGCGTGTGGCCACTTCCCTTAAGATCAACTCGCTGTGGGTCACCAGTATAACGGCCCCGTCAAAGGTGTTGATCGCCTCGACAAGAGAGTCGATCGATTCCATGTCGAGGTGGTTTGTCGGCTCGTCCAGGAGGAGCATATTGGCCGGGCTTACCAGAAGCTTTCCCAAAAGCACCCTTGACCTCTCTCCTCCGGATAATATCTCTATCTTTTTAAGCGCCTTATCGCCGTCAAACATCATCGCGCCGCAAATCCTGCGCGCCGCGGCGCGGCTGTAATCCGGATGGGCCTCCATTATCTCCTGCTCTATCGTCTTTTTAAGATCAAGTCGGTTTATATTTGTCTGGCCGAAGTAAGCCAGCTTCAGGCTCGGATGCTGCCTTACCTCTCCCGTGGAAGGCGCAAGCTCGCCGGCGAGCAGATTTAAAAAAGTCGTTTTGCCCTTGCCGTTCTTGCCTATAATGGCCACCCGGTCTTTTTTGCCGACCGAAAGAGAAAGGTTGTTTATAAGCGGAAGGCCACCGGCGTAACCGAACGAGAGATCAAGCGCCTCGATAAGCCACTTGCCCATAAAAGGCGAGGAGTTGAACTCGAACTCAAGCGTATTTATGTCCATAAGCTTCTCCAGCCTGCCCATCTTGCTAAGCGCCTTTATCCTGGACTGCACCGCGCTCGCCTTCGTGGCCTTGGCCCTGAACCGATTTATGAACTCCTCTATCTCGACCCTTTTTTCTCATCGTTCTGCCTTGTCTGCTCGTATATCTCCTCTTCCTGGATTATCTGGGCGTAAAGCTTTTCCGTAGCGCCCGATACTTTCCTTACCTTGCTCCTGTGTATGGCCATCGTGTGGGTCGTGACGCTGTCCATGAACTCGCGGTCATGGGTTATTATCATCAGCTCCCCCCTCCAGCTCTGGAGGAATTTTTTGAGCCACCGTATGGATACGATATCGAGATAGTTGGTAGGCTCGTCAAGGAGCAGCAGACTGGGGTTCGAGACAAGCACCTTTGCGAGATTCAGCCTTATCTGATAGCCTCCGGACAGCTCCGAAGGCTTCAGCGAAAAATACTCTTCGGTAAGCCCAAGGCCCATGAGTATCGCCTCAGCCTTATAGGTCTCGTCGATCCCGTCCTCAGAATTCGGCAAGTTCTTCGCGGCCTCCTCCAATACGGAACCCTCAGAGAACTTCAAGTGCTGCGAGAGGTGGCCGATAGTATAGTACCGCGGCATGCTTATAGTGCCGGCATCCTGCTCCTCCTCGCCGAGCACGATCTTGAACAATGTGGTCTTGCCTGTGCCGTTCCTTCCAACAAGCCCAAGGCGCTCGCCCTGGCTCATCGCGAAGCTTATGTTTTCAAATACGACCTGTTCCCCGTACGACTTGCTGAGTCCTGAAACTTTAAGCATAAGACTTATCTAACCCCTGGAATTGGAATTTATCCGTATTATTTTATAGTAGAAGCTGGATTCTTCAAAGACTTTTTTGGTGGTCGAGGCGGAAAGTATTCATAAATCCGGTTGAATATGCATAGCGAGCGCATAGAAATTGTTTTCTTACATATCGAAGCTCCCCGCGGCTTGGCGCGGGGAGCTTCAAAAACCCCGACTTTAGGCCAAGGCGGCCTTTTTGCGGGCAAACCAGGCCTTTCACCGCTACGCTTTTTAAAAAAAGCAGCGCCTCAGGGTAAGAGGCGCTGCTCTCTGTGACGCCTTATCTATTCTCAAGCACTACCTTAATGGCCTTCTCCTCTTTCGCATGGGAAAAGGTGTCATATGCCTTGAGGATCTCGCCTAACGGGAAATGGTGGGTCACAAGCTCCTCGGGATGAAGGTTGCCGGACTCAACGCTCTTAAGGAGCATCGGGGTTGTCACGGTATCCACGAGCCTTGTAGTGATCGTGATATTCTGCGACCACAGCTTCTCCATATGAAGATCGACCTTCTCGCCGAATACGCCTATATTGGCTATGTGGCCGCCGGCGGCTATGATGTCTTCACATATCTCAAACGTAACCGGAACGCCAACGGCTTCGATAGCCACATCAACACCCCTGTTGTCCGTAAGCTCCATCACCCTTTTAACCGCGTCCACGCCTGTCATGTTGATGGTCTGCGTGGCGCCGAGCCCCCTTGCCTTCCTGAGCCTCTCGTCATCGACGTCTATCATTATCAGCTCTGAAGGCGAATAGAACCTGGCGGTCAGGAGCGCCGCAAGCCCGATCGGCCCCGCGCCTGCTATGGCGACGGTATCTCCCGGCTTTACGCGTCCGTTCAACACCCCGCACTCGAACCCGGTTGGAAAGATATCGCTTAACATTACCAGCGCATCCTCGTTGACCCCGCCCGGCGCGTGATAAAGGCTCGTATCCGCGAAAGGTATCCTTACATACTCAGCCTGAGTTCCATCTATCAGATGTCCCAGCAACCAGCCGCCGTACTCGCAATGAGAGTACATTCCTCTCTTGCACTGCTCGCACGTCCCGCATGAGGTGATGCAGGAGATAAGCACCTGATCGCCTTTCTTAAAGCGCTTTACCGCGCCCCCTGCCTCGTCTATGACGCCTATTCCTTCATGGCCGAGGGTCCGGCCGTTTTTCACCTCTGTTACGTCTCCCTTCATTATATGAAGGTCTGTTCCGCAGATAGTCGTTTTTGTTATCCTCACTATCACATCCGTGGCATCTATTATCTTCGGCCTTTCTTTTTCTTCCCAGGACTTCTTTCCCGGGCCATGATATACAAGGGCCTTCATAAAGATCCCCTCCTCTAAAATCAATTTAGCGGCAGGTCGAAAAAAGCCGCAGGAGCCCTCTGAAAAAGAGGACTGCCAATAAAATGCTCCTATTTAAATTTTAGCTTATTTAACGGCGGTGTCAAAAAAGGCAGGCGCACGCAAAGACCGGGCGGCTTTCAGAAAGCTTATGACGCAAGTTCATTTCAGGCAGACCTGTCAAATTCCGCTTTTATGCGGGAAGGCAAACCAACAAGCGCTTCTTCCTCATATGGCTCGGCAGGTCCCTGCCCCCACGCAGGGCCAGGCCAGGCGCGATCGCCTTTAAACCTGCCTATGATGTGGATATGGAGCTGCGGGACGATATTGCCGAGCGAGCCGACATTGATCTTGTCCGGGTGGAAGATCTTCTCGAGCACCTTCGAGGCGGATGCGATCTCTTCCATCAGCAGGGCGCGGTCGGCTGGATCAAGGCCGTGTATCTCGCGGATATCTTCCCTTTGCGGTACTAGTATGAGCCAGGGGAATCCCTTGTCCTTCATCAGAAGCACAAGGCAAAGCCTGAGGCTTGTTATCTCTACGGTATCGGCCTTTAAGCGCTCATGGAGGAGGAACATATTATCTGGCTGTCAGCCTTCCTCCGGCTTTTATCCAGGCGTTGATGCCGCCCTTGAGGTCTACCACGTCCGCCACACCGCGGGACTTCAGAAGATTACGGGCCTTGAGGCTCCGCACCCCGGCTGCGCAGTATAACACGACCTTGCCTTTGTACGGGACAGCGCTTAGCCGCTCAATCTCATTAAGCGGGATGGAGACGCTTCCCGGTATGTGCCCCCCCTTGAACTCGGAAGGCGTTCGGACATCGATAAGAGAGCATTCCGCCTTATCGTCCAACATGGCCCTAAGCTCATCCGCATTGATACGCCCCTCGCCGTTGCCGAAAAAATTAAAAATAGAAAGAAGGCTCATGACAAAACTCCTTTCCTGCGCCGAGCCAGCACGCTTTCGATTTCCTCGATGAGTGAATCGACTATTTCCTTTTCCTTAACTTTTTTTACCACCTGTCCCTTGACGTATATAAGGCCTACGCCGTCTCCGCCTGCTATGCCCACATCGGACTCGACGGCTTCACCCGGCCCATTTACCACACAGCCCATTATAGCCACATTTATCGGCTCTTCTATGTGCGACAACCTTCTTTCGACCTCCGAGGCTATCGTGATGCTGTCCAGCTTAATCCGCCCGCAGGTCGGGCATGAGATTATATTCACCCCTCGCTTCCTTATATCCAACGCCTTCAGGATATCCCAGCCTACCCTTACCTCATCGACAGGGTCTCCCGTCAGGGACACCCTCAGCGTATCCCCTATGCCTTCATAAAGGAGTATGCCAAGCCCTACCGAGGATTTTATCGTGCCGCCAAAAACCGTCCCCGCTTCCGTGATGCCTATGTGGAACGGGTAGTCGACTTTTGCGGCAAGGAGCCTGTAGCTTTCTATCGTAAGAGGGACGCTCGACGCCTTAAGCGAGACCTTGATCTCCCTGAAATCCATATCCTCAAGTATCGAGATATGGCGCATCGCGCTCTCCACAAGGGCCTCAGCCGTAGGGTGGCCCCCGTGCTTTTCAAGTATGTCTTTTTCCAGCGAGCCGGCATTGACGCCTATGCGTATCGGCACCCCGCATTCCCTGGCGGCTTTAACGACCTCTTTTACGCGCTCTATGGAACCGATGTTGCCGGGGTTTAAGCGCAGTCCGTGCACGCCTTCAGACAGGGCCTTCAGCGCAAGTCTCCAGTCGAAATGGATATCGGCTATGAGAGGTATGCCGACGGCCTTGATGATATCGCCCAGGGCCGATGCCCCGTCCATGTCAGGGACAGCGACCCTGACTATCTCGCACCCGGCCCTCTCAAGCGCCTTTATCTGGCGTACCGTAGAGGCGACGTCCGCGGTATTCGTGTTAGTCATGGACTGAACGGTTACGGGAGCGTCTCCGCCAACGGCGACATTGCCTATCTTGATCTCGCGGGTCTTTCTTCTCATTTGTATGATGGATGATTAGATTATACTACAAAAAAATAATACTATAACTTGACGGAATTTTCACCTCCATAATGAAGCGATTTTGTATAAGAGGGAAAACCATTTTGTTGACCGCGATTTAAAAAGGTTATATTCTATCGGGATGCTTATAGAAATCTTAAATGGAATAACGCCGTTCGAGGCGTTCGAAGGCCTTCGAGGCCTGCACAGCCCTTTCTTCCTCACTTACGGCCCGGTCGGGAACAGGTACTCTGCCATGAGCGCCGACCCGCGTATTACCATAGAGGCGGTACACGGAACGACTACGGTAGAGGGCGGAGACTTTACGGAGGGCGTTTTTAAAGACCCTTTCGAGGCGGCCTCAAGGATACTCAGGCTCTTCAAGGACAGGGAAAAGGGGCCTCTCCCCTTCAGCGTGGGAGGCGTCGGATACTTCGCCTATGACCTTAAGGACCTTATCGAGCCAGGCAGGTTTCATACCCACTGCAGTCTTCATATTCCGGAATGCGTATTCGGGTTCTATGACCCCGTATTCATTTACCGGCACAGGGACGGCATGGGTTTTCTGATGTCATCCGATGACGACAGGGCGCGGCTCGATGAATTCAAAAATCTCATCCTTGGATCAAGGGGAAAACTCAAGGAGAGCCATGTTCCAAAATCTCCGGGTTTCAGCTCCAACATGACCAAAGAGGAGTATATCGGGGCCATACTCAAGGCCAAGGAATACATATCAGCCGGTGACATATACCAGATAAACCTTTCGCAGAGGCTCAAGATACCTTACGGCGGCGACCCCTTTGCCCTTTACATGGAACTCGTCAAAAATTCCCCCGCGCCTTACACCTTTTTTCTCGACTACAGGGGGTTTAAGATAATCTCGCACTCTCCGGAGAGGCTCCTTAAGGTAAAGGACTGTGTTCTGGAGACCTCTCCGATAAAAGGCACGAGGCCTCGCGGCAATACGCCGGATGAGGACGCCGCCATGATAGAGGAGCTTAAAGAGAGCATAAAAGAACGCGCCGAACACGTGATGATAGTCGATCTCGAAAGAAATGACCTGGGCAGAGTCTCGGAGCCTGGCACGGTTGAAGTAGACGGTTTTGAATCCATAGAGACCTTCCCGGCGCTCCATCATATGGTCTCGACCGTACGGGGCAGATTAAGGCCCGGCATAAGCGCGCCAGAGGCCCTGAGAGCGATATTCCCCGGCGGCTCCGTAACAGGGGCGCCCAAGATAAGGGCGATGGAGATAATCGAGGAGCTTGAGCCAACAAGCCGCGGCCTCTATACAGGCGCCGTAGGCTGGCTCGATCATACCGGCAATATGGACATGGCTATGGCTATAAGGACAGCCATATATAAAGACGGCTTTATCTATCTAAACGTCGGCGGAGGTATAGTCGCTGACTCTGTGCCTGAAGACGAGTATATGGAAACGCTCCTCAAGGCCAAGGACTTCTTCGATGTGCTTGGCATTAGTATCCCGGGGGACTGAACCGATGAACCGGATATATGTGAACGGAAGTCTGGTCGACGAGAACAAGGCATCTATCCCGGTCTTTGACAGGGGTTTCAGCTACGGCGACGGATTATTCGAGACCATGAGGGCCTGTGACGGGCGGCCCGTTTTTTTAAAGGAGCACCTGGAACGGCTCAAAAAAGGCGCCGCCGCCATCTCGATCCCGAGGGCGAAATTAAAGCCGGTCGAGTCGGACATAGAAAACGGCATCCTGTCAGAATTGCTTGAAAAAAACGGCCTCTCCGAAGGCGAGGCGTACATAAAGATAATACTTACGCGCGGGGTGGACCGGGGCGGACATCTGCCGCCTAAAGACCTAGACCCCACCACGGTAATTCTGACAAAGCCCCTTGAAAAAAAGACCCTCGAAGGCACCCGCAAAAACGGGGTCAGGGCCGTCCTCGTAAGAGGATACGCGCCGGCGCTTCCGGGGATAAAATCGTTAAATTACCTCCCCAATATCCTGGCTAAGCTCGAGGCCGGGAGGCTGAAGGCCGCAGAAGGCTTATTTGTAGACCACAGGGGCCGTGTGACCGAAGGCACATCCACAAACCTCTTTGTTGTAATAAGAGGTATTATAAGGACCCCTCCTCTTTCAGGCGGGCCTTTTACGGATAAATGCCTTCCGGGGGTCACAAGGGGCGCTGTCATCAAGCTCGCCTCGGGGCATGACATAAAGCTTCAAGAGGCCCCTGTCCACGAAAAGACGCTGCTTGCAAGCGAGGAAGCGTTCCTTACCAACGCAATACTCGGCATAGTCCCTCTGATAAGGGTAGATAAGACCCCTATCGGTTCGGGCCGCCCGGGAAGGGTCACGCGCCTGCTTCAGGATTTTTATAAACCAGAATAAACGCCCTCTCTTTATACCAGGGGTGAAACCGTCTGACTTGATAATCACGAAATTCGCTTGCCTTGATTTTTTCAAGTCGATAAGTTATATTTTTTTCAATGAAATCTATAGACGAAAACCCGGCCGTATGCAATCCCGCTGATACTATCGAACTGCAGCAGAGGCGTCTCCAGCTCGCCACATTCACTGAAATAGGCAAGGCCCTTACATCCTCGCTGGATCTGCGCGAAGTACTGAATATAGTGATGGAGAAGATAAGCGAGCTCCTCCATCCGAAGAACTGGTCGCTTCTCCTGCTCGACGACGAGACCAACGAGCTGAGATTCGAAATAGTCGTAGGCAAAGGCTCCGAGAAGCTCAAAGACCTTCGTCTTAAGGTCGGTGAAGGGGTCGCGGGATGGGTAGCCCTCGAGAAAAAACCCCTGCTCGTCCCGGATGTCAACAAAGACCCCAGGTTCAGCAAAAAGGCCGATCAGGTCTCCAGCTTCACGACGAAATCCATCATATGCGTGCCGCTCCTTACAAGGGGCAAGTGCCTCGGCGTAATAGAGCTCATAAACAAGGCCGAAGAGGATTCATTTGTCCAGGACGACCTCCTCGTACTTACTACCCTTGCCGACTACACCGCGATAGCCATCGAAAACGCCATATTCTTCAATAAGGTTCAGGAACTGACCATTACGGACGACCTTACCAAACTGTATAATTCAAGGTTTCTGCACAGCAGGCTAGATTACGAGGTGGAGCGGGCCAAGAGGTTCAAATACGATCTCTCCATGATCTTCCTGGACCTCGATTCATTCAAAGCTGTAAACGACAAGTACGGGCACCTCTCCGGCAGCAAGCTCCTCAAAGAGGTAGCCAAGCTGATACTTTCATTGATAAGGAATGTGGATATGGCGTGCCGCTACGGAGGGGATGAATTCATTGTCCTCATGCCGGGGACAACCAAGAGGAACGCCGCCATGGTAGCCGAGAAACTCAGGTCCTCCATGAAAGAGACGACATTCCTGGCGGATGATGGCATCAACATACATCTGACGGCAAGCTTCGGGGTGGCGTCTTACCCAAGGGACGCCCGCGATAAAGACGACCTTATACACCTGTCGGACACAGCCATGTACAAGGTCAAAAATTCAACAAAAAACGGCGTAGCCGAGGCTTGATTTTTCTTGAGAAGCCCTGGAGGTTCGAGATGAAAAAGATAATTTTTACCATCGCGCTTTTGTTCGCCGCCGCAGGGTGCGCCACGGTCATGCGCACCGAAGGCAACAAGATAGAGAAGAACTCCGTACTCAACCTTAAGCCCGGCACTACGACCAGGCAGATGGTGCTTGAGTCATTCGGCGCGCCGTCAAATATAAACAACGAGAATAATGAAGAGAAGCTGGTCTATGTCTTTAAGGAGAAAAAAATACCTGTGTATCTGGGCGGGATTATTGAGAATGAGACAAAAAAGTCCGAATCAGTAACCACGCTTGAGCTGATAATCAGAGACAATATCCTCTATTCATACAGGTTTAAGAGCGCGGAAAATTAGGCTTACCACTGGCCCGGATGGCGGGCCAACCAGTCACCCGGCCGGGTGGGCTTTGAAAGTATCTCCATCGACGCTTAAGCATAGTACCCGCCGCCTTTAATTCACAAACCCGAGCCTCCATCAAAGCAGACGGCAGGCAAAAACTGTCAAAAGCCTGTTATCGGCACGGCAGGTCAAGAGACAAGGAATTTTCTCTCCGGACTGGCGTCAGGCCAAAAAAAGGGCCCGTAAGGGCCCGTTACACATATCTATTGATTTAACCTTTTACTTCTTGAGTACCGCGTCCTTGCAAGCCTTGGCTATCCTGAACTTCACTACCTGCTTTGCCGGTATCTCTATCGCCTCGCCTGTGCGCGGGTTCCTGCCTGTCCTGGCGGGACGGTCAACCAGAACAAGCTTTCCGAGACCCGGTAATGTAAATGCGTTCTTGGCCTCCTCGTAAGCAAGCTCCGCCATCTGGGTGAGCACTTCGCGAACTGCCTTCTTCGGCACGCCTGTCTTTTTTGATATATTATCCTCTATCTGCGACCTTGTCATTGATTTTGCCATAATTACCTCCGTTTATTTTAAAATTATAAATTCAAAGCGAAGTCCATCGCAAGTACAAAGACGGCTCCAGTTGAGCGGCATGTGTCGGAGATCAAATTTTCTTTGGAATTCAATCGAGCGGCTGAATCTATACTTATCCGAGTTCCTTGATAATTGCAAGCTGAATCTGAAAAGCCGAGCTAAAAAAAAGGGCAAGGAGAAAATTCATCTCCCCTTGCCCATAAATTCAACCCAGTAACCTCATCAGTCCTCTTTGGGCTCGGCTTTCTTTCTTGTCCGTTTTGGAACGCCTTCTTCTTTTGGAGCGGCGGCCTTTTTAGCGGCTTTTTCCTTGGCGGGCTTCTCCGAGGCGGCCTTAGCGGTTGCTGCCTTTGCCTTTGGCTTCGCCGGCGCCTTTTTTGCTTTCGCCTTGGGTTTTGCCTCAGCCGCGGCTTTTACACCTTCAACAAGCTCGATTATCGACATCGACGCGTTATCGCCGGGCCTTACTCCGAGCTTGAGGATCCTGGTATAACCGCCGTTCCTCTCCTTGTACTGCGGAGCGATCTCGGCGAAGAGCTTTGTAACAGTGGCCTTGTTGTTCATGAAGGCCATCGCCCTTCTCCTCGCTGATAAACTGCCGTCCTTGCCGAGTGTGATCATCTTCTCGGCGTAGCGCCTTAATGCCTTTGCCCTTGGCGTAGTTGTCTTTATCCTGCCAGAGACAACCAGGTCATTGGTCATATTGGAAAACATGCTCTTCAGATGGCTGTATGTCCTGTCAAATCTCTTCTCGTCTCTATTGTGTCTCATAACTACCCCTTAAGCGGTTTCCTTGTGCTCTATATGCATCGCGTCGAGATCTTTCCTTGACGGGAAGCCATCAACCTTCATTCCAAAATCAAGCCCCATGCTGTGGAGCAGTTCCTTTATTTCGTTGAGAGATTTTCTGCCGAAGTTTTTCGTTCTGAGCATTTCCTGCTCGGTCTTCTGCACCATCTCGCCGATGTACTTGATATCCGCGTTCTTAAGGCAATTAGCAGACCTTACTGAAAGCTCGAGCTCATCGACTGTCTTAAAAGGTTGTCGTTGAACTGCGGCTTTGCCTCGGACTTCTCCGCATGCGCCTCCTCTTCCTTCTCTTCGAAGGTTATGAAGACGGAGAGCTGGTCTTTTAGTATCTTGGCGGCAATCGATACGGCGCTCTGAGGGTCTATCGCGCCGGTAGTCCATAGCTCGAGAACGAGCTTGTCATAATCGGTCCTCTGCCCTACCCTGGCGTGGGTCACATTGAAATTGACCCTCGTTACGGGCTGGAATACGGAGTCGATCGGTATGGTCCCGATAGGCTGCTCCGCCAGCTTGTTCCTCTCAGAAGGGACATAGCCCTTTCCTGTGTTGGCGATAAGCTCGCAATCGAACTTCGAGTCTTTCGACACCGTCGCTATCAGAAGGTCAGGGTTAAGCACCTCGACCGTAGAATCGCATATGATATCACCGGCCTTTACTACGCCGTCATTACTCCCCTTTATCCTTAAGGTCTTGGGGCCATCCCCATGTATCTTGAGCCTTACCTGCTTAAGATTCAGTATTATATCAGAAACATCTTCCTTTACGCCCGGGATAGCAGAGAACTCATGGAGTACGCCGTCTATTTTCACGGAAGTGATCGCCGCACCCTGGAGCGAGGACAGGAGAATCCTGCGAATCGAATTGCCTATGGTAACGCCAAAACCCCTTTCAAGGGGCTCGGCTACGAATTTACCGTAGGTATTTGTGAGTGTCTCCTTTTCAACCTCGAGCTTTTTTGGTTTAATAAGGTCACGCCAGTTTTTTTGCATGGTGCCCCCATCATTTTATTGTAAATATGCGTAAGACCCATTCAATATAATTAAAACCGAAAGCGGTTCCACTACTGAAAAACGCAGGTCTTGCCCGGTTTATTATTATTACTTCGAGTACAGCTCGACGATAAGCTGCTCGTGCATCGGCAACGTCGTATCTTCTCTCCTCGGCATCCTGCTGACCGTACCCTTCATGTTGTCCTTATCAATGGTCAGCCACTCCGGCGCCGGGTGCCTCTCCGCCGACTTGAGGTTCTGAAGAATCTTCTCTTCCTTCTTCCTCTTTTCGACTAATTCGACCACGTCGCCCTGCTTAAGCCTGTAAGACGGAATATCGACTTTTTTGCCGTTCACACGGAAGTATCCGTGCGTGACCATCATGCGGGCCTCAACCCTGGAGCCGGCGAACCCAAGCCTGTATACGCCGTTGTCAAGCCTTCTTTCGAGAAGGGTGATCAGGTTTTCGCCTGTTATTCCTTTTGCCCTGTCAGCGTCCTTGAAGGTGTTCCTGAACTGGGATTCTAGGAGTCCGTAGACCCTTTTTACCTTCTGCTTCTCGCGAAGCTGAAGCGCGTACTCGGAGACCTTTCCCCTTGCCTGGCCATGCTGCCCCGGCGCGTAACTCCTTCTTTCGAAAGAGCACTTGTCGGTATAGCAGCGCTCGGCCTTGAAAAAGAGCTTCATCCCTTCGCGCCTGCACATCTTGCATACTGATTCTAAATACCTAGCCAACTTCTTCCTCCCTTTTCTACCGGGTTCTTTTTTAAAATCATAGCTCCGGGCCTGAGGCCCGGAAAACGAAAACCTTAAAGCCCTCTAAAGGGCGCTTGCAATCTTTTAAACCCTGCGTCTCTTCGGCGGCCTGCAGCCGTTATGCGGGAGCGGTGTCACATCTCTTATAAGGCTTATGCTGAACCCTGCCGCCTGCAAAGACCTTAAGGCCGCTTCCCTGCCGGCTCCTGGGCCGTTTATATAAACATCAACGGATTTAACACCGCTGTCGAGGGCTTTTTTCGCCGCGATTTCAGCCGCAACCTGAGCTGCGAACGGGGTGCCCTTCCTGGAACCCTTGAAGCCCTGGGCTCCTGAGCTTGACCAGGCTATGACATTTCCGGCCGGATCGGTGATGCTGATAATAGTGTTATTGAATGTAGACTTTATGTGGGCCACACCCTTCGAAACCGCCCTTTTTTCCTTCTTGGCCTTTGACATCTAATGTCCTCCGGATCAATTTCAAAACGCAAACATTTATTATACAATAAATCAAAATTTTAAAAAAGAAGTTTTTTATGGCTTATCCGATAACCTTGCTTCTTTACAAGGACTACTCGGCTTTCCTTGTGGAGACAACACCCTTTCTCGGGCCTTTCCTCGTCCTTGCGTTTGTATGCGTCCTCTGTCCGCGAACAGGCAGGTTCCTTCTGTGCCGGAGCCCTCTGTAGCAGCCCATGTCGATAAGCATCTTAACGTGCATCGACACTTCTTTCCTTAAGTCTCCTTCGACCTTGAAGTCGCTATCGATGACTTTTCTTATCGCGCCCACCTGAGCCTCTGTAAGGTCCTGGGTCTTTATGGTAGGATCAACGCCCGCCTTCTCAAGAATCTTGGCGGCGGATGTGTTTCCGATGCCGTATATCTTGGTGAGGGCTATTATGATCCTTTTGTTTTTGTGAAGGTCTACACCTGCGATCCTGGCCAACTTGTTCCTCCTATCGTATCTATCCTGTTTAAATCAGGGGTAAGATTACCCCGTGGCAAGAGACTATCCCTGCCTCTGTTTGTGCTTGGGGTTAGAGCAGACTACTCTCACAACTCCGCTTCTTCTTACTATCTTGCACTTTGCGCATATCTTTTTGACCGAGCTTCTAACTTTCATAATCCCTCGCCTGCTTTTATCTAAAAGTATGGGATGAATCCCCAATTTTCTATTACTTTGCCCTGTAGGTTATTCTGCCTCTGGTAAGGTCATAGGGCGAAAGCTCTATGGTCACCTTGTCACCCGGAAGTATTTTGATAAAATGCATCCTCATCTTGCCTGAGACATGGGCAAGCACCTTATGCCCATTCTCCAGCTCAACCCTGAACATAGCGTTCGGAAGGGTCTCTATTACCGTACCTTCTACCTGTATCGCCTCTTCTTTGGCCATTTAGTCCCTTTTAATTACCTATTAACTCTGAAGGCATACAGAATTTGATAATATATCAAACCGCGCGTATAAAAACAAGCAACTATTAAAGCTTGCTAAGCACATATGGTCTTTCATGTGTTATCGCAACCGTATGCTCGAAGTGAGCGGAGAGGCTCCCGTCGGCAGTAACTGCTGTCCATCCGTCTTCCAGTACCTTGACCGCGCTTTCGCCCATATTTATCATGGGCTCAATCGCCAGCACCATTCCGGCCTTCAGCTTTATTCCCCTCCCGGGGAGGCCAAAGTTGGGCACCTGCGGCGCCTCGTGAAGCTCTCTTCCGATGCCATGCCCCACGAACTCTCTTACAACCGAGAAGCCGTGAAACTCGACATACTTTTGCACAGCGGCGGAAACGTCAGTCAGCTTGTTGCCTTCTATACATTTATCTATAGCCGCATCGAGCGAGGCGGCTGTGACTTCGATAAGCCTTCTTGCATCATCGGAGATAGCGCCTACCGGCACAGTTACCGCCGAATCTCCAAAAAAACCGTTATGCTGAACTCCAAAATCAATGCTTAATATATCGCCGTCCTTTAATGTCTTTTTAGACGGCATCCCGTGAACCACTTCATTGTTAATCGAGGTGCACAGGCAATATGGATATCCTCTGTAACCCTTGAACGCAGGCCGTGCGTTCCTCTTACGGGTCTCTTCTTCTGCTATTTTTTCGAGATCTAGAGTAGAAGCCCCCGCCCTTACGTTCTCCTTAAGGACCGCGAGCACCTCGGCGACGATCAAGCCAGCCCTCCGCATGGTCTCTATCTCTTGCGGAGATTTAAGAATTACTTCTTCCTTTCTCAATGGCATCCACAATACTGTTAGTGATCTGGTCCATTCCGCCGATCCCGTCAATGGCCTTATAAAGGCCCTTTCTGATATAATAATCTGTAAGCGGTAAGGTCTCCTGCTCGTAAACGCCGAGTCTCGCCTCTATAGTCTCTTCCTTGTCGTCATCCCTCTGATATATCTCGGAATCGCATTTATCACACATCCCGATATTCACGGGTGGGTTGAAAATAACATGGTAACTGGCGCCGCACTTCCTGCAAACCCTTCTGCCGCTGAGCCTTCTGACCAGCTCCTTACGGTCTACCTCGATGCCTATAACCTTGTCGATCGACTTATTCATCGTCTTTAGCGTCGATTCGAGTACCTCTGCCTGGTTTATGTTTCTGGGAAAGCCGTCCAGGATAAAACCCTTCTGGCAGTCTTCCTGCTGTATCCGGTCTGAAACCATGTCTACTACGACATTATCCGGCACCAGGACACCCTTATCCATGAACTCCTTAGCCTTGAGCCCAAGGGAAGTTTTACTGCGCACATTGGCGCGAAGGATATCGCCAGTGGAAATCTGTGGTATTTTAAACCTTTCGGAAAGGTTTTTACCCTGTGTGCCTTTGCCTGCGCCCGGTGCCCCAAGAAGTATAAGATTCATCGTCTAAAGGCCGCCCCTACCTTTTATTTTCCCTTTTTTAAGGAGCCCGTCATAGCTCCTGGCGAGTAGATGTGATTCTATCTGCTGCGCCGTATCCATTGCAACGCCTACCACGATGAGGAGCGCTGTGCCCCCGAAGTAGAAAGGCGCGTTGAACTGCGAAATCATGAATGTCGGTAATACGCAAACTATCGCAAGGTATAGAGCGCCCCAAAGCGTCAGCCTTGAAAGCACAGTGTCTATATAGTCTGCTGTGTTGGCGCCTGGCCTTATGCCAGGGACAAAACCACCGTACTTTTTCAGGTTCTCAGCCACATCCTTGGGGTTAAACTGGATAGCAGTGTAAAAATAGGTGAAAAATATTATAAACCCGATATAGAGTACATTATAGAGCACCCCTCCGGGATTCAAGCTGTTTGAAACGCTCTTCATAAACGGGATGTCTATGAAATTGACAACCGTAGCCGGAAATACGATGATCGAAGACGCAAAGATCGGGGGTATAACGCCAGCTGAATTCACTTTAAGGGGCAGGTACTGCGTTCCACCGCCCATCACCTTCCTGCCCACTACCCGCTTCGGATACTGGATAGGTATCTTTCTCTGCCCCATCTCCATAAAAACTATGAACCCGACGATCACAACCATGAGCGCCAGGAGGAAGAGAACAAAAAGGAAGTTCATCTCGCCCGCCCTCACGAGCTGTATCGTGCTGTACAGGGCTGACGGCATATTAGCGATAATACCAACGAATATTATAAGCGAGATACCGTTGCCGATACCCCGTTCAGTAATCTGCTCCCCAAGCCACATAAGGAACGATGTCCCGGATGTAAGCGTGATTACCGTCATCAGCCTGAAGCCCCAACCCGGATTTAAGACGATCGCCTCGCCAGCCGGACCCCTCATCGACTCAAGCCCGTAAGCTATCATCATCGACTGAATGACGCTTAAGACAATGGTCAGGTACCTTGTATACTGGGTGATCGCGTTCCTGCCTGATTCGCCTTCCTTCTGAAGCTTCTCAAGCTGAGGAACCACCGCAGTCAATAGCTGCAGGATAATCGACGCGCTGATGTAGGGCATGATGCCGAGCGAAAAGACAGAAAAGCGCTCAAGCGCCCCACCAGTGAACATGGTCGCGAAATCAAGCAGCGTGCCGCTTGCGGCCTTAAAAAAACCTGAAAGCGCTTCAGCATCGATCCCAGGGGTAGGAATGAAAACGCCTATCCTGAAAACTGCGAGCATTACTAATGTTATGAGAATACGGCGGTTTAACTCAGGGACCTTGCTTATATTCGGTGTTAACGCCGCCAATTAAATAACCTCCGCTACTCCGCCGGCAGCCTTGATTTTATCGATCGCTGACTTGCTGAACATATTAGCCCTTACTGTAATAGCGGCCTTTACATCCCCGGTGCCCAATACCTTTAAGGGCCCTTTCTTGCCTTTTACCAGGCCTCTCTCGGCAATTGACGCCGGATCGGCGACCTCGCCAGCCTTGAACGCGGCGACGATATCTCCGATATTGACGATACGGGCCTTCTCTTTAAAAATATTCGTAAAGCCCCTCTTCGGGAGCTTCCTCTGCAGCGGCATCTGACCGCCCTCGAAGCCCGGCTTTATGTTGCCGCCGCTCCTTGCTGTCTGGCCTTTACCGCCCCTGCCTGAGGTCTTGCCGAGGCCTGAGCCTTCTCCGCGGCCGCGACGTGTCTTTTTCTGATTAGCCCCTTTAGGCGCCTTAAGTCTGTTTAACATGATATGAATAATCCCCTTAGAGCTTATTAAGGTTTTTTAGCGGACATCCTCAACGGTAACGAGGTGGGATACCTTTGCGACCATGCCCTTTATGGCTGGTGTGGCCTGTAGTACCTTTGTGCTGTTTGTCTTCTTAAGCCCAAGCCCGAGGAGTATTACCTTGAGCCTCTCAGTGGCCGGCCTTTTATTAAGCGTTATCTTTATCTGTCCGTTGGAAGCCATTTTATCTTACCTCGTGAACTTGCTTGCCCCTGAGCTCTGCGACACTTTCAGGGCTCCTAAGCATCTTTAACGCTTCGATGGTGGCCTTAACGACGTTATGAGGGTTGCTTGTGCCAAGTGATTTTGTAAGGACGTTGCTAATGCCTACGGCCTCGATTACCGCCCTGACTCCGCCGCCCGCGATTATTCCTGTACCTGGGGATGCAGGCCTTAAGAAGACCCTGCCAGCCCCATATGCCCCTGTTACCTCATAAGGTATGGTGCCGTCTTGAACCGGGACACGAAAGAGTGACTTTTTGGCCTGCTCTATCGCCTTCCTGATGGCTTCTGGGACTTCATTCGCCTTTCCAAGACCCGTTCCTACATAGCCTTTGCCGTCGCCAACGACTACAATGGCATTGAAGCTGAACCTTTTGCCGCCCTTTACGACCTTGGCGACCCTGTTAAGGTATACCAGCTTATCTTTTAAATCCAGGGCATTCGCGTCAATCTTGTCCAAAAAAACCTCCTTTAATTGCACCGGAAGGGGCTTGAAATCTCATGCCAACGGCGGATTGCGCCTTCACATGCCGGCCGGCATTCAACTGCTCACCGATGGCCTCACCAGCCACCAGCCCCCTGCCGTTCCCTTCTTTTAAAATTTAAGCCCTGCTTCCCTTGCGCCGTCCGCGAGAGCCTTGATCCTGCCGTGATAAATATACCCGCTCCTGTCGAAAACAACCTTGTCTACGCCCTTTTCGATGGCAAGCTTTCCTACCAGAACCCCGACGCTTTTTGCGGCATCAGCCTTCTTGGCCTTGTCGGCCACACCATCTGTCTTTGTGGAGGCAGCGGCGATAGTCTTGCCTGTGGAATCGTCGATTACCTGGGCATAGATGTGCTTATTCGACCTGTATACATTCAGCCTCGGACGCTCGGAAGTTCCTTTGATCTTCTTCCTGACCCTGGCTTTTCTCTTTTCCCAGCCGCTTGTCTTAGTGATCTTTCCGTCCATCCGTTATTTACCTCCGGCCTTGCCTGCTTTACCGGCCTTTCTCCTTATTACTTCGTCAGAGTACTTGATACCTTTTCCTTTATAAGGCTCCGGCGGCCTTAAAGCCCTTATATCCGCCGCTACTTGCCCGACAACTTGCTTGTCTGGACCCTTTAGGGTTATCATCGTCTGCTTTTCAACAGCCGCAGTTACATTCTTGGGAAGCTCATACTTTACCGGGTGGGAGTAGCCCAGAGCAAGATTTACGACATTGCCCTGAACGTCAGCCTTGTAGCCGACCCCAATGATATCTAGCTTTTTCTGGAAGCCCTCGGCAACACCCTTTACCATATTATCGACGAGTGTGCGCGTGAGACCGTGCAACGCCCTGGCGCTCCTGCTCTCGTCTGCCCTGGTCACATTGATAACCGCACCCTGGATGTCCAACTTTATACAGGGGGCTATGGTCATCTCAAGCGCCCCTACCGGGCCATTTACCTTGACAGTGCCGTTATCCAGCGCAATCTTTACATTCGATGGGACGTTAATTGTACGTTTGCCTATTCTTGACATTTTAAACCCTTTTATTTTCTAGGTTCTATTTTGAATCTTTAAATTAATGGATCGTACAGACTACTTCGCCGCCAACGCCCATCTCTCTCGCCTTCTTGTCGGTCATAAGGCCCTTTGAGGTAGAGATTATGGCAATCCCAAGCCCGTTAAGCACCCTCGGTATATCTTCCTTACCGACATAAATGCGGAGTCCCGGCTTACTGACCCTTCTGATGGTCGATATAGAACTCTTCTTTAAAGGCGATGTGTATTTAAGCAGAATCCTAAGGAGAGAATGATTCCCTTCCTTAATGGTGCTGAAGTCCTTTATATAGCCTTCTTCCTTTAGGATCTTCGCGATACTGAGCTTAAGGACTGATGACGGAGTTGTAAGCTCGGTGTGCCGGGCCTGAACCGCGTTTCTTATCCTTGTTAGCATATCCGCTATGGGATCTGTCATCGACATTTCTTTAATTCTCCATTTACTCTGTTAATCTGTGGGTTCTGAGTCCCGGTATAATTTAAGTATCTTCAGCCAGGAAGAGTTTACCAGCTCGATTTAATAACGCCCGGAAGGTCGCCCTTAAGCGCCATCTTACGGAAGCATATCCTGCACATGTCAAACTTCCTGTAGTATGCCCTGCTTCTGCCGCAAATGGGGCAACGGTTGTATTCTCTGACCTTGAACTTCGCCTTCCTTTTGGCCTTTGCTATAAGTGACTTTTTAGCCAAGTAAAAACCTCCGGTATTTCTATTCTGGTTACTTTTATTTCGCGTTGGGCCATTTCAGCATCTTCAGGCGTTCGCGCGTTTTATTTCTTTTTTAACGGATCAGCTTCTAAACGGCATCCCTAGTGTCTTAAGAAGCGCCTTCGCCTCTTCATCGGTCTTGGCCGAAGTAGATATAGTAATGTTGAGTCCCCTGATCTTGTCTATCTTGTCGTACTCGATTTCGGGGAATATGATCTGCTCTTTTATCCCGATAGTATAGTTGCCTCTGCCGTCAAAGGACTTATCAGGCATACCCTTGAAGTCCCTGATACGCGGGATGCTGAAGTTTACAAACCTATCCAGGAATTCGTACATCTTAGGCCCGCGGAGCGTTACCATGCATCCGATCGGCATTCCAGCCCTGAGCTTAAAGGTCGCTATCGACTTCTTTGCCTTTGTTACCACCGGCTTCTGTCCGGATATCAAGGTCATATCGCGTACAGCCGCGTCCATCACCTTTATGTCCTTTACTGCCTCTCCAAGCCCTATGTTCAGGACTATCTTCTCAAGTTTCGGTGCCTGCATTACGTTGGAGTATTTAAACTCTTTCATGAGAGCAGGTATTGCCTGCTTCTGATATATGTCTTTAAGCCTTGCCGTCATTTGTCGAGCACCTCGCCGCACTTTTTGCAAACCCTTGTTCTCTTGTCGCCGTCCGCCTTTGCGCCAACACGGACCGGGCCTTTGCACTTTGCGCAAAGTATCATTACGTTCGAGATGGCGATGGGGCCTTCCTTCTCGATGATCCCGCCCTGCTTATACTTTGCCGAGGGTGTCTGGTGGCGCTTTACAATATTTACCTTCTCAACAAGGACTGTGCCCTTGTCCGGGTTCACCCTGGTTACCTTGCCGGTCTTGCCTTTTTCCTTACCGGCTATAACCATTATCTGGTCGTCTTTTCTTATCCTAAGTGACATCTTATAAACCCTTTTTTTATTTTGTCCTGTCTGTTTTCAAACAAAACCATGGCCCAGGCTTGCCTTATAAAACCTCTGGGGCGAGCGAGACGATCTTCATGAATTTTCTTGCCCTGAGTTCCCTTGCCACGGGGCCGAAGATCCTTGTCCCTATCGGCTCGTTGTCCTTGTTTATAATAACGACGGAGTTCTCGTCAAATTTAATATAGGAGCCGTCCGGACGCCTTATCTCCTTCACAGTGCGGACGATTACCGCCCTCACGACCTCGCCCTTCTTGACCTTTGAGTCATAGATGGCTTCCTTAACGTTTACCACTATGATGTCACCGACCTCGGCGATAAGCTTGTTAGACGCGCCGATAACCTTTATGCAAGAGACCTTTTGGCGCCTGAGTTGTCGGCAACCCCGAGTATCGAACGGATCTGTATCATTTCGCCTTCTCCAGTATTTCTTTAACACGCCACCTCTTTGTCTTGCTCAAAGGGCGTGTCTCAACTATCATCACCTTGTCGCCAGTCGCGCACTCATTCTTTTCGTCATGGGCCATATACTTTACGCGCCTCTTGACGTATTTGCCGTAAAAAGGATGCTTTGCGAGCCTCTCGATCGATACGACTATCGTCTGGTTCATCTTGCCGCCGCTAAGGACGCTGCCGATCAGGGTCTTTCTCTGGTTTTTCTGTTCCGCCATTTTACTTACCCCTTTCCTTCTCGGCGATTATTGTCTTTAATCTCGCCACTTCTCTCTTGAGTATCCTCAATTTAAGGGGATTCTCAAGCTGATTGGTCGCGTGGCGCATGCGAAGATTAAAAAGCTCCTTCGTAATCTCGCCGCCTTTCGCCCTTATCTCCTCAAGGGTCATGTCTCTGATCTCAGCCGATTTCATATAATATCCCTTTTAATAAACTTTGTGGGTATGGAGATCTTATGGGTCGCCAGTCTGAACGCTTCACGCGCTATGGCTTCCGTTACGCCCTCCATCTCATAAAGGATCCTGCCTGGCTTTATTACCGCTACCCAGTCCTCCGGGCCTCCCTTACCGCTACCCATCCTGGTTTCAGCCGGCTTCTTGGTAACGGGCTTGTCAGGGAATACCCTGATCCAGATCCTTCCGCCCCTCTTGATGTAACGGGTCATAGCGATCCTGGCGGCTTCAATCTGCCTGGTGGAGAGCCAACCGCACTCGGTTGCCTGAAGACCGTAATTGCCAAAATCAAGGGAGCTTCCCCTCGCGGCAAGACCTCTTCTCTTACCTCTCTGCTGCTTTCTAAATTTTACCTTTTTCGGCATTAACATGAAAATTCACCCGCTTACTGAGATACCGTCTCGTCCGTTACAGCCTTTTGCGGAACCGCGGTTACCTCGCCTTTATATATTAATACTTTTACGCCAATAATCCCGAATGTGGTCAACGCCTCTGCCTGACCGTAATCTATGTCGGCCCTTAGTGTATGAAGAGGCACCCTGCCTTCCCTGTACCATTCACTCCTGGCGATTTCTGCTCCGCCGAGTCTGCCTGCGCACATTATCTTTATGCCTTTACCGCCCATCCTCAATGTGGAGGTGACCGCCTTCTTCATGGCCCTTCTGAAGGACACCCTTCTTTCAAGCTGGAGTGCGACGTTTTCGGCTACTAGCTGAGCGTCTGTGTCAGGCTTTCTTACCTCGACTATTTCGAGGTCTACTTCCCTGCCGGTAAGCTTGGCCAGCTGCTTTTTCATGACGTCTATTTCAGCGCCGCGCTTTCCGATCACTATGCCCGGCCTGGCGGTGCGTATTATGACCTTTACCGCGTTTGCCGTTCTCTCTATCTCTATGGAGGAAATCCCGGCGTGGAAGAGCTTCTTTTTCACGAACTTTCTGACCTTAAGGTCTTCGTGAACGAACAAGGCATAGTTCTTCTCTCCGTACCACCGCGAGTTCCAGCCTTTTGAAATCCCTAGCCTAAAACCTATTGGATGAACCTTCTGACCCAAAAAACGCCTCCATTTACTACTCTGTTTTAATAATTGTGAACCGTTGTCCCTATATTACGAGGGCTTACTTCTCGCCCACTACTATGGTTACGTGGCTCGACCTTCTCCTGATAAGTGCGCCTCTGCCCATAGCCTTTGAATGAGTCCTCTTCATGGTCGGGCCTGCGTCAACGAAAGCGCTCTTTATAAAGAGCTTATCGACATTCAGATTTTTCGTATTCTCGGCATTGGCTATCGCGCTCTTGACAACTTTTACTATGTCGCGGCTTACTGCCTTCGTGTTGAAGCTTAAGATAGATAGGGCATCCTCTATCTTCCTGCCCCTTATAAGATCAACTACAAGCCTTGTCTTCTGCGGGGATGTTTTCAAATATTTTACTATAGCCTTGGCTTCCATTATCAGCAGTACTCCTTTTAAGCTTTAAAAACCTTCTCCGGCTGTACCAGCCGGTACAATCTTTATAGATTTCCTAAAGGCTCTTCCCCAGTTACACCCCTCTGCCCTGATACATCCTAGCCCTTGGCACCAGGCACCTTTGCCTTTTTGATGCCTGAGTGGCTATGAAAGGTGCGTGTGGGAGAAAACTCACCTAGCTTATGCCCCACCATATTCTCTGTTACGAATACGGGAATGAACTTCTTTCCGTTATGGACGGCTATAGTATAGCCAACCATCTCCGGCGTTATCATCGATCTTCTTGACCAGGTTTTGACAACCTTCCTGGCCCTGGCGTCTCCGCCTACTGTTATCTTTGCAAGTAAATGCCCGTCTACAAACGGTCCTTTTTTTAAGGAACGCACCTTTACTTCCTCCTGGTTATAATATACTTATCGGTTTCCGTGCGCCTTCTGGTCTTGTAACCCTTTGTGGGCACGCCCCAGGGGTTAGTCGGATGATTTCCACCCTTGCTCTTACCTTCACCGCCGCCGTGCGGATGATCTACCGGGTTCATGGCAACGCCCCTCACCCTCGGGTTCCTGCCAAGCCAGCGTGACCTTCCGGCCTTTCCTATGGTCACATTCTCGTGATCAAGGTTGCCTACCTGCCCGACTGTCGCATAGCACTCCTGAAGAACATACCTTACTTCGTTTGACGGAAGCTTTATAGTGGCGTAATCGCCTTCTTTGGCCATAAGCTGGGCATATGCTCCCGCGGTTCTCGCCAACTGACCGCCCTTGCCTCTCTTCATCTCGATATTATGGACAAAGCTGCCTACCGGTATCGATTTCAGCGGAAGCGCGTTCCCTGGCTTGATATCTACTGACGGGCCAGCGGTTACTACATCTCCAACCTTCAGCAGATTCGGCGCTATTATATATCTCTTCTCACCATCAGCATATGTAAGAAGCGCTATATTTGATGTACGGTTCGGGTCATACTCGATAGCCGTGACCTTTGCCGGAATGTCAACCTTGTCTCTCTTGAAGTCGATCACCCTATAGAGCTTTTTATGGCCCCCGCCTATCCAGCGGCTTGTAACTCGGCCAAAATTATTTCTTCCGCCGGTGCGCTTATGGGCTTTGGTGAGCTTCCTCTCCGGACGTTTCTTGGCCAATCCTTCAAATACCAGGGTTGTTTTCTCTCTGAGTGCCGGTGAAGTCGGTTTATACTTTTTTACTGGCATATGCTTATTCTTTCTCTTCTAAATTATTTTAAAGCCTAAACGCCTTGGAAGATTTCGATCTTGTCGCCTTCTCTGAGGGTTATGTAAGCCTTCTTTCTTGTTGACTTCTGGCCCGCATACTTGCCCATCCTCTTGACCTTGCCGGGCACACGCTGAGTATTGACGTCAAGCACCTTTACATTGAATATCTTTTCTACGGCAGTCTTTATATCCTGCTTGTTGGCTTCCAGGTCAACCCAGAATATCACCTGTCCCAGCGCGGCCTTTATTGTGGACTTCTCGGTAATAACCGGAGACTTTATGACTGAATAAATGTTCTTCATTGAATCATCGCCTCTACTTTCTCAAAAGCGCTCCTTGTAATAACAAGGTTCTCGTAATCAAGGAGGTCATACACATTAAGTCCGCGAGCCTCCAGCACTTTGAAATCCTTCATATTTCTTACGGCAAGCTCCAGATTTCTGTTACGGCCGTCTATTACGATCAACGCCTTCGCGAGCTTCGCGTTCTTTAATATCTCAAGGGCGCTCTTTGTCTTGGGAGTATCTATCTCCAGTGAATCATATACCTTGACCTGCCCGTCTTTAAGCTTCAGCCTAAGTGCGGATTTCAGGGCCTCCTTCATTACCTTCCTCGGAACCTTGTAAGAATAATCCCTCGGATGCGGGCCGAAGACCGTGCCGCCATGTCTCCAGACAGGCGACCTGTTAGAACCTGATCTGGCCCTGCCGGTGCCTTTCTGCTTCCAGGGCTTTATTCCGCCGCCGCTCACCTCACCTTTTGTCTTGGTGGAAGCGGTGCCAGACCTGCGGTTCGCCATCTGCATCTTAACGACTTCATAAAAGAGATGCTCTTTTACGTCGCCGCCATAAAGCTCTTCATTCAGATCAAGCTCAGACACTTTTGTGCCGTTCTTATTTATTACCTCTATCATCATTGTCCAGAATCCTTAATTTTCGGTAAACAACAACTATACACAATCCGGCTTTATTTCACAAGAATTATCTTTATAAAAAACTACTTTTTTACCTTCTTCAGGGCCTTTTTTATAACAACGAGCCCGTTGATTGCACCTGGCACCGCACCGCTTATGAGAAGAACGTTTTCTTCGGCCCTTACGCCTACGACCCTAAGGTTCTGAACCGTCACATTCCTCGCACCCATGTGCCCAGCCATCCTCATGCCCTTATAAACCCTCGACGGGTCTGAGCTTGAGCCTATGGAACCCGGCGCCCTGTTGTGCATCGAGCCGTGTGATTCTGCGCCGCCGCTGAAGTGGTGTCTCCTCATGGAACCCATGAAACCTTTTCCCTTCGATTCGCCGACAACATCGACCCAGTCGCCGACCTTGAAGACGTCATTGCAGTTTATGGCTGCGCCGGGCTTGTATTCGTCCAGATTATCGCCCTTCACTTCCATAAGATTGTAAAGGCAGGGCGTGCCGGCCTTCTTAAAGTGACCCTTCATCGGCTTATTTACCCTGCTCTCTTTCTTCTCATTGATTCCGATTTGAATCGCTTCGTAGCCGTCATTCTGTTTTGTCTTCTTCTGAACGACAAAGTTGCCAGCCTTTACGAGTGTAACCGATATCTGCTCTCCGGCCTCTGAGTAGATATGCGTCATACCGATTTTTTTTCCGAGAATGCCTTCTATCATATTTTTAACCTTTTTTCGCCTACCCCAGGCGGGGTAAACCCCTGGCATTTTATTATTACTGACTTAACAGCTTTTGTTCACAGGTCAATCGAGCTTTATCTCGACATCCACGCCTGCGGGAAGGTCCAGCTTCATAAGGGCATCGACCGTATTCTGCGACGGCTCCATGATATCCATCAGCCTTTTGTGAGTCCTGATCTCGAACTGCTCGCGGCTCTTCTTGTCAACATGCGGAGAGCGCAAAACGCAGAACTTGTTGATCCTCGTCGGCAGCGGAATCGGCCCCTTGATTCTGGCGCCTGTCCTCCTGGCTGTGTCGACAATCTCTTTTACAGACCTGTCCAACAGCCTGTGATCGAAAGCCTTAAGTCTTATTCTGATCTTCTGGTTATCCACCCTTTAACTCCGTCCATGTTTCTTGATTTGTTATCTATTGTCGGTTACCCGATACCTGCTGAACCCTTATACCTTCCGAGTACGATAATCCGTACCCGGCGACCGTTAACCTACTGTATTATCTTCGTGACGACTCCGGCGCCTACGGTCCTGCCGCCTTCGCGGATCGCGAACCTCAAACCCTCTTCCATCGCGATTGGCGTGATAAGCTCTACATCCAGGCTTACGTTGTCTCCGGGCATTACCATCTCTACCCCATCAGGCAGCTTCGACACGCCTGTGACGTCCGTGGTCCTGAAGTAAAACTGCGGCCTGTATCCATTAAAGAACGGTGTGTGGCGTCCGCCCTCTTCTTTTGACAATATATATACCTCACCCTTGAACTTCGTGTGCGGTGTGATGGTGCCGGGCTTCGCCAATACCTGGCCACGCTCGACATCTTCCTTCTTCGTGCCCCTTAAGAGCGCGCCGATGTTGTCTCCG
>JACRET010000098.1 GCA_016218105.1 Deltaproteobacteria bacterium
CCGGGCCTCTCGATGATACACCCGTACGAGCCGGAGGAGCTTGTCCAGGGCGCGCTCGAGCTCATGTACGAGCTCGAGGATTATCTCGCAGAGATAAGCGGCATGGACGCGGTGACTTTACAGCCCTCCGCCGGAGCGCACGGCGAGCTATGCGGACTTCTCATGATGGCCGCGTATTTCAAGGACAAGGGCAAGGCCAGGACCAAGATACTAATACCGGATACCGCGCACGGCACGAACCCGGCGTCCTCGCACCTCGCTGGCTTCAAGGTGGTGCCCGTAAAGTCCGAGGGCAAGGGGGCGCTCTCGGTCGATGCGATAAAGGCGGTGATGGACGAAGAGACCGCCGGGCTCATGGTCACGAACCCGAACACCATCGGCCTCTTCGAGAGGAACATAAAAGAGATAGCGAAGGTCGTCCACTCAAAGGGCGGCTTCCTCTATTGCGACGGCGCGAACCTTAACGCCCTCATGGGGCTTGTGAACCTTGGCGCAATAGGAGTCGATGTCATCCAGTTCAACCTCCACAAGACCTTCTCTACCCCGCACGGCGGCGGCGGTCCCGGCAGCGGCCCTGTAGGCGTTAAGAAGGCGCTTCTCCCTTTCCTTCCGGCCCCGCGCATAAAGAAGTCGAGGGGGAAGTATTCTCTTGAATACAATTGCCCGAAGTCGATAGGCAGGTTGAAGGCATTTTACGGGAACTTCTCGATAATGGTCCGCGCCTACGCCTACATCAGGAGGATGGGCGGAGAGGGCCTTAAGAGGGCGAGCGAGACCGCGATTTTGAACGCCAATTATATAAAGGAAAAGCTCAAGGATACCTACGACCTCGCCTATAACGAGCCGTGCATGCACGAGAGCGTTTTTTCGGATAAGAATCTTTTGGGCCATGGCGTCACCACGTTGGACGTGGCGAAGAGGCTCATAGACTACGGCTTCCACCCTCCGACGGTCTACTTCCCGCTCGTCGTCCACGGCGCGATAATGATCGAGCCGACCGAGACCGAGACGAAGGAGACGATGGACAAGTTCATCGAGGCGATGAAAATGATCGCCGAAGAGGCGCGCACCAACCCCGAGCTCCTAAAGAACGCGCCGACAAAGACGAAGGTCAGAAGGGTCGACGAGACCCGGGCGGCAAGGGAGCCGGTCTTGAGGTGGGTGAAGAAGTAAGTAGTTCTATGATATAAAAAAACAGAAGGCGGGCCCAGAAGGGCCCGCCTTCTGTTTTTTGGGATATATCGCTCAATATCTCATTATTTAAAGTATTAAAGGAATACTTTTATTGAAGTACCGGATTTGGCGTCTCTTCTTTTGGATTATTTATAGGCGCTGAAACAGGGACACTGCTGACGGTCGCTTTTTTATTCAGTGCTTCCTTGCCGGGACCGTAAGTGTAGAAGTATACGGTCTCCCTTTTGTTAATTGTAGAAGCGTCTATAGCCGCTTCAGGGACACCCCATGCGATAGAAGTAGGCCACGCGAGTAAATTCAGGAATCCATAGAGCCAATGCTCTGATTCGTTGGTCCCGATCGCAAGATAAAAATTCCCAACCCCAGGAAGTATATTCAGCGCCCCTGCCAAACCGGGACTTTTTATCTCTTCATGAGGCACCCTGACTCCCTGGGACTCAAGCTCAGCTATCCTGTGCTTTTCTGTACTAGTCAGGGTGGTGCAGGAGATCATGGCGAAGGAAAGACAGACAAGAGCTATTTTTTTCATAGTAACCCTCCAGTGTTCATTTTCACCTCTAATCGAATACATCTGATTCCCGAGTACATAATGTATATAATATAGGTTCAGAATGGAAGAAAAATTTTTAGTTAAGCTTTAGAATTCAAATCTATTGTTGCATTTTCAGGTAATGCTCAGTAAACTTTTGTAAAAAAATGATTTTGGAGTTGTAGATACCGTCTTGCCCGTCAAGCGATATTTTATGCGTAATGCGGATTGAAGGGTTTGCCTGTTTTGAGCACTCCGTAGATGATGTGGACGAGTTTTCGCATCGCGGCGCAGACGATGACCTTGCCGTTTTTGCCGTTCTCTTTGAGTCGGCGGTGAAAGTCCGCAACGACAGGGTTGAACCTTATGGCTACCATCGCAGGCATGTAAAAGCATTTCCTGAGCCTTGCGTTGCCGATCTTGCAGAGCCGGGGCTTGCCTTTTACCGAGGTTCCTGAGAGCGTATCCTTCGGAGCAAGACCCATAAAGGCAACTACCTCTCTGACGCTCTCGAACTTTTTGAAGTCGAGCTCGGCGAGTACGATGGAGATGGTTGCGTCGCTTATGCCTGGTATGGAGATTAAAAGGTCCCTTTTGTTTTTAAGGTCCGGGTCCTTGTCTATCTCCGAGCGC
>JACRET010000097.1 GCA_016218105.1 Deltaproteobacteria bacterium
CTTGAACCCCTTCTTTATGAAGCTGTCGCACATCTCCTCGAGCTTCTCGCCCTCAAGGTCGTTTATATAGTTGTCGGGATAAAGGACGACCGTTTCTCCGAGCTCCTTGAAATTAAGCCTCTTTATCACCGCTCACCCCTTTCTTTATCAAATATTTTACGAGCACTATTTTAGCGCCCCCGCGGAGCTTCTCGAACCTCACCTCGTCCATGAGCCCTTTCATAAGCTCAAAACCCCATCCCCTCTTTCTCGGCAAGGAATCGGACTCGGTCATTGACACGGCGGCGGGGCTGTCGAAATCGACACCCCCGTTCTGCACATGTATCGTAAGCTTGTCGTCTCCGGCAACGAACCTTAAAAAGACCTTTGACGCCTTGACCCTGCTGTGCTCAAACGCGTTTATGCACGCCTCTACGAGCGCCGCCTTTATCTGGCCTATGGCGTTCTCGTCGAAACCCATCTCGGTGCCGATCTCCTCGACCGCCCTGGCAGCCACAAGCTCAGCCTTTGTGGAGGCGGGTATTACCACCTCGAATTCCTTGTTAGACGCCAGAGTATGGGCGCTTTTAGGACGGTTTGGCGAGCCTTTATCCTCAAGGCTGTCTTTTAATATTTTCAGCTGCACCGAGTCCGTCGAATAGATCCCTTCGCTGTCTATCCTCTTCAGGGCCTCGCCTGTAAACCCTTCCCTGCCTACTATCCACCTTACTATCCTGGCGGCCCTGAAGTTCTCCTTTAAAAGGAGGCTGCGCCTTATGAAGCTCTCCACATCCCCGATATTTACCGGGGAGAGCGCGTCCTTTACGCCTGTTATCCAGATGACCTCGTTGCCCGAGTCGTACCTGCCGTTCTGAAACCCCTGAGCTATTATTATAGGCGGGCCGGTCTCGTTGCCTTCCCATCTCAGGGAGTCGAAACAGCCGATCACCTGCGGCAAAGGAAGATCCTCTTCCTCTTTGAGCTTTTCAACAGACTTGTCCGGGTCTTTTTTATACCGCGATATAAATATCTGATTCCGCATGAGCACTTTAAGGATCTTCTGCCCGTTAAACGACTTTAAGGCCGCGACGATCTCTTCCTTGAGCTTGCCCTGTACCCTCAAACCCTTCTGGTTAAAGCCTTCCTTCAATCCGTCCCTGATTGCGGAGGTCTTGACCTCCTCGCCGCTCCTGCCCTTCACCCTTGTTTCGTATACGAAGCCTATAAAATCCTTCATGACCCCGTCACCGGCCCATTTAACAGACCCGAGATTCGTGTCGATGAGACCCGATGCGCTTAAGTTTTCCAGGGTCTTCCCGAGCTCTAAAGCCTCTACCCTTAGCCGCTCGGCCATATCCTCTTCTGAGACCGCACCGGAGGCAAAAGCTATCGCGTTAAGGACGCGCAGGTCATTGAGACCCTTCAGTTTCAGGGATGCGCGGAGGGAAAAGGCGATATTCCCTTCAAATACCTCGCCCGCGTAGAGCTCAACAAAATTTTTCAGCGTAGTCAACGGCCTTTCGGACCTGTGAGCGGCCCAGATTATATTTTTTATATACATCGGATTTCCGCAGAGCTTATTGGCGCCAAGCGTCAACACCTCTGTGTCGAACTCAAGGTTGTACTGGCGGCAAAGCTCCATCATCATAGAAGCCGCCGTCTCTTCATCCAGCCCGGATAACGAGATCGCCTCTATCGAAGCCCCCACAGAGCCGCCCTCAAGCGCCTTTACCGTGGAACCGGCGGCAAGGAAAGAAGACGCTCCGGCGCAAAGCGCCTCCATAAGCTCTTTTCCAACATGCGGCCCCTTCACATCGGGGTAGACGCCGGAAGCGAGGTCTATGTCGTCCAGGATGAGATAAACAGGTACGCCTGAGCGATGGGTAAGAAGCTGGGGCGCGTTTAAAGAGTTCCTTAACGCGGCGATAATATCCCCGCTCTTTTTTGCCTCCCTGTGGAGCGCTATGAATTCGGAGAGCCCGAAGCTGTCATCGTCAACAAGAAGCCTCGCAAGCTTATCGAGCGATATCTCGCTCCTTATGAACCTGGGGTCGCGCTTCCTGAAGGCGAGGTACTGCTTTACCACTTCCTTAAGAAAATCCTCGGCGAAGACTTCCGGGCTTCCGTAACCCTTGAACTGATAGTATACAGGCACTACCCTCGCCTGAGACCAGAAGAGTTCCCTGTGCACCCTCCTGAGCATTTCCGTCTTACCTATCCATCTCTTGCCGAGAAGGAAAATGCCGGGCGAACGCTTCTGCTGGCAGGTAGCCCTCTCAAGTATATACTCGAGTTCCTGTGCCCTTCCGAAAAACTCGCCGTCGGGACATATATTAAAAAGAAGCTTATCTTTCATAAACTACGACCCTGTTCTTTCCCATGCGCTTGGCCGAATACATCGCGGAATCGGCCCTGTGAAGAAGCTCGTCAATGTGGCTTGCGTCGCCGGGGAATTCAGCCACGCCGAGGCTAATCGTCGGCCATTCCTTAAATGTGGAGTTCGCAGGCCTGAACTCTTCCACTCCCTTTCTTATCCTCTCCGCTATAACGAATGAGTCCTTCTTGTTCGTATGCGGGAGTATTACCGCGAACTCCTCGCCGCCGAACCTGGCGACCACATCCATCGACCTTACGGCGTCCCGAATGGCCCTGGAAACGCCCCTTAACACCTCATCCCCTGAGATATGACCGTACGTGTCATTAAAGGATTTGAAATTGTCTATGTCTATCATGAAGGTAGAGAAGCATTCGCTGTGCCTCTTTACCCTCTCGACCTCCTCAAAGAGCCTTTCACGGAAGTATCTCCTGTTAAATAGGCCTGTCAGGGGGTCTGTCATCGAGAGCATCTTAAGCTCTTCGCTCATGCTGTAGTACGCGCCCCTCTCAAGGGCGATAGAGGCATAATTGGAGAATGACAAAAGCAGCTGAAGGTCGTCATCAGAGAAGACCTCCCCGCTTATCTTATCCGAGACGTTTATTACCCCTATAACGCGGGTATCGAGCTTGAGCGGTATGGAAATAAAGGATTTTGTCTTGTATATGGGCCTGTTCTTCCATGACGGCACCTCGGCCTCGATATTCCTTACCATTACCGGCAGGCCCTTCGCGGCTATCGACCCGGAGATGCCCTCGCCGAGCTTTACCTTAAGATTGTCTATTATACGCCTGTCTATGCCCTTCGACGCCTTTACGGATAGAAGGTTGCTCTTGTTATCGAGTATCATCAGCGTGCCGCGCTCCGCCTTCACGAGTTCCGAGGACTTCGAGAGTATCGTTTCATAAAGTTCCTCTCTATCCAATACCGGGGCTATCGATTTATAGACCTGCTCAAGGGCGTGAAAACCGTTCAGGCCGGCCTTGCCCCTCAACCCATCATTGCCGTTTGAAAGCGTTTTCGAGCGCAGGGATTTAAGAAATGGCACCGCGAGGTTATTTATTATGTCAGGGATGGTAAATATGGAATTCGGCGGAATGGTGGCAAGCTGGCCCTTCAAGGTTGCCACCGAGTTTTCGCTGAACCCGAATTGAGCGAGCCCCTCGTAGAAATCCCTTATTTCATTCCCCTTAAGGAAGGTATGGCCGCCTACAATCACAAAAGGCTTATTCGCCTCTATAAAGGCAGGTACCGCGAAAATATACTGATTTGTATGGCATTTATATATGTAAGTCTTGCCCTTTTCAATAACTTGTGAAACAGCCCGCAGGTAGACCTCCCGGCAGAGTTCAACGCCCCTGGGGTCTGACTTGACGGCCGAGCAGACAAAATTCCCCCTTGAGGACGCGCAAAGCCGCACACCGGCGCTGTCATATAGCGAAATGGGCATATCCAAAAGGGCTGAGAGCCCCTCCTGGAATTCCCGCCAGAGCGAAAGATCGACCGAGTTTTTACCGGGCTTTATGCCTTTTTCCATGCTCACTGAGTCTTTCCGGTCTAACATGGTGTTTTTCAACAAAAAAAAATGCCTCCAATACCAGATTTAAGGTACTGCGGCATCCTTAGCCCTTTAAGACCCGTCATGAGTCTCGCGACTTAAACCCATTATACCAATGGCAGAATTAGTTACCTATTAAAAAACAGACGTTTTTTAATAGCATAACCTCAATTTAGTTAGCCTTTGACATAGCATAAACGCGTAAAAATTACAACTGCTATTTTAAATGAAATGTAGAGAAAAGCGGGGAGTAAAACAAGAAAGCCTTACATATCAATAGGTTGAAAAAACTCCATTCCTTAGGTTTTTGCCAGTCCCGGCCTCTTCTTCTGACCTTTCCAAAAAAGGAGTATCGGGCTTGCGATGAAGATTGACGAGTAGGTGCCTACGAGCACTCCCACAAAGAGGGCGAGCGAGAAGTCATGTATGACCTCGCCGCCGAAAAAGAGGAGGGCCACAAGCGCCAGGAGGGTTGTAAGGGATGTGACGATAGTCCTTCTTAATACCTCGTTTATAGACCTGTTTATAAGGGGGATCATCTCCTCTTTTGTACGCTTTCTTAAATTTTCCCTTATCCTGTCAAATACCACGACCGTATCCGTAAGCGAGTATCCGGCCAGGGTCAGAAGAGCTGTTATGATGAGGAGCGACATCTCCTTATTCAAGAGCCACATGAAACCCATTACAAAAAGGACGTCATGAAAGGTCGCGATTACGGCAGCGATCCCGAAGCGGAACTCAAACCTCCAGGCCACATAGATAAGTATGCCGATCAGGGAAATTGTAATGGCCCATAAAGCGTCTTTCTGAAGCTTCTTGCCCACTGTCGGGCCGACTTCAGTGGTCGAATCCACGGCATACGGATTGTCGGGGAGCCCCTGCGAAAACACTTCCCCTATCGCCTTCGAGGTCGCCGCCAGGTCGCCTTCCGTGCTTTTAAGCCTTACCAGGAGCTTGTTCGGTTCAGCGAACTGCTGGAGATTGGCGTCCTTAAAGCCTTTTTCGGACAGGAGCTTTCTTACATGGTCTATCTCAAGCGGCTTTTCAAACCTGAACTGTATCGAGATACCCCCGGCAAAGTCGGTGCCGAGGTTGGCTTTACCAAGCGGTATCGCAATGACCGCTATAATGCCGATTATCGCGAAAATCCCTGAAATGGCAAAGAGTATCCATCTTTTGCCCAGGAAATCTATATTAGTTTCGCCCCAGATGTCCATAATCCTCCAAATCGTCTTGAGACGATTATCTTCAAATTAGATGCTCAATCTCTTTGCCCTGAACTTCTCGCTCTGCAAGTCGAAAAAGACCTTCGTGCCGACAAGCGCTGTAAAGAGGTTTATAAGGATACCGATACTTAAGGACACGGCAAAGCCCTTGATGGGCCCGCTTCCGAACTGGAAGAGGACGGCGGCCGTAATCAGCGTCGTTACATGCGAGTCGATGACAGTCCACCACGCGTGGTCGTAACCGGCGTTTACCGCCGAACGTGGCGTGCGCCCCGCGCGGAGCTCCTCTTTTATCCTCTCGAATATGAGGACGTTGGAATCGACCCCCATGCCTATCGTAAGTATGATACCGGCGATACCCGGCAGTGTAAGGGTGGAGTTGAGCCATGCCATCGCGCCAAGCAGCATTGTTATATTAAGTAATATGGCGAAGTCCGCCGCCAGACCGGATATCTTATAGTAAATCGCCATGAACACAAGGACGAGCAGCGCTCCGAGCACCGCGGCCCTTACCCCGGCCTTGATGGAATCCGCTCCCAAAGTCGGGCCGACCGTAACGTTCTGGATGATATTTACAGGGGCCGGCAGGGCGCCTGCCCTTAAAACTATCGCCAGGTCTGTCGCTTCCTCGTAGGTGAACCCGCCTGATATCTGGGCCTTGCCTCCGGCGATCGCCTCCCTGATCTGCGGGGCGGAGTGTACATTGCCGTCAAGCACTATGGCGAGCCTCTTGCCTACGTTCTGGCTGGTGACCCTCTCGAATATCCGCGCCCCGTTTGCATCGAATGTAAGCGCGACGTAAGGCTCGTTATACTGGCTGTCGATAGCCACCCTCGCGTCAGACAAGGAATCTCCGGTAAGAAGGGTCTCTTTCCTGACGAGATAAGCCACCTTCTGGAGCGCGCCCGTCTCCTTTGACGCCGACTGCTGGAAGAGCACCTCGGTGCCGGGAGGGGCGCCTGTTGCGAGCGCCTTCTGCGCGTCCATCGACTCGTCGAGCAACCTGAACTCAAGCACCGCGGTCTTACCGATAAGCTGTATGGCTCTCTGGGGGTCTTTAAGGCCCGGGAGCTGTATTACAAGCTCGTTCTCGCCCTGTTTCTGTATCACAGGTTCGGCAACGCCGAACTTATCTATCCTGTTCCTTATCGTCTCAAGGGCCTGGGACCTCGCCCAGTCCTTTATACGCTCGACCTCGCTGTTATTAAGATTAAATGCCAGCTTTCCGTCGGCGGCCGAAGGCGCGTCGAAAACCCCGAATGAGTCCGATATCATCTGTGAGATCGCGTTGCGGGAGCTTTCGTCGGGATAGGTTATCGTCACCGCGGACACACCCGCTTTTGAGACCGCTCCGTAGCTGATATTCTTTCTCTTAAGCTCATCCTCTATCGAACTCGCCAGCCGGAGGGTGTGGTTATCGACCGCCTTCTCCTGATCAACGCTCAAGACAAGGTGCATGCCGCCCTGAAGGTCGAGCCCAAGCACTATCTTGGGGATGTTGTTTGACCAGAAGGAAGGGAGGTTTTTCGAAATAGGCGTTGAAGGCAGGAAGAGCACTATCGCTATGACGGTGAACCCGGCCAGCATGACAATACGCCAAAAGATGCTTCTCATACACACTCCATTTATGCTTTTGATACAAGGCCTTTTTTACGCAGACGCCCCTTGAAGGCTAAAAACCCCCAAGGGCCCGGCCTGCCTTTTATCAAAGATTAGCCCTGCGGCTTTCTGATGGCGACAGCTTCTCTCGCGATCTTAACCCTTACGTTCTCGGCTATCTCGATTGTGATGGTATCTTCCTGGACGGATATTACCCTTCCGTAAAGGCCGCCGTTTGTCACGACACTGTCGCCCTTCTGCACCTCTGAGAGCATCTGCTTGTGCTCTTTGGCCTTCTTCTGCTGAGGGCGGATGAGGAGGAAGTAGAATATGACAAAAAGAAGCACTAACGGGGCTATGGACATAAAGCTCCCCAAGGGACCGCCTCCCGAAGGCGCGGCATCCTCGGCATAAGCTAAAGCAACTGGTAGAAATAACACTGTACATCCTCCTTGGTTTTATACAGAGCGGCCTCGCTTGCAGCCCTGCGCCGCTCCCCGGTTCGCGGTTGCGGCGTACCGCAAAAGTACGCTTCACCCCTCACCGCCGGAGCGCCCCGGCCTGCCTTGTTCCGGTCTGTATACTCGTTTGTTTATGATGCTGTATGTAAAAAATATCTTTATGGCCGCAGGGCATCCGCCCTGTCATCCGATCTCAATTCGTAAAACCTCTTCATCCACTCGCCAAACCTGTCTCCCGCTATGGCCTCCCGCATTTCCTTCATAATGGAAAGGTAGTAGTGGAGGTTGTGCACCGTGTTAAGCCGGGACGACAGTATCTCCCCCATCATATATATGTGTCTCAAGTAAGCCCGTGAGTAGTTCCTGCAGGTATAACAGCCGCATTCCTCGTCAACAGGCGCGGGGTCCCGCTCGTATTGAGCATTCTTTATAACCAATTTTCCCCGTCTTGTAAAGAGAGTTCCGTTTCTTGCGTTCCTGGTCGGCATAACGCAGTCGAACATATCTATGCCCATGCTCACCCCGAACACCAGATCCTCAGGGGTGCCCACGCCCATCAGGTACCTCGGCTTGTCCTCGGGCAGATTTGGCGCCGTCGATGCTATGACCTCCTGCATCAACGGCTTTTCTTCGCCCACGCTCAAGCCCCCGAGCGCGTAGCCCTCGAACCCTATATCCACTATCGCCTCCAGGCTTTCTCTCCGCAAGTCCTTAAACATGCCTCCCTGGATTATCCCAAAGAGCGCCTGCCCGTTGGCGGACTTTTTCTCCTTCGACCGTTTCGCCCACCTGTGCGTCAGATTCATGGAATTCATGGCGTACTCGCGGGTCGCCGGGTACGGCGTGCACTCGTCAAGAGGCATAATGATATCTGCGCCCAGCGCCTCCTGTATCTCTATCGCGCTTTCAGGCGTAAGGACGCATTTCGCGCCGTCCAGATGGGAGCTGAACTGAACCCCCGTCTCGTCGATCTTACGGAGCTTGCACAGGCTGAATACCTGGAACCCGCCGCTGTCCGTAAGTATCGGGCCTTTCCAGTTCATGAACCTGTGAAGCCCCCCGAGGGACTTTACAAGCTCGTGGCCAGGGCGGAGATACAGGTGATAGGTGTTCGATAGAAGTATCTCAACCCCTATCGCCTCCAGATCTTCAGGCGTGACGCCTTTTACCGCCCCCTTCGTCCCTACAGGCATGAATATGGGCGTATTTACCTTGCCGTGAGGGGTGGTGAAAGTCCCCAGCCTCGCCCCTGAACTATCTTTTTTCCGCAGCTCGAATTTGAAGGCCATGTCAATCCATCCAACCGTTCTTTTGTGATAATACAGCTTGAAATTAGTAATTATAGCAGGCCTTTTTCATATTACGAGCATCGCGTCGCCGTAACTGAAAAACCTGTATTTTTCGCGAACCGCTTCCCTGTAGGCATTGAGTAGATTATCAAGCCCCGCGAAGGCCGAAACGAGCATTATCAATGTAGAGCCAGGCAGATGAAAATTCGTAAGTAGCCCGTCTATCACCTTAAACTTATATCCGGGATAGATAAAAAGGTCTGTGGCGCCCGATAGTACCGGCGATTCAAAGTCCCTTGCCGCCGCCTCAAGCGCCCTCGTGGAGGTAGTGCCTACGGCTATGACCCTTCTACCCTCTTTCTTTGCCGATTTTACCGCATTAAAGGCGTCTACACCGATATCATACTTTTCATTCAGCATCCTGTGCCTTGTAATATCATCCACGCGCACAGGCATGAATGTGCCGGGGCCCGTATGGAGCGTTATGAAATGCACCTCTATCCCCTTTTCCCTGATGATCTTTATCAGCTCGTCGGTAAAGTGCAAACCGGCTGTAGGAGCCGCAACCGCGCCTTCCCTGCCGGCGAAGACCGTCTGATAGCGCGCCTTGTCGCCGCTATCGGCCTCCCTCCTTATATAAGGCGGGAGAGGCACCTTCCCGATCTCCTCTAATTTTGGCGAGCCGTTGAACCTGCTCACCCAGAGCCCGTCACTTGAAGGGGAAGCCGCCACCTCGGCCTCAACTCCCTTGTCAAAAAAGAGACGCGAGCCTTTTTTAAGGCCTTTGGAGTTCCTTATAAGGCAGCTCCACTCTTCGTCTTGCCCGTTGATACCGAGCTTCTCGACCAGAAGTAGTTCGATCTTTCCGCCGGATGCCTTTGTGCCGATGAGCCTTGTGGGGATCACCTTTGTATTATTCAAGATAAGCACGTCACCGGGGACAAAAAAATCGTGTATCTCCCTGAATGATCTATGGAGGAAACTGCCGGTGGCCCTGGAGAGCACCATCAGCCTGGACAGGTCCCTCTCCCCAAGCGGGTACTGGGCGATAAGCTCTTCCGGCAGATCAAATTCAAAATCCTTAATTTCCATGAACTTCCCATGCCCCCTCTGCGGCAATCCATAAGTTTGCCACGAAAAGGAGCTCTTTTAAATATTTTTTTAAGCGGGGGTTAATGTGCCGGAAGGCCAATCATCGGGCAATGGCGGCTGTTCCTGACAGGGGTGCGAAAAAACCAGACGTTTCAGGCTGTCAAAAAGGTTGAAGCTCCCGCGGAATCCGCGGGGAATCTTCGATATGTAAGGAAACGAATTCTATTAGCTCGCTTGACCCCGCAGAAGGCTGCGATGACAACGAAGCAGATGGACTTTTTCAGCAGCCTAGTACATTTTTACAAGGTCTGTGCCGGGATAGTAATGCTTGAGTATTTCCCTGTATGAGTACCCGTCTTCGGCCATGCCCTTTGCCCCCCACTGCGAAAGCCCTACACCATGCCCCGAGCCTTTGCCCTTAAACACAAAAAGGTCGCCGGCCTTGCTGACCTCAAATATAGTGGATTTAAGCTCATTATACCCCAGCGCCTTCCTCAAGTCCTCGCCTGAGATCTTTACGCTCCCGCCCTCATTATCCTGAATAACGATAATCTTCGCCCTGCCCGCGCCGGAGGTCTCCCGCACATCCAGGGTCTCCGGCTTTCCGATCTCAAACCCGTTTTTTCTTAAAGAGCCCCTCAAGTCGTCGGCGTGGAGCGTCATATCCCAGAAAAACTGCGGGCAGTTCTCGTCATAGGGGCTCTTTACCGCTTTTAGGTAAGGATAATCGCGCGACCAGACGTCCCTTGAGGAATCGGTCATCCCGCCTGCGTTGGAATGGTATACGGTGAGGGCCGCCTCACCGCTAAAGGCGAGTATCTCGCCCTTTGTCTCCCTTACGGCCTTCTGCGCAACGGGGTCTTCCTTTCCGGCGCCGCTGTAAACCTGCCCCATCGTAGACCCCTCTACATGATATAAGCTCTTTGCCCTTTTTTTCTTGTTATAGACAGCGTACGTCCTCGCTACCACCGCCTGGGATTTTATTACGTCCCTGGGCCATCTCGACGATATCTCGTTATTTATGATCCCGACGAGATAGGATTCAAGATTGAGCTCATTTACAACCATCAGCCCGTTCTTCGAGTCGGAAATCTCTATAGACCCGCGGAAGGGCTTATTATTTATGTAGATAAAATCGCCCATGGGAAGGAGCCTCAGAGGAAGGGCCTTCTCGTTCCCGTTTACCTTTATTAAGCCGTCCTCTTTTTTTATTTCCAGCGAGCCCCTGTCGGACGACCTTATATTGACGGAACTTAAGGCGCTTAAAACCAATATCTTTATCTTCTCCCCGCTGCCGGCCTGGCCCGGTACTATCCTGATACATCCGGAGACGCACAGGACTATAAAAAAAATAAGAGGCCACGGCCTTCTTCTCATAATGAGGTTTTTATACACAGCGTCCTGAACAGTTGAGCGCACAGAGCGTCCTTACAAAGCGGGCATTGCGAAGCGTGATGCTCCGTATAAATTCCGTCTTTCCTTTTAAGTTAAAGCGACCTTACAGCGAGGATGATGATTATCCCGGCTGCCATTATGACCAGGCCCATTATCCTGAGCGTGCGTTCGGACATGTCTTGCAATACCAGCGCCCACTCTTTCACTGCCTTTGGAAATCCGAAGTAGGGGATACCTTCCAATACCAGAAGCGCGCCCAGGATACTTAAAACGAAAGCCATTTTCTCTATAGTCGGGAACATAAAGACCGTAATGATAAAACAAATAACGGGCCCGCTCCATGCGGGCCTCTGGATACTACTTACCCTTGCATTTACACAGCTTTCTCAAGTAGTCCTTAAGGGCCGTTATCTCCTGCTTTGCAAGGGTTTTGCCAAAAGGAGGCATGAGGCTGGACTTGCTTGTCGCCGGGCCGCCGTCCGTTATCGAATTAATGATGTCGTCATCCGTGAGCTTGTTCATCTCGGCCGCGTTCGTATGGTCGCGGGGGCTTACCGGCTGGTTCTTTGTCGCGTTCGGCCCGTCGCCCTTTCCTTCAAGCCCGTGGCACTGCGCGCAGTAAAATTTATAATTCTCCTCGGCTGTAGCGGCGATAGAGGAGACGGCGTAAGACAGCAATATCGCTACTAAGGCTACGGCGGTTATGATCCTTTGCGGCATCGACAAGCTCCTTTTCTAATTCAGACTGCCGATATAAGCGGCGAGGTCTTTCATCTCCTGGTCGTTTAGGATGCCGGCATAATTCGGCATGTCCTTTACAGGCTTAAAGACCCTGGGGTTGACGAGATACGCGTATATCCAATCGGGGTTAAGCCTTGCCGAAGCCCCTGTAAGTGTCGGGCCGGACAGGCCTCCGGCGGTATTCCCGCGGACAGTCACTTCGTGGCAGCCATAACATGCCTGTTTCTTTATAAATATAGCCCTGCCCTTCGGGTTGTCCTTTGGCTGGACCGCGCCTTCTTTCACGTCGGCTGATTTAAGGCTCATGAGATAGCCAGCCATATCCGCCGCCTCGGAGGCGGCAAGCCTTACGTGGTCTCCGGCATTTTTCTTCGTAAGGGAGTTGTACTCGAGCGGCCTTATGGGCTTGGGGTTTGCCAGCCAATTCTTAAGGAATTCAGGTTTGAATTTGCTCCCCGCGTACCAAAGCTCAGGGCCTTTCCTGGCGAGCTGGTCTTGTATCGTCTTTTCCCTTGCCGGCCCTTCTATCTGGTGGCAGGCAGCGCATTTTTTTACCTGAAAGGCCTTTTTACCTTCCGCGACCCCGGCACCGGAAGAAGACGCGAAGAGTACGGAGGACAAAAAAACCGAAGCGGCGATCGACAAAAGACTTCCTACCCTCATCTAAAGCACTCCTTTATATTTTTAATGCCACCCCGGTCTAAAGCCAGAGGTTCCGAACGGCTATAAATCACTGATATGGTAATTCAGCAGGCAGGTTTTTGTCAAGGTATTTACGACAGAAAAGCTTTTAAAAACATTGGGTTTTGAGGGGAATCATCAAGGCCGGGGGCCTTTTGCAAAAACGTGGTTTGTATTAGCTCAAAGGGAACGGCCGCCCCGGTCAAAGGCCGGGGGTTTTCCAACCTGCTTTACAAATCCTTGTTTCTAATAGGATGTTGAAAATGCACCGCATGGCGTTGTTCAACACCCTGCTAATTAATCTCGTACCGTTCCTGATGGAACCGCTCTACCGGCTTTATTATGATCTTCTTGCCGGTCTTCTTCTCAAGTTCTTCGATCACCGACGCCTGGCCTGTAGTGAGCTCTTCGGCAACCGATGGGCTCACACAAAGGATGACCTTTTTCTTTCTCTCGGGAAGCTCTTTTAACAGCTCCCTGTAGATGTCCATGATGGTAGTATCGCGGGCCTTTACGATACCGTTCCCCTCACAGTATGGGCACGGCTCGCAGAGGGACTGCGCGAGCGATTCCCTGACCCGTTTTCTGGTCATCTCTACGATACCCAGCTCCGAAATCTTTAAGATATTCGTCCGGGCCTTGTCTTCCCTTAAAGCCTCTTTCAGGGCGTTATAGACCTTTTCCCTGTCCGCGGCCTTGGACATATCGATGAAGTCTATTACGATGATGCCGCCGATGTTGCGGAGCCTCAGCTGATAGACAATTTCCTTTACAGCCTCAAGATTCGTCTTCAATATCGTATCGTCGGAGCTCTTTTTTCCGACGTACTTGCCTGTATTTACGTCTATGGCGGTCAAGGCCTCCATCTGGTCTAATACGATATGCCCGCCTGACCGGAGCCATACCTTCCGTTCGAGGGCGTCCGCGAGCTCTATCTCTATGCCGTGGGCATCGAAGATATCCTCGTTGCCTTCGTAAAGCTCGACCCTCCCGCTTAAGGTAGGCATGAACTCTTCGATGAATTTGACCGCGCGGTCATATTCATCCCTTGAGGCGATTATAAGCCTGTCTATATCGGAGGTGAACGAGTCGCGTATGGTCCTCAAGGTAAGGTCCAGCTCCTCGTAGACGAGGCTGGGTGTCTTTGTCTCTTCTTTTTTCTTGAGTATCGAATCCCAGAGCTTCTCAAGGAAGTACATATCCGCCTGGATCTCCTCCTTGCCCATGCCCTCGCATACGGTTCTTATGATATAGCCGTACCCGTCTTTACGCATGGAGGAGACGATATCCCTCAGCCTTCTTCTTTCTTTTTCGCTGGAGATCCTCCTTGAGATGACGATCTTGTCGTAGGTCGGCATGAATACAAGATATCTGCCCGGGAGTGACACATAGGAAGTGACGCGCGCGCCTTTAGTGCCTATCGGCTCCTTGGCTACCTGCACCATCAACTCCTGGCCTTCCTTTATAATGTCCTGTATGCGCGTAGCGGAGGGCTTTTTCTCTTCCTCCTCCTCTTCGAGGTCTTCGAAGGGCTCCTGTATGTCATAGACATGGAGGAAGGATGTCCTCTGAAGGCCTGTTTCCAGGAAGGCCGACTGCATGCCCGGGAGCACCCTTACTATCTTGCCCTTATAAATATTGCCGGTAATGCCCCGGTCTTTTTTCCTCTCGCAGTAGAACTCGACAAGCCTGCCCTGCTCGGCAAGCGCGATCCTTCTCTCGAAAGGGTTTGCGTCTATTAATATCTCGGTTTTATTGCTTTTCATTGAATGCGGGCCCTGGCGGGCCTCTTCCTTAGGAGATGTGCTCAACTGCCGTTCCGGTCTTTGTGATGGGTATGAGGGACGCTTCTTCCCTGGAGAGGTTTAAAAGACAGGCCATTACGTCGTGAGGTCTCGCGGATGAGCCCTCGACTTTCCTTAAGGTCAGCCTTAGCGTATTCCCGTCTACAACCGAGATCCCAGCTACAAGCGGCCTTATATCGACGTATTTGACCTTATCCTCCTTTTGGATGCGTACTTCGACGGATTCCCTTCCCAGGAAATCCTTTACAAACCCATCAATTCTTTTTGACTCTATATTCAAGCCCAGCGGGCAGTCATGCAAATTAACAATATACTCTGTCATCATAGCAAAGGGTAGAGCAACTTTCAAGGGGAAGGGTACGGCCTCAAGGAATTTGATCCCCTCGGGCATCAGTTTGTTGAGGCGGACGACTATCTCCGCCCCGTCGGGCGTCTGCCCACCCCTGCTTATTTCCATATCCATATACTCATCCAGAGACTCCATGCCCACAGGCAGGGAGGACGCAAATGAAAGTTTGGGGAGCGGGTGAAAGCCCTGCGAATACTTGAGCGTTATGCCGGCCCTCCTTATGGCCCTTGAGATCACATTAATAAACTCAAGATGGCTCAGATACTTGAGCGCGCCGGTCTTCGTGTAGCGGAGCCTCACCTTGACCGGATCCCCTTCCCTTTCCCTGTCCTTCGCCTCTCTCTTTTTTAACGCGCCGTCGTCCTCTATGACATGGTTCTTTATTATCTTATGGTCGCATACCCCGCAGTTCGAGCACCTGTCCACCTTACAGTCAGGCGTGCGGGCAAGCTCAACAGCGGCCTCATACTCCCTTATGAGGAACTCCTTCGTTACCCCTGGGTTGAGGTGGTCCCACGGGAATACCTCGTCAAAAGGCCTCTTCCTCCCGGTATAAAAGACCGGGTCTATGCCGGCCTCTTTCAGCGCCTCTGTCCACAAATCGAACCTGAACTGGTCGCTCCAGCCGTCGAACCTGCAGCCTTTCTTGAAAGCCCCGAGCACTACCTTCGACAGCCTTCTGTCCCCTCTTGAGAATACGCCCTCAAGGAGGGACATCCTGGGCTCGTGCCATTTAAAACCGAGGCCTTTCGCGCCAAGCGCGCGCTTGAGCAGTCCCTGCCTTCTTACGCACTCGTCAAGCGATATCTGCGGCTCCCACTGAAATGGCGTATATGGCTTCGGGATAAAAGACGCCGCGCTTACGTTTATCTGCGGAGATTTTCCAGATGCCCTTTTGCCGATAGAGCGGACGCATTCACCGAGGCGCACAATCTCAAGCATATCATCGTCTGTCTCGGTCGGAAGCCCTATCATGAAGTAGAGCTTCATTATCTTCCAGCCCAGCGAGAAGACGTCATTGGCCGCGGCGTGAAGGTCTTCTTCCCTTATGCCCTTATTGATCAGTTTACGGAGGCGCTCGCTCCCCGCTTCAGGGGCCAGGGTAAACCCGGTCTTACGCACCTTTTTTATCTCGCCGGCAAGGCGGGCTGAAAGTGTCCCAACGCGGAGCGACGGGAGCGACACCGCCACCCGCTCCGTATCAAGCCTCGACATGAGCCCGGTAAGGAGGTCTTCGATGAGTGTATAATCCCCTGTGCTTAGTGAAAGCAAGGACACCTCGTCGTAACCGGTATTCTTAAGGGCGTCCTCTATGATCTTTAAAATATTTTCCGGCGTTCTCTCACGGACGGGCCTGTAGATATTCCCTGCCTGGCAGAACCTGCACCCGCGCGTACACCCTCTCGCGATCTCCACGCTCACCCTGTCGTGGATAGTCTCCATAAAGGGGACGACTGGCCTGGATGGAAGCGGCAATGAGTTTACGTCAGGCACGGTCCTTTTAGTGACCTTTGTGTAACCCTCGATAACGGGAATGATCTCTTTTACGGTATTGTCCGGATTATACTCGACCTTGAAAAATGAAGGGACATATATGCCCGGTATCCTTGATAAAGCTTTCAGTATCGTAATTCTGTCATGGCCCTTGGCCCTGCCTTCGATAACGGCATCGGAGATCTCCAGCACGGCCTCTTCTCCGTCCCCGAGCAGAAGGCAGTCGAAGAACTCCGCGACAGGCTCCGGATTAAAGGCGACCGGCCCGCCCCCAATGACAATAGGGCAGTCCTCCCCCCTCTCATGTGAATAGAGAGGAATCCCCCCGAGCTCAAGCATATTAAGTATATTCGTGTAAGAGAGCTCGTACTGAAGGGAGAAGCCCATGATATCGAGCTTCGAAAGCGGGATCGAGGACTCCAAAGTAGTGAGCGGCATCCCCTTTTGACGGAGGAGCGCCTCCATATCCGTCCACGGGGAATAGACCCTTTCGCAGGCGATGTCGCTTCTGGAATTTAGTATCTGATAGAGTATCTGGAGCCCCAGATGGCTCATCCCGACCTCGTAGGCGTCAGGGAAGCCCAGGGCGAACTTGAGCTTCACCGTCGAGAGGTCTTTCTTTATTGAGTTGACCTCGCCGCCGATGTAGCGCGAAGGCTTTCTTACGAGCGGGAGGAAATCTTTTATATTATGTTCCATTTGTCTTGAAAATTCCTTTTAAGTGTCCCCCTCACCCCAACCCTCTCCCGCCAAGGGGAGAGGGAAAAATCAATTTAAAAACTTCCCCTCCCTCGATGGGAGGGGACAGAGGGGAGGGTGAAAATTTATTCCAGTCTGGTAAAAACCTTTTTGAGTGCTACCGCGCGCTCTTAGGGGCATTGGCTCTACTCGCTGTCGGCTCACTCCCTCTGATAGAACTGGAGCCCGGTCGTTCGCCTCCTTTATGCTCGCTACACTATTTTTTGAAAAATAAAATCCAAAAACAGATGTCATTGCGAGCGGAGCGTAGCAATCTCTTTTAAATATTCACATTTATAAGTCCCTTGACCAAGGACACTTTGTATTCTAAAAGTTATTCTTTTTTTGAATTCTTCTCGACCCTTATCTTCCCATTCTATACAGTTATACTGACGTATATCAAAGTGAAGGTCGTCAAAATGATCTTTTCGACAAGTCCAGAAGACTTCAATACCCAACCCTTTAGCAAATCCTGCCTCGAAATAAACCCCACCTCTGTGCCCTGTAAAATCCGCCAGCACAAAACGGCTTTTTTTTATTTCCGCAATTATCTCGTTATCAATTTGATTATTGTGTTCTTTTTTGTCGACCCGGTGCGGCTTATATCCTGCTTCACATATCGCCGGAACAATTACAGTATCGTAGATGTCCTTTAAGTCTGGGTCGAACCACATTGCAACAAACCCTTGCTGGCTATCTTGATTAATACTTTTGAGCTGTTCGAGATGCTCCCAGCCCTTAGGTGCAATCTTACATTCACTAAAATCTTGGGCGTTACTTAAAGCTACCCTTCCTGTGCTAGCAAGATAGTTTATTATCTCATTTAATTCCTGATCAATGCACCAGGCCGAACTTAGCCAGGATTTGTCCCCATTAATTGTTATTTTTTCACCTGCAAATGCAGTTTTTTTTTCAAAAGCCAGCAAAAGCTTATCAGCACGCTCGTGAAAACTAGGCGTTTTTAAGCTACGTAACTTTTTTATATTTTCAGATGTTATTTCGCTTCTCTCATTTTCTCTTAGCCAGCCTGAGATGTTTGCTCCTTCTCTGGATTCAAGCTCTCTCAAACCAGCTTCTGCAGTCCTTGTAAGCTGATAGCTTCCACATCTAGGGCAAACTACAGAAAAGACCTCTGAAGAATCCACATCTGCATCATTTTTACAAATAGGACACTTATCCATAGCCACTCCAATATTAAAAATATTTTAATTCCTACTCATTATTCAGCCGAGATGATTTACTCGCCAAATTTCTGAATCAATTTTCGTAATTAAAATACTCCGGCAGGCAGACGCCGCACCTGAAGCAGCTGCCGACATCGCAAGGGGCGGTAAGCCTTCCTTCAAGCCCTTTCTGATACTCTTTCCAGAGGTACGGCTTTTTGACGCCGTGGTCTATCATATCCCACGGCAATCTCTCTTCCCTTGCCCTTTCCATGTAAACCGATTGATTCAAAAGCCCGCTGTTTTTCTTTATAACCCTTGACCAGCCTTTTGAGGAGGCCTCTATTATCAAAGGCCCGGCCCTCCTGTCAGCCCGTCCGATATATGCCTGTATAAAGGCCTCCCTTGAAGAGAGCGCCTTGACATTCACCCCATTCACCTTTGAAAACCCCTTTTGGATGATAGAGAGCCTTCTGTCTATCACGGACGGGTCTTCAAATGCCTGCCACTGGAACGGGGTGAACGGCTTGGGTATGAAGGGGTTTATGCTAAGCGTTATCTCGCCCTTCTCCAGAACCGATTTCATATCTTTTGTAAGCCCCACTATCGCCTCGGCGTCGCTGTCCTCTTCCGAAGGGAGCCCTATGAGAAAATATAATTTAAGCTTGAGGAAACCCGCCTCTTTTATAAGCCTGATGGAGGCCAGTATGTCATCGTTACTCATCCCCTTGTTAACGACCGCGCGCATCCGCTCGCTTCCGGCCTCGGGCGCGAGGGTTATCGTTTTATAACCGCTCTTTTTAAGGAGCCCCAGCAGGTTGCCGTCAAGCCTGTCCATCCGTAAAGACGAGAGCGTTACCTCTCCTTCCCTCTCGACCCCGAACTCTATCGTATCTATTATCTGGGGATACTCGGAGACGGCGGTGCCGACGAGGCCGACTTTTCCCGAGCCGTCCAACCCGGTCTTGACCGCCTCTTTTACGTTATCGATATCCCTCCACCTCGGAGGCAGATACAGAAAACCCGCGGCGCAAAACCTGCAACCACGGCCGCACCCCCTCTCGACCTCAATTAAAAAGGTATCCTTGAACTCGGTATCGGGTGTCATTATGAAGTTCTGGGGAACCGGGTATTTGTCGAGGTTGAAATCCTTTAAGGCCGTCACCTTCTCTTTGGCGCCAGCCTCGACCCTTACTTCCTTTATCCTCGCGCCATCAAATACGTACTGATAAAAAGACGGTACATAGGCCCATGGAACAGAGTCTAACCCTTTAAGTGTCTCTTTTTTTGATAAACCCTTTTCATTCGCATCCCTGAAAATATCTATAACCGGGGCCAGCGCCCCTTCGCCCTCGCCGATAAGAAAGAAATCCATGAGTTCGGCCAGCGGCTCCGGGTTTAGGGAAACGGCTACGCCTCCCGCCGCGACGAGCGGCCTGAAGCCTGTCCTTTCGCCGGATAATACCGGTACGCCTGCCAGGTCCAGTATCTTCGGTATATTGGTGTAATCGTCTTCGAAGGGTATCGAGAAGGCGAGTATATCGAACTCTCTTAAGGGTGTCTGGGACTCGTAAGAAAACAGGCTTGTCGATGTCCTTGCGAATTCCTCTATCTCTTCTTTACCAGGCAGAAAGGCCCGCTCGGCCACGCATCCGTCAAGGCTGTTGAAGAGGTGATAGACCGTCTGGAAACCCAGATTGGTCATCCCGAGGGAATAGGAATTGGGGTATATTAGACAGACCCTTACCTTGCCGCCGTGGTCTTTGTAAACGGTCCCCCTCTCTTTTGCGAGGGCTTCTTTGACTTTCTTTTTTAATTTCCAGGATATTGGCAGGCCTCTTTCCAAAAAAAAATATAGGGAGCGGTCGAGACTCCCTGGTCTTATCTAGCAGGATGTCGAAAAAGTCCATCCATGGCTTTTTCAACTACATGCCAAGTCTTGATTAAATTATCACACAGAATCAAAGGGTTTACAAGAGAAGGCAGGGCGATCCTGTCCTCTGGAGAAATAACTCCCTTGACCATTTAAGGTATCGGACGGTGCTCTGCGTAGACCTCTTCCTTAAAAGGACGCAAAGAGACGCCTATCCTGCCGGTTTTAATTTAAATTTAAAAGAGTGGTTAGTCCGCCTGCTTCCTTAAAAAAGTCGGGGTATCGTACATATCCTCGTCATCGGCGTTGAGCCCCCCGAGCTTCGTGAGCCTTCTGAGCTCATGGCTCCTTAACTCAAACGTCTTCTCCTTCGAATGTCTTATGACCGTAGGCACGTCGAGGTCGTCTATTATGTCCGCCTGGGGTATGATCTCCCGCATCGATTCTTTAGAGGCCCTCAATTCATTTGCCCTGCCAAATCCGGTAGCTATTACCGTTACCCTTACCTCATCGCCCATTGTCTCGTCTATTACCGCGCCGAATATGATGTGCGCGTCTTCGTGCGCCTCTTCGTGGATAAGGCTTGAGGCCTCGTTTACGTCGTGGATGGTCATGTCAGAGGAGCCTGTGATGTTAATGAGCACGCCCCTGGCGCCGTTGATGGAGATGTCTTCAAGGAGGGGTGAGGAGATGGCCTTTCTCGCCGCCTCTGCCGCCCTGTTCTCGCCTTTTGCCACGCCGCTGCCCATGAGCGCCTGCCCCATCTCGGACATGATGGTGCGCACGTCGGCAAAGTCCACGTTAACCAGGCCCGATACTTTGATAACGTCTGATATGCCCTTTACGGCCTGAAGAAGCACTTCATCAGCCCTCTGGAAGGCCTCTTTAAGGGAGGTGTTCTTGTTAGCTACCGATAAAAGCCTCTGGTTGGGGATGGTTATTACCGTGTCGACTACGTCCTTGAGCTTTTTAAGCCCATCTTCCGCCTGCTTCATCTTCTTCGCGCCTTCGAAGGCGAAGGGCTTCGTCACGACCGCGACTACAAGGGCTCCCGCAGCCTTCGCGGCTTCCGCCACTATCGGGCTTGCGCCTGTTCCTGTGCCGCCGCCCATGCCGGCCGTGATAAAGACCATGTCCGCGCCCTTGATCGCCTCAACGAGGTATTCCTTGCTTTCGATCGCGGCGTTCTTTCCCATATCGGGATTCGCCCCGGCTCCCAGCCCCTTTGTAAGCGCGCCTCCGAGCTGTATCTTGATATTCGCCCTGGATTTATCGAGGGCCTGGCTGTCCGTATTCGCCGCCAGGAACTCGACCCCGTCCAGGCCGCTTTCGATCATCGTGTTTACGGCGTTGCCGCCGCACCCGCCGACTCCGATGACCTTCAGCTTCGCACCGCTATTGAAGTTATCGTCCATCTCAATCACCATCCTCCACCTCCTTGTTTTTCACCCAGCCGGAATTTTTCAAAATTTGGTTTTTAGCTTCTGTAATAGCTTCCGCTCTCAGATTTAAAAGAACTCCTTCATCCACTCCTTCATCCTTGAAGTGAGCTTGTTGAATATCCTGTTCTCGCTTCCCCTCTGGAACTGCGTGCCGGCGAGGTGTTTTCCGCCGTACTGGACAAGGCCCACGCCCGTTGAATACATCGGGCTCTTCACGACGTCCGTAAGCCCGGTAATGCCCATCGGAAGCCCCCTCCTCACGGGCAGATTGAACACCTGCTCGGCAAGCTCGGTGATGCCTTCCATCGCCGCGGTGCCGCCGGTAAGGACTATGCCGGATGAGATAAAGTTATCGTAGCCTGATTTTATGATCTCTCTTTTTACGAGCTGGAATATCTCCTCTATCCTCGGCTCTATGATCTCGCAGAGCATGTATCTCGAAACGGTTTTTGATTTGCCCCCTCCGACGCTTTGCACCTCTACCATGTCGTCCTTCGACACCATCGCCGTCATCGCTGATCCGTACTGCTTCTTTATCTTCTCAGCCTCGCTCGCGGTAGTCCTTAAGCCTACGGATATATCCCCCGTAACCTGGTTGCCCCCGAGGGATATTACGGTGGTATATTTGATCGTGCCTGCGTGATAGAGCGCGATATCCGTCGTGCCGCCGCCGATATCGACGAGTACGACGCCTATCTCCCTTTCGTCGGAGTTAAGCACCGCCTCGCTTGAGGCTATCTGCTGCAAAACTATGTCGGCCACGTCGAGGCCGGCCTTGTTGGCGCATTTTACGATGTTCTGCGCGCTTGTCACGGCTGCGGTCACGATATGCACCTTGACCTCAAGCCTTATGCCTATCATGCCAAGGGGTTCCTGTATCCCCTCCTGGTCGTCTACGATATATTCCTGCGGGATCACGTGTATTACTTCCCTGTCAGGCGGAATCACCACGGCCTGCGCCGCCTCGATGACCCTGTCTATATCCGCCTGAGCGATCTCCCTGTTCTTTATGGCGATCACGCCGTGGCTGTTAAAGGCCTTTATGTGCCCGCCGGCGATGCCGCAGTAGACCCTGTTGACCTCGCAGCCCGCCATCAGCTCGGCTTCCTCCACCGCCTTCTTTATGGACTCGACAGTGCTCTCAATGTTTACGACCACGCCCTTTCGGAGCCCCTTCGAGGGGTGCGTCCCTATCCCTATTATTTCCACCCCTTCTTTCGTCTTTTCCCCTACAATGGCGCATATCTTTGTAGTGCCTATATCGAGACCGACGACGATGTTATCCTTTTTGGCCATGCGAATCACCACCTTCCTTTACTACATTCGTTGTAAACCTGACGGTTACAGAGCGGGAATTGTTCAGATCCATCGCCTCTATGCCGTGGAGCACGCCGTTCCTTGTCTTAAGCACCCGTTCGAAGGCGGACAGCTTCTCCTCAAAAGAGTCTTTTCCCACGTCGAGCCGCACGCCCTCTTCAAGCGTATATACCGAAAGCCCGAAGGTCGGGTCTACGTTTATCTCCGATACCTTTGCGATATTAAAACCGCTGCGGCTGTTGAGAACCTTCAAAAGGTCAAGGAGCCCCTGCTCCAGTATCCTTGTCTCGTCCTTGAGCCCTTCCATCGTAAGCCCCGTCACCACCGGCAGGTCGAGGGCGTCTTCATGCGTGTACTTCTTGAAGATCGTCCCGCTCTTGTCCATAATATAGAGCGAATCGAGCTTTACCAGGGCTACCGGCTCTCTTTCCTTCACCTCTATATCTATGATGTCCGGTATCGATCTCTTTACCTCGGCCTCTTCTATCCAGGGATTCCCCTTTATGTTCAAGGCCGCTTCCTCTATTTTAAAGGACAAAATATTCTGTCCCTCTTTAATCCCGGACAGCTCAAGTATCTCTTCCTTTGAGACCCTTTCGACTCCCGTTACGTTTATGGCCGTGACGGACAGGTAAGCCGTTGTTATGAGTTTATGATATCCCCACCATCCCGCCAACCCGATAGCCGGAAGCGCCACGGCCGCCACAGTTATCTTTACGGCCCTTACGGCAAACCTTTTCGCCCTCACGCCAAGAGGCTCTTTGAACTTCCTGTTCTTTTTTTTTCCTTTTCCAGGGAGTATCTTCATCCTCTCTAAACCTTATCGAGACCGGCGCCGAAGAGCATCTTCTCGACGACCGCCGGGTAATCCATCCCGACGGCCGCGGCGGCCCTCGGGAACAAGCTCAACTCGGTCATTCCGGGGATAGTGTTGACCTCGAGCACATAAGGCACGCCATCGGCTCCGAGCATCACATCGACCCTCGCGGCGCCGCTGCACTTTAACGCCATATACGCGCCGAGAGCCTCTTTCGTAACCTTTTTTTCGACGCCCTTCTTTAACTTCGCGGGCACTTCAAAATCAGTCATGCCCCTGGTGTACTTCGCCTTGTAGTCGTAAAAGCCCTCTTTGGGCCTTATCTCTATCACCGGGAGGGCTTTACCGTCGAGTATCGCGACAGTCAGCTCCCTGCCCTCGATGAACTCCTCTATGAGTATTTCTCCGCCGTGCCTTTTAGCCTCCGCAAGCGCGGCCTTGAGCCCGGCCTTTTTCCTTACTATGCTCACGCCTATCGCGGAGCCCTGGGAGGCCGGCTTTACTATCATGGGAACCTTTATCTTTAAAGGCCTTCCCTCCTCATGGATGCCGAACGCCGGGGTGGAAACTCCGTGGCATAGGAAGAGCTTTTTTGACGCTATCTTATCCATCGCGATAGCCGACGCCTGCACGCCCGAGCCGGTATAGGGGATTCCCATTATCTCAAGCATCCCCTGTACGCAGCCGTCTTCGCCGTACCGTCCGTGCAAGGCGAGAAAGGCAACATCGACCCCCTCTGAAACGAGCCTGGCCGCGATATCCCGTCCGGCGTCGATCGGTACCGCGTTATATTTTTTTGACAGCAGCGCCTTTAATACCGCGTCCCCGGTCTTGAGGGATATCTCCCTTTCCTCCGAGACGCCGCCCATCAAAACGCCTATCTTTTTATTTTTGAATGAAGCTTTTGCCTTCAATTTAAAGATCCTCGCCTATGACTTTTATCTCCGGCTCAAGCACCACGCCGCGCTCCCTGTAGACCCTGTCCCTTACGAGCGCCATGAGGGACAATACATCCTTTGCCCTGGCGTTCCCGAGGTTTACTATGTAGTTGCCGTGGACTTCCGATACCTGCGCGTCGCCGGCCCTCTCTCCCTTAAGGCCCAGTTCTTCTATGAGCCTCCCGGCGAACCCGTTCTCGGGATTTTTAAAGATCGAGCCAGCGTTAGGATACGCGATATGGCTTGTGGTCTTGCGCCTGTCCTTGAATTCCTTTATCTTTTCCTTGACCGCGTCGGTTGTTATCTTCGTAAATGTCATATGCGCCCTGACGACTACAGCGCCTTTGGGCACCTCCGCCTTCCTGTAGGCGAATCCCAGTTCGCTCCTGGGAATAAAGCCCTTCTGCCCCTTTTTGCCGAGCACCTCGACGCCTTCCACGACTTCCCTCATCTCTCCGCCGTAAGCGCCGGCGTTCATCAGGACGGCCCCGCCAACAGTGCCGGGTATGCCTGAGGCGAACTCGAACCCGCCCAAACCCCGCTCCCTGCACTGTGAAAGCACTTCCGAGAGCTTTACGCCGGCGCCTACTATGGCCTTTGTCTCTTCCTGCCACGCGATGTCCTTAAAACCTTCGGACATGTTTATGACGATGCCCCTGAATCCGCCGTCCCTTACCAGGAGGTTGGTCCCGCCGCCGAGAATATAGAACGGGAAACCCTTGGCCTCGGCGAAGGCGATCAGATCCTTCAAATCTCCCTCGTCCTGAGGGAACGCCATTACGTCAGCGGGCCCTCCTATCTTAAACGAGGTGTACTCGCTCATAGGCACGTTAAAGAGCACCTTGCCCTTGAAGCGCTGGATGAAAAAAAGCGAATACTGTACCGTCTCTTCTTTTTTACGCATCTCTCTTTACTTTCTGTTCTTGAGCATTTCAAGGAGCGCCATGCCTGTCTTCCAGACATCGCCTGCCCCGAGGGTTATTACCATATCGCCTGCCGCGACATTGCTGTCGAGGAAAGCAGGCACGTTTGAAAGGGGCGTATACGTGACATCCTTGTGTCCGTAAGCCTTTATCCCTTTATAGAGGGCCTCTCCCGATATCCCCTCTATTTTTTCCTCGCCGGCCGCGTAGATATCGGTGATTACGAGTTTCTCCGCGTCGTTAAAAGCCGAGAGAAATTCATTGAAGAGGTCTTTTGTCCTTGAATACCTGTGCGGCTGGAATACGACGATGACGCGGCTGTCAAACCCCTTCTTGGCCGCCCTTAAGACCGCCCTTATCTCCTCCGGGTGATGGCCGTAATCATCCACTACCGTGATCCCAGCCGATATCCCGCGTACATGGAACCTTCTCTCAACCCCCGTGAACCCCTCGAGCCCAGCCTTAATCTTGCCGAAATCTATCTCCAGCTCCCTCGCCACGGCTATGGCCGCGAGCGAGTTATAGACATTGTGCTCGCCCGGAAGGTTGAGCGTTATCTCTCCAAGGAGCTTCTTGTTTGACCAGACATCAAATGAGGTCTGCATGCCGTTATGCCTTATCTGCCTGGCGTTTATGTCGGCCTGCGCGGTAAACCCGTAGGAGATGAACCTCCTTGATATCTTCGGTATCAGGGATTGTATCACCGGGTGGTCAAGGCATATCACCGCGCACCCGAAGAAGGGCACCTTGTTCATGAAGTTAAGGAACGCTGACCTTACCTCGTCCATGTCCGAGTAATGGTCCATGTGTTCCCTGTCTATGTTCGTCACCACCGCTATCGTCGGGGAGAGCTTAAGGAAGCTGCCGTCGCTCTCATCCGCTTCCGCCACCAGGAAGTCGCCGCCTCCGAGCTTCGCGTTTGCCCCGAGGCTGTTGAGCTTTCCTCCAGTGACGATCGTAGGGTCCATATTGGCGGCGGCCAGTATCATCGACACCATCGAGGTCGTAGTGGTCTTTCCGTGCGTTCCGGCGATGGCTATCCCGTACTTCATCCTCATAAGCTCGGAGAGCATCTCGGCCCTGGGTATTATCGGTATCTGGCGGGAAGCGGCCTCCTTTACCTCCGGGTTGTCCTTTTTAACTGCGGACGAATAGACCACGCAATGCGAATCCACGACATTCTCCGCCCTGTGGCCTATGAAAATCGTCGCGCCAAGCTCACGGAGCCTCCTCGTGACCTCCGTTTCCGAGAGGTCTGAGCCGGTGACGTTGTATCCCATATTGACGAGCACCTCGGCTATGCCGTTCATGCCGCTGCCGCCTATGCCTATAAAGTGTATTTTTTTGATCCTGCCTCTATACATCGCCCTGCCTTTTCCTTGAGTTGTTTATTTTAATATCCGCAGAAAATTATCCGCTATCACTCGCGCGGCGTCGGGCCTTCCAAACGGCCTGACCTTCTCCCTCATCGCTTTAAGCTCTTGCGGATTCTCATAGAGCCTCCGTATCTCGGCGGCCAGGCTTGACCCCGTAAGCTTATCCTGCCTTATCATAACGGCCGCCTGTCCGTCGGCCAGACACTTCGCGTTCACGGTCTGATGGTCGTCCGCCGCGAAGGGATAAGGTATCAATATGGACGCGATACCCAGCGCGGTTATCTCGGCGAGCGACGTGGCCCCCGCCCTGCAAACGAGAAGATCGGATGTATTGTACGCCTCCGCCATGTTTTCTATGAACTTGTGAAGCTCTACCCTTAAGTTCTTTCTCTTGTACGCAGCCTTCGCCGCCTCAAAACCGTCCTCGCCGGTCTGGTGGACGACCCTCAGATTTCCCCAGATGTCGGTCAGGTACTAGGTGGCGTCTATGAAGGCCGTATTTATCGCCGTAGCGCCCTGGCTTCCGCCAAATACCAGGATCGAAAACTTATGATTCTTCTCAATCCTTGGTGTGTCCGCCCTGATTATGTCCTTCCTTACCGGGTTGCCCGAAAATATCGTCCGGCTTACGGGGAAAAACGGCCGCGCCTCATCGAATGATATGTAGATCCTGTCGACCATCTTCCCAAGCACCTTGTTCGTAAGGCCGGGGAGCGCGTTCTGCTCCAGTATCGCCGTCTTTATGCCCAGGAGCTTTGCCGCCAGCACCACCGGGGCCGAAGAATAACTCCCGCTCCCTATGACCCCGTCGGGCTTTATCGCGCGAAGGAGCATCAGGGCCTTGATGGTGGACTTGAAGGCCTTGCCGAGCGCCTTTACCCGCTTGAGCCCGCTCCTTCTCTTTATTCCTTCCACGCTCAGGACTTCGAGGCGGTAACCGTATTTGGGCACGATCTTTTCCTCGATCCCGCCCTTGCCACCCATGAAGACGATCTGAGCGTCCTTGTCCCTTGACTTAAACTCTTCCGCGAGGGCCAGAGCCGGAAAGAGGTGACCGCCTGTTCCTCCCCCTGCCATTACCAGTTTCAACTCAGGCCTCATTTTCCTTTATGCAGATATTTAAAATAATACCTACCGCTATCATATTGACTACGAGGGAAGTGCCGCCGTAGCTGATAAACGGAAGCGGCAACCCCTTGGGCGGAAGGAGACCCATCACTACCGCCATGTTTATAACGGCCTGCAGGACGACCATAAGGGTAAGCCCCATGGCCAGATATGTCCCGTGCAGGTCCTTTGCCTTGAAGGCCACCTTCGTGCCGCAATACAGAAAGACAGCGTAGAAGGCCATGACAAAGGCTATCCCCAGAAGCCCAAGCTCTTCTCCTATGACGGAGAGGATGAAATCCGTATGCGCTTCAGGCAGGAAGAATAGCTTCTGCTTTCCTTCCCCCAGCCCCACGCCCTGGATGCCACCTGAGCCGAAGGCCAGAAACGACTGCACCATCTGGAAGCCCTTGCCTTCCGGGTCTTTCCAGGGATCGAGGAATACCTGTATCCTGTTGAGCATGTAAGTAAAATTGTGCATCAATACATAGACAAACGGCGCCGCGCAAAGGGCCAACAAAAACAGGTGCCTTATCTTCGCGCCGGCGATAAAGTTCATAATGAGCACGATCGAAGCGAGCGTTACCGCCGTGCCGAGGTCAGGCTCCATTACGATCAGCAATATGATCATCCCCGGAAACATTATATTGGGGAGTAGCCCCACCGAAAACCTCTTGATCTTATCCGCCTTTGACGCGAGCGAATATGCGAGAAAAAATATTACCGCGAGCTTCGCGGGCTCTGACGGCTGGAACGCTATGGGGCCGAGCCTTATCCATCTCCTCGCGCCTCCCGCCGTAAACCCGATACCCGGTATATAGATGCAGACCAGGAATATCGCCGCCAGCGCAAGGATCGGGTACGCCATCTTCCTGTAGAAATCATACGGGACGCGCGCCGCCACGATAAAAAACAGGAGCCCCGCGAACGCGAATGTAATGTGCTTCCTCAAAAAGAAGTACTGATCCCCGAATCTCTTCAGGGCCACCACCGAGCTTGTCGAATAGACCATGACTATGCCGATGGCGAGGAGCAGGAGCGTCGATACTATAAGAAGCCTGTCAGTGTCCCTGGGTCTTATCAAAGCGCCCTCACAAGTGCCTTGAAACGGTCTCCGCGTTCCTTGTAGCTTTTAAACATATCGAAGCTCGAACAAGCCGGGCATAAGAGCACCGTATCTCCCGGCCTGGCGCTCCGATGTGAAATATTCACCGCCTCTTCAAGCGAGGCCGCCATTACCGTTTCGGCGAGCTCCCCAAGAGCCTCTTTTATCTTAAAGCGGGCCTCGCCTATCAAGACCAGGAGCTTTACCTTCTCTTTAACAAGCGAGCCAAGGACGCTGTAGTCCCCGCCCTTGTCCCTGCCTCCGGCTATCAGTACCACCGGGCCGTTAAGCCCTTTAAGCGCCATGACCAGCGCGCCTATGTTCGTGCCCTTGGAATCGTCTATGTAGGCGGCGCCGTCCTTTTCCCTCACGAACTCCATCCTGTGGCTCAGGCCCTCGAACCCGTTCAGGGTCTTTAGTATCCGCTCCTTTTCTATGCCGGCAAGCCTGGCGGCAGCGATTACAGCCATGATGTTTTCTATATTATGGAGGCCCTTGAGCCTGAAACCTTCAACGGGGTAAAGCTCCTCTTCACCCGAGCGCCTGTAAACGATCCGGCTCCCGTTAAAAAACAGCCCGTCGTCGAGCGTGCCGGAGACCGTAAAAGGCACGGTCTTGCCTTTGGCGAGGCCTTTTTTCGCCCACGCCGCTATCACGGGGTCGTTAAAATTGAGAACCGCCGAATCGGTGCCGCCCTGGTTTTCAAAGAGCCTGAACTTCGTCTCCGCGTAGTGGTCGAAGTCCCTGTACCTGTCCAGGTGGTCTTCCGTTATATTCAAGAGCACGCCCACCCTGGGGTTAAATCTTTTTGTCGTCTCAAGATGAAAGCTGCTTATCTCCAGCACGCAGAAGTCGGCGTTTTTCCCGTTTTCCACATACTCCACGGCAGGGGTGCCGATGTTGCCGCCAACGAACACATCTTTGCCGGCATCCTCCAAGACCTTCCCGAGGAGCGTCGTGGTGGTGGTCTTGCCGTTAGTTCCCGCTATAGCGAGTATCGGGCAATCCATGAACCTGTACGCAAGCTCTATATCGCTTATGACCTCGGTTCCGTTTGCGCGGAGCTTATTCAGGATCTCTAAGTCGTAAGGGACGCCGGGGCTAACCACCGCAAGGTCAAACCCCGCCTTATCGAGCCCTTCGTGCCCGCCGGCCTTGAGCGTGACGCCCATCTCCCGTATTTCCAGGGGGAGCTCTCCTTCGGGTTTACTGTCGGTGGCGGTAACGGCAGCGCCGCATTTTTTCAGAAAGCGCGCGCTTGAGACCCCGGTAGCCGCGAGCCCCACTACGAGCGCCTTTTTGCCCGAGAGTATCTCCCTTGCCCTCTCTATCCCGCCGCCGTCTTTTACAGCCGCGCCCATATCGATCCCTTTGGCAGTCATCTTATCTTAAGCGTGCTTATGGCCAGGAGCGCGAGTATTATCGAAATAATCCAGAACCTAACTATTATCTTTGGCTCAGGCCATCCCTTGATCTCATAATGATGGTGTATCGGGGCCATAGCAAAGACCCTTTTGCCCGTAAGCTTGAACGACCCGACCTGGAATATCACCGAGAGCGCCTCTACTACGAATATCCCGCCGATCAAGATGAGGAGCACCTCGTTCTTTGTGATTATCGCGAGGGTTCCGAGGGCGCCTCCGAGCGAAAGCGACCCGACGTCCCCCATAAAGACCTGCGCCGGATAAGTATTGAACCAGAGAAATCCCAATGACGCGCCTACCATCGCTCCGGCGAAGACCGTGAGCTCTCCGGCCCTCGGCACATACATTATATGGAGATAGTTCGCTATCTTCACGTGCCCCACAAGATAAGCGAGCAGCATATAAGTCGCCGCGGCTATCGTCATCGGGCCTATGGCCAGGCCATCCAGCCCGTCCGTCAGATTGACCGCGTTGGACGCGCCGACTATCACGAGCACGGCGAAAGGCACATAGAAGGCCTTCATGTCTATCTGAACTTCCTTGAAGAAAGGTATGGTCACGAGCGTCTCGAAATTATTAAAGTACAGGAACAGGGCGGCGGCCAACGCGACGCCTACCTGCGCCGTGAATTTTACCCTGCCGCGGAGCCCCCTCTTGTCCTTCTTGACTACTTTTATATAATCGTCTATGAAACCGATAAGCCCCATGCCGACCGTTACGAAGGTAACCACCCATACATAGTAGTTCGTAAGGTTGCCCCATATCAGCACCGTGACCGTGACTATGAGGAGTATTATCGCCCCGCCCATCGTCGGCGTTCCGGCCTTGCTGAAGTGGGTCGCCGGGCCGTCAGTCCTTACGACCTCGCCGAACTTGAGCACCCTGAGCTTGTTTATAAGATAAGGCCCCAGCAGGAAGCTCAGGAGCAAGGCTGTTATGGCCGCGTATATGGTCCTGAAGCTTATATACTGGAATACGTTGAATATAGTGTGATACTTGGCTAACGGGTATAAAAAATAATAGAGCATCTGGGCCTTTCTTGGTTATAACCTTACATCCGAACCGCTTCAGCAGGCCGTTTTACAGCCCGCGATAATCTTGATGCCTTCGACCACGTCCTCAAGGCCGACCGACCTTGAGCCTTTGACCAGAATGGAATCGCCTTTCCTCAGGATGCGCTTAAGGGCGCCTATGGCTTCCTTCTTGTCCTTAAACCCCACCGCTCCGTCCTCTCCCCCGGCAAATACCCCGTCCACAACGTCCATTGACCACTCGCCTATGGCGACAACGACATCTATCCCGAGCCTGCCCGCGAGCCTTCCGATCTCCCTGTGCTCGTGAGAAGAGACATCGCCAAGCTCAAGCATATCTCCGAGGATAGCCACCGTCCTGCCCTCGGCCTTCTCCAGCGTCCTTAAGGCCGATGACATCGATTCGGGGTTGGCGTTGTATGTATCGTCGATGACCGTAAGGTCGCCCAGCTTAAGCACCTCCATCCTCCCGTGCACCGGAGCGAATGAAGAGAGCCCATCTTCGATATCCTTTACAGAGGGACTGAGCGGTAGCGCGGCGGCTATCGCCGCAGCCCCGTTCGGTATATTCGTAACGCCCGGCGCGTTAAACCTTACTGAGACGTCTTTTCCCCTTACCTCATAAAGCGCGCCCATGCCGCCGAAGCCTTCGTCGATCTTATACTCCCTCAGGCGCACGTCGGCGGGCTCTTTCAAACTATAGGTAATGATATTGCCGCGCCCTCCAGCGGTCTTTACGACCAGCGGATCATCGAGATTTACCACTCTGGTCTTATCCTCACCGATCTCCGTAAAGAGCGGCCCCTTTGCCCTGGCTACGCCTTCGAGCGATCCCAGCGTCTTGAGGTGCCCCCTGCCGATATTGGTAATGACGGCGACATCCGGCCTGCAGATATTGACCAGCCTCTCCATTTCCCAAAACTCGCTTATGCCAAGCTCTATGACAGCCGCTTCATGGCTCTTCTCAAGGCCGAATAAGGTCAGCGGAAGACCCACAAGGTTATTCCTGTTCCCCTCGGTCTTCAAGACCTTCCTAGACCGCGCGAGTATCGACGCGACCATCTCTTTTGTCGTGGTCTTGCCCGCGCTCCCTGAAATAGCGATAAGAGGTGTCTTATATAGCCCCCTGATATACGCGGCCAGCGCCCCTAGCGCGGCAAGCGTGTCTTTTACCTTTATGATATTTGCAGGCGATGAAAGCCCCGAAGCGGCCTTTTCGTCTTCCAAAACCACGGCCAAGGCCCCGTTTTTAAGCACATCCGCCACAAAACGGTGCGCATCGAAATTAGGCCCTTTGAGCGCGAAGAATACCTCGCCCCTTGACGCCTTTCTCGAATCAGTGGATACGCCCTTTACGCGAACATTCCCATCGCCCGAAATAAGAGCCCCTCCGACCGCCTTTACAATTTCATTTACGCTTATGTCCATCAATCCCTCATGAGGGGCAACCCCCCGAAGCTTGCAGAGCCGCAGTTCAATGCACGGTCACAGCGCCGGAGAGTTCGTCTATCGCCAGGCGGAGCGCCTCGAAGTCGCTAAAATGCGTTTTTTTTCCTTTTACTATCTGATAATCCTCGTGCCCTTTTCCCGCTACGAGTATGGTGTCGCCGTCCCGGGCTTCACGAACCGCCTTTCTTATAGCCTCTGTCCTGTCGGGGATGGCCGTATAGCACTTGCCTGCCAAGGGGTCCCGGGGGCCGCATTTTTTAACGCCTTCCATGCCCGCCTCTATTTCCATGATAATCTCAAGCGGGTCTTCGTCCCTCGGATTGTCGGATGTTATTACGGTTATGTCCGACAGCCTTCCGGCTATCCCGCCCATCTTGGGCCTTTTAAGCCTGTCCCTGTTCCCGCCGCAGCCGAATACGGTTATTATGCGGCCCGATGAGATCGGGATGAGCGCGTTCAGCGCGCGCTCAAGCGCATCGCCCGTATGGGCATAGTCGACATAAGCCCTGAAGTTTTTAGCCCCGCCCGCCTCTATCTTCTCCAGCCTTCCGGGCACCCTTTCAAGCGACGCCACGCCGAGCTCGATCTTTTTATTGTCAATGCCCAGGGCGAAGGCCGCGCTTACGGCGGAGAGGATATTTTGAAGGTTATACTCTCCCACAAGATGCGACGATATCTTTATCTCTCCGGCCGGGGTTACGATATCCGCCTCGGTACGTCCGTCGAGCAATGAATACTTTTTTGGGTATACGTCCGCGCCCGCGTTTAAACTGAAGGCAAGGGAGCCCGGATAGTTCTTTTTAAGGAGCCTCCCCCACTCGTCATCTATGTTTACAATGGTCTTTCCCGAGTTCTCCCCAGCCAGCCCGAAGAGGATGGACTTAGCCTTAAAGTACTCATCCATCGTCTTGTGATAATCGAGGTGGTCGTGGGTAAGGTTCGTAAAAAGCCCTGCCTTAAATGCGCAGTCAGCCACCCTTTTCTGCTGAAGGGAGTGCGATGAGACCTCCATGACGCAGTGCGTGACCCCGGCGTCGCACATCTCCTTTAAAATCTTATGCAGCTCCGGTGACTGCGGGGTCGTATGCGGGGCCGGGAACGTATTGTCACCGTAGCGATAGTTTACCGTGCCGATTACCCCGGGGTTTAATCCCGCGGCCTTGAAGATGGATTCAAGTAGATAAGTGGTCGTGGTCTTGCCGTTCGTGCCTGTTATGCCGATCAGCGTCAGCTTCTTTGAAGGCTCGCCGAAAAAGAGGTTTGAGATGCTGGAAAGGGCCGCCCTTATATCCGGCACTATTACCTGCGTGGCTAAGGCCCCATCTTTAGCAGGCCTCTCGGCCAGGATCACGCAAGCCCCCGCCTCGACAGCCTTCCCTATAAACGAGTGCCCGTCCACATGCTCGCCCGGAATAGCCGCGAAAAGATCCCCCTTCTTCACCGCGCGCGAGTCGAAGGATATACCCGAGACCTCGATATCGGCGTCCCCGATTATCCGTGCTCCATCCGGCTTTATAAGCTCATTTAATTTCATAATATTACAGTCTAGCAAAACGGGGCCGCCGGGTATGTAATCTTAGTCTCATCATGCAAAGAAAAACCTTTTAAAAACCAACAAGTTGCCCCATTTAGTGGGCCTGCCGCCCAACATCATATTTTCTCACATCGAACAAGGGCTTTCAAACCTATTTTCTACTGGAACGAGACCATCACCGGCCCTTTTGACGGAACGCTCTGTCCCGGGGCGGGCCTCTGCGAAACCGCCCTGCCGCTGCCGTTTATATCGACATCGAAAGACCTATCCCTTGCCATCCTGATGACCGTCCTTACGGTCTTACCCGTAAAATCAGGCACAGACATCGGGCGAATCGTTCCGTCCGGCAGGGTGACCTCATCTTCCACAGCCGCCGCCTCTTCGGCGGGAGGCTCGCCAGGGGCCTTTACGAACTGCACCTTAGGGGCGCTGTTTGCGGGAAAAATCCCCATATAGGAGAGGCTCTGCTGGGCTATTTCCTTAAAGACGGGCCCGGCTATCGCTCCTCCGTAGTACTCGCCCCTCGGCTCATCAATAGTGACGAGGATAGCGAGCCTCGGGCTCCTCGCCGGGGCGAAGCCGAGGAACGATGCGACATACGCGCCGTGGAGGTAGCCTCCATTTTTAAGGTCCGGCTTCTGGGCCGTGCCTGTCTTACCGGCCACCTCGAAGTCCTCAAGCGCCGCCTTCACACCGGTGCCGCCCTGCTCCGTGACGCCTACGAGCATATCCGTGATCCTCTTCGACGTATCCTCCGAGATGACCTTTCTCAAGATAACCGGATTGGATTCGGAGACCATATTGCCGCTCGAATCCTTAACAGACCTCACGACATAGGGCTTCATAAGAAATCCGCCGTTGGCTATCGAAGAGATGGCCGTCACAAGCTGCAGCCCTGTAACCGACACACCCTGTCCGAAAGATATCGTGTCTATGGTGACCCCCGACCACGTCGAATAATGCCTTAAAGACCCGGTAGCCTCGCCCGGGAGGTCTATCCCAGTCTTTGATCCGAAGCCGAAGGCCTTCATGTACCTGTAGAGCTGGACCTTCCCGAGCCTCTCCCCTATCTTGGCGGAGCCGATGTTGCTTGAATATTTTATTATCTGGGGTATTGTCAGCCACCCGTATCTTTCGTGGTCGTGAAAAGTCCTGTCAGCCACCCTGTAGCTGCCGTTCTCGCAGAAAATCGATTCCCTGGTCTTGACCATGTTCTCTTCGAGCGCGGCGGAGATAAGGAAGAGCTTGAAGGTCGAGCCCGGCTCGAACGCGTCCGAGATATTCTTATTCCTCCAGTGCCTCGGCTCGAACCTTTTTATATCGTTCGGGTCGAAGGTCGGGAGCGAGGCCATCGCCAGCACCTCTCCGGTAAGCGGGTCCATCACTATTGCCGTGCCGCCCCTGGCGCCGGCCTTTTCCACGGCGTTTTTCAGGGACTTCTCTGCTATGTACTGGATGGTCTTGTCAATCGTCAGCTCGACCTCCATGCCCTGCACAGGCACGGTCTTGTCGAGGTCTTCGAAAAGGAGCACCCTGCCCATGGCGTCCTTGTCTCCCACATATTTGCGTGAAGCCCCCTTGAGGGTCGAATCATAGAATCTTTCGACCCCTTCGAGTCCGGTGGAGTCGAGGCCGGTAAAGCCTATGATGTTGGAGGCGAGCTGACGGTTCGGATAGAACCGCCTCGCTTCCTTCATTATCCCTATGCCTTCGAGGCTCGACACAAACTTCCTCTCTTCATCTTTCAGATCGACCTGTCTTTTAAGCCATACGAAGCTTGGCTGTGATTTTATCTTTTTTTCTATCTCAGACTGGCTCATCGAGAGTATCGGCGCGAGCGTCTTCGCCGTGCCCTTCGCGGAATCTATCTTGTTAGGCTGCGCGAATATGGAATCCACCTCGATACTGACCGCCAGCTCTTTTAAATTCCTGTCGTAAATATCTCCTCTTTTGGATTGAATATTGATGGTCTTTCTGTGCTGTCTCATAGCCATCTGCTTGAGCTTCCCGCTGTCAAGCACCTGCAGCTGGAAGGCCCTGAAAAAAATAGCGGCGAAAAAAATGACAAACAGGCAGATAACGAAGTAGATGCGGTACCTTAAATAATGGCTGCTTTCCTTCGGTTTCTTTCTCATTTAATATTTAATATCTGATCGCCTGCCGGGTGTATCAGCCCCAGCTCTCCGGAAGCTATCTTCTCGATCCTGTCCGGAGATTTAAGTTTCATGAACTCGACCCTTAAACGCTTGTTCTGCTCTATGAGATTTGACCTTAAGGTATTCGCTTTTGAGATTTCATAGCCGAGGTTCACCACACTCATCCTGTACCAGACGAAAGAGGATGCCACCGCTATGAGGACGAAGGAAATGAGTATCGAGAGGTAGAGAAAGCTCATGTCCTTCAGGTTTCTCCTTACCCTTACCTCCTGCCCGGTCAAAACTCCTGCCCCTGAGAGGGTAACCTTCTTGGTAAGCGTCTGGGACATGTAACCTCCTTGAGTGTTGGCTGAAAGAGCACGCTCGGCTTTAAATGCTTATAACTTCGCTTAAGAGTCCGCTCGGCTTTAAAACTGTGATTTTGCAGAAGAGTCAATTTGGCTTTAAAACTTACGACCCCGCCGAAGAGTCCGCTCGGCTTAAATGCTTATAACTTCGCTTAAGTGTCCGCTCGGCTTTAAAACTTTTCTATGGCCCTAAGCTTGGCGCTCCGCGCCCTGGGGTTCTCGTTGACCTCGGCATCCGAAGGCTTTATCGCCTTTCTCGTCACCAGCTTCGCCTTGGGAGTTCTGCCGCATACGCAAACCGGCATGCGGGGCGGGCATACGCAGCCTGTGGACAATTCCCTGAAGGCATTCTTTACTATCCTGTCTTCAAGCGAATGGAAGGATATCACCGCCATCCTGCCGTTTTTGTTGAGCGCCTCGAAACCTTCCGCAAGTCCCTGCCCGAGGCTTCCAAGCTCATCGTTTACCGCTATCCGGAGCGCCTGAAAGACACGGGTCGCCGGGTGTATGCCTTTTGCCTGAAACCGCTTTGGGATAGTGAAGAGTATTAAATTTACCAGGTCGCCCGTGGTCTCGATGGGCTTTGTCTCGCGGGCCCTTACAATCGCCCTCGCGATACGCCTCGCCTCTCTCTCTTCCCCATAATCCCTGAAGATGCCTGTAAGCTCATCCTCTCCACGGGTATTCACGAGATCGTACGCGGTTTCGCCCCTGGCCCTGTCCATCCGCATGTCCAGCCTTGCTTCGAACCTGAAACTGAACCCGCGCTCAGGGCTTTCGAACTGATATGACGAGACGCCGAGGTCCAAAACTATCCCGTCTACGCCCGAGATGCCAAGTCCGCTTAAAACCCTTCTTATGTTCCTGAAGTTCTCTTTTACGAGCGTGACCCTATTTCCATAGGCTTCGAGGTTTCCCGCGGCGGCCTTGAGCGCATCGTCGTCCCTGTCGATACCTATGAGCCTTCCGTCAGGGGAAGCCGCATCGAGTATCATCCGGGCGTGGCCGCCGCCGCCCAGGGTGCCGTCTACATAGACCCCGCCGCTTTTGCACGCCAGTAATTCGATTGCCTCGCGGCCCATAACTGGGCGATGCGCGAATTCCACCTAAAGCCCCAGCCGCTCAAGCGTGTTGACGATATCCTCCTGGGAGGCCTGTGCCTCAGCCTTCTCCCAGAGCGCCTTGCTCCATATCTCAACGTGCCTGAAGGTGCCGACGAGTATCACGTCCTTCTCAAGCCTGGCGTAATCCCTCAACGCCTGCGGGATGAGGATACGGCCGAGCTTGTCTATGGCGCAGTCTGTCGCGCTTGAATAAAAAAACCTTAAAAAGGCCTTTGTATCTTTTTTAAATTCCGGAAGCACCGAGACCTTCTCTTCAAGGACCTGCCATTCCGCAAGAGGATAGGCGATAAGACAGCTGTCATACGTGGTGATGACGAGGCGCGAGTCATACCTTTCGTTCAGGGTCTCCCTGAACCTCGAAGGGATAGAGAGCCTTCCCTTTAGATCTATGGTATGTTCGTATCTGCCCCTGAACATCAGCCGACTTCTCCCGCTCAAGCCATCCGCCCTGAAAGGGCTGGCTTTTTAAAGTTTCTTCCCCGGATTTCCGGGCGTAAACATGGTGGTCATTTTCTGGCCCCCAAAAACCATTTTATACCACTTGAAGATAGTTCTATACCACTTTATACCACTTTATACCACACCCGGTAAAAACTATATTCCCGCCTGTACCTTTTGTCAAGAAAAATCTAAGGTTTTTTTGCCTTTAAAATATTTAAAAAAAGGCTTTATTTCAGGGGTTTTGAAATTCCCGCGGGATTGTAAAAGATCGGGGGATAAAGAACTGTTTTTTGCATGTGGATTTCTTGTGGATAACCGGGGGTTGACGGCTTATGAAGGAGGCTCATTCGGGGGGAAGACATCTTGCCGGGGCAGCTAAAGCGGCCGTTCCGAGGTGACTTGCTTCTCTTTTATATTCTTCAGGCGGTTCATGATCACCTCCGCCCTTGATTTATAGTCGGCGGCGGTCTTGTTCGCCGGGTCAAGTTCGAGCGCGGCGTCCCATTCCTTTGTCGCTAGCTCCATCTCCTCGGCCTGGAAGTAAGCTATCCCGTTTTTTATATACCTGTCGACGATCTTGTCCCGCTCTTTTTTGCATTTTGACAGAAGCTCTCTTGTGTTCATGTAGGGGGCGACATACTTAAGCGCCATATTGAACTCCTCTACCGCCTTGCCCCAGACCTTTGAATCCATATAAAGCCTGCCCCTCATGTAATGGAGATTGGCGTTATACTCGGGGTCATCCCTCTCTTCCTTCTTTTTTCTGTTCTTTACGACGTTCTTGTTGTCGGCGTTCCCGGCCTCTTTTAAAGCACCTGTAAGCGTCTGCACCTTATTTTTTGCGAGGATATTCGACGGGTTATATTCGAGCGAGGTCTTGTATTCCTCTATCGCTTTTCTGAAGATTCCGGCGCGCTCCAGGTCTTCCGCGAGCTCCATATGCCTACGGGCTATCTGGAGATGGGCTGTATTTATATCGGCTATCAGCTTCTTCGCCGATTTATAATCTTCGCTTTCCCTGGGAACGGACGAGGCCTTGTCGAGCGCCTCCTTGAGCTTTCCGTTTTCATAAAGAAATAGCGCCCGTTCGTACTCCGTCCCTTTCATGTATCTGGGGGACATCTGTACGCAGCCCGCGAGCATCAGTGAAAGCAGTATGAATATTCTAAAGTACAACGCCTTGCCTCTCAAGTTCCGGGATGGCCACCCCGAGTATATCCGCTACATCTTCCTTCCACCTGCCCCGCAGGCCCGAAATATTGTACAAGGTTACGGGGCCATCTATTCCTTTTATGAAAACGCTGTCGATGCGAGTGCCTGTCACATTATCCGCCACGAGATTATACACCTCTTCGCTGACGAGCACATCGCCGCCTTTCGCGAGGTCGGTAAGTCTTGAGGCCATGTTTACCGCATCCCCCACCGCCGTATAATCCATCCTCGCCTGCGAGCCCATGTTGCCCGCAATGACGGTCCCCGAGTCCAGGCCCACACCCATCTTCAGGGCAACAAGCCCTCTGGCTTCACGGATCTTATTTACCTCGGTTACCGCCAGCTTTATGCCTATCGCCGCCTTTACGCCCTGCTCAAGATGGGCGCTGCTCCTTATTGGAGCGCCGAAGACGCTCATAACGGCGTCGCCTATGAATTTGTCTATAGTGCCCTCGAACCTGAATACAATTTCGGTAATGAACGTGAAATAGCTGTTCAGTAACTCTACCGTCTCCTCTGGCCTCAATCGTTTGGAAATAGAGGTAAAACCGCGGATATCGGCAAAAAGGACCGTTACCTCGCGCCTGTCTCCCCCGAGCCTTATCTGGTCCGGCTCTTTAAGTATCTCATCAGCCACATGGGCGCTAACATAGCGGTTGAATACGCCTTTGAGTATCTCTTTTTTCTTAAGCTCCGAGGCCATCCGGTTGAACGAGTCGACAAGGTCTCCGATCTCATCCTTGCCGCCGTCAGGGATGCGATAGTCCAGGTTCCCTTTGGCGATCTCTTTTGTCCCCGTGAAGAGCTTGAATACTGGCCTGAGTAGTCTTGAGGACAAGGGTATGGAAAGGAGCGAAAGGCCTATGACGGCCAGAACCCCTATTACCGCGACCCGCTTTATGGCTAGGGCGACCCTCTCTTTTATAAAAGCGTCTGAGAAGGAGACGGCCGTGTAGCCGACGGTTGTTTTTTTGAATATGATGGGGGAGACGAAGGTCAGCACGCCGTCGCCTTCTTTAACCAGCCAGGGCGCGGAGCCTTCAGTGCGGGTGATAAGGTCTTTTCCCTCGTAGAACGTAAGCCCCAGCTCGGGGATTTCCTTATGCGCCTCTATCTGGAGATTGTCGTTAAGGATGAACGCATCGTGTATGCCCGGGTATTTAAGGATAGACTGGACGAGAAGGTTCATCTGAAGGGTGTCCTTCTGCATAAGAGGTATCTTGGCGTCGCTCGCGAACTCGTGAGTGATCGTGCCCGCCATTGAGCGCATCTGCGCCTCAAGGGAAGACCTCTGGTGCATGATGAGCACCCCGCCGATTGAAAAGGCGGTAAGAAAAAGAAGCCCGGAAAGCACAAGGGCCAGTTTTATTTTTATGCCTATCTTCACCTTAAGAACGACCTTTGCTCCCGTCTTTGGGGATTTTCCAATCGCTGTATTATATACCTAAAAAATCGCGATGTTAAGCGTTCGAGTCAAAAGACAAGCCGGTGACCTCTATCACTGAAAACTTTATTACAATAATGAGAGACTTTAAAAAAACGGGAACCTTTACAGGACTGGAAAATTAAACCTCGGAGAGTTCGGATTAAAAACAAAAAAGGGCAAAAGGGGGTGAGTGCGGATTAACTCTCTTAAACGGAGGACTGCTCCCGTTTTTCTTATATTACTGTCTGGATCTAAAGCATGTTCGCCTGCTCACTATAAAAAAAACGGAGTGAAAAAAATGCCGGAGGGTGCCGTAAGCCGGATCTTGTGCCCCGGTCTCCCGGGGTGGCGGCCATTCATCTAGGCGTAGCGTTGCCGCTACGCTCGAGCAGCCAACCCGTTCCGCCCTTCCCTTACGGGAAAAAGGGCGGGCAGCCCTTAATGCGGAACCTATTCGGCCTTGCACCGGGAGGGGGTTACCTAGCAATGCCGGTCACCCGGCATTCTGGTGGGCTCTTACCCCACCATTTCACCCTTACCTGCTTCGGTTTCCCCAAGCAGGCGGTCTCCTTTTCTGTGGCCCTATCCCTGGGGTCGCCCCCGGTCGCTGTTAGCGACCTCCCTGCCCTGTAGTGTCCGGACTTTCCTCTGCAGATCGCAGCGGCCGCCCTGCATCCTCCGGCATGGAAGATTATCTTTACTCTTTCCGTCCGTCTATAGCTTCATTGGCAAGGGAATCGGCTATTGAATTCTCCTGCCTGTAAATATGCCTGACCTTGGAACTCTTAAAACCTTTCAAAAGACCTATGGCCTTTTCGTAAAGCGGCCTCAGTTCCTCGCTTTTGACCTTATATATCCCGTTTACCTGACGGACCATCAGCTCTGAGTCCGCAAGCACCTCGATGTCCGTAGCGCCAATGTCCTTAGCCGACTCAAGCCCCATTAAAAGCGCCTTGTATTCGGCCATATTGTTGGTTGTGACTCCGAGAAAGCGTTTTAGCTTCTTTAAAACCGTCCCTTCGCTGTCCCTGATCACGGCGCCTGCGCCTGCCAGACCCGGATTACCCCTTGAGGCGCCGTCGACATTCAATATATGCGCGCCCTTGTGAGCGGCCTTCTTCGGCCGAACCGCTTCTTTGGGCTGGGATACCGTTTCCTCAAACAGGTCTTTAATAGCCCCAGGTTTTTTCCTGGTCATTAGGCTGGCGAATATCGACCTGGCGTCATCCTCGGTAAGGCCGACCTTCTTGATTGTCTTTTGGATATCCAGCGTAAGAGAGAGCTCTTCCAGAAACCTGTTTACCAAATCTCTGTCCCAGGCCTTCCGAGGCATTGCTTAGACGGCCTCTAACTGGCCCTGGGTCTCAACGTAGAGTATGCGATGGCAGTGAGGACAGGTCATAAGCTCGTCTGTCCCTCTTTTAAGCTGGATATAAACCTGCGGGGGAATATGTATATAACAGCCCTGGCAAGTCTCGTTTTTGACTTGCGCCAAGCCCAGGCCGCCTCTTTTTGACCTGATCATTTCGTACTTCTTGAGGATCGATGGGCTTAATTCGCCCTTTATTAAGTCCCTGCCTTTGTGCCTTTTATCTATCTCTTCCTTCCATCCGGCCCTTTTAGCCTCAAGCTCTCCGTTTAACCCGTCAAGCTCCGATGCCTTCCCGTTTACAGCCGCTTCTTTCGCCTTCAGGAAAGAGTCTTTTTCCTCGAATTTTGTGTTAAATACCGCCTTCTCCTGCTCGTTCTGTTTTTTTACCTTATTCGCCGCGTTTATTTCCTTTGTAAGGGCGTTCAGTTCTTTGTCGTTCTTTATGTCATTTAGCCGCTTTTCGTCTTTGCCGGCCCGTTCCGAGCTTTCCCTGATCTTCTCATCAGAACCTTTCATAAGATTCTTAAGGTCTTCGGCCTCCAGCTTAAGTACATCGATTATTTTCTTCTCTGCCTCTATTTCCAGGGATATTTCGCTTATTTTGTTTAGATATACCTTTTCTTCCTCTTCGATGGCTTTAACTTCAAGATCTATTTTTTGAATTTGCTCAAGTACCTTGATCGTGTTACGCAAAAAAGCCTCCAAATAGGGCGTTTGCGAAGTTTTAATTCCGATCGCCAGACTGTTACTGGCGACGACATAAAGATCCGGCTCCGCTTACTATGAAAATTTTGAGAATGGTGGGCCCACCTGGACTCGAACCAGGGACCGACCGGTTATGAGCCGGTGGCTCTTCCAACTGAGCTATGGGCCCTTTGGCAAACGGGACAAAACAAGCCGGGGTTTGCATACCGGCCCATTCAGCCTTAGGATCTCAGAAGAGTCAACTTCCGTAATCGTTTTATTTTATGAAATGAAGGCATGGTTTGTCAAGACTCTTTTAACCCTTTAGCTGGTTTATTGCTTAATATTCCCTAAATGATTGCTGAAAAACCGGAAATTTGTCCAGGCTGCTCAAAAAGCGTCAGCTGCAAGGCGTCGAGAAGCGAGGAATGAGGCGTACTTTGTCTGTACGCCGCAGCAACGAGCTTTGAAGCCAACGCAGCAGATGGACTTTTTCAGCAGCCTGCTAATTGATACTCTTCAGGAGCCTTGCGTCCGGGCCGATGTTGTACTTTTTTATCTTTCTCTCAAGCCTCGGCAGGCTCATTCCGAGGAGGTATGAGGCCCTGCTCTTGTTCCAATTTGTATAGCAAAGTGTCTTTTCTATGTGCTCCCTCTCGACATCCGGCATGGTAGAGGGATGCCACTCTGCTTTTGTTTCAGGGTTTGCTTCAGGCTGGAGAAATACATCCAGCAGCACATCCCCTTTGGCCAGAAGAACCCCCCTTGTAATCACGTTCTCAAGCTCCCTGACGTTACCCGGCCATTGGTAGTCCATCATAAGCTCCATGATATTGTCAGGCACTTTCCTGACCTTTTTATGGAGCTCCCTGTTGGCCTTATCCATTAAATAGGTCACAAGCGCGGGTATGTCGGATTTGCGCTCACGAAGCGGCGGCACGTCTATGGTTATTACCTTCAACCTGTAATAGAGGTCTTCCCTGAACCCTCCTTTCGCGGTGAACTCCTTTAAGTCCTTGTTCGTCGCGGCTATCACCCTGACGTCGGTCTTTATAGTCTCCGACCCGCCGACCCTCTCAAAGCTACGCTCCTGCAGGACCCTCAAGAGCTTGACCTGGAGCGCCTGGCTCATCTCTCCTATTTCATCCAGAAATACCGTTCCGCCGCTCGCGGCTTCGAATTTGCCCTCTTTTTTAAATAGCGCGCCGGTAAACGCGCCCTTTTCATGGCCGAAAAGCTCGCTTTCCAGCAGCGTCTCGACCAGCGCCGAGCAGTTAATAGCCATAAAGGGCTTGTCTCTTTCAGGGCCGTTGTAATGTATCGCCCTTGCGATAAGCTCCTTGCCCGTGCCGCTCTCGCCCTGGATGAGTATCGTGACCTTGCTTTGTGAAGCTATGCCGATCGTTTTGAATATCTCCTCCATGATCCGGCTTTTTCCGATTATCGTATCCGTCTTATGCTCCCTTGAGATATCGACCACATCTTTAAGCTTCGCGTGAAGCTCGATAGTCTTAAATACCTTTTTAATCGAAAGTTCCAGTTCGTCGAGATCGACAGGCTTGATCAAGCAATCAAACGCCCCTTTTTTTATGGCGTTTATAGTTACCTCCATCTCCTCTGATCCTGCGACCACTATAATGTTTATCTGCTCATCGCGGGCCCTTATCTCCTCAAACCCCTTTAGTCCGCCGCTGCACCCGGGGGTAATATCCAGTATCACAAGGTCAGGGGAGTCGTTCTCAAGGAGGCTCAGGCCTTCCCGTACGCTCTCGGCGGCCAGCAAGTCTATGCCTTTGCCGAGGCGCGCCCTGAGCGATTCGCTGAACCCGCTATCCCTGTCAATCACCAATATCTTTTTCATTCAGAACGCCGTTGGCATCGTTATTTACCTCATTTCTATATTATACTATATGAAAATGCGGGGTGAGGGGCTCATACCCCGAAGGCCGTCACGGCGCGCAAAAAGGCCTTCTGTCACATTGAAGCTCCCCGCGGAATCCACGGGGAATCTTCGATATGTAAGGGTGTTACGATCTCCATGCGCTCGCGATGAATTTTTAAAACCTATCTGCTTTTTAGGGCCGTATCGTAAAAATTGTTGAAATAAATCGAATTTCTGGTATTTTTAAGGACTGTGCTGGCCTAAAGACCAGACCGGCTTTTATAACTTAACTATGGCTAAAGACCTTATATTTGAAATTGGCACCGAAGAGATCCCGGCTGGATTCGTCCCAAAGGCGCTCATCTCCCTGGAAGGCATTCTAAGGAAAAACCTCGAATCAAGGCGCCTTTCCTTCGGCTCTATCCGCACGCTTGGGACCCCGAGGAGGCTGACCCTTATCGTTGAAAGTTTAGCCGAGCGGCAGCCTGATACAAAGGTAGAGTCCAAAGGGCCTCAGCTGAAGGCCGCTTACGATAGTAGCGGAAAGCCTACGGGCGCGCTCATGGGATTTGCGAGGTCGCAGGGTGTCGATCCCTCGGACTTAAAGACTGTAAAGACCGACAAGGGCGAGTACGTCTATGCGGTTAAAGATATCAAAGGCGGGGACACGGTAAAGATACTCCCCGAAGTGCTCCTTGCCACCATTTCACAGGACTTTTTTGGAAAATCCATGAGATGGGCCTCATATGACATCTCGTTCGCAAGGCCCATACACTGGATACTGGCTGTGTTTGACGGGACCGTAGTCGACTTCAGCTACGGCCATATAAAATCTTCAAACATCACCTATGGCCACAGGTTCCTGTCTCCGGGGGAAAACTCCAGGCCCAAGCCTATAAAGATAACCGGGCCTGGGTTATATGTGGAAAAGCTTAAAGAAGCTTACGTGATCCCCGATCCCGTTGAGAGAAAAAAGATTATAGCGGAAGGCCTTCAAAAAGAGGCCGCAGAAGCCGGCGGAAGATTACTGCCCGATGACGGCCTCCTTGAAGAAGTCACTTTTCTTGTAGAGTACCCGGTCATTATAAGGGGGTCTTTCAGCAGGGAGTTCCTGGAGCTGCCCCGTGACGTCATAGTCAACTCGATGAGGGAGCACCAGAGGTATTTCTCTATAATAGATGAGAAAGGCTCGCTCCTTCCCTGTTTCCTTACCGTGGCAAATACGAAGGCGGCTGATATCGATGTGGTCAGAAAAGGAAATGAGCGGGTCTTGCGCGCGCGGCTTAATGACGCGAAATTCTACTTTGAGCAGGACATAAAGAAGAGGCTTGCGGACAGGGTGGAGGGTCTTAAGGGCGTCGTTTTCCAGGCAAAGCTCGGGACATCTTACGAAAAGGTCGAGCGTTTTACTGAGCTTGCCTTATTACTCGCGGCAAAGACAGGTTTTTCAAGACAGAAAGACGACGACGAGACACCGGCGGATTTCATAACGGATAATTATAATCCCGCGAGGCTTGACAGGGCAAATGCCGATCCGGGCCTGTATTCAAAGTACGTTGTCGGCAGGGCCGCGATGCTCGCCAAGGCAGACCTTACATCAGGGGTCGTCGGCGAGTTCCCGAAGCTACAGGGCATAATGGGGGCCACTTACGCAAAAAGGAGCGGCGAAGTGGATGAAGTCGCCGCGGCCATATACGAGCATTACCTTCCAAACGTCTCAGGCGGCCAGCTTCCGGTCTCTATCCCGGGGGCGATAGTAAGCGTAGCCGATAAGCTCGATACCATAAGTGGTTGCTTTGGCGTAGGGCTCATCCCCACGGGCGCGCAGGACCCGTACGCTTTAAGACGCCAGGCGCTCGGCATAATCGCGATAATACTCGACAAGGGATTTCGCACCAGCCTCGAAGGGCTTGTAGAAAAGGCGCTGGGGCTGCTTTCCGGAAGGCTTACGAGGGAGAGGGCCGAGGTAAAAAAAGATATCCTGGAGTTTTTTAAGGACAGGCTTAAAAACCAGTTATTGAGCCAGGGGCTGTCTTTTGACTCGATAGACGCCGTGCTTTCGGCCCCCTGGTACGATATCGTCGACGCGGTAAAAAGGGTAAACGCATTGGAAGGGTTTAAGAAAAACCCTGCCTGCCCTCACCTGGTCGTCTCTTTCAAGAGGGTTTCCAATATCCTTAAAGGCGTCGAACTTGGCGCAAAGACGCCGGACGCGGCCCTTTTCATGGAGCCTCAGGAAGCGGCGCTCTTTGAGATAAGCTCCGCGATTGCCCCTGCGATAGACGATTTCTGGAAAAAAGGGGATTATGAAAAAGTCTTTGAAACCCTCGCCTCCATAAAGGACCGGGTAGATGATTTTTTTGATAAAGTAATGGTCATGGCAGACGACACGAAGATCAAAGAGAATCGCCTTGCCCTCCTCAACGCTATCAGGAACCTCTATTTTAAAATCGCGGACTTGTCCAAACTCGTGGTATAATTGCCCAGTAAGTATTTGAAACATGCTGAGATTTTTCGAAACGAACCCCTGCGGCAATAATTTTCCTGACGTTCTTTTCAGGTATTACGAATGAAAGACGGTCTTAAGATACTGATCTTCTCCATGCTGGCCGTCCTGGCCTTCATGGTAGTCGATACCATAATCGATCCCCACGCCTCTGAAATACCCTTTTGGGAGCTTTTAATAACCGGCGGGAGCAGGCACGAGCTTTTCATGCGGCTTACGGTGCTCGTTCTCTTCGGCGTATTCGGAGTTACCCTCTCTGAACTCCTTGCCAAGCGCAGGGCCATCGAGGAGACGCTTGCCGAAAAATCGACATATCTTGACAGCATCCTGAGAAGCTCCACGGATGCGATAGCTACTACCGACAAAGACCTTCGCATTACATACTATAACCCCATGGCGGAGATACTTCATGGCCGCACCGCCGAGGAGTGCGTCGGCAGGACCGTGCAGGAGATACACACTAAAAGAAATGTCCCTGATGACATGTTCGAGGCAGCCATGGAACAGGTTCGCACAAAAGGCGAGTACTGTTACCTTATAACGAGGGAAATTCCCGGAGGAAAGCGTTTCATCGAGGCCCGCGTATCCGGGATTTTCAACTCCAAAAAGGAGCTCGTCGGCTACGCGAACATAAGCAGGGATATAACGGAACGCAGAAAGGCGGAGGAGGAAAGGGAGTGCCTGATATCCGATCTTAAGGATGCTCTCGCACATGTTCAGACCTTAAGCGGGCTCCTTCCGATATGCTCTTATTGCAAAAAGATACGCGATGACAAGGGATACTGGAGCCAGGTGGAGACCTATATCAGGAGGCACTCCACCGCCGAGTTCACCCACAGCATCTGCCCTGAATGCGAAAAGAAGGCGATCGAAGATTTCAAGGAAGAGAACGCCCGCCTCCAGAAACCCTGAGCCCCTGCGAAATACGATATGCCGGAAAACTCTATACACGGGAATGTTTTTATGATATAGTTTCAGAGTTTCGTAACTATGCATTCTAATATTCAGAACGGAGGCCTTCAAATGCTGAGAAAACTGCTTGCCGCGGCTCTAATCGCCGCCCTTACCGGCACAGGGGCCCTTGCCGGAGGAGACACGAACGGGCCCGACCTCGGAGCATATGCCGAGGAGATAATATCCATGAGGAGCAGTCTTGCCAAAAGTTTCATCCTGCCGGGGGCCGAGGTCAACGAGGAGACCTTTAAAAAGGTCTGCGGCGCGGTAGGTCAACGCGTCAAGGAGATATCAGAAAAGGAAGGGGTAAAGATAAGGCACGCGGCAACAAAGTTCAGAAATCCAGCGAACGCGGCGACCCCGGAGGAGGCCGGGCTGATCGAGGCCTTTGAAAAAGACAAGGGGCTTAAGGGGCTTAAGGAGCTTATGGGGAGTTTTGAAAAAGAAGGGATAAAATATGCCCGTTATACAAGGCCTATATATGTGGAGAGCGCTTGCCTTGCCTGCCACGGGGCTAAGGACTCAAGGCCCAGGTTCATAACCGAAAAATACGCTCAAGACAGGGCATTTGATTTCAAAACAGGCGACCTGAGGGGCATTATCTCCGTAGTCGCCCCGGTTAAATAAGAGATTGCCAATATGCATAGCGAGCGCATTCCCCGCAGCTTGCCGCGGGGAAACTTCAATCTAACAGGCTGCTGAAAAACTCAAAATAACATTCAGGCTGCTCAAAAAGTTCAAGATGCAAGGAGTCGAAAATTGAGGAATGAGGCGTACTTACCTTGTACGCCGCAATGACGAATTTTGAAGACGACGCCGCAGATTGGGCTTTTTCAGCAGCCTGCTAAAGGAGGGTTCGATGAAGAGGGTATTAATGGCAGCGGCTTTTGCGGGGTTACTGGCGTCCGGGGCGGTCGCGGCAGACCATTCCGAGATGCACAATATGATGATGAAGCAGGGCGGCCTCCAGCCTGACGACAGGGTGGAGCTTAAGCTTCCGGCCACGATGAAGGCTATGCAGAAAAACATGATGCGCAAACACCTTGATACGGTAAGCGATATAACCGCCGCGCTTGCCGTAAACGACCTCGACAAGGCTGGCGCCATCGCGCGCGAAAACCTGGGCTGGACGCCCGCCGAGGAGCAGAGGTGCAACAAGGTAAGCGAGATTACGGGAGAAAAGGATTTTGCCTCCCTCGGCATGGCTGTACACAAAAAGGCCGATGAGCTGGCCGATGCGGCAAAGGCCGGGAACCGCGACAAGGCACTGGAGCACCTGGCCGCCCTTATAAAGAACTGCAATTCGTGCCACGCGAAGTTCAGGCACTAAAAAAAACAGACCAGTAGAACAACAAAAGCCCCTCCAGAAAATGGAGGGGCTTTTGTTGTTAGAGATTTTGGGCATTGATCGGTTTTGAGCGCC
>JACRET010000099.1 GCA_016218105.1 Deltaproteobacteria bacterium
AGGGGCAGGAAGAAGCAAGGGCCGTTCATAATCCTCCAATCAAGGCAAAGGTTCCCGAATGATTCAGCAGTGACCCTGGTCTGGGGAAAAGATATTTTATCGAAGAGCGGCGTACCGACAGATGCTGAGCAGAGATTTAATTATAAAACGAGAAAGCCTTTTACAGTCGAGTTTCACTGCGAGAGGGAGAACCCGCAGGCAGGCTGCATACCGCTCACTCAGATGGAAGTAAGTTTTTCAGCGCCGGTTTCGTGGAAACAGGCGGGGAAGATAATTTTACGAGGCCCGAAAAACCAGGTTTTAAGGCCTGAAGAGCAGGCCGAAAACGGCGATATAGTCGTAAACTCGGTCTATTTTAAGGCCCCCTTCCCGGAGGATTCGGATTTTATTGTAGAGCTTCCGGAGGAAATAAACGATGAGGCCGGCAGAAAACTTATAAACAAGGATAAATTCCCGTTAAAAGTAAGCACAGATAAATACCCGCCCCTGGCCAAATTCGCCGCCCGTTTCGGGATACTTGAGCTTAATGCCCAGCCGGCCCTTCCCCTTACAGTCAGGAATATCGAGCCCGAGGTTCTGGCGCGGATAGTGAAGCCCGGCAGTGGCGGCATAGGGAAGATCAAAAACATCCTTGAAAGTTATACCGGGCAGATCTTAAAGGTCGATTCCCTTAAAAAGGGGAATGAGAACGAGATAGTCTCATGGCTGAATAGGATGTACATGTATAACGATGAAGAAGACAGGGGGTCATCTGTTTTCAGCAATCAGGAGAAGAGCAGTGCAAAAAAACTTTCCATTCCAAAACCGGGCGGAGCAAGGGCGTTTGAGGTCATAGGGATACAGTTCAAGGAGCCTGGTTTCTATGTCGTCGAGGTCGAAAGCGCCATACTTGGCTCATCGCTCCTTGGAAGACCAGAGCCTGTGTTTGTCCCGGCTACCGTGCTGGTCACGAATCTGTCCGTCCATTTTAAATGGGGCAGGGAATCTTCCATCGCCTGGGTTACGGCCCTTGATACCGGCAGGCCCGTAAATGGGGCTATGGTCGATGTGAAGGACTGTGCCGGTAAAATATTGTGGAAAGGCAAAACCGATTCGAACGGTCTCGCTGATCTGGGCAGATTGCCCGTGGAGAGCGCAGTCCCTAACTGCGGCAACGGAGCGTACGGCAGGGGCCTCTTTGTTACGGCCCGTTTGGCAAAAGACATGGCCTTTGTCCATTCAGGCTGGACAAACGGGATAGAGCCATGGAGGTTTCAGCTCCCCAAGGAATACGATAGCTGGCCAATAATGGCGCACACAGTCTTTGATAGGTCGCTGCTCCGTGCCGGAGAGACCCTGCATATGAAACACTTTTTAAGAAGACATAACATGTACGGCGTGTCTGTCCCTGAATCTTTTTCCCCGAAGACTTTGAGCATCAGGCACTCGGGCAGCGACCAGACCTACGAGTTCCCACTTAAATGGGATGGCAACGGTATAGCCGAGACGGTCTGGGATATCCCGGGGGAAGCGAAGCTCGGGAATTATCAAACGTTCTTTGTCGGCGATAAGGATTCCGGCAGCTCCGATGGCTTTGCTGACCGATATTCAAGCTCGCCTCAATTTGATTCGGGCTCTTTCAGGGTGGAAGAATTCCGTGTACCTCTTATGAAAGGCATCATCAAGCCCCCTGACGGGACAATGGTCCAGGCCGCACAGATACCCGTCGACCTTGCGGTGGCATATTTAGCCGGGGGTGGCGCTGGAGGGGCGCAGGTAAGGTTTAGAAGCCAGGTGCAGCCAAGGCGTCTTCCGGAATTCAAAGGGTTCGAGGGTTTGGAGTTCTCGAACGGCCCTGTCAAGGAAGGTCTCTCCCGGAGGAGAGGGTTTTCCGACTATGACGATTCAGAAGAGACTGATGAGGAGAAAAAGAAACTTGTATTGAAAAGCGAAGAGCTTACACTGGATAGGTCCGGGTCTGCAAAAACGATGATATCCGGGCTTGCAGGGATGAGAGGGCCGGCTGAAGTCCTGACCGAGCTTGAGTTCAAGGACCCGAACGGCGAGATTCAGACCGTCTCATCCAGGATACCGCTCTGGTCATCTAAGCGTCTGGTTGGGATAAGGCCTGAATCATGGGCCGCATCAAAGGAGTCGATGAAATTCTATGTCGGGGTCGTGGACCTGAAGGGGGCGCCGGCGCCTGACACCCCGGTCAAGGTGGATATATTCGAACAAAAGAATTACTCGCACAGGAAGCGGCTGGTCGGCGGGTTTTATGCTTATGAGCACTTTACGGAAATTAAGAGGATAGATACCTTCTGCGAAGGTAAAACAGACAGGGCAGGGCTCCTTATCTGTGAAGGGAGGTCCCCGGTCTCCGGACAGGCCATCCTGCAGGCCAGTGTAAAAGACGATGATGGGAATATTGATTTCGTACACAAGGATATCTGGGTAGTGGGAAAGAATCAGTGGTGGTTTGACGTCGGCGACAGCGACCGGATCGATCTTCTGCCTGAAAAGAAACACTACGAGCCTGGCGAGGTAGCCAGGTTTCAGGTAAGGATGCCTTTCAGGGACGCTACCGTCCTGGTCACAATCGAAAGGGAAGGCATCCTTGATAAAATCGTAAAAAGGGTCTCCGGTAAATCGCCTGTGCTCGAGATTCCGATAAAAGGTAATTACGGCCCGAATATCTTTGTATCGGCGCTTGCCGTAAGGGGCAGGGTCGGCGGAATCCAGCCCACGGCGATGGTCGATCTCGGAAAGCCCGCCTATAAACTCGGGATCACCGAGATAAATGTCGGCTGGAAGTCCCATGAATTAAAGGTCGATGTATCAACGGACCGAAAGGTCTACAAGGTAAGGGAAAAGGCAAGGGTTAAGGTTTCCGTGAGGACAGCGTATGGGCAGGTCCCTCCGGCGGGGAGCGAGGTCGCTCTGGTCGCAGTGGACGAAGGGCTCCTTGAGCTCATGCCTAACAACAGCTGGGAGATTTTAAAGGCCATGATGGGCAGGCGGGGATATGAGATCGATACGGCAACCGCCCAGATGCATATCGTGGGAAAAAGGCATTTCGGGTTGAAGGCCCTGCCCCAGGGAGGAGGCGGCGGGAAGCAGGCCACAAGGGAGCTATTCGATACGCTCCTCTTGTGGAAAGGCAGGGTCAAGCTCGACAGCAAAGGTGAAGCGGAGATTGAGGTCCCTATTAACGATTCGATTACAGGTTTTAGAATAGTGGCGATAGCCACCGGCGGAGCGAGCCTCTTCGGGGCCGGCTACACATCAGTAAGGTCCACGCAGGACTTGATCATACTGTCAGGCATAGCGCCCCTGGTAAGAGAGGGCGACAGCTTCAGATCCGAGTTCACTCTCCGCAATACCACGGATCGCATAATGGAGGTGGATCTCTCCGGTCGTGTAAAAGGGCTGCCTGAGCCTTTGAAGCCGATTGCAGTCTCACTTTCTCCGGGAGAGGCCAGGGAGACGGGTTGGGATGTTACCGCGCCTTTTGGCATAACGACCCTTGATTATGAGATAGAGGCAAAAGAGGCCGACGGCAGCATGGATAAGCTCACGGTTAGGCAGAAAGTGGCGCCTGCTGTGGCTGTCAGGACTTTTCAGGCGACTATAACGCAGCTCGACAAGGACTTAAGCCTTACGGTAAAGCGGCCTGAAGACGCTCTTCCGGGCCGTGGAGGGATAAATATAGGACTTCGTCCCAAACTCTCGGACGGGCTCGGCGGGGTTATTGAGTACATGAAATTGTATCCTTATACATGTCTGGAGCAGAGGGTCTCACGCGCGGTCGCGCTAAGGGATGAATCCCTCTGGAAGCAGATAGTCGCGGAGATGCCAGGCTATCTCGACTCAAACGGTCTTGCAAAATACTTCCCTTCGATGAGAGAGGGGAGCGAAGTCCTCACTTCTTATATTATCTCCATTTCGAACGAGGCCGGATTGGATATCCCCGATGAGCTTAAGGCTAAAATGCTCTCCGCCCTTAACAGGTTCGCGGAAGGCTCACTGATCAGATGGTCATCGATGCCCACGGCGGACTTAGCGATCAGGAAGGTCATGGCGATAGAAGCGATTTCGCGGGCAATGAAGTTTAAGGTCGAGCTTTTAAATTCGATATCGATAGAGCCGAACCTCTGGCCGACATCGACCGTAATCGATTGGTACAATATCCTGAAAAGGCATGACGGCATACCGGACAGGGAGAAGAGGCTCAAGGAAGCCGAGCAGATATTGAGGTCGCGCCTTAATTTTCAGGGCACTACGATGGGCTTTTCAACCGAGGGCACGGACAACCTCTGGTGGCTAATGGTCTCGAACGATACCAACTCCGTAAAGCTGATCCTCTCTATGCTCGATTCCGAGAAGTGGAAAGAGGATATGCCCAGGATGGTGCGGGGAGCAATGGGCCGGCAAAAGAGAGGCGCATGGGACCTTACGGTCTCGAACGCATGGGGGGTGCTGGCGCTCGAAAAATTCTCTGCGGCATTTGAGAAAGAGCCGGTAACCGGTATCACACGGGCGAGATTATCAGAAAAAACCGGCAGTATCGACTGGAACGAAGGCGCAAAGAAAGAGAAAGACGGGATCGCATTCTCATGGCCTTCAACCAAAGAGGAGCTTGTAATCAACCATGACGGGAGCGGCAAACCCTGGGCGACTGTCCAGAGCCGGGCGGCGATCCCCTTAAAGGAGCCTTTCTCAAGCGGGTACAGGATCAAAAAGTCCCTGGTGCCTATTGAGCAGAAACAGAAGGGTAGTTGGTCGAGGGGAGATATAGTAAGAGTAAAGCTTGAGGTTGACGCGCAGGCAGACATGACCTGGGTCGTAATAAACGACCCCATACCGGCGGGAGCGGCCATACTCGGAAGCGGGCTCGGAAGGGACTCGAAAATCGCAACAACGGGAGAGAAGAAAACAGGATGGGTGTGGCCCGCCTTCGAAGAGCGTTCCTTTGAATCGTTCAGGTCATATTACGAATATGTGCCGAAAGGCACATTTACGGTTGAATACACCGTAAGGCTCAACCAGAGCGGCTCCTTCCACCTTCCATCGACCAGGGTTGAGGCGTTGTATTCGCCTGAGATGTTCGGAGAGATACCCAACGGGAGGTTTGAAGTCACTCATTGATAATCAAGACTCCTTGAAAAGCATGGTGGTTAAAAAACCATGCTGGCGCGGCATTGTAATGAGAAAACTTTTAATTCTTTTAATTGCTATTTCGATTTTAGTCTTTGCGTCACCCCCGTCCTTTGCGGATTGGCTTGTTTTCCACAAGCCGGCCTTTCAGGGCAAGGTGATAGATGCGGAAACAAAGGAGCCGATCGAGGGAGCCGTAGCTGTAGCCATTTATAACAAGAAGACAATTGGTATAGCCGAATCCTACACTGTAATCATTGATGTGAAAGAGATTTTAACGGATAAAAATGGGGAGTTCCATTTTCCTTCCTATACAAATATCATTCAGCCTTTATCATGGGAGTATGTGACGGACTTCATCATATACAAGCCGGGATATGGCAATTTCCCAAATGGGAGGGTGTACCCCATAAAAGGCATGGACATAGGTTTTGAAGATTTTTTTTCAGGAGGAATTGGTGTCGCAAAGGAAGTTTTATTTAGGGAGCCCTGGAAAGCAGGTGCTGAATCTACAAAGATGAAGGCTGTCTTAGGTGTTGTGGAACTTCCGAAGCTGATGACCAAGGGAGAGAGAAAAGAAAATATTCCAAGCATCACATTATTTGAATTTTTAGTAAACCAAATAAATCTTATGCGTCTGATTCATGATGAAGAGGACTTTTTAGGCTTGGAAAGAACAGACCCATTTAAAACCCGTGAGTTTATTTTTGAATAAGATGGGACTCATAACCACTTGATTCAATTATGTTTTTTTAATGGGGCATTCCCGGCCCTTTAGGCTCTAAATTGAAATGAGAAGAAAAACTCTTTTAAAAATAGGGGTAGTGCTTTTTGTGCTCCTTCCTTTATCGGTATTTGTTTCGATTTTTTCCCTGCTCCAGAGGCCGTCTAAAACCCCACCTGACTTCCGGGCAATTCGTGATTCCTATAAGACTTCGGATGCGGTCTTGCTCGACAGGTACGGCGAAGCCATACATGAGTTGAGGATAGATGAAAAAGGCCGGAGGCTTGAGTGGGCTGATCTGAAAGACATCTCACCCGTATTGCAAAAAACCATAATCCATTCCGAGGACAGAAAATTCTATGACCACAGAGGCGTAGACTGGCAGGCTATAGCGTCCGCATCCATAAAGAACCTGGTTTCGGCGAGGAAGAGGGGGGCGAGCACCATTACGATGCAGCTCGCGTCTCTGCTGGATGAGGGGCTTCAACCAAAAAACAGAAGGTCGCTCCGGCAAAAGTGGGAGCAGATACGTTATGCGGTCGGGCTGGAAAAGGGCTGGTCCAAGCAGGAGGTACTGGAGGCTTACCTCAACCTCGTTTCTTTTCGGGGGGAGTTGCAGGGCATTACCTCTGCTTCGAGGGGACTATTCGGAAAAGACCCGCACGGGTTGAATGATATGGAGTCGCTTATATTGGTTTCGCTCCTCAGGTCTCCGAACGCCTCCCTTGAGCAGGTTACAAACAGGGCTTATCTCCTCGGAAATACAATGGGCTTTGATATAAGGCGAGAGGTCATTGAGTCAGAGGTAAAAGGGGCGCTTTCCGGCCCTCACTTTATAAAGCCTCGGATGGCTCTGGCCCCACACGTTGCGTCACTGCTGCTAAAAACAGGCATTAACGATAAAAATTTTGTCGAAAGCACGCTGGACGGAAGATTACAGCTATTTGCGATAGAAACTCTCAGACAGCACCTTTTATCGGTAAGTTCTCAAAATGTGCAGGACGGAGCTGTTCTGGTTGTGGAAAATAAGACCGGCGACGTCCTTGCATATGTGGGCAGCAGTGGCGAGCTGTCTGAATCCTCCTTCGTTGACGGCGTACGCGCAAAGAGACAGGCAGGGTCCATACTAAAGCCTTTTCTATACTCTCTTGCGGTCGATAATAGAATCCTGACCGCAGGATCCGTTATCGATGACAATCCGCTTGATATCCCCGCCGTAAACGGTGTCTACCGTCCAAGTAATTATGACAGCCAGTTCAAAGGGCTGGTGACGGCTCGCACTGCGCTTGCTTCGTCTTTGAATGTCCCTGCAGTAAAGGTATTACAGATTGTAGGGATAGAACCATTTTTGCATAAGTTAAGGACCCTTGGCATAGAGGGTCTTGATGAAGCGGGTGATTTTTACGGCCTGTCCCTTGCCTTGGGCTCCGCGGATGTGAGCCTCTGGGAAATGGTAAATGCCTACCGTACTCTTGCTAACGGCGGGCTGTGGAGTGAATTAAGGCTTGGTTCAGAGGACAAGGCAACGCAGGTCCAGAGAAAAGTGTTCTCAAGAGAGGCGGCCTTTATCACCTCGGACATACTCTCGGATAGAGAGGCCCGCAGCCAGACCTTCGGCCTGGAGAATCCTCTATCAGTAAGGTTCAGCGCGGCAGTGAAGACGGGAACAAGCAAGGACATGCGTGATAATTGGTGTATCGGCTATTCGGATAAATACACCGTAGGGGTCTGGGTGGGGAACTTTTCAGGAGCGCCGATGTGGAATGTCAGCGGCGTAACCGGTGCGGCGCCGGTTTGGGCAGAGATAATGAACTGGATGCATCATAACGACCCGGGGCTTAAATTAAAGCCGCCTCCCGGCGTAGTTGCAAAGAGGATATCTTTTTCTGGTTTGGAGCCTGAGCGAAAAGAATGGTTTATAAAAGGGACCGAGCCTCAGGAAAAAGAGAGTCGATTCGCCATGAAAGCAAAACCCAGGATCGTCTACCCTGCACAGGGGATGATCCTCGCCCTCGATCCTGATATACCTGAAGGACAGCAAATGATGTTTTTTGAAACGGATTCCGGTGATAACAATATGAAATGGCTGATCGATGGTGAATTCGTCGGGGAGGGGTCTTTCTTAAGCTGGACGCCCAACCCCGGAAACCATCTGCTCACGCTTGTGGATACGGAAGACCTCGTCCTCGATTCGGTATCTTTTGTTGTGAAAGGGAACGATACGGAAAATTAATATGGGTAGCTACTCAAAAATCCGAAGCTAAGAACGAAAAGGGTAAATGAAATTAGGTTAAGTTATCAGATCTTAAAAGATGTTTTTAAGGCGATCAAAAAAATGAGGTGATTTGCACTCTATTAAGTTCGCTGGCGTTAACATCGCGCGAAAAGCTGCACGTTTTTTTTTGGGAATCAAATCGCAATCTCTAACTCGGTCAGCCCAAATCTTACCTGAGAGTCTAATCTTCAATCAGTTCGCAATTGCAGATAAATTGAAACCGTTGCAGCTACGCTTGGACTAGGTGTTTTATTAAACCCTGGAGGTGCTATGGCTGGTGAATTTCAGGTCGATGGCCAAAATGCGGGAGCGCAATTTACGCTAAAACTTCATCGTGGTGATGGCATGACCCTTATTGCGATGAACTGGAAAAATGAGAAGCTGCCAAAGAACTTCGTCGGCTTTGCAATCGAATACAAGGAGCCTGGCGGTGACAGGTTCTTCGCTCTAAAGAACCGGCTGTCTTTTCCCGGCCCTAACGGCGAGGTTGATGCAAACCGCCTCTCGACCTTGCGCTCGCCGATCCAGAAGTTCCGCTGGGTCCATTTTCCACGCAATGCTGAGCTGTCAGGAGAATTCACCTACAGAGTAACGCCTGTCTTCATGAACGATCAGGATGAGCTGAGGTATGGCGAGGCGCAGACGGCCGCAATCGAGCTCCGGCGAGAAACCTATCCAGGGAAACTCAATGTCACATTTACCCGCGGTTTCGTATCTTCGCAGGCTTTCGTCGATAGATATGAATCAGTCGCGCCGATCTCCAAGCTTTTGCCGAAAAAAGCGGATGAGGGGCTGACATTTGTTCCGACTCACCCCAAGGCCAAGGAGGCACTGGCGTGGATGGGCTTTGAGGCGCGAGACGCCATCCTTGAGGTGCTCGATCAGGCAATTTCCGACAAGCTGGCCCAGGTCAGGGTGGTGGCCTACGACCTGAGTGAGCCCGATATCGTGGCCCGTCTCGAAAAGCTGGGTTCGAGGCTCAAGGTGATCATCGACAATGACGGTTCCCATGGCAAGCCCCATTCAGGGGAAGCCCAGGCCGAAAAGCGCCTGGCTGTCTCGGCAGGGAAGAATAACGTGAAGCGGCAGCACATGGGCAAGTTGCAGCACAATAAGACCATCGTGGTTGACGGCCCAAAAGTGAAAGCTGTCGTATGCGGTTCGACTAACTTCACTTGGCGCGGTTTCTTCGTTCAATCCAACAACGCTATGGTTTTGCGGGGTAAGAGCGCGGTCGAACCGTTCCTTACGGCGTTCGACGATTACTGGAATAAAGAAACGCCAGCTAGCTTTGGAAAGACGGGCTCGGCGAAATGGTCGGACCTCGGCCTTGACGGCATCAACGCGAAAGTCGCCTTTTCGCCGCACTCCAAGTCGAACGCACTGCTGCAATCGATATCCGACGATATTGGCAAGAAGACCACATCGTGTTTGTTCTATTCGCTGGCATTTCTCTATCAGACCCCTGGGGTCATGCAAAATGCAATTAAGAAAGTTTCGAAGGACAAGAGGATTTTCGTCTATGGCGTTTCCGACCGCAAGGTCAGTGGTATCGATCTACAGAAGCCGAACGGCAATGTGTCTCCGGTCTTTCCCTCAGCACTCACCAAGAAAACAGTTCCGGAACCGTTCAAGTCGGAACCGACGGGAGGCGGCGGCAATCGCATGCACCATAAGTTTCTCGTTGTAGATTTCGATAAGCCGACCGCCCGGGTCTACCTTGGCTCCTACAATTTCTCCGATCCCGCAGACACTAAGAATGGAGAGAATCTGCTTCTCATCCGTGACCGTCGTATTGCGGTTTCCTACACCATTGAGGCATTGCGCCTATTCGACCACTACCATTTCAGGGTAGCTCAGCAGGAATCGAAGAAGGCGAAGAAGAAGCTGCAACTAACCAAGCCACCGCGAAAACCGGGGGAGAAGGCTTGGTGGGCCGAGTACTATACCGATGCTCGAAAGATCCGTGATCGAGTTCTCTTCGCCTAGGCCTCAAAAAGCTTCAATGACTGTTCACGTACTTTTTTGAGAGGGCTGGATGCATAGCCTGAGGTTGTACCCGGACGCGCACAAAGTTGTGCCGATTATATCGTGCGGTGAAACTCGACGAACACTACGGAATTTATGGAAAAGCTCTAACCTGCTGATTTAAGTGGCGAAAATGGAAATCAGACCTGAAATCAGCCGGTTATATTTTTACCCCTTTGGCCACTACGAGTGTAAAAGCCAAGAATCCTCGGGGCAGGAGTCCTCTTTTATATGATATGGGGAATCCTGAAAAAGGGCTAAATTTGGTCCATTTCCTTAAGAGCTTCTTCCGAAAAGGGCCAAATTTGGCCCCTGAGCAGGTAATTCCTTGATATGACAGTAGAAAACCTGACAAAACCATCTCAAAGTGAGAGAATATATTACAAAGACATATATCAGACGCACTGGAGACAT
>JACRET010000100.1 GCA_016218105.1 Deltaproteobacteria bacterium
AAGAACGTCTGGATCGTTGGTGGCGGAGAGTTGGCCGGCCAGTTTTACGATCACAGATTACTCGACGAATTGATTGTCCAAGTGACGTCGGTAACCCTGGGCAGCGGATCGCCTCTCCTGCCGCGAACGATCGTGACACCGCCACTAAAACTGATATCGGCAATGACCTATGGAGTGGCGTTCGCAGAACTCCGATATGAGGTGCCTCATTAGTAGTAGCGTGACAACCAATCGAAGAGCAACATTACCTGACGAGACGCTCCATCCGATGTCAGGCCGCTACGCGACCTTCCCCGGCTGAGCTTGGTCATTAGACCTCTCATTCTTCCAATTTTGCTCTCCTGCAAAATTGCCGACCCCCCTTCGGGGGTTCGAACCCTGCTTGAAATAGAATAACAAAAGGGCCAGCTTTTGCTGACCCTTTTGTTATATTCTGGCTCCCAGGGAGGGGCGTTCCACAAAACTTTTTTACCCATCACTTCAGCTTTTCTTACCCCACATAAAACAGCCTGTAACAGATAAACACCTTAATAATCAGGATGTTAAGTCACGAAGAAGGCTCGCCTATGGTGATCCGCTAACGCTCGCCCTGGAGTGGAAGAAAAGGCTAGAAGAGGGCAGATATGCTTCCCGAGCCAGAGTAACCCAGGTAATGAATCTCCTGAAGAATCAGGGCCATTTTGAAGGGATTGGGTTGCGACCAACACCACGGCCGCGAGGATAAGCCTGATATTAACGGTAAGCCAATCCTGGTTTTGTGATAGTTCTTGTGCGACGCCGTCACTACTCTGCCATACAAAATGGATGGCGTTTATAATAAAAGTGATTATATTAATATATACTTAAGTGGTGGAGCAATGAAATGCCCGAATATCAAAAAATGAAAAAAGAGGAGCTTATAAGGCTTCTCGAAGACCTTCAGGTCAGGCTCAGGAATATGGAGGCCGAGGGCGAGGCAAAGCGCCTTTTCCATGAGCTCCAGGTCCACCAGGTAGAGCTGGAGATGCAGAATAGGGACCTTAAGGAGGCCAGGGCGCAGATCGAAGAGGCCAGGGACAGGTACGCCGAGCTTTATGATTTCGCCCCGGTCGGTTATGTTATCCTCGACGAAAAGGGCGTGATAACGGAGATAAACCTTACCGGGGCGTCAATGCTCGGCAAAGAGCGTTCTAATCTGCTTGGCCGCCCTTTTTTCAGGTACCTGGACAGTAAGGATATTACCCCTTTCATGCATATCCTGAAAGAGTGCAGGATAAAAGGCGAAAAGGAGATCGCCGAGGTGGGCCTGATGAAGGATGGGGCCATGCTCCATGTCCAGATTGTCTGCGTGCCGGCCGTCGATACAGGCACCGGGGAGAAGGTCGTAAGGGCCGCGCTTACCGACATATCTGAGCGGAAAAAGGCTGAAGCCCTTTCAGTCGCGCTTGCGGGCGAGAGGGCCACGAGGGCCGAATCTGAAAAAGCGCGCAGAAAGATCGAGGAGTCCGAGGCGACATACAGGGCCATAGGAGAGGCCATTCCGTTCGGGGTATGGACCGCCAGCGCGGACGGCCGCATGGAGTACCTCAGCAAGTCCTTTCTCGATATGCTGGGCAGGGGGCTCGATGAATGCAGTGGCATGGGATGGACCGAGTGCCTGCCAGTAGCTACTTCCGAAAAAGTCAGGAGGCAGTGGCAGGAGTGCATAAGAGGCGGCAGGTTCTGCGACCTGGAATACAAAATTCCGGGCGCAGACAACAGGCTTTATGACATACTCTTAAGGGGCATACCTATAAGGGATGATAAAGGCCGGATCATCCGTTGGGCCGGAATAAATCTCGATATAACCGATAGAAAAGAGATAGAAGATGCGCTGGCTGAGGAAAAGGAAAGGCTCGCCGTCACTTTGAGGAGTATCGGGGAAGGTGTCATAACAATAAAGAATGACGGGACGGTCTTTTTTATTAACAAAGAGGCTGAGGAACTTACAGGTTGGGAACGGATGGACGCGGCCGGGAAGATGATAGGCGTTGTCTTTAATGTGGCGGAACCGGGTACCTTAAAAAAGCTTGAGCCCCTTCCTGCTTTTGAAAATGCCTGGAGAGCGGATTTTTCCGGCGAACTGGTACTTATAGACCGGGGCGGGTCACAAAAGCTTGTTACCGGCAAGATCGCCCCCTTAATGGACAGGGCAGGCAGGAAAACAGGCGATGTAATCGTTTTCCGCGACATAACGATACGCAAGAAGTTAGAGGAAGAAATTCTTAATATCCGGAAGCTCGAATCCCTGGGAGCGCTCGCGGCCGGAATCGCCCACGAGTTCTCGAACCTACTTGCTTCCATAAAAGGGAACATCGAACTCGCGATGGAAGACACGCCCGTCAGGGCCGCGAAAGAAAGGCTCGCTGAGGCGGAAAATATCTTAGACGCCGCGAAAGTACTCTCCAATCAGCTCAGGACTTATGTGGCGGGCGTTAAGCCGTCCAGAGAGCTGGCCTATATAGACGACATACTCAAAGAGTCGATAGAGCTGGCCCTGAAAGACTCGAACATAAAGCCTGTTGCGCGCTTTCCAGCAGGCGATTGCTGTTTTGTCGATGTGGACGGGGAGCAGATGCGTCAGGCCTTTTACAACATCCTTTTGAACGCCAGGGAAGCCATGCCGGAAGGCGGGAGCATTGAAGTCACGGCTGATCTGGTTGATATAGGAATCAGGAACGGGCTTCCTCTCAAGGCGGGCAAGTATGTAAAGACAACGATAAAGGACACCGGGCCGGGCATACCGAAGGATAACCTCAAAAAAATATTTGATCCTTTCTTCACGACAAAGGCCCTCAGAATGGGCCTGGGCCTTGCTATCGCCTTTTCCGTAGTCAGGAACCATGACGGCCTCATAATGGCAGAGTCGGAGGAGGGAAGGGGGGCGGCGTTCCATGTGTACCTTCCGTTGTATCAGAGGGAAAAGACGCTCTGAGCTTAGCCGCATTTCCTGTGTGAAAAAATATATTAAAATGTTTTCACTTATTGTAAAATCAAAATAATCTCAAAAAATCGTCCTTTGGTTTTAAAATGAGCCCTGAAATGAAAAAAAGAGCCCGAAAGCAGCCGTTAAAAGGCCAGAGCCCTGAAAAGGGCGTTCCTGAGCCTGTCCAAGGGGAAAAAGAGGGCGACGAGGGCGTGTTTCCTGTCGTTGGAATAGGCGCGTCAGCCGGAGGGGTCGAGGCCCTTACCCTGTTTCTCAAGGAACTGCCGCCCAAGACAGGCATGGCGTATGTTTTCGTCCAGCACCTTGCCCCCGATAAGCTGAGCATGCTCCCTGAGATAATATCAAGGGCCACGGAAATTTCCGTGCTTACGGCCCAGGACGCCATGGCGGTTGAGCCAGACCATATTTATATTATCCCGCCGGGCTATGACATGAGCATTTTCCACGGAAAACTTGCCCTTTTTCCGGTGAAAGACGAAAAAAGGCATATGCCTGTCGATTATTTTTTCCGTTCGCTGGCGCGGGACTCCGGCGGAAAATCAATAGGCGTCGTGCTCTCCGGGACCGGCTCCGACGGGACTGCCGGACTCCTTGCGATAAAAGGCGAGGGAGGACTAACTTTTGCCGAGAAGCCTGAAACAGCCAAATTCGACGGAATGCCGCGGAGCGCGATAAACTCAGGCTCCGTGGATTTCGTGAAGGTGCCAGGAGAAATAGCGCGGGAGCTTGCACGGATTGCAAGCCACCCGTATGTGCTTGAGGGCAGGCCCGCGTTGCTTGAGGATATAATAAGCCAGGACGGCATGGCAAAGGTCTTCTATATACTCAGGAACGCAACCGGCGTGGATTTTACCTATTACAAGCCCTCGACCATAAAGCGGCGCATAAAAAGACGGATGGTCCTGCACAGGATAGAAAGGACCGAGGACTACTTACAGTTCGCCCAGTCCAACCCGGCCGAGGTCGAGGCGCTTTTTCAGGACCTCCTTATAAATGTGACGAGTTTTTTCAGGGACCCTGATTCGTTCGAAGTCCTTAAAAAGAAGGTCTTTCCGGAGATAATGAAGGACCGGCCACCGGAAACGCCCGTGAGGATATGGGTCCCTGCCTGCTCTACCGGCGAGGAAGCGTATTCCATAGCCATGACTTTTTTCGAGTTTTTAGGGGAGAAGGCCGGAGGCACGGCCGTGCAGATCTTCGCGACCGACATTGACGAAAAAGCGCTTGATAAGGCGCGCCTGGGCAAGTACCAGCCGAATATAGCCGCCGATGTAAGCCCTGAGCGCCTGCGGAGATTTTTCGTGAGGAGCGACGGCGACTACCAGATAGGCAAAGTGATAAGGGAAGCTTGCGCTTTTGCCAGGCATAACCTCTTGAAAGACCCTCCTTTTTCTAAAATAGACCTTATAAGCTGCAGGAACCTGCTCATATACCTCGGCCCTCAGCTCCAGAAAAAGGTCCTGCCCTTGTTGCATTACGCACTCAACCCCGTTGGGTTCCTCATGCTCGGTACTTCCGAGACCATAGGACAGTTCGCTGACCTGTTCAGCACTGTTGACAAGAACGAGAAAATATACTGCAAGAAGTCGGTTCACGCGCGCGTGGCGCTGCCGATCGCGCTTTCCCACAGGGTGGAGGTACAGGCAGTGCCAGATACGACAGCCAAGAAGGCCATGCCGGCTTTCGATGTCATTAAAGAGGCCGACCGCATAGTCATGTCGAAGTATGCCCCTCCCTCGTTAGTGATAAACTCCGATATGGAGGTAGTGAAGTTCTCCGGAAAGACCGGCGAGTTCATCGAGCACGCCGCCGGGGAGGCGAGCCTCAATCTATTCAGGATGGTCCGCGAAGGGCTTCTTTTCGACCTCAGAAAGTCGCTGTCAGCCGCCGCTAAAGACGGAGCGCCGCAGAAAAAAGAAGGCATTGAAGTGAAAACCGCAACCGGCCTCAAGAAAGTGGACCTTGAAGTAATCCCCATAAAAGACCCGTACACAAACACAAGGAATTACATAGTAATATTCGAAGAAGCTGAAAAAGAAAAAAGCGCGCTCAGGGTTGAGCCTGACGAGAAAGCAAAGCCCGGCAGTCTGAAGAAGACAGAGACCGCGAAGGACAGGGAGATAGCCGAGCTGAGGCAGGAGCTTGCGGCGACAAAGGAGCACCTGCAGTCGATAATCGAGGTCCAGGAGTCCATGAACGAGGACTTGAGGGTCGCGAACGAGGAGATACAGGCCTCTAACGAGGAACTCCAGTCCACAAACGAAGAGCTTGAGACGGCAAAGGAGGAGCTTCAGTCCACAAACGAGGAACTCGTCACGGTAAACGACGAGCTCGAGAACAGAAATTCCGAACTTTCGAGATTAAACGACGACCTGAATAACCTCGTATCCAGCGTGAACATGCCGGTCGTGATACTCGAACGGGACTTGAAAATAAGGCGGTTCACCCCTCCGGCTCAGAAAATCATGAAGCTCATACCCACGGATGTGGGCAGGCCTTTGAGCGACATAATGCCGAGCATAGATATAAAAGACCTGGACGAGCTTGTCGCCGATGTCATAGACACCGTCACCATCAAGATGAAAGAGGTCCAGGACGGCGGCGGGCGGTGGTGGTCCATGAGAATACACCCGTACCTGACCAGTGACAAACGGGTCGACGGGGCAGTGCTGATATTCATAGACATAGACGAGAGCAGGCGCGTCATGCAGAAGGAAGAGGAGGACCGGGTCTATTTCGAAGGCATCGTGTCCGCGCTGAGAAGACCCATAGCGGTGCTGGATGAAAATATGGAAGTCATCTCGGCGAGCGGGAAATTCTATGAGACTTTCAGGGTCGAGCAGAAAGAGACCGTGGGCAACTCTTTTTTCTCGCTCGGGAACCGCCAGTGGGATATACCGGAACTCAGGGAGCGCGTAAACGGCGTCATTGCGAAAGAAGAGTCTTTTTATGATTTCGCGGTCGAGCATGATTTCGCGCGGGTCGGCAGAAAGAGGATGCTCTTGAGCGGAAGCCTCATCAAGGGAAAAACGCGCAGGCTTATACTGATAGAGATAGGAGAGGTCTGTTGATGGACGAGGATTTCAAGCCGGGCAACAGGCCTGATAAGGAAGATCTCGTGAAGAGGATAGAGGCCCTCAAGGCCTCCATGCTGAGCCGGGACTGGGTGGACGCGTCCGAGGACTTAAGGCTCCACCAGCTCGAACTTGAGATGCAGAACCTCGACCTCATCGAAGCGCAGCGCCAGCTCGAAGAGGCCAGGGACAGGTACGCCGAGCTTTTCGATTTCGCCCCGCTCGGGTATATAGTCTTCGACTCAAAAGGGATAATAACCGAGGCGAACCTCGCGGCGGCCGCGCTCATGGGCTCTGACAGCGAGAGGTCCATAGGCAAGCCTTTCGTAAGGTTCGTTGACAGCATGGACAGAAGGAACTTCCTGTCACACCTGCGCAGGTGCGTGAGCGGCGAACTCAAGGTCACGACGGAGTTATCCATTCGGGTCAAAGGCGCCGCCGTCCCTGTTCAGCTCTTGAGCATGCCAGCCGTTACCCACGGCGGTCAGCTGACTTTCAGGACGGCCGTCATGGACCTGACGGAAAGGAAGAGAAGCGAACACGAGAAAGAGAGGATCCAGGCCAGCCTGATGCAGTCTCAGAAGATGGAGACGATAGGAAGGCTCGCCAGCGGCATAGCCCATGACTTCAACAACATCATGACCATAATAAACTCCTACGCCGCCCTGGCGGCATCGGGCGGAGAGGCTTCTCTGTCCGATTGCCTTGAGCAGATAAGCGCGGCATCAGACCGCGCTAAGATTCTGACCCGCCAACTCCTCATCTTCAGCCGCGTTAATCCCGAAGAGCCTGTCGTGCTTGACATCAATGAGGTACTGAATGATACGGGCAGGATGCTGGGCCGCATTCTCGGTGAGAATATAACCGTAAGCGAGAGCCGCGGCGGCGGCCTCTGGCAGGTGCTGGCTGACAGGGGCAATATCGCGCAGGTCGTCCTGAACCTCGCTATGAACGCGAAAGACGCAATGATAGAGGGCGGCAGGGTTGCCATTAATACCGAAAATGTCACCCTTCCTGAAGGGCCTGGACAGAGGCGTTTTGTATGCGTCAGGTTCAAGGACAGCGGGACCGGCATGAGCGAGCATGTGAAAGCAAATCTCTTTGAACCGTTTTTCACGACAAAGGAGGCAGGCAGGGGGATCGGGCTTGGGCTCACAGTCATAAACAACATCATTAAGGACTGCAACGGAAGGGTGGAATTTTCGAGTTGCACTGGAGAGGGCACTGAATTCAGGATATATTTCCCCGCCTGCGAAGGCAAGAGCGAGGGTGCGCCCGTCAGAAAAGAAAATGAAAAGCCGTATGCCGGGAACGGTGAGCGCGTCCTCGTGGTCGAGGACGAAAAATGGCTCAGGAAGGGCGTTGCCCTTGTCCTTCAGGCAAACGGATACCAGGTGTTCGAGGCCGAGGACGCGGAAGAAGCCGTCGAGCTGTTCGAAAAAGAAGGAGGAAGGTTTGACCTCCTGTTTACGGATGTGGTATTGAAGGGCAAGAGCGGAATACAGTTAGTGGAAGACCTCTCCAGCCGGGAGCGCGTTAATGTGCTATTTACCAGCGGCTACATGGACGCTGAATCCCAATGGCCAATGATTCGCGAGAAGGGCTATCGCTTTCTCCAGAAACCGTATGAGATAGCCGACCTGCTGAAGATTCTAAGAGAGTCGCTGATGAAATATCCCGGAGCTTGATGGACTGCGGCAAGCCAGAAAAGAAAAACACAAATATAGCACAGTACAATGAAAAAGGGGTTACGGCAATGCCGTAACCCCTTGATTTTATTGGCTCCCAGGGAGGGATAGTCCGCCTTTGGCGGACCAGGCAAGGAATTGTCTTTTTCATTGCCCGCCTCGCCTTCGGCTACGGCGTGCGGCCTGACGAACCCGGTCTGCCTTCGGCAGAGGGTTCGAACCCACCTTGAAATAGAATAAAAAAAAGGGCCAGCTTTTGCTGACCCTTTTGTTATAGTCTGGCTCCCAGGGAGGGATTCGAACCCCCGACATGGTGGTTAACAGCCACCCGCTCTGCCGGCTGAGCTACCTGGGAATTTCAAGAGAATTATATTAATATTTCTAATGAATTCAAGTCAAGAGTTTTCGTTAGAAT
>JACRET010000101.1 GCA_016218105.1 Deltaproteobacteria bacterium
AGGGGAGGATTCGAACCTCCGAAGGCTGAGCCAGCAGATTTACAGTCTGCCCCCTTTGGCCGCTCGGGAACCTCTCCGTACTTATAAAAAATTCTTATAAAACCCTTTTCAGGCCGCTAAAATCACCGAAAATAGAGGGGATTTTATATTATTAGGTCCTACGCCGGCGGACAGAGCGAAAGCAGCATGCGGCAAGGAAAAGACTGAAAAGCCTGCCTGTGCGTGCGGCAAAAGGCGCCCGAAAGACAACTGGAGCTGGCGATGGGACTCGAACCCGCAACCTGCTGATTACAAATCAGCTGCTCTACCGATTGAGCTACGCCAGCGAAAAACCTGCTGAATTTCAAAAAATAAAAAAATGACAGACTTCCCCTCTTACTGACGGTAGAAACTGAATTTAAATATATAAAACACTACTCTCAGTTTGTCAAGGTTTTTTTTAAGGAGTGGTCGGCGTAAAAATCCTTGGAATTTTTAAGAAATCACCGTTGGCAAGGGCAAAAAAATCCATTCCAATCCGAAACCTTATAATTATAGCACAACTTAATCGTGCTGCGGCTAAATCTTTGCCTTCTGCCTGCTTGACAAAAGATAACCCTCTATGAACTGGTCGAGCCCCCCGTCGAGAACGGCGTCGACATTGCCTGACTCGATGCCCGTCCTGTGGTCCTTAACGAGCCTGTAGGGTTGCAGAACATAAGACCGTATCTGGCTTCCCCATGAGATATCGCGTTTCTCGTTATGATAGACCTGCATCTTTTCTTCCTGCTCTTTTAATTTAAGCTCATAGAGCCTGGCGCGCAAAAACTTCATGGCCATCGCCTTATTCTTGTGCTGGCTCCTCTCGTTCTGGCATCCGACGACAATACCAGTCGGCATATGGGTAATGCGTATCGCCGATTCTGTCTTGTTAACGTGCTGTCCGCCCGCGCTGGACGATCGGAAGGTGTCTATCTTAAGATCGGCTTCGTTTATGTCCACCTCTATGTCGTCGTCTATTTCAGGATACACAAAGACAGAAGCGAAGGAGGTATGCCTCCTTTTATTGGCGTCATACGGGGATATCCTTACAAGCCTGTGCACCCCCATTTCAGCCTTGAGGTATCCGTAAGCGAACTCGCCGCCCACGGTAAAGGTGACGCTCTTAAGTCCGGCCTCTTCGCCTGGCAGGTAGTCGGCTATTTCAGCGACATATTTTTTGTTCTCCGCCCACCTAAGGTACATCCTCAGCAACATCGCCGCCCAATCCTGGGCCTCCGTTCCTCCGGCCCCGGGGTGTATCGACACTATGGCGTTCAGGCGGTCGTTGTCTCCGGAGAGCATCCGCTGGACTTCCGCGCTCCGTATCGCCTCTTTGGCCTCGTTTAATTTATCCTCGGCCTCTTTAGCCGAATCCGCGTCGTGCGCGTCCTCGGCAAGCTCGAGGAATATCTCCGCTTCCTCTATCAGACCCTCTATCTTATTGATACCTTCGAGGGACGAGGTTATTACCGACTTCCTCTTAAGAAGCTTTTGCGCCTCTTCCTGGTCGGCCCAGAGCTCCGGCCTGGAAGCCTTCTCCTCTATCTCTTTTAATTCCTTAAGCTTTGAATCCTGGTCAAAGAAAACTCCGAAGGTCGTTGAATTTTCCCTTCACGGAACCCAAAGATTCTTTTATTTCCTCGAACATTATTTCCTCCGCCTTAAATTCGTAAAGATAAAGAGCGCCGAAAGCCCCAGACACCCGTAAGCGAAAATATCGCCCCAGGCGGAATAAAACGTAAGCCCGCCCTTTTTAAGCCCGATATTATCCACGATCAGGTCCTGCTTGAATAATTCGGTCTTCTGCCTGACCCTGCCAACAGGGTCTATGATCCCGCTGATGCCGGTATTAGCCGACCGGAGCACGAATATCTTATTCTCAACGGCCCGCAATATCGACATCTCAAAATGCTGATACGGGGCCGAAGTGGTTCCAAACCATGCGTCGTTTGTGAGATTTACCAGCACCGTCGCGCCGTTTCTCACGAAACCAGCCGCTATCTCCGGGAATATCGACTCAAAGCAGACGAGCGTCCCGATACCCCCGCCCTCGAACCTGATCGGGTTCGGCCCCGGCCCTTCGGAGAAGTCCCCTACTCCGACGGTAAGTTTTTTTATAAACGGCAGGAACCTTTTCAAGGGCACGTACTCGCCAAACGGCACGAGGTGTATCTTATCGTACTTTCCCACAGGCTCGCCAGCGGGGGATAGCAGAAAGGCGCTGTTAAAATAATCTATCCTGTTCGCCGTGAGATTATAATTATAAGACGGGCTTCCGGTCAATATGAAACTGCCGGTCTCCTTCGCGGCGTCTCCCACCATGCCTTTTTTTATCTTATCCGGCTCGAAGTAAAAAGGTATCGCGGCCTCAGGCCATATTATGAGCCTGGCCCCCAACCTGCCAGCCTTCAGGCTGAGGTCTTTATATATGTTTAGCGTGGCATCCTGATATTTGACATCCCATTTGATCGACTGGTCTATCGAACCCTGCGTAACAGCCGCTCTTATCCCGTTCCAGTAAGGCAGTTCGCTGTCGGTCTGCCTTATCCTCATTACCCCATACGATGTAACCGAGACAAGGAGCGCCAATGCCACGAGGGATTCTCCAAGCGGTAGCCTGCCCTTCCTCTTCAGAAGGAAGACCGCGTTCTCCAGGACAGCCGTATTCACGGCCAGCACAATAAAGGACACGCCCCAAACCCCTGTCGTATCCGCTATCTGGATCACGGGGAGGTAATGCGCCTGGGAGTACCCGGTAAGCACCCAGGGAAGCCCCGTAAAGAGATGGCCCCTCAGGTACTCAAGGGCGACCCATATGAGGGGAACGGCTATGATCTTAAGAAGTTTACTGAAGTTCGTGAGCTTGTAGACAAGGCCGAAGACCGCCGGAAAGACGCTTAAATAGAGTACCAGCGTGAGCATCACTACTATGCTTATCCAGATAGGGACGCCGCCGTAGTAATACATCGAATGGACGACCCAGTACATCGTCCCGAGGAAAAAGACAAACCCGAATACAAGGCCGAGGACGAAGCCTTCCCTCGCCTTCGCGCCTTCGCTTTCAAGGGCGTACATAAGAGGCACATATCCGGCCCACGCTATCCAGCCCAGATCAAACGGCGGAAAGGCGAGGACGAGTATTCCCCCGGAGATTATCGCGAAGAAAATCCGTTTTATCATCTGATCGTCATGAAAAATATCCGGAATACAAGGAGGGTCAGCCCGCACCCGAGAAGTCCGCCGAGGATCACCTCAAGCTTCGTATGTATGCCTCCGATGAGCCTTGAGTGGCTTACCATCACAGCGAGTATAAAAGAGAGTATTACTACAAGAGGCTCAAGGGTTAAAAGACTTATCGAAGTAAATAGCGAAAAAGCAACGGCCGAATGCCCGCTCGGCATGCCTCCGTGAAGGGGACTCCCTTTCCCGATAGTAGCCTTGAAGGTCACTACGGCTATCAGAACGAGTAAGAGCGCTATTACGGCTATATGCCCTGAAAACACCCTTGCCTCCCTTAGAGCCAGGCCCATCGGCTCATAAAGGTACTTGGAAAACAGCATGTACACCATTATCCCGACGCCTATCGAAGAGATGAGCACCGCCCCGGCGGAGACGTCCTTGGCGTTCTTGGCCAGTATATGGTGCTTGTCCTCGATAAGATTGACCGCTTCCTCTATGGCGGTATTCATCATCTCCGCGAAGAGGAGGATAACAATGGAGAATGTAAACATCACGAACTCGATTACAGGCAGTTCGAGAAAAAGGCTTAAGAAGAGCGCGGCCGCGGCGATGACATAATGATACCTTATATGCCTCTGTGTCTTGAAGGCATAAATTACGCCCTCAATGGCATAGTTTAACGACTCGAACCAGTTTTTGGGTTTTGTGACGCGTTTTTGCTCTTCCATTTTTAAATATCTATTATTCTACATTTTTTTCTTGTAATTGCAAAGAGCGGTCTGCCGGAAATTTACTCTTGTTCACCAACGGCCTTTATGATTTGAGAGACTATTTTGGGGTGCGGTATTTGGAATGGGAGTACCGATGTCTTTCCCAACTTTTATAGCTACTTTAAAGTACCTGTAGCATCCTTGCTGCAATGAAATCACTGGAAGTGTCTACTATTTTAAATCTTCTCCCTCAGCACCCCCAACATCTCCTCCTCTTTCGCCTTCATCTCCTTTGCCTGTCTGCCGCCTGGGACGTGGTCGTATCCTATCAGATGGAGGATGCCGTGAACAAGCAGCCTTCCAAGCTCTTCGTCTTCCGTGACACCGAACTCCTTTGCCTGTGACGAGACCTTTTCCTCAGATATGACGATATCGCCGAGGAGATAATCGTCGCCCATCGGAAAACTCAGGACATCCGTCGGCTTGTTCATCCCGCGGTGCTTCCTGTTGAGTTCTTTTATGGCGGCGTTGTCCGTAACGACCACGGACAGCTCGCAGTCCTTATATCCCAAGCCTTTTAAGGCCGTCTCTGCCATCTTTTTTATCTTCCGCTTCCTTGACGGAGACCTGTCTTCTACCAGCACCTTCACTTCCACCCTCCTTCACAATATAGGCAGGCTCGGGATAATCTATCCTTTGATGATAGATGCCGGCAAATACCCTGTTGAAGCTCCTGGTTATGGCATGGAGGTCTTTAAGGGTAAGCTCGCATTCGTCGAGCTGCCCGTCAGTAAATATCTTGTTCACGATCTTCTGCGTCAGCCACTGTATCTTATCTGGCGTCGGATCGGGTATGGTCTTGCTCGCCGCTTCAATGGCATCGGCAAGCATCACTATCCCCGCCTCTTTTGTCTGCGGCTTTGGGCCTGGATACCTGTATGATTTCTCGTCTACCTCGCCCCCGCCCTCCATTGACTTTGCCTTCTGATAAAAATAGGAGATGAGCGATGTCCCGTGGTGCTCCCTTATGATATCTATTATCTCCTGACCGAGCCTGTTCTCCTCGGCAAGCTCCACGCCTTCCTTAATATGGCTTACCAGCACAAGCGCGCTCATCGAAGGCGCGAGCTTGTCATGCCGGTTCTCGTCTGAAATGTTTTCAATAAAATAGAGCGGCATTTTAAGTTTGCCGGCATCGTGATAATAGGAGGCAACGCGCGCGAGGAGCGGGTTGGCATTTATCGAAGCGGCCGCGGCCTCAGCAAGGGTGCCTATTACAAGCGAGTGGTGGTATGTGCCAGGCGCCCTAATGGCAAGCTCTTTAAGCAGCGGATGGTCCATCCTGGAGAGCTCCAGTAATTTGATATTGGTCGTATACTGGAACGCCGACTCCAGCACCGGCGCCGTGCCTACGGCGATGATCGAAGTTATAATGCCGTTAAAGAAACCTGTTCCGATGATATAGAGCGTATCCGGCTGGAAGGCGGCGCCCTTTAAGGCCGCCATGCTCAAGAGGACTCCGGCGTTCACGGCGCCGAGTATCAGCCCAGCCCTTATCACTATCGAACGGTGGGTGCAATGGCGTACCCCCATCGCGGCGACGACCCCGCCTATCAGGGAATAAGCGGCATAGTCGAGCTCTCCGCCCATAAAGAGGCCGGCCATTATGGATGTCACAGCGGCAAAGACAAGTGCGATCTCGGAGTTAAGGAGCAGCCTTACGAGCATGGGCCCGACCGCCACGGGGACCAGGTATTTGTAGATATACATCGGCCCCGGGAGCGCGGACTTAACCGCGAGGGAGAAAGCATCGGAGGCCCTAAGCAGTATCGCCACGCCGATGAATATCACCCCCATGAGCAAAAGGTCTTTCGTGGCCGTGGAGAACTTCCTGATATTCCTGGAGGCGAACAGATAGCTCATAGCTATCAAGACAGCCGTGAACGCGAAGAACCCGGCCGCAGGCAAAAACCTGCTCTTATCCCTGATAGCCGAGCTTATGAGGCTTACCTTTTTAAGATCGCCTTCGGTAATTACCTGGCCGTCCCTTACGATCATCTCGCCTTTTTTGACCGATATCCCATCCGATTCTATTGCTACCGGGGATTTAACGTCGCTTAAGGCCACATCGCCTGTCTCATAGGAATATCCGACGAACGTCAATGAAGGGAAATACAGTATGGTGGTAACCAGGCTTACAAGAAATAAAACAAGCAGCTTCTTGAAAAGCGATTCGGCGCGATTGTCATCCGCGGCCGTAAAGGAAAACCATGAGGCGAGGCTCATGCCTCCTCCAGAATAGCGCTCTTTCTTTTATTCTCCATCTTCTCGAACGCCTTGACTACCTTCTGCACGAGAGGATGCCTTACGACATCGGCCTCCGAGAAGTTGACGAACTCTATCCCATCCACGTCGCCGAGTATCTTCTGCACCTCTACAAGCCCGGAAGGCTTGGCCAGGGGCAGGTCGATCTGCGTTATATCGCCCGTCACCACGGCCTTTGAGCCGAAGCCCAGCCGCGTAAGGAACATCTTCATCTGCTCCATCGTGGTGTTCTGCGCCTCGTCAAGGATTACGAACGAGTCATTGAGCGTCCTGCCCCTCATGAAGGCAAGCGGCGCGACTTCTATGGCCCCTCTTTCAAGAAGCCTCTGAGCCTTCTCGTAATCCATCATGTCATGGAGCGCGTCATAAAGAGGCCTCAGGTAAGGGTCCACCTTGGCCGCCAGATCACCGGGAAGGAAACCGAGCTTCTCGCCGGCTTCAACCGCGGGCCTTGTCAATATGATCCTGTCCACCTCTTTGCTCGTAAGCGCGGCGACAGCCATCGCCATGGCAAGATAGGTCTTTCCCGTCCCCGCCGGGCCTATGCCGAAGACGATATCGAACTTCCTTATCGCGTCTATATATCTTTTTTGTGATATGGACTTGGGGGCGATTATCTTTTTTCTGAAAGAGATATAGACGGTATCCATGAATACGTCCGCTATATTTACGCCCTTGTCGGCCATTATCATGCGGATGGCGTATTCAAGGTCCTGCGGGTAAAGTGGATATCCCTTCTCAAGCAGGTTGTAAAGCTCAAGCAACAGCCTTTCGGCAAGCTCTACCTTCTCCGGGTCTCCGCTTATGGTTACAAGAGCGCCCCTCGTGTTGAGCTCAACGCCAAGTTTTTTCTCAAACCTCCGTATATTCTCCCCGCCCTCTCCGAAAAGCCTGACGGCAAGGCTGTTGTCCTGAAGGTTAAGCTGCTTCTTTACGCCCTCTTTTTTTTCCAATTATGTTTTATCCCGCCTTTTTGAGGTTAATAAATTGAAGCTCCCCGCGGGGAATCTTCGATATGTAAGGAAACAATTTCTATTCGCTCGCTTGACCCCGCAGCGAGCTATGCATATATTTAAGCCCTCTGAAAAATATTGAACCTTGATAAGGCTCTGAAGAGGGCTCCCATAATGTAAAATCTTAACATAAATCAACTATTTTTGCAATTAACTGTTTAAGGAAACCCCTTTCAGGCAGGGCGATCGGATCGGAAAATAAAAAAGCCCCGTAAGGGGCTTAATAATTTATAATGAATTGAAAGGCTTATATTGAGGCCATCTTCTCGATAAGTCTATGTCTCGGTATTTCAACGGTATCCTTGGGAGTATAATCGACAAGCTCCCACCTGTCAGGCCATTTGAGTATTTCCTGGACAAGCCTGTGATTGAGCTCGTGCCCTGACCTGTGCGCCTTAATCTGCCCTATCACAGGCGCGCCTACAAGGGATATATCTCCCATAAGGTCCAAGACCTTGTGCCTTACGAACTCGTCAGGGTAACGCAGGCCCTCTTCATTGAGTATCTCGGTATCGCTTATTACGATAGCGTTATCGAGGGAGCCGCCCTTTGCCAACCCGTTCTTCCTTAACATCTCAAGGTCGCGAAGAAATCCGAATGTCCTCGCCCTGCCGACCCCGTCCCTGAACACGTCCCCCGAGAAAAGCCCTGAGAAGGACTGCTTCGTAAGGAAAGGATGGGCGAAGTCTATCGAATAATCCACAATAAACTCATTATCCTCTGATGGGGAGATAATGACGTATTTATCACGGTCAGCGACCTTTATAGGCTCTTTGATCACCAGATACTTTTTGAGACTCTCAAGCTGCTTTAAGCCTGAAGTCTCTATCATATCTATAAAATGCGAGGCCGACCCGTCCATTATAGGCACTTCGGGGCCGTCGATCTCTACGACGGCGTTATCTACCCCAAGGCCGTAAAATGCCGCCATAAGGTGCTCTATCGTAGAAACCGCAACGCCTCTTTTGCCTATCGTAGTCGCGTAGTTTGTGGCAACGACATTCTCTGCGGCGGCCTTGATGAAGGGTGATGACGGGACATCTTTCCTTATAAAGACAATGCCGGTATCCTCCTTCGCGGGGAGGATCTTTACATTTATCTCATGCCCTGTATGAAGCCCTATGCCGGAGAATTCTATTTTATTACGTAAAGTATTCTGCATCTTCATGCCAGGGTTATATAGCAATAAATATGCCATAAATTAAAAACCAGTTATTTCAACATATTAGAAAATCATGCTTCTGTAAGAAGTGTATTAAAAATACCACACTTCGGTTTATAGTCTCTTTTTTACAACATCTATCTCCTCGTAAGGAAGTACAAGAGAAGGGAAAGGATGATGCTTACAATGACAGATGTGGCGAGTGGGAAATAAAACACGAAATTATCTTTTTTATAATAGATATCTCCCGGGAGTTTTCCGAGATATGGGATCTTTGGGGCGAAAGTGAAGGCCACTCCTATTATTACAATGACAACCCCTATTATAATCAGCGTCTTTCCCATAAAGTAAAAACTGCTCCAATTGAATATGCATAGCGAGCGCATTCCTCGCAGCTTGCTGCGGGGTCAAGCGAGCGAATAGAAATTGTTTCCCTACATATCGAAGATTCCTTGCGGCAAGACGGTGGGAATCTTTAATTCTAGATTATAAATGATAGCCTGTCAACCGGGGCTAGTGATGTAAGGGGCTCAAATTGATCTTCTTACAGGTGCGGTGCTAGAGAAGGTTGGATGATACAGCCTTGGGGCTAATGAATCTACCGGAGGAATCCACAGGGGATTTTTGTGGAGAGGAAAAGACGGTGAAGGGCCCGGAAGGGCCTTCACCGTGGAGACAGGCTATAAATGTAAATATCGTTCAGGCCAATTAATGCACTACCTTTTAAACTCACTTCCCCCACACTATCCCTGCGGCCTTTTCTAGCGACCTGCCGCCGAAATAGAATATGATGACGGTCTGCATTATATCCTTATGTATCTCGGTTAAAGGTATAAGCGGGAACCCGACATAGGGCGCTAAAACAGTCCAGGCAAAGATACCCAGGATCAAAAACGACCAGACGGGCCTGTGTGTTACCGTCAGCACCTTTGTCCAGCCTGGCGCACCGTCGCTTTCTTTTCCGGCTAATTCCCTTGCTCCCTGGACATCGGCGGTTGCGCATTTGTATTCCTCGATAGCAAGCTTCTGCGCCTCAAGCTTGAAATCCGCCTTTTCTTTCTCACCCATCGTAGACGGCAGATACTTGTCAGCGAGCTTCCCGACGACCTTCCCTACGGTATTTGTGATGATGTCTCCGATTACCGGTGTCATAAGCCTATCCTCCGCAGTTCCTCTGAAACCACCTCTTTGCATCCGCGTTCTTCAGCCGCAGCCATTATCGCCTGAAGCCCGTCGCGGCAGATGTGCTTAAGGCGCATCCTCTCTTCACTGTCAAGGGTTTTAACTGGCTCAAGCTACCTCCATGCGTCACACATAAGCCTTGTACCCCCTGCCGTCGTATTCAAGGGCCTGTCGGTTCGGTTTTTCGAGCCTCGGCAGAGAAATATGTATCCACTCCGTCCCGGTCTTCGACTCCCTTATCGCCTGCCCGAAGTTTATCCCGCTCTCCATGACAATCCATTCGAAAACCTTGTCCATATCCGCGTCTATCGGGATTATATCAGCGGCCTCACCGGACACATGCTGACTGTCTTTTGCCCCGCCTACCTTTGCGTTTACATCCTTGCACCTGAAGGCGCTTGTTATCTTTATCTTGCCCCACCTATCCCTTATCGGCTGGAGTATGAAATTAGCCAGGAATAAAAGCTTTTCCGTTTCAGGCCTCAAGGGGATATTTTGCAGACCCGTGCTTGTTTGAATAAGTTCATCGACTGAGAAATTCCGGCTTAGCTCCATATCTTACCCCTTAGAATTTGATTATGCTTTTCAGGAGCGTCCCGATTGCGCCCACACCCAGCAGTGCCATTACATATATGACCGCCTTGAATACCCAACTGGATGATATCAACAGCTCCGGCAAGGCCTTTTCTATCGAGTCTATGCGCTCCGTATTTTTCTTGATAGACTTAAACGCCCTCCTCATAGCCTCGGAAACAGCGTTATGCTTCTCTTCCAGGACGGCAAGGGTCTTCAGCGAGCTGGCGATATCCTTAAGCGCGGATTTTATATCATTGAGGTCTTCGGCGACTGTCTTAAGCCCTTCCTCAACCCTTATCAATCTCTCTTCCACTCCCCCTCCTCCTCAACCTGGCAGGCTGCTGTCATGCACAGCGAGCGGTTAGCGAGCGAATCACAATTGAGATTTCCTTACATGCAAGTTTTCCGCAGCTTGCTGCGGGGTCAAGCGAGCGAATAGAAATTGTTTCCTTACATATCGAAGATTCCCCGCGTATTCCGCGGGGAGCTTCAATGTTATTTTGAGTTTTTCAGCAGCCTGCTAGGTCATCCTGCCGGTGACCTTCTGTATAAAGGCGTTCAATCCTGTAGTATGCAGCATCTGTATGTTGAACTCCTGCCAGCCGCTCAAGGAAGATACATCTATGGTGCCAGGCCCGTTCCATGCGTAATCAGCGCCTCCCTCCACGCCCTGAACCGTCGTGCCGTTAGTGGTCCCTGCCGCGAGCCTCATATCCGCCCGCCCGGTTGTTTCAACCTTCGTCCTGCCGTAATAAGTCAGGGTCAAAAGGTCCTCGGGTATGTATATCATCGCGCTGTCCACAGTTACGAAACTTGTTGAGTTCGTGGATACGTCCTTGTCCATAAGAAGCAGCTGTCCGCCGCCCACGCTCCTGCTGTTAACACCATCATGGCTGTGGTTCGGCTCAGGCGTATAATCCTTTCCCATCCACTCCTTGAGATTTATCTCATTATCCCTCAGGCTGCCCATCAGGGCGGTGTCCAGCGGGCTGTCCGCGTCTATCTGCGAATCAGCTATATCAGTCCAATTTGCTGAAAATGCCATTCCAACCTCCTTTACCAGGTGTAGTATCCGTCCTCTGCCCCGTTATTGACATTATTGCCGGCATTGCCTATATATGCCCTCTCTCTCTGGCTCTTTGTGGCATATGCATAATCCTGGTATCCTGAATGCGCTATGAAGCCGTATCTCCTGTAAATCTTAGTCTTGATCGCCTCGACTGATACCCTGTGCTCCGAAAAATCGGGCCGCACCGAAGTTACCATGACCCGCTCCTTAATCCATGACGATAAGCCCAACTCAGAGGCCTCATCCGTAGTTATATCCTTAAAATCCGTCGGCTTTATAAACCTCGAATTAAACGCGACATTATTTATATCAACCTCAAATGAAACAGTCGCCGAAGGGTCGCGGTAAAGGTTAAGTAGCTTGCTTGCCAATGCCGTGGCGTGCCTCTGTCCGCCCAGGGATGATATAGTGATCAGGTCGGTCTTATCCACGGACGGAAGCGATGCCGTGGAAACCAGCGCTCTTATGAACCTGGACTCGTCGCTGTCGTATATATCTATCCTGCCGTCTTCCGTTAGTTCGACCGCAGTGCCGGGAGATCCACCAGGCGCAGTCCACTGCAAGGTATTATCAGCCTTGTTGAACGTAAGAGTCCCTGTGCCGGCCCCGTTCGCCTTTGAGGCATGGTACACCACCGTCCCGGTTATATTTACCGGCTGGCTGTGCTTATACGACCTGATCCATTTTGATTTTATAGTCTTGGTAGACGCCTCATTCCACTCACTCGCGTCCTGTGAGGCGGCGTCTATCGCGATGATCGCCGAGTCGAAATTATCCGTCCCGTCACTCCCTGACTCGTCATAGTCAAAGTAGACTATCACCCGGTTATAAAAATTATCCTTGTACCCGCTTTTTATTCTGAACGAATCCTCAAGAAGGCTTTTGTCCTCATCCCACTCCTCTATCCCCTCGCCAGGGACAGGAGGCGCGAACACCTTGAACGATATCTTCTCCCCATCATGGATAATGAAAGAATTGGACTCTGTCTGAAGTTCGTTTAAGTACTCGTTCGCCGCCTCAGGCTCCGTAATGACCCTGGAGAACTTCCAGCCGTTAAACCATATATCCCGCTCGCTTTCGAATTTCGCTGAATCCACGTAAGCGCTGCCGACCTCAAGCTGTGTCAAAAGGATATCTTTCATGATATCGGCCGGATTCATTGAGGTATAATCTATATACTGCGTATTCGACGAATCCTCTTCCGGGATACTGACCGTCGCGTCAATGAGATCGTCGGATACTGTAATCGTCAGCTCGTCACCTTTTCTCGACCATTCGGATATAAGCCCCGTGTATGTCGAGGCATAATCCGAGTAGGAAAAGCCCGGCGCCAAAAACCCGTCCTTGCGAACAACTCTCCGGTTCTTAAGATAGTTGTCTTTGACAAGGGTCTTGAAGTTTTCCCTTCCCGAGAGCACTATAGTTATCTCTCCTCGCGTGGAGTATCCCTTTTTCATATCGATCTTGTTCTGAAACGAAGAAACCGATTTTACTACCGGCACGACGTCGTTGAACCCTCCGGTGTGTTTTCCGAATTTCCTTGCCCCCCCGTCAAGCTCGAACTCAAGTATCACATTCGGGGTATTTACGTTTTTTCCAAGCTCAGAGATGTATTTTGAAGTTAATAAAATCGCCATTTTCCACCCGATTAGTGATTGGATCGGGAGACCACTCCCGCTTGCCGCTCCAAAGGTTTCCCATATTAATGCTGCCCCGCAGGTCTGCGGATACCGTAGTTCCCCCTGTGAGTTGGATTTACAAGCGTCCCCCACCGTAAGTTATATCTTTGTAAATTGAAGACGAGTTTGACTAATTGAGCATGACCCTGTACTTCCAAGTACCGGCGGCCAGCGTTACGCCGGTCGCCGTGGGGTTCTGAAAGACAATCCTTAAGGTCGGTGTCCCGCCATTATTGAAGTAATGGTAACTCCAATTCAGATAGCCAGTCCCAGCGTCTATGCCAAGTTCCACATCGGGAGCGAGCTGAATAAATCTTGATAAATCCATACCCATCCCGGATACGTTTATATCGGCCTTGGCGTAACTGCCGGCATTTACCGTGATGCCGGGAAAGGCCATCGTGCCTTTTATATAAGCGTCTTCTCCCAGAATGACACCGTCGCCCTCCGCGGTAGGCTTAGACCCATATTTCACATATAATTTATTTATTGAAGTATGTTTCCAGATATACGCATCCCCCCTGCCTATCTGCACAGGTTCGCCCCATCTGCCCAAGTTAAAATTACTTGTTTCGGCATTGGAGTTAATCCCTATGGCAGTGGTTCCGCCCAGTGTCGTAGTGGCCCTGTTCTGGTAGTAGTCATGTCTGACATTAGCAAGAGACCCGCCGCCTGAAACGATCGTATTGATAAATACAACCGAAGGCTGCGGCATTGCTATGTTGTTG
>JACRET010000102.1 GCA_016218105.1 Deltaproteobacteria bacterium
CATTTGATCTTAGCTCTTTATCAGGTTTATTACCCGGCGGCTTGCCGTGTCTTACAAAAAGGCCTTGTCATTCAATGGCTTAGAGGTACCCCGCAAACCGTGCGGTGAATCCGGCTGAGGAAGCCCGGCTACGACCTCATGTTCACGTACTGGAGGCTTATATCCAGTTCTTTGGCCTTAAGCTCCTGGATGACCTCCTGAAGGTCGTCTATTTTTTTCCCCGTGACCCTTATCTGCTCATCCTGAATCTGCGCCTGCACCTTCACCTTGAGTTCCTTGATTATCTTCGTTATCTCTTTCGCCTTTTCCGTCGGTATGCCCTGCTTTATCTTTATGACCTGCCTCTTAAGCCCGCCTGACGCGTCCTCGACCTTCCCGAATTCAAGCGATTTCAACGAAACCCCGCGCTTAACGAGCTTTGTCTCCAGTATATCGACGACACTTTTAAGCTTGTTGTCATCGTCCCCGATAATCGTTATCTCTTCTTTTTTCTCCCACTTGATCTCGCTCTTCGAGCCTTTGAAGTCGTAACGCTGCTGCATCTCCTTGATCGCCTGGTTTACGGCATTATCGACCTCCTGGGTATCTGTCTTTGAAACGATGTCGAATGACGGCATGGACTGACCTCCGTTTTAAATTTATAAAATTTTTATGGTTTTATGACAGCCGCCCCTTTAGGAGGGACAAATTCGAAAAGAGAATCCTTCAAGGGGGCGTCTATTTTAATATTTTTGAGACCAACCCTGGTCTCGTTGCCGAAGTTGTCTTCCACTACGGTCTTTTTTATTATAAAGGTGCTTTTGTCGGCCTCGATGCTGACTTTCCTTATATTCTGCTGAGGCTCTTTAGGGACAAGGCTCAGGCGGTACGCGGCCCCGGTCTCTGACTGGAGCGTAATATCAAAATTCTTTTTAAGGTTCCCGACCCCCGAGAGGAAATCTGTCGCGAGGTTCGACGCGGTTCCCTCAAACGGCCTCTCCAGCACCTGTCCCAGGTCAGGCTGGTATATCCAGATGGTCTTGCCGTTGCTTACTATCTCGTCATTGACGGGTTTCAGGTACTGCCATCTCATCTTGCCGGGCTTTTTGAAATATACCTTGCCCTCTGACGTTTGGGCTTTCTTTGTAGCCCTTGAATACGCCTCCTGGGTGAAATCGGCCTCGATGGAGGATATATTGCCGTACTTCTCCTGAAGTCTTGAGACGATCCCGCCAATGTCTCCGGCCTCGGCATCCGAGAGCAGGATCACGGCCACAACTAAAAAGGCCGCCGCGAGGTATCCATGTCTGATCTTCTTCATTAATGAACCACCCGGTGCAAGCTACTGGGTATCACCCTCCGCCCTCTCGGGAGCTATACGTAAAGTAAGTCTGCCACGCCGCAGTGACGAGCGACAATGACAACGAAGCAGATGGACTTTTGAAGTTTCCCGCAGCAAGCTGCGAAAAACTTGCACTTAAGGAAATCTCAAAAGTGAATCGCACGCTAACCGCTCGCTATGCATGACAGCAGCCTGTTAGTGCTTTTTCATCAAGACTTCCCTGGGGCGGCTCCCCTGCGCAGGGCCGACGATCCCCTCTTTTTCCATCCGCTCGATGATCCTCGCGGCCGTATTGTAGCCTATCCTGAACCGTCTCTGTATGTAAGAGGTCGATAGCATCTCAAGTGTCGAGGCAAGCTCTACCGCCTCGTCGTATCTCTTCAGGAACTCTTCGCCCAGATCCGCGTCCTCGTCGTTTTCAACCGACTCGGCTTCATCTATTATAACATTATCATACTGGGGGCTACCCTGTTTTTTCCAGAAATCCGTCACCTTTTTTATCTCGGCCTCTGAGACGTAAACCCCGTGTATCCTCTGAAGCCTCGAAGTCCCTGGCGGAATGAAGAGCATGTCGCCTTGACCGAGGAGCGTCTCCGCCCCTCCCACGTCAAGTATCGTTCTTGAGTCGATCTTTGAAGGGAGCTGGAAGGCGATCCTCGCCGGGAAGTTGGTCTTTATCAGCCCCGTAACGACGTCTACGGACGGCCTCTGCGTCGCCACCATAAGGTGTATCCCCGCGGCCCTGGCCATCTGCGAGAGCCTCACGAGGCACTCCTCGACATCCTTCCCCGCCGTCATCATCAAATCGGCAAGCTCATCTATTATGACTACTATGTACGGGAGCCTCTTTGACTCGATATCATTATTATCATCAAGCTGCTGGTTGTATTTTTCGATATTCTTCGAGCCCTTCTCGGCCATAAGCTTGTAACGCCTGCCCATCTCTGAAACTATGGACCTAAGAGCCCCGGCGGCCCGCTTCGGGTCTGTTATGACGGGTGCCATAAGGTGCGGTATCCCCTCGTAGGCGGAAAGCTCTAGCATCTTCGGGTCTACCATCAGGAACCTGACATCCTCTGGGGTGGCCTTGAAGAGGATCGAGAGTATCATCGCGTTTACGGAAACGCTTTTGCCGGTGCCGGTGGCGCCCGCCACGAGAAGGTGCGGCATCTTTGCGAGGTCGGCGATATAGGGGTTGCCTGAGATGTCTTTGCCCAGGGCGAGGCTTAGGCGCGAGCGGCTCTTTGAGAACCCCGGCCCCTCCAGCATCTCTCTTAGCCGTATCATCTCCTTGGACTGGTTCGGCACCTCGATGCCGACGACTGATTTTCCGGGTATCGGGGCGATTATCCTTATGGACATCGCCTTCATGGCAAGCGCAAGGTCATCGGCCAGATTCGTGATACGGCCGACTTTGATGCCGGGCGCGGGCTCGAACTCATACATCGTGACGACCGGCCCCGGCCTCACCTCCAGCACCCTTCCCTCGACGCCAAAGTCCAAGAGCTTCTTTTCAAGTATCGTCGAGTTCTCAAGGAGCGACTTATTGTCTATCGAATCGGTCTTTTCAGGGACAGGGTCGAGGAGCGACAACGACGGGAGGTTGAAGTTGCCCTTGGGGCTCGTGAATTCAAGCCGTTCCTTTTCTTCCTCTTCAGAGGCTTTCTTGCTCGACTTGGGCGTGATAATAGCCGGCCCCGATGTCTTCTCTTTCTTTGGGGCAAGGGGTTTCTTCTCCTCCGCCTTCTTCTCCTTTATAAACTCCTCTTCCTCATACTCTTCTTCGCTTTCATCTTCATCCGGCTGCCTGGACTTCGCCCTGGCCGCCAGGGCCTTCAGTAGCGCGGCCGCCGGGGGGAAAAGCCTTATCCCTATCTGGATGAACGAGATGCCCGTGGCCGCCAATACGGTTATAAGGAGCACCGCGCTTAAGATGATGATAGCGCCGGTGCCCCCGAGATAGTTCATGGAAAACCTGCTCAAGTGGTACCCGATAACCCCGCCCGCGCTGTCGGACAGGAGGATCAGGTTCAAGAGCGATGAGGACGAGAGTATAAAGAACGCAAAACTTACGGGAAGGGCCACCCTGAAGGCGAAGATGCGCCTCAAGAGGAATTCAAAAGATATCGCGAGGAGGATGAACGGAAAGACATATGAGGTGTAGCCGATGGTATAGATGAGGGCGCGTGAAAGATACACCCCCACGACTCCGCCCCAGTTCGCGGCGCTTGTGTACGAAAAAAGGCTTACTGCCGTATAGAGCGCGGCGGCCAGGAGTATTATGCCTGCTATCTCCTGTTTAAGACCTTTCCCTTCGTCTTTTGCTTTCTGGGATTTGGCCATCCTGAATAATTGTTCTTTGAGTGAAAAAGCCTTATGATCAGAGGTTCTTAAACTGCTTGCTTAGGGTTATCGACTGGTACTGGTATGATGAGCCGATTTTCGGGCCGTATATCTTCTCCGGTATCTCAAGCATCTTTTCGAAATAAAGCTTACAGAAGGTCTGGCCGTCCGCGATCATGAACGGCACGTCATGCGCCCTTACTTCCAGGACCGCCTTTGTGCCCTTGACCTCCCCCTTGAGTCCGAAGCCGAAGCCGGGGTCAAAAAAACCGGCATAGTGCGTCCGAAGCTCACCGGAACCCGCCTCATACGCGACCATCTCCGCCGCGTACCTGGGAGGGACCCTTATCTTTTCCTTCGAGCAGAGTATGTAGAAGTCCTCAGGCTCAAGTATAAGGGTGCCTCTGCTGTTCTTACGCAGTGGCTCCCAGAAGTCCGCGATATTATAATGGTTCTTTTTCGTAAGGTCAACGACGTGGCTGTTTCTTTTGGATTTATAGCCGATGACGCCGGATGAATTGTCCCCGCTTAAGTCTACCGACATGAAAAGGCCTTTGGATACCTTTATCTCATCGGCGCTGAGGTGTTTATCTCCGTTATACAGAAGCCTTGACGACCTGTGAAGGGATTTAAGCTTCGAATCAGCCAGCGCGCATTCGCCGCTTATAAGCCGCAGCTGCACGAGCGACAGGCCTTCCTTTACATTTATCGTAAACGACCTCGGCATCACCTCAAGGAAGAGCTTTCCCTTATACCCGCAGGCTATGTCGTCGAAACGCGGGTTACGGTCGGTTAAGACCCTCGCGAATATGTCGAGCCTCCCCGTGGTGGACTTCGGATTTGCCCTGCCGTGGACATCTGTCGGGAGGTTCAACTCTTCCATCAAAGGGATAAGGTAGACGTGGCCTTTTTCCAGTATGCCGCCCTTCGATATGTCGATCTCGTACATTACGAGGTCAGAGTAGACGTCAGGGGTATAGAGCTTTTCGATCACCTCATGGTTCTCGGGCAAAAAGCTGGAAACAAGCCTGTAGGCCTTGTCCCCGAGGCGCAAATCCAGGCTCGCGGGCTGTATCTGCTCATCATCTATCGGTACGGACCTTGAGAAGACGTGCCTTTTGTTTATAGATTTTTTTATCTGCTGGCAGCTTAAAACGCCTGAGTTTCTTGCCATATCCATGCGAGTCCTCTGAAATAAATAAATTTCCCTGCAGGCCAGACGTATAATACATAAAAACACGGAGAATTTAAAGGAATTTTCGCCAGGGCAAATAAAAAGGCCCGATCCTTTAAGGGCGGGCCTTTCTCGATTTTAAAGTTCCGGTTGGGAAATGCCGGGCTCCAAGCTTAAGGATGAACGTCTATGTCAGCTTCTTCTCCTGATCCCCTGAGTTCCAGACCGATGTGGCATAAGGATTTTCAGTACGCCTGTTCGGGCATATCCGGGATAACGAACCTCAAGCCCGCCCTCGATATCCCATAAAACTTCTTCGTCCAGACTACCTGCGCCCTTTTTTCAACCTCAAGTTCCTTGATGAATATGTTTACGGTTTCGTTCTGGTCGAAAGGCAGATAGCCCATCATCTTTATGCCCATCCCGGTATCCGAGATATCAACGGTCTTTACAGGGACCCTCACCTCGCCCTTGAGTATGTCGCAGACCTTCTGGGCGACGGTGCGCATGCCGAGCCTCCGGTCAGCCTCGCTCGCCTTCATGACATACCCGCAATAAGGGCACGGCAGCTGAGGTTCTCTCGCGGCGGTGTAGAAGGCGTTTTCACATCTTTTGCAGCTTATCTTCTGCATGATCCCTCTTGGGCGTAAACGGATAAAATTTTCAAATCTATAATAGCAACAAGCCTTTTATTGTCAACTGTTTTGACACCGTATTAGATTACTTTATATCTAAATTAATCTAATTTTAATTTCGGACTGATTTTCGTAAACTTGAGGGGAAAATGCGTCCGCTTTGCCGCCACAGCGCCCTTGACTTTTCGGGCTTACTCTGATAATCCTTATCACGTGAAAAAGAAAGTATTCGAAGGGTTTAGGAAGAAACTCCTCTTCGCGTTCATAGCAGCGGCCCTCTTCATTGGGGCATTCGCCGTATTCGGGGACAAGGGGCTTCTCGACGTATATAGACTCAGGCGAGAGCGAGATGGGATATTAAGCTACAACAGATCACTTGAGCAGGAAAATAAGAACCTCGAACAGTCGATAGAGCTCCTTAAATCCGACAAACGCTATATAGGCCATATCGCCAGGAAAGAGCTTGGCATGATCGGAAAAAACGAGATGGTCTACAGGTTCGAGGCAAAAAATTAACCTCCTTAGACACCCGCCCGAACAGATCAGAAGGTTATAACCCCCTTAGAAAGGCTTGGCCCATATCCTATGGATAAGAAAATAAGAATTGCCGGAGTTCAGCTCGCCTCCACGCCCGACAGGGAGAAGAACCTCACGAGGGCCGGGATGCTTATCGACCTGGCTGTTCAGGAGGGCGCTAACATGATCTCTCTCCCGCAGCTGTTCAGCTCGCGCTGGTTCGCGCACTCCATAAACCAGAAGCACTTCTCGCTCGCCGAAAAAGAAGACGGCCGTACGATTTCGTTCGTTAGGGAAAGCGCCGCCAGGAATAAGGCGGTCGTGGTCGCGCCCATATTCGAAGAGGATTCCGGAGATCATTTCAATACGGCCTTCATAATAGGGACCGAAGGCGAGATTATAGGAAAATACAGGAAGATCCATGTGCCCCAGCTCCCGCTCTGGGAGGAAAGGGCGTACTTCAAACCCGGGAACCTCGGCTTTCCGGTATTTAAGACACCGTTCGGCACCGTTGGCGTCCAGATATGCTGGGACATATTCTTCCCTGAGGGTTTCCGCATACTGGCATTGAAGGGCGCGGAGGTCATATTCGCCCCTACCGCTTCGGCCTTTTATCATTCGCATAAAAAATGGGAGCGCGCCATAAGCGCGGCGGCCCACGCGAACGGGGTCTATGTCTTCCGGGTCAACCGGACAGGCAGGGAAGAAAAACAGGAGTTCTACGGAAGGTCGTTCTGCGCGGGCCCTGACGGGGAGTTCGTGGCAAAGCCGTCCGGCACGTCAGCTGGGGTGATACTGGCCGATATCGATCTCAGCGAAGTGGCGGCGATGAGGAACGAATGGGTCTTCCTTAAGGACAGAAGGCCTGAAGAATATAAAGAGCTGCTGGAGATAAAGGAATGAGGCATGGAGTTACGGAAATAATCAGGGCGGCCCTCGAAGAGGTGTTGAGTGAAGGCGCCTTTAAAATAGAACAGCTTCCGGACTTGATAATAGAGAAGTCGAAGAAAGATGAGTTCGGGGATTTTACGACCAACATCGCCATGCTCATGGCGCCCCTCCTGAAGAGGCCGCCGCGCGAGTTGGCCTCCCTGTTACGGGACAAGATATCCGGTCAGCCGCAGGTGGTAAAATGCGAAGTGGCCGGGCCCGGTTTTATAAATATCTTCCTCGATAAGGCCTACTGGACGTCGATACTCGAAGAGATAATCAAGAAGGGCGCGGATTTCGGCAACAGCGAAACCGGCAAGGGGAAGAGGGTTCAGGTAGAGTTCGTAAGCGCTAACCCCACGGGCCCCCTCCACATAGGCCACGGCAGGGGCGCGGCCGTAGGGGATTCGCTCTCAAAGATTTTAACCGCGGCAGGTTTCGACGTAGTAAAGGAGTATTACATAAACGACGTCGGCCGGCAGATGGAAATACTTGGAAGGTCTGTATATTTGAGGTATCTGGAGCTTCTCGGAAAGACCATAACATTTCCGGAGGACTCGTATAAGGGCGGATATATAAAGGATGTCGCCCGCGACTTCATGCTTAAAAGCGGCGAGAGATACAAGGACGCCCCTGAAGGCGATGCTGTCCCCGTATTTTCCAGGTTCGCCGGAGAAGTTCTCCTTAAGAAGATAGAGGGCGACCTCCGTGACTTCCGCATCGATTTCGACGTATGGTACAGCGAAAAAGCCCTCCATGAAAAGGGCCTTGTCAACGCCACTATAGAGGAGCTTAAAAAACGCGGCTATATCTATGAATCGGAAGGCGCGCTCTGGTTCAAGACAACAGAGTTCGGCGACGACAAAGACAGGGTTCTTATAAAAGCAGACGGCTCGATGACCTACTTCGCGTCCGACATAGCATACCACAGGGAAAAGATCGAGCGCGGGTTCTCGACCATAATCGATGTCTGGGGTGCGGACCATCACGGATACGAGGCGAGGGTAAGGGCTTTAATAAGGGCGCTGGGCCTCGATGACAGCGCGCTGAAGGTCATTTTCATACAGCTGGTGGCTCTACTTCGCGCAGGCGCGCCTGTTCCCATGGGGAAGAGGGAAGGCGAGTTCGTCACGCTGAGGCAGGTGATGGACGAGGTCGGGGTGGACGCGTGCAGGTTCTTCTTCCTTATGAGAAGAAGTGACGCTCAACTGGATTTCGACTTGGAATTGGCCAAGAGCCAGGCCCCTGAAAACCCTGTCTACTACGTCCAGTACTGTCACGCCAGGATCATGTCCATCATCGATTTCGCCAGGGAAAAGGATCTCAGGATCCCCGAGCGCTTCGATACGGCCCTTCTGGAAAAATTAAATCAGAAAGACGAGATAGACATAATAAAGCACCTCGGCTCATTCGAGAAAGTGGTCGAGAAGAGCGCCTTAAGCATGGAACCGCATAGGATCACCTTCTATCTTATGGAACTGGCCGGGCTCTTTCACCCGTATTACAACAAGAACAGGGTGGTTACGGAAGACCCGCTCCTCACCCAGGCAAGGCTCCTTTTCTGCAAGGTCATCAGCACTGTCGTGGCGAACGGGCTTAAGCTGCTCGGGGTCGCGGCGCCCATGAAGATGTGATCCAATCGAGTCAGGCAGGTATCACCGTCAATGCCCCCGGCCCGTTCTTCGAGCGGGCCCTACACAGAAAAAGACCCTTTAAGCTACGGCAAAAAATCGGGAGAGGAGGTATGCCGGTATCGTAAAAAGCGCCACGGCTAGCCCGTAAGAAAGGCCGTGCGTCCCGGCTGTGTAGGCCGCGTCTATCAAAGGTATGCCCAGCACCATCGTTTTAATGCCTTTTACCGCCCCCCGGGGCTCTACCCTGTTGAGCGCGTCAAAGAGGCTGAGCCCGGTGAGGAGGCCATAGAGCGTCAGGAAGATCAGCGCATCGCCTCCGACAAGCTTGAACTCTCTCAGCAGCAATAGAACTGAGATGACACCCGCCCACCCGGCGACCGCCATACCTTTTTTTTCTATGATCCCGCCTTTCTCAAACCTTCTTAATATCGTGATCGAAAATACGTGCGCGAAGGTTATCAGCAGCAGGATCATGTGGCCGTTAACAGGCTTCCATCCCGCGCTCATGCCGAGGAAGAGATTTACCGACCTGCACAAGCCCATGTTCGAAGGCCCTGTGACAGACCTTTCCTTTGTGAACATCCCGTAAGAGATTGCCAGGAAAATCAGGACTATCGATGTGAGCGCGCTTAAAGGCCCGGCCTTATATGCCAGGATAAACCCGCCGGAGATGAGGGCGGGCATAAGAAACAGCGCCCCCTTTAAAGACACATCCCCCGAGGGTAGCGGGCGCTCCGGGCGCCTGGCCCTGCCCAGATTAATATCGCAGATGTCGTTAAGTACGCTTCCGCCTGAATATATCGCGGAGCTTGCCGCCATAAGGAGGAGCATATCTTTCAGGTTTATGGAGGAAGGAGCCACGGCGATAAGGTAGCCCGCCATGACATCGGCCATCGCCGTAAATGCAACGGGCACCCGCATGAGCTTTAATAAGGCCGGGAGTTTACTCATATGCCTTTGTCGGGTCTCTATGACTGTGAAGGCGCGGGCCTCTAGGACTGCCCCTAACTCCCCCCGCAGCCGTTCCCTTCCGCGCGCCTTAGGCCTCAAGGTCGAAGCCCGGCGATTGTTTCAGGAATTTGTAAGGGTTCCCGAATGCTATCTTCTCTATGTCGGCCTCCGTAAAAAGGCAGGTCTTTCTCATAAGCATCGCGACCTTCGGCACTGCGAGCGGGTCGGATTCACCCCAGTCCGCCGAGCCGTTTACGAGGATCCGTTCCGTGCCGTACCTTGTAAGCAGATTGACGGCCCGCTCCGCGCTGAGCTTAGTCGTATAATACACCGTCATCCCCGCCCAGCAGCCTGTCCCGAGGGTCATCTCGATCGTCTCCTCGGTGTTGTGGTCTATTACGACTCGTTCTTTATTTACGCCTTCTTCCCTGATGATGGAGATAATCCGCTCTATGCCCTTCTTTTTGTTATGGTGCGGCGAATGGATTACAACAGGCATACCCCGCTCATTCGCCATCCGCAGCTGTGCCCGGAATATCTCCTCTTCCTCTTTGGTGATCAGGTCAAGGCCTATCTCGCCTATCCCGACCACCCGTTCCCTCTCCAGGTAGCTCTCCATGGAGCCGATGACGTGGCGGGCTATGGGGCTTCGCGCCTCCTTAGGACTGAGCCCTATCATAACGTAGTGCCTTATGCCATACTCCTTCGCCCTCCTGGTCTCGTGCGTTATCATCTGCTCCCAATAGTCTTCGAAAGAGGCCACCGCCCTCTTGTCGGCTCCGGTCCAGAACGAAGGTTCCACGCAAGCGACAATGCCTGAAACCGACATATTGAAATAATCATCGGTCGTCCTTGATACATTGTGGATATGCGGCTCTATCATGCGCATGTCTATTTTTACCTCCGCGTCTTCTCTACCGCCCAGACATCGAAAGCATTCAGATACTCAAATGCCTGCCCGGCGGCCCTTTCAGGCTCGTCGGAATATGTATAGAGTTCTACGGTGACGAACCCTTTGTAGGAATATTTTTTGTGCAGTTCAAGCAGAGACCCGAAATCCATGTCCCCAAGACCGGGGATAAGGTGAAAGTGCTTCTTATCTTTTATGTCCTCCAGGTGGACGTGAAAGATTTTGCCGTCAAGGGCCTTAAGAACGGTCTCCGGGTCTTCTCCGACAACGAAGCTGTGGCCGAGGTCGAGATTGGCCCCCAGATACGGCGAGGCAAGCTCCTTGATAAGGCCGGCCAGCTCGGCGCAATATTCGATCAAAAGCCCTGGTTCGTACTCAAGTCCGATACGGATGTCCCTGTCCTCAGCGTATCGCAGCAGCTCTTTTAAGGAGCCCTTGAGAAGCTCCATCGCCTGCTCAGGGGTCGTCTCGGGCATTATGTAGCCTGAGTTAAGGCTTACATTGGGACATCCAAGCTTTTCAGCCAGGCTTATGCACTTCCTCGAATAATTTATCCTCCACTTCCTCGCCGCCGCGTCCACGGAGGCGAGCGAGGGCTCGAAGAGGGGGTCCCATACCCGGGTGTTGCCGTTATAACCCCTTACAGTATTCGCGTTTATGTTAGAGACCCGTATGCCCGACCTGTTTATAGTCTCTTTCAGGGCGTTGATTTCCGAATTCGATACCCCGCTCATATAGAGGTGAGGCACGTCAGCGAGGATCTCAACGCCCTCATAGCCTATCGAGGCGATCTTCTCAACAGCTTCCGTTACAGGGTACTTCGTAAACGCGTTAGTGCTGAACGATAGTTTCATCCCTCCACCATGCCGGACCTTGCGTTATTCAGGTAATCCAGGAGCATCTGGTACTGCTCATAAAGGCGGTGCTCGTTTACTCCGGCCGGGGCCTTGAAAAAAGAGGCCAGATGGGTCATCACACCGGCTTCCCGGCGTCTCTTTGAGAATTCGGCCAGGCGCGCGAGGTCGAGCACTAGAGGGGCCGCCAGTATCGAGTCGTAACCCTGCCAGACGAACTGCATCGACATCTTGGCGCCGAAAAACCCCTTGAAGTGTATGAAATTCCAGGCGGTCTTCTGGTCGTCTAAAGAGGGGACATAATGGATGTGCACCCTGGAATGCGGGCTGTAGCCGAGCACCTTTCCGAGTATCCGGTCTTTAGTGATTATCTTCGATTCCTTGTTCTCGGGGGAGTCCAGCACCTGCCCGTCCATGTTCCCGAGGATGTTAAAGCCTTCCCAGCTCAAGACCTCAAGGTTACGGAGCAGGAACATCGGTATCAAGGCGGACTTGACGAGCGTCTCTCCCGTCTTGCCGTCGTTCCCCATTACCGGCACGCCGGTCTCTTCGGCGAGCTTGATTATAGCGGGTACGAGAGCGCCGTTTGAGGGGGTGAAGTTTATATACGGACACCCTTCCAATACCGCGGCGTAAGCGTATAACGTGGACGCCCTTACCGCCGTCACCCGGTTCTCATTGACGCACTCTTCTAATTTATGCGGGGTCGAGAGCCATTCGGAGTCCGCGATCTGAGGTTCGGTCGAGGCCAGGTTGAAGACCACCGCCTCATCGAGCGCACTGCGCTCCTTGAAGTCCCTGATATTGGACCTCAGCCTCTCGACCTGCTCCCTTAAGGTCGAGGTCTCCGGCCTGTTGCCGGAGAGCCCTTCGATCGCGGCCCCGCAGTTCGTCGAGACGCCTTCATACAGGTTAGGTGTCACGCCTCTGAGCTCTTCGGCGATATTCGGGAGTATCTCATAACCGGGAAGGTGCCCGTTCCTGAAGAACTTCTCGGCGCTCTCAAGCGGGGTGGCGCTTCGTATGTCCCACCCCCCGAAAACGAAGTCTTCCGGCTCTATCAGGCCTAGCCCTGAGAATTGCGGAAGGTCTGTCACCATGCCTGTCCTGGCCGTGAGGCCTTTTCTGAGCGCGAACGCGCCAGCCATCGCGGCGGCTGAAATGTAGCCTGACGACCCTATAAAGAGAATGCCTGTTTTATTCATTTGACCCCGGGAATTAGTTTGATCGGCTGTTTAGCCGTGGCGGCGCAAGGCCTTCATATAAGAGACAAGGTCATCGAGTTCGCTGTCGCTCAAATGCCCGGCCGGAAACGAAGGCATCGCTCCGTACCCCTTCCTCACCTGCATCTTCAGAAGAAATCCGGGGAGCCACTTATTGTTCAATGCCGGGCCTACCCCCGCCTCTCCGCCGGGATGGCACTGGCTGCAGTGTGTCTTAAAGATTTTTTCCCCGCGTGAAATGCGCGCCTCCGAGGTATCCATGGGGCCGGAGATCGGAACCCCTCTCCTTGCGGAACCGCACCCTGAACCCATAAAAAGAGAGAGGCAGAGTATAAAAAGTAAAAGGAGCCGGTGCATTCCCCTCGCCTGACCAGCTTACTTATCGCTGTTTTTTTTAGTGATACGCCAGACGGCCCCTGTGCCGGTAACGGGTTTAGGCCCTTCCCTGTCATGGAGGATTACCCCGAAATCGACCACATAGAGGGCCGTGCCGTCGGGATTAAAGCGCGCGGCAACCGGCCTTTCGAGCCCGCCTTTTTTTAGCCACGAGGCCGGGCCGTTCATCTCTCCCTTATTCGCGGCAAATTCCTCTGTATTTCCGCTCTTGATGTTCACGCGCACGACCTTGAACCCGACAGGGGCGAGCACCTTCCCTGTGTCCGGCGCACCGTCCCCGAACTCCGCCACGAACGCCTCTCCCTCGAACCCAAATTCCTCGCTGCGTGAAAAATCGAATCCGCCCGGCGAGGAATGCACCGGGAATATCGCGGCTGGCTCCGGGGGCGCGGCAGGCTCTTTCGATAAAAGGAGGCTTGGCCTCTCTTTACCCGGCGGCTTGTAATGGTCGTGTTCATTCAGGGGGCTGTTCCCGTTGAAGTCAGGCCAGCCGTACCAGGAGCCGGGCTTCACTTCCCAAAGGAGGTCGGCCGCGCCGAAAACAGGTCGGCTCCCGCGCTCGTCATACCGGTTGTCGGCAACATAAAGCCTGCCTTCCGGTGAGAATGCCAGACCGGACGGATCTCTAAACCCCCAGGCAACGAGCTCGGGTTTTCCGCCGTCGATAGGGAGCCTCATTACCGCCCCGTTGCATGGCACGCCCCCTTTAACGGCCTGTCCGGGTTTTGTGCTTGTCCCAAATGGAGAGTACGCGCCTGTAGATACTGTTTCTTTTGAATCGGGTTTGGAAAAGTCCTTTGACTCGTAATTGACGCCTGTGAGGGTTATATCCTGGCAGGGCGTGTCGTGGAGGCCGGGAAATCTCCGCGCCCATCCTGATTTGAAATTATCTTCGCCGACTACAGCGGAATTGGTAGCCGCGCCCTGGCCGAAGTAAAGCATGCCGTCAGGGCCTATTACAGGGCCGTTCGTATGATAGTCTCCCCTTGACGGCAGGTTATCTACAAGGACTGTGGTATGCCCTTCGGGCGAGATGCGCAGTATCCTTCCGCCCTCAAGCGCGCCGCCTTCCGCGACATAAAAGTTGCCGTTATGGAAGGCCGCGCCTGTCCAGGGGCCGTTCTTCCCTCCCTCTGTTATAACGGCTACGCCTCTACCGTCTTCAAGCCTGAGCAACCTCGGCGTCGTCCACATCTCGCCGTACGAATACCCTGACTCGACTACGAAGGCCCTCCCTTTGCCATCGAATGCGATCCCCGACGGGAAGGTAAGCCCGGTAGCGACAACCTCGATCTTGTATCCCTCGTGAAGGGCTATGTCGGCGCTGTTGACGATCCGCGGACGCTGAAACTCGGTCTGGCCGCCTCCGGAAGACCCGCGCAAATTGTAGCATCCCTGTATGCCGGCAGCCATGAACGCAGCGAGCGCGATCCCTGTAAACCGTTTCATTCCCCCTCCGGGGCATTAGTGCGGCCCTGAGAGCCTCTTTGAAAATCTTATGATTTCACAAGGATGAATAGGCGCGGTTTGCATGGTTTGCGACTGCGATATAACCGGAAAACGAAGAGGGAAAGAACTTGCGCCTCTTATGTCGAGTGTAAGTCAATAATGATGTTTGTCAAGGAATGGAGCAGAGCTTTCAATGCTTGAAATCCGTTTGGCCGGGCTTAAAAAAGACGGCTTTATAGTTCCCTCTCTACTGTCGAGCGAGCGGAGGGGAGAGGTTGATTTTTAGAAGAGATTGCTTCGCTTCGCTCGCAATGACTTTCGTTTTTAGGATTGGAACTGGTATCTGTGGGGCCCGTTCCCCGAACGCGCCGGGATTGGAACCCGGAGGGCAATGATCTGCGGGATCTTTCATTATTTTCCGCTGAAACAAAAAAATACGGATAATAAGTTGACAAGGTTTTGTTATCTCTGTTATATTGTACGGATACCTACTGCGGGGTGGAGCAGTCCGGTAGCTCGTCGGGCTCATAACCCGAAGGTCGCAGGTTCAAATCCTGTCCCCGG
>JACRET010000104.1 GCA_016218105.1 Deltaproteobacteria bacterium
TCCCGTATGAGTTGAACGGGTGCCAGCCGCAATCCCGCCGCTCTATAAGCGGGTCCAGACGAGCTATAAACAGGACAATCACCTTACAGTGAAGAATCCAGTCATTTATGGCGGGTTCTTCAATTTAATCTTGATTTCGTATACTGGTATCTATTATAATTGAGCAGATAAATATTACAGATTGCCTGCCTTTATAGGCGGGTCCTTTTAAAAAACCAGCCGAAGTTAAAAATTCGCATAAAAACCTGAAATGAATAAATCGTAGAAATACCCAATTTATCTATGTAGGGATACTTTTGCGACCAGGCAGGCTGCATTAGTTTATGTAGTACAGACAGATCCATTTGAATGGGTGTGCCACTCTGCAATCCCGTCGCTTTAGCGTTGGAGAAAGGAGTGGCAAATAAAAATGATTATCCGTACCATCAAAATTCTCCGTCATTTATGGCGGAGAATTTTAATTATTCCGCAATCTCAGATAATGGAGTCAGATGATGCTTAGATATTTTAAAAAACAGTATGCACCAGCCTGGTTGAATCATCTGCTATTTGCTTCAGGAGTATTTTCCACCATGCTCGGTCTTACCGTCATAGTGGGATGGTATACTCACAATATCGTGTTTTTAAAGGTATTACCTTCTTTTGAAGCTATGCGTTATAACACCGCCCTGGGATTTTTTCTCTCAGGCACAGGACTTCTTTCAGCTTATTTCAACCGTAAATATCTTTCCAGGACCTGCGGCGTGATAGTGGCCGCCGCGGCCTTCCTTACTCTGACCGAGTACATTTTTGGCATAGATATGGGGATCGACCAGTTTTTGATGAAGGACACTGTCTCAGCCTCCTACCCCGGGAGGATGGCGCCGAGCACCGCACTCGGTTTTGCTTTTACAGGCGCTTCATTGTTTTTCATGTACGGCCCCGCAGGGAGGCAGTTCCCTATTGTTCTGGGACTCTTCGGTTCAATAGTCTGCTCTCTCGGTATCACGGCTTTATTCGGATATCTCACCGGTATCGTGGCTTTCATCGCCTGGGGCGAGTTTATTTCCATGGCCGCGCATGCATCAGCCGGGTTCACGGCGCTCGGCGCGGGTATAATCGCATTCGCCTGGCGCGAGGAAATGGCTGACGATATGGGCGCGCTACAATGGCTCCCGGCCATCATGGGTGTCTGTGTGGTGACAGGGACGCTGATGCTGTGGAGAGTCTCCGTGGCCCAGGAACACTCGCATATCGAACGGACCGTACAGCTTAAAACGAATGTTGTAAAAGACCATGTGCAGGACCAGACCGAATCGAGGGTCCTGGCGCTTGTCAGGATGGCAAATCGATGGGAGGTCCACGGCAAACCCGCGAGGGCGGAGTGGGAATCGGACGCTGGCCTTTATCTCAACCATTACACGTGCCTCAATTCCATCAGATGGATAGACCCTTCGTTTCACACTCAATGGGTTCTGCCGGAGGGGACCGAGGACGGCCTTGACAGTAAATTCGGCCTTGAAAGCGATTTATACAACGGGCTTGTTGGCGCCCGTGACAGGCGCGAAGTTACTATTTCAAGGCCTTTTTCCCTGGGTGACGGGACCAGGGCTGTTACGGCGTCCGTGCCGATCTTTCACGGAAAGGATTTTCAGGGGTTTATCACCTGCACCTTCGGTTTGAAGGAATTTTTCGACCTGGTGCTGAATCCCGAGATAAGAGACAGGTACTCGGTAGCCGTTTTCAACGGGGATGACGAGCTGTACAGGCGCTCCGAGAACACCTTTGAGGGGGGCAGGTGGGCGCAGGAGACGGGGGTAAGCCTTTACGGCGCGAACTGGCGCGTCAGGGTCTGGCCGAACAAGGAGCTTTTGGCCGGCCTTAAATCCCCTCTGCCCAAAGTCGTGCTTTTTACCGGGCTTGTCACTTCGTTACTCCTCACCCTGGTGGTCTGGCTCGCCCAAACGGCTCAGAAACGCGCGACGGCCGCTGAGGCCGCCAATCTCGCGCTGGGCCTTGAGGTGGCCGAACGCAAGCGGGCCGAGGCTGAAGCGCAACGGCATGCCGGGGAGCTCGAATACGAGGTGACCGAGCGCAAACGCGCCGAGGAGGAGGTTGTAAAAAAGGCAGCCGAGCTTGAGCGCTCCAACGCCGAACTCGGGCACTTCGCATACGTGGCCTCCCACGACCTGCAGGAGCCGCTTCGCATAATAGCCGGCTATCTTCAGCTATTGGCGCGGCGTTATAAGGGAAAGCTCGACTCAAGCGCCGATGAGTTCATCTCCTTTGCCGTAGACGGTTCAAAACGCATGCAGAGGATGATTAACGACCTTTTGACATACTCCAAGGTGGGGCGGGTAAATAACTTTACCCATGTCGACTGCGCCGGGCTCTTTGACCGCACCGTCCCGTATCTCCGGGCCTCAATCGATGAAAGTGGCGCCGTCGTGACCCGTGACCGGCTTCCGGCGGTCTTTGCGGTTGAAACGCAATTGGAGCATCTGTTCCATAACCTTATAGGCAACGCCATCAAATACCGCCGTGGCGGCATACAGCCCCGCATTCATGTCTCGGCGGAGCGGAAGGGCAATGAATGGTTCTTTTCATTTTCAGACAATGGGATAGGGATCGACCCGGAACACTCGGAGCGCATCTTCGTGATGTTTGAGCGCCTGCACGGCAAGGACGAATACTCCGGCACCGGGATAGGGCTTGCTATCTGCAAGAAGGTCGTAAACAATCACGGCGGACGTATCTGGGTGGAGTCTCAGCCCCGGATGGGCTCGACCTTTTACTTTACGATCCCGCTTCAAAGAGGTTAACCGCTAGAGTAAGGGAGTTCCTTCTATATCTTTTCAAAATGAGCCCGGTCTGTTTTTCACCCCGCTCAAGAGTTCTCCCGGCGCCGGGTCGAACTGATTCCGATGCGAACCTGATAAACCCTTGTTTTTAGCCATAAGTCAATGGGAGAGCAGCGGGGCAGGCTCTGAAAACTTACGCGGGGAGAGAAATTCATCGAGAAATAAAAAAAGGGACGGATATTCCGCCCCCTTTTTTTCGTCTTGATGACTCGGCCCTTCGTCCCCGTTTCTTACATGAACGGGTTGGCGAAAAGGAGTATCAGCGCTATGACGAGCGCGTAGATGGCCAGCGATTCGATCATGGCGAGACCGACGAGCATCGTGGTAAGGATCTTGCCTGAAGCCCCGGGGTTCCTCGCGATACCCTCGACGGCGCCCCTTACGGCGTTACCCTGACCGATGCCCGGGCCGAACGCCCCGAGGCCCATGCCCAACCCGGCCGCGATAAAGAGGGCCGCGAGCACGATCCCTTCGTGTCCGCCCTTGCCGGCTGCCTTTGCCGCTTCTTCAGCGAAGGCCATTGATGAGCCCGCGAAGAGGACGGCTGAAGCAATCAATCCACCAAATAACTTCTTCTTCATTTCTTTCTCCTCCTTTTATTGGAGACCCGTCATCGGCAGTCGTCTGGGCCGCAACACTCAAGGCCAGGGCGTTGCCATCTTCCCCGGCGCGAACCCGGCCTTTCAGCCCCGGCCCGACGGAACTCCGCGCGAATCTCCGGTAATAAGTTTTTTTAAACGATATCAAAAACCGGGCCTTTTAATTCAGCATAACAGGACGAGCGTGGCTCGTAGCCTGAGAGAACCACGGCTTTATTCTCTCTTAGGGTAAATCCCCGTAGCTTGGCTAGCGTTCTTGCAAAAAGTCTTTTTGCGCGCTACCGCGCGCTTCGGGGCGATTTCCGAACGCTGTCAAGCCCGCTCGCAACGAATACAGGGGATTACTCGCTTGCTTTCCTTTATTCGCTACGCAATGGACCTGGTGTTTTGTCAAAAAATACAAAAGACCTTCTGAAACAGGACATTGGCTGTTTTCAGATACCCTGGAGCGAGCTCCGGGGAGGTTCATTAGTGCGCTTCTTCCAAAGCCCCGCCTATGTACATCATCGATAGGAGCGCGAATATGAACGCCTGTATGAATACGACGAGCACCCCAAGCACCGTTGACAGGGCAAGAAGCGGATACGCTATCGGCATGAGGATAAGAAGCACCCCGACTATCTGCTCGTGGCCCATCATGTTGCCGAAAAGCCTCAGGGAGAGCGAGACGGGCCTTGCGAGATGCCCGATTATCTCGATCGGTATCATCAGGGGCGCAAGCCACCAGACCGGCCCCATGAAGTGCTTGAAGTACTTGATGCCGTGCTCCTTGACGCCTATTATGTGCGTGGCTAAAAAGACGATGACCGCAAGCCCCAGCGTTGTGTTGAGGTTCGCCGTCGGGGGCAGCAGCCCCGGTATCAGCCCAAGGACGTTCGATACGAAGATAAAGACCGCGAAGGTAAGTACGAAGGGGAAGTACTTCCTCCCCTTGTGCCCCATCGTCTCATCCACAAGGCCCATGAAGGCGTCAACGACGATCTCGACGACCGACTGGGTCTTGCCCGGGACAAGCTTAAGCCTTCCTGACATGATAAAGGCGAAGACGGCGAGCCCGGCGATTATGTATATCATTATCGCCGTATGCGGATGGAGCCCGAAGGTCGGGATTATAAGTTCATGCATCCTGTGAAGCCTCCTTTCTTGCTATGCCTATCAGAACACCTATGGTGGTGAATATCGAAGCCGTGATCCCCGCCAGAAGCGGCCACGGCGTAAGAAACCCTCTGTATACGAGGATCGACAGTATGACCGCGGTCAGAATGAACCTCACGAAGTAGCTGACGGTGACGAACCTGCCGGCCTTGTCCGGGGCCATCCGGACACCTTTTCTGGCTATCTTCAAAAGAAGCAGGGCGTTTACCCCGCCGAGGACGAACCCTGTGATGAACCCGGGCGCCAGAGAACTTTTAAGGAGGAGTAGAACGCACAAGCCCAGAAGCCCGACACCGGCGTTTAAAAGCCCGACCTTCAAAGCGACGGATGGTTCTACAGTTGGCCCGTCCGCTTTACCCTCCATATCTCTTGGTCATCTGGTAGATGTTCCTGAACCCCGCGGCTATGCCGAAGAAAAGGAAAATGATCGTAAACCAGGGCTTCGTGCCGAAAAATTTGTCGAGATATATCCCGATCAAAAGACCTATGAAGGTCGATACGACCATCGCTATGCCCATCGAAGCGAGCATGGCGATCCCTTTGAAGAACCCCCGGTCGTTATTCTCCTCGGACATTTAAGGCCACCCCCGTCCTTATGTATTTGAACGATTCAGAGCAAGAGGGGCCGGGCGAAAACATCGAGGTTTAATACCACAGTTGGAAAAACAAAGTCAAACTAATTTCTAACCCGCCCGGAAACCCCTTTATTTACATTATAGCCGCCAAAACCGAAGACCGTCCACTAAAACTCCCGTAAATGGCGTTTCAGACCGTTCCGGTTGAACAAACGAGGTGTTGACGGTTGGGGTTTTTGCTGATAAAATCACTCTTTTCAAAGACATTCCCGCCGAAAAACCTCCGCGGACTTTCCCGTCATTTTATCTGCGGAGGCGGCCCTGTGAAAAAAATGATCGAGGAGGCTGCCGTGAAGAGTATTATCATGGCCGGAGGCTTCGGCACAAGGTTAAGACCCCTTACAAACCACCTGCCCAAACCGATGGTCCCAATGGCCAACAGGCCGATGATGGAGCACATAATAGAGCTCCTCAAGAAAAACTCCATTACCGACCTGACGGCCCTCCTGTATTTCCAGCCGGAGCTGATATCGGACCACCTCGGCGACGGCAGTTTCCTCGGCGTCAACATCGACTATATAACGCTTAAGGTGGATCTGGGCAAGGCCGGGGCCTTCGGGAGCGCCATGCGCAAA
>JACRET010000103.1 GCA_016218105.1 Deltaproteobacteria bacterium
GAAGCGATCTCTTTCTCTACTTAAAATCCCCTCCCTCGATGGGAGGGGATTGAGGGGAGGGTGAAGTAGGGCCCGTTCTCCGAACGGGCCGGTGAAAATTCATTCCAGACTGGTAAGATCTTTTTGCGCGCTACCGCGCGCTTAGGGGTATTGGCTCCGCTCGCTGTCGGCTCTCTCCTCCAATAGAACTGAAGCCCGTTCGTTCGCCTCCTTTATGCTCGGCTTCGCAATACCCCTGAGATTTTTTTAAAGTTCGGCCCGTTCTCAGAACGGGCCGGTATCGGCTGAAAAACCGGAAATTTGTTCAGGCTGCTCAAAAAGCGTCCGCTGCGAGGCGTCGAGAAGCGAGGAATGAGGCGTACTTTGTCTGTACGCCGCAGTGACGTGCGACAATGACAACGAAGCAGATGAACTTTTGAAGTTTCCCGCAGCAAGCTGCGAAAAACTTGCATGTAAGGAAATCTCAATTGTGATTCGCTCGCTAACCGCTCGCTGTGCATGACAGCAGCCTGTTAAAATATTCCTATCTTCCCCTGACCAGCGGCAGGACTTCTTTCTTAAGGAAGGCGATGTCTTTCTCCACGTTCCTGATCTCTTCATCCCGGAGTGGAAAAGGGGCCATCGGGGCGTCTCTAAGGGATTTGCCCCTGAAGATCTCGCCGTTCTGCTGGAGAAAATCATCCGGTATGGTATGCGGGGCCTCTACCCCGTTCATGATCGCCCAGGCGAGCGTCCACGCGCGCGCCACATTACTCAGGTCATACCCGCCCCCGCCAAGCGCGACCCACGGGATACCAAGCGAACGGAACCTTTCCACCATCTTCTCGAAACTATTCGTAGTAAGGCTTAAATGTGTTATCGGGTCTGTCTCGAACGAATCCACCCCGAGCTGGGTCACAAGGATATCGGGCTTGAAGGCATCGATAAAGGGGGGGACTATTTCATTGAAGGCCTTAAAGTAAAGCTCATCGCACGCCGAGGGCGGCATCGGCATATTGACTGAAAATCCCCTGCCGGAGTTGACGCCAATATCTGTCACAAAGCCGGTGCCGGGAAAGAGCCATTGCCCGCTCTCGTGTAAAGAGACGGTAAGCACCTGATCCGTATCGTAGAACGCGTACTCGACACCGTCGCCGTGGTGCGCGTCTACATCGATATAAGCAACCCGTTTGCCTTGATTTACAAGGTATTTTATAGCTACGGCCGCGTCGTTTATGTAGCAGAATCCGGATGCCCTGTTCGGCATCGCGTGATGGAGCCCGCCAGCGATATTGAATGCTGTTTTGGCCTTCCCGCTCAAGACCAGCTCCGCCGCCTGGACAGAGGCGCCGGTAGAGTACAGAGACCATTCGTAAACGCCGTTAAATACAGGGTTGTCACCGAACCCCAGTCCGTGGGCCGAGCCCGCTACAGGGATTATCCCTGTATTTGCCTCTTTCAAGACCCTTATGTATTCCAACGAGTGAAATAAGAGGAGTTCAGATTCGGTTGCCTGGCGGGCGATGACTATTTCAGAATCCGGCAGCGCATCAAGCTTCAGCTCTTTCATCAATTCATAGGTGAGCTTGAGCCTTACCGGCCGCATCGGATGCTCCGGGCCGTAGAAGAAGGAGCCGAATTTTTCTGAATAGAGGAAAGCGGTTTTCATATGCCTGGATAAAAATCGCCCGAACGGGGAAAGATATTTTCAGCTTACTTTATTCTATTCGAAACGCCAGGGTTTTCAACCCCCATTTCAGATTTCTTGCTACTCGTACCTTAACGCGTCTATCGGGTCCATCAGGGATGCCTTGCGGGCCGGATAGATGCCGAATACGAGCCCCACCAGCACCGAGAACAGGAACCCGAGGCCGATTGAGAACGGGGTTATTATCGTCTCCCATTCGCCAAAATACGAGATAGATGTCCCGAGTCCCACCCCTATGCCTATACCTATTATGCCCCCTGATACAGTTATGACAAGGGCCTCAATGAGAAATTGTCTCATTATGTCTTTTCTTCTCGCCCCCACGGCCATGCGTATCCCTATCTCGCGCGTCCTTTCGGTAACTGAGACAAGCATTATGTTCATTACGCCTATGCCGCCCACCAGGAGCGACACGGCGGCTATGCCGGACAGAAGTATCGTAAACGTCTGCGAGGTCTTCTGCATCGTCGCGATCATCTCCGTAAAATCCCTGATGCTGAAGTCGGATTCCACGCCGGGGCTTATCCTGTGTCGCGCCCTCAGGAGCTTGTCTATGCCTTCCTTTACCCTCGGGATGTCATCCAGGCTCTCGACCTGGATATTTATATCGTTTACGAAGTCCTGGTTAAATAACCGCCTCTGGGATGTAGTGACAGGTATGAATATCTGGTCGTCAGGGTCAAACCATGAGGTCTGCCCTTTCGAGGACATGAGCCCGATTATGAGGAATGATTGACCCTCTATCTTTATTTCCTCACCAATAGCAGGGCCGCTCCCGAAGAGCTTTTCTTTGACGGTCGTGCCCAGGACAGCGACCCGCTTCATGAGTTTCACATCATTATCGTCGAGGAAATTCCCCTGAGAAACCGGGAAGTTGTTTATTTCAACGAAAAGCGGCGTTGTGCCGGTAATAAGGGTTGTAGCGTTCTTGCTGGTATATTTTACCTGTGACATATTCGATACGGTAGGGCTTACAGCCTTTATCCCCCATATCTTATCCCTTATCGCCCCGGCGTCGTCCATCGTGAGCGTCTCCACGGCCCCTGTCCTTATATGGCCCATGCGCGGGGTGCCCGGACGGACTTTAAGGAGGTTGGTGCCAAACCTTGAGATCGATTCCAACACCTGTTTTTTAGCCCCTTCGCCCAGGGACAGCATCGCTATGATCGCGCCGACACCGATTATTATGCCGAGCATGGTGAGGGATGTCCTGAGCTTATTAGCGAGAATCCCCCTGAATGCGACTTTTATGACCTGCCAAAAAAGCATCTTGCCTCTATACCTTGATGACCCCGTCCCTGATGCTTACTACCCGCTCGGAATGGGCCGCGATGTCCGCGTCGTGGGTTATAAGCACAAGGGTCGTGCCCTTCCGGTTCAATCCCTTGAAAATCTCCATGATCTCGGCGCCTGTCTTTGAATCGAGATTGCCGGTCGGCTCGTCGCCTAATATTATAGGAGGGTCGAGCACTATCGCCCTGGCTATCGCCACCCTCTGCCTCTCGCCGCCTGAGAGCTCGTTGGGCCTGTGGCCGAGCCTGTGTCCAAGCCCGACTTCTTCCAGCGCGGCCCTGGCAAGGGGCGCAGAATCCTTAATGCCCGCGTAGAAGAGCGGCAGCTCGACATTTTCCAGTGCGCTCTCCCTGCTTAAGAGATTGAAGGTCTGGAAAACAAACCCGATATTCCTGTTCCTCACCCTCGCGAGGTCTTCCTCTCCCATCTCATCGACCTTTGTCCCGTTCAGGACATAAGCGCCTGACGAAGGACGGTCAAGGCAGCCGATAATATTCATGAGCGTGGATTTGCCGCTCCCGGACGGGCCCATGATGGAGACGAACTCTCCCTTTTCAATATGGAGGTCCACGCCTTTCAAGACCTCTATATCAGAGCCGCCCATAATGTATCTTTTTGTAATATTCCGGAGTTCGATCAAGCCGCGCCTTAAAAAAAGAACTTCTTTTTAGGGGTTTTGCCGGGCTTTGAATTAAGCCCTGAGGTGATGACGTCCTCACCCGGCGATATCCCTTCATGCACAGCGGTGGACACGCCGTCCGTCTCGCCGGTCTTGACAGGGACCCACTCGGGTTTATTGCCTTTAAGGACGTACACTCCCGTGGAGTTGTCTTTGACATTCAGCGCCTCTTTGGGGATGAGGAGCGCGTCTTTAACCAGGTTCGTAAGCACTTTTACGTCCGCGGTCATTCCCGGCTTAAGGAGGGCCTTGTCAGAGTCCGTTATCATCAAGACGACCTCAAAGATGGTGACAGTCCTCTCTACCTTACCCTTGGGGGCTATCCTGGCCACTGCGGCCTTGAATGACTTATCGGGCATGGAGTCTATCTGTACGCTCGCCTCCTGCCCGGTCTGTATTTTACTTATGTCGACCTCATCTACCTGCGCGCTTACGAATATGTTATCAAGGTTAGCGATGCTGAATATCTGCGTGCCTTCGGAGGCGGACGAGACGGTGGACGATATGACCTGTCCCTGATCGACGTATTTTTTCAATATGGTGCCGGTAAAGGGGGCCTTTATCTCGGTATCGGAAAGCCGTTCATTCGCTTCCTTCAAGGCCTCTTTCATCTGAAATAGCTCGGCTTCGGCGAGGCTTACATCGCTCTTTCCCTTCTCAAGGGTCACTTCCGCGTCATCAAGCTCCTGCCTGGCTATTATCCCCTCGTCAAAGAGCTTCTTCTGACGCTCAAGCTTTATCTTCCAATCCTTAAGAGAGATGCGGGCCTTCTCAAGCTTCGCCTTTGCCATGAGCAGATTCGCCTCGGCCTGGTTTGCCCTGGCCTTCTCGGTCTTGGGGTCGAGCCTGACGATGGCCTGCCCCTTTTGCACATTATCTCCTTCGTTGAAAGGGAAGCCGGTTATCTCGCCCCCTGCCTTGCTCTTTACAATGACCTCGACATCGGGCGTTACGACGCCGGTCGCGATGACCTCTATCCTTAAATCCCCCTTCACCGCCTTCGCGGTCTTTATCTGTTCAGCGGGGGTATTTGATTTAGAGCAGGATACCAGAAAGAAGAGGCCTGTTATGAACAATAACGGGATTGTTTTATGAAACTTCACCTTGCCACCTCATAGGCGGCGCCGTCCGATGCCATCTTTATCGAAAGCTCATCCAGGAGCGTGCCTTTTTCCTTATAGTATCTTATCAGCGCCTTGTTGTATTCGGCTACGGCGGCTATCTCACTCAGCCGTGCCTTCGCGAGGTCTTCCTGAATCCTTAAAACATTAAAGGTCGTAGAGCGTCCAGCCGCCAATTTCTTTTCCTCGGCCCGAAGGGACTCTTCAGTTAAAAGCGTGGATACCTTTGCCGCCTCCATCCTCACCTTGCCCGACAATATATCCTTTATCGAATTATCAACCCCGAGTATTATCTGCTGTTCAAGCTTCTTAAGCTTCAGCAGCGACTGCTCTCTGCTGAGCCTGGCTGAACTTATGCCCCCCAGGGCGGCTCTGTTGCCGAGCGGATATTTAAATGAGATCCCGAGAGACCATTCGGGGTTTGAACCTGCGCCGGAGAATGAATCCCTGAAACTGGAACCGATCCCGTTAAAACCGTAGCTCGCCTCAAGGTCTACTTCCGGGAAGCGCTGGTTCTCCGCGAATTTTATCTGGATATGGTTCTTCTCTATGGCAGTCTTTGTCTCAAGGTAATCCGGCCTGAGGGTCAGTGCCTTCTTTACGCTCTCTTCAAACCCTTCCGGCTCAGGATTAAGCGGGAGGTCGGAAACAGGCACGATCTCCATATCCTTAAGCCCGTAGACATCCGAGCTTATCTGTAATTTTATCGTATTTTCAGTATCTTTCACAGCCTTTCTCGCCACTATCACGTCGTCTCTCCTGGACGACGCCGCGGCCTCGGCCTGCGTGACCTCAAGCGCGGATATAGCTCCCGCCTCCAGCTTTCTGCGGTTAATATTGAAAAGTGTCTCGGCGAGGCCCTGCGATTCCATCCTTACCTTAAGCTCTTCCCTCACGCGCACCAGGTCCCAATAGGTCTCCCCGAAACTGGAGACCGTATCGAGGATAAAATCCTTAAGCTGGTATACCGAGATATCGCGGTTTTTCCTCGCTATGCTTACCTCCGCCGTATTTACTTCATACCCGAAGTTCTTAAGGAGCGGCTGGGTTATCGTGATCCCTGAAAAAGACTGGTACTCGAACTCAAAATTATTGAGCGTCTCTTTAGCCCATTCGTTCTTTACCTCAAGCGTATATTCGGTGCCGTAGCGTCCCTTGCCGTTTACTCCGGTATCAAGAGTATAGCCCTCTGATTCAAGGGTGGAAAGTCCCCCGGCAGCTACGCTCGACCGCGCGCTCAAGGGTGTGGTAGCGTCCTCTCTTTTTATCGAGCCAAAGAGGCTTGCGTCAAACGCGCCGAGCTCTGCCGCTATATCCGCCTCGGCTATCCTTGGGGATATCCTCTCTATCGTGATATCGAGATTATTTTCGAGGATCTTTACGACACCCTCTCTAAGGGACATATCAAGAACCTTTGGAGGCTCCTGGGCTATGGAGAAATCAGGGATTGAGAGCGCGGAAAGCAGGAGTATCGCCTTAAAGGCGCGGTTTGCGAAGGATTGCATCTGTACGGCCCTTTTTAAGATCGGTGTTCGGCCCGCGCAAAGGGAAACTTATAAGGATTTAAGCCGGGACCGGCAACAAAGATGATATAAGCCTAAATCGCCGCTGTCAAGTGAAAGGATGCAGGCCGAGACCGGATGTTACCGCTCCATATTCCCGAAGGGGGCTGAAACCGGCGTGTAGATTACTTTTTTTTCCCCAGGGCAGGGCCGGCCGGCTCTCTCAGGAGCACCTTTCTGGGGCGGACTCCGATGGAATGGTCTTTTGGGGGGGATATCTTCTTCATCAGGTGAAGCCTTCCCTGCTTCTTTAATCTCTCGTATATCCTTATCCATGCGCATCTGTTCTCAGGGTTTACCTCGCACATACCTTCCACCACCCCGCCGCATGGGCCGTTTAAGAGCCCCTTGGGGCACTCGGTGTGAGGGCATATGCCGCCTGTCTCGATAAGAACGCACTCTCCGCACAGCGAACAGCCCTCAAAGAACCTTCCGTACCTTTCAACAGTCGCTAAGAATATCGAATCGAGGGC
>JACRET010000012.1 GCA_016218105.1 Deltaproteobacteria bacterium
CTTCATTCAAGAGAACGAAAAAAGAATCGAGGGCAGGGACCTTCTTACCGGGCTTTTCAATAGAGGCAGGTTCTATCAGGATATCAGGCATCTGACGGACGTGTCACGTCACACCGGACAGGCGCTGTATCTGTTCTTCATAGACCTCAATAATTTCAAGGCCGTCAACGACTCCCTCGGTCATGAGATGGGAGATAGGGTTCTCAGAAGTCAGGCCTTTACCATCAACCGGACAATCGCCGATTACGGCATGACGTACAGGTACGGTGGGGACGAATTCTGCGTGGTTCTGCCGGGCATAGGCGAGCAGAAAATGCTTGAGCTGGCGAAGCGCATCGAAGTAAGCACCGAGCAGGCTCCCGGCGGCATACCGGTTTCGGCCAGCGTGGGGATAGCGATTTACGAGCCAGGAGAGGTTATCGAGAACTTCATCGCTAGGGCGGATGAAAAGATGTATGAGAGAAAGGCATTCTTGAGGAAAAAGTAAGGAGCTGAAAATTCGATGAATTATTTTCTTGGGTTCGTCGCGGGAGGCGGCCTGGTGGCGCTTGTCATGTTCACTGCAAAAAAAGGGTTTCCCGAATACGCAGGAATCGTAATGACCTTTCCGGTGGTGGCTCTCCTGAGCATTCTCTTCTCAGAGCCTGCTTCCTTGATGAGGCTATCAGGATGGGGTATTTTGGGGGCCGTCGCCCTTCTTTTCTTTCTCGGCACATTCACCCTTTTTATATCTTTTTTGGGGGTAGACCGAAAATACTTTTCACTGGCGGCGGGATCGATAGTCTGGCTTGTGGCCATTTTAGTGGCCTCAATATTTTTAAAGTATTGATTTTCAGTTATCTTCTCCTGTGAGTTAAACTCTCTTCATTGGGGGAGGGGGCCAGCAGATATCTCTTTATAGTACTCAGGTTTTTAAGCAATCACGGTGACTGCTCTATTATGGTCCAATATCTCCTTTACCATGTTTTGAAGGTCTTGCGGTTCCGAAGGCTTTGCCAGATATCTCAGGTTGTTTTCCCTGAAGAAAGAAAGGCAACGCTCCTCGCATGACCCGGTAAAGAAAATAATTCTCTCCTTGATGTCGGAAAAAGTCTTTACAGCCTCTTCATAAAAATCCATGCCGTTCATGACGGGCATATTCATATCGACTATAAATACGTCATAGGTTGCCATGGAGATCTTATCAAGAGCTTCCCTGCCATTTGCGGCATATTCAATAGTGCCTTCAGTAGACAAGATTATCCTGAGTGTTATGCCAATTAGTTCCTCATCATCGACTACGAGAATTTTTCTATGCTCATATCCCATAAAACAACATACTCCCTATGAAGAGCTTAGTCGGGTGGCAGTAGTATTTAAGCTAAATTTAACCTATAGGGCTTATATTTAACTTATTAGGCTAATAAAAGTCAATATATTTATGTTGTTGGTATATCAACTTTCTCTTCAAAATGATGCATTATTTAAAAAGGAGGAAGTTGATGAATATCACGAAAAAACTCATTGGAGCGAGAATCAAAAGTTTAAGGGAAGCCAGAGAGTTGACGCAGGAAGCCCTTGCTGAACGGATGGATATAAATACTGTTTATCTGAGTAACATTGAGCGAGGCATGGCCAATCCTACTCTTGACATGCTTATACGGATTTCGGAAGCCCTTGAGGTTGAGATGTGGGAGATTTTTGAATTCGGTCAGGAAGTAAGCCCAAAAGAACTTAGAGATTCGCTTAGAAAACTGGCAAACGAAATGAGCGATGAGGGCAAACTTAAGACAGCGGTTAGAATTTTGAAAACTATAGCTCGGTAGTGATACCTATGTGTCCGCAATTTATAGAAAGGGTTAAGGTAAAGTTCGATTCAAAAAAATGGATGCGCTATTTCGTAGCGTATTAAGGAATGACCGATATGTCGATCCCCAAAGAATGTAAATGTCTTGCAGAAGTTGTTTTTCGATTTCTGCCTTCGTAGAATTCGATAGTGGATATCGCATACTGTATTGATGCTTCAAAAAGAAACCTCGCAGATGCCCGGCGCTATCTGGATACCGGCAAGGCGGTTAACTGGGTGCCGCAGGAGATATCCGCCGCAATGTACTGGGCCATGGATGCGTGGTTGAGGAAATGTGGTTACGGCGCACAATATGGCGGCTATTCTGTTATACGGTCCAGGTTTATGGAAGTCGCACCGGACCATTTACGCTCAAAGGTCATGAATTGCCTGGCGAAAGCAACCTTTCTCGAACACGAGCTTGAGGGAGGATCCGAGCACATGGAGCCTATGCCTCCGATCTCCGAATGAAAACGAAGGGCGTATGCCTGTCTGGATGAATGCGAAAAGACCGTGCGCCTGATGGAATACGATATGAACAAGCCCGAAGAAAGGGGTTAGGATGTCTGCTACCAAGGAATGTAAACGTCTTGCAGAAGTCTCGGTGAGCTGTGCGCAGCCATTGCTATCAGAAATCTTAAGTCTCAAAATTTTCAAGAGATAAAGACTCTTAGGTGTATTAAAGAGGATTACCGTCATCGAAGGCCAAGCATATTTGTTTGGCCTTTTCCTTTTTTATTTGGCCGCATAAAAACCAGACTCCTGTCTGGTGATGAAGCGGCTGTACGAAGGACTCAAGCCGGAGGCTTGCAGTCAAAGAAACCGCCGGACCTGCCGGCGGAGTTTCACCAAATAACCCATACCACCAGTAAACCCTTTTCCCCCGCTTTTTCTAATTCAAGTCCTCTAAAATCAGTCACTCCGCGGTAATAGATAAAAGAGACGCTTCAATATACGGCGTTGTGGAGGGGTTTTATGAAGATTGTAAGATTTTTGGCCTTCTTAATAGTATGTGCCTCCGCGGAGAGCCTTTTGTCCGCCCCTGTTCTGTGGGGAGTAACGCCCGAAGAGGCCGCATCCGACATATACGGCTCATATGGGGAGAGCTACGGATCTATAGAAGACTTTAAGGAGAGGGTGTCGGAGCCCATGACCTCCGGCGATACGCTTATGTATACGCTCGACGGCAGTAAATCTTTTAATGCACAGATCTCATGCCCTTCTACATCCAAGTTTCTAGAGGTGTCAATATCGGTCCTTTCCTCGGGGGACCTGAAGGCGACGATAAAGCAGGATACGGACTTTGACGAAAATCCGGATTATACCTACGTGCCGCCCACTGATATATCCGGCGTCTGTTCAAACGGGGTCGTTTCCTGCGATGAGGGAACATGGAAGAACTGCAAATATTATTTGTGGACTGCGGACATCGATAATTTTCAGGTGGCTCTTCTAACGGCTCCCATGACCGAACTCGGTGGCTGCTATTGTATCAACCAAAGTTGCGGAGCGAGCTATAGCGATTATTCATCGGTTTTAGAGGATATAGGGGGCGGCGCGGCCGGGGCGATACAGAATGCGGACGCCAGGTTTTCGATAACGGATGCGGATGTAGCTGATGACTCAATTTCCTATTACGGACAGGACACGGCCGATTGCACCGGGGAGGCCTCAACCGGCACAAGCAGCTTGCAGGAGTATTACACAGATCAGAATGACGGCAGTCTTGTGGATGCATCTGATGCCGAGATCCTTGATCTCCTGGAGGACACATCCAGCGCGTACTATAACGTCATGGAAAGCTTCGATAACTCATCCACCGGCATATATGTGACGAGCTGTGACGTCAAGAGATCTGCAACGATCGATACTGAGACGTATACAGCGACGGGGTCTTCCGCCGGTTCAAGCTCAATATGCGTCGACTATTACCTTTATGCGAGGATTTACGAAAACGGGGACGATTATTACCTCCAGATATACGATACAGGGCCTGGCGATGAACCGCATAATAACTGTGACAGCGAGGGAGCAGGCGATATGGACGGCTGGCATACACTTGAGGTGGTTACGCTTCCCCAAAAGGCAACCTCGCTCTATTTTTGCGTTACGGCTTCAGGGACGGGCTGCAGTTCGGGTACTTCAAACTGTGTTTCCGTCGCAGGCTCCAAGACACTTCTTCTTACGTGTACAGGCAATGGTGCGCAAAACCCGTCATATGACTATAGCTACGACCTGAAGTACAAAGAGGACACCCTTGTCGAGTCAACCGACGATAAATGCAAAACCCTTGCCGCCGACACGGACTGCAAGCTCAGAAAGGAGACCGTTGACGGGGTCACCACATATTCAAACTTCAATCCCACGAACTATACGGTCCCCAATACCTGCCAGACCTTTACCGGGGTGGAATCCCACGAGGTCTGCCGTGATTGGTGGTCTAAATCCAGGGAGTATTACTGCTACGGGGAGGAATCCGATTTTGATTTTTCCGAGGTGGAGGAAAGAACGGATACCGTGCTCTCTACCTCGTTGCTATCCGGCTCAACGCTTTATTATGACGACTACAGGAAAAGCGGATCCGGCGGCTTTTCAACGTTCAACGAGGCTGTAAAACTGTATGATTCCGGAGACCACGGCGATTGCATAAAGGTTTGCAAGGTCAGAGTTCCGGAGACCGATACCCAGGCCGGCATGAGCGGCACTACCGCGGACTACAGGACCGACACCGGCAGTGATAATACTTATTACAAGAAATGCGCCGATGGACAGTGCGAGCTTGATACCGAAGAAGGCGAAGAGCTTATGGAGGATTGCGCCTGTCCGGATGATTTCGCCGAGGCCGCCTCCATCATGAGCGCGCTTGAGGAGGCATCCGATGACATTATATGCAGCAACTCCGGAGGATGGTGACCCATGTATAGTCCTCTCAGAGTTTGGTGCGCCTTGCTTATTGCGATGGCGGCTTTTTTTGCCATGCCAGGACACTCGGGTGCCGGTTACATATGCGGAGCGGACATTAACGGCGACGGCGATACCGACGACAAGGGAGAGCTTCTGGGGTGCTGGGATACGGACGAGGGATACGCCCTCTGCCCCATAGAGACCGGAGGGTGCACGGCGACATATACCACTGTCGAATGCCCGGACGGCGGGACGCTCAATACCTCGACCGACAGGTGCGAACTCGCCGGCGGGGTCAGTTGTTCTTCGGGTTATACCTATGACGATACGAACGCGGTCTGCACCCAGTCCTCTACCTGCCAAGGAAGCGGCACGCTCGACAAGAGCAATGACGTCTGCTACCGAAAGATACAGTGCCCCTCGGGCTACTGGTACTACAGTGCCTACAACGCCTGCGTCAAAACTCCCACCTGCCCTTCGGGCGGATCGTATAACGCTACCTACGACAGGTGCGTGGGCAATCTCAAATATACATGCCCATATGGATACGCTTACTGGTCCAATACCGGAAGGTGCATGGGGGGAGATCCGTGCCCGTATACTACCAGTGCGGGAACCCCCTCGGGAACCAGCTTCACTTACGGTCTTGTGGATTCCACCGATCAGGGGAGTATCTGCGTCAATTACGCGACCATGTCCTGTCCGAGCGGCTATAGCCTTGTAAATTACTGGTGCGGAGGGGAATGCGACGGCGACTTCCGGTGTACTAGGAACCAGAAGGACGACTGCCAGGCCGACGGAGTCTACAACTCGACTACCGGCAAATGCGAAAAGACCATCACAATCACTATCCCCGAAGGCTACGTGATAGACCCGGCTACCGGGGCGTATCTCGGCGACCCGGCATGTCCGGACGGCACCTCTTACGACAAGGCCACGAACATGTGCGAGGGGACGCTTTCCTATTACGAATGCCCGTCAGGCTATACGGCCAAAGACGACCTTATGGGCTGCGAGTCCTTTAAATGCGATGAGTCCTCTACCTTCGTATACATCAAAAGCGGCTCGTACTGCAAGTCCACGGCCACGGTGAACTGCCTTTCCGGCGATACGTTCGCCAGCGGCTATTGCACCGAGGATCCTTCGTGCGACGAAGAGGCGGCCTTCGACTCCGGCTCGGACAAATGCGTCTACGACGCCCTATACGGCTGCCCGACTGACTACACCTACAACGTCACTACCGGAAGGTGCGAGCGCGACCCGGTATGCCCGGACGGCTCGGCCTACGACAAGACCATAGACCGCTGCCTTTCTCTTACCCAGGCTTCAGCCTCCTGCCCCCTCGGGAGCTATTCATGCACCATGGAAGGCACGTGTACGAAAACCTATCCCTGCGATACCGGGTTCCAGACCATGGAGATCTGCACCCAATACTGCGACGGTGACTGCGCGAGCTACTGCAATTCCGACGCAATAAGCGCCTTCGGGGACATTTTCTGGTCGGGGACCGCCGAACAATGGTTCGGGATAACAGGGGTTGAAGGAAGCGGCGACAACCTCATATTCTACGGCAAAGACTCGAGTTATAACAGCATGGAAGTCGGAAGGATCGTCATGAACGGGTGCACATTTACTGGCACGGCTGAGTATTTCACCGAGACGGCGGACAACTGCTCTTCCACGAGTTGGGGGCTATCGGGGATACAGGCGAGCGGAAACACCTTCACATTCTACGGCGGAGAGTGCGGAATAGAGGCGGGCGAGATCGCCATTGAAGGCTGCTACATAAACGCCGACCAGAGTATCGGCGATTTCGACCTTACCCGCATAATCGGCTCCGGGTCAAGTCTAGCTCTTTATGGCGGAAGCTCCGGAAATCAGCTCATAACCACCATAGGGCTCTGCCAATACAGCTGGAAGTGCTCCACCTGCTCAAAGACCTCCTCCTGCGCATACACATGTCCTGATGAAGACTACCTCCTTACAGACGACTACCGCTGCGCCAAGTTCGCCGAATGTCCGGAAAACGGAGCGCTCTCGACCCAGCTCGACAAATGCGAGGCCGTAGCGCTTGTCGAGTGCCCCACCGGATATACAGCGGTAGGCTCGGAATGCAGGAAAGACCCGGCCTGTCCGGATGAGGATTCAAACTTCAACGGCACCATAAACAAGTGCGTGACCCTTACGGGTATAACCTGTCCGAGTGAAGACCAGACCTACGACCCGAAGTCCGGTCACTGCACGGCTTCGCCCATCTGCCCGACGGGAGGGACCAGCGATGGCGATAACGTGGATACGTGCAGTGCTGATTTTCTCACTGTCGCATGCCCGGCAGGCTCCACTTACGACAATATCACCGGGAAGTGCAAGGCAGCGCCCTCGGGCTACGGCGTGCTGGACGGGACCCTTGACAAATACGTCTTCTATGCCACGGAATCGACCTCTTGCGAGTCCGGATGGACCTATACTGACGGTAAATGCGTAAAAGACCCTGTGTGCATGGGAGACGGTGTCTGGATCCAGCTCAGGACCGGAAGATATACTTCTGCGTACCGGTGCGAGGCCCCTGCCAGTTACAGCTGCAGCCAGCCCGGGTATACGTACTCCTCCTTTACCTATGGGTCCACGACATATTGGGACTGCACGAAGCCGATATCATGTACATCGGACGAGGAGGTGGTAAGCTCCTATTGCGCCTCAAAGACGTCTGTCGAGGTCACATGCCCGAACAATTACGCCTATGACCAGACCTCGATGATATGTGCAACAGCGGCCGAATGCGAAACGGGGACGCTCGATGAGAGTATAAACTACTGCAAACTCGATGGCTCGGACATATGCCCGTCCGGTTATACCATAAATTCCACGACATCGAGGTGCGAGGCCCCGCCTTCGTGTACCGCGCCGGGGACGTACTCCTCGACAATGGACCTATGCACGGACCAGGCAAGCTACGACTGCCCTACAGGTTATACGTACGTTTCCGGGGTCTGCTACAGGCTTCCGGACTGCCCGAACGGTACCTACAATGAATCCGCAAAATCCTGCTATGAAGGGCTGAATACCTGCACCCTTGGCGACTACTCCTGTTATACCTACGAGGGAGAGCGGCTCTGTTCCCCTTATACCTGCGTGGACCAGAACAACCCAACAGTAACCGATACTGCGCAATCCGACCTGACCAGCCCCGAGGACGATGGTGAGATCGACGAGGAAGGCGATTGTGAGGGGCAATTCTATATCCTAAGCGGTATGGCAAGCGAATGCAGGACCTCGGGGACGCAGACGCTCTTCAAAAACTGCTGTAACTCGGCTACTGCCATGAACCCTCTCTACTGCGACGCTGAAACGGATGGCGCGACTGCCCAGATGGTAGCCGAGGAGATGTGCCATTACGTGGGCTCTTACTGCACGGAAAAATGGCTCGGCATAAGCTGCGTCCAGAGCAAGAAGGTCTACTGCTGCTTCAATTCCAAACTCGCCCGCATCATAAACGAGCAGGCAAGGAGCCAGTTGCAGAACTTCCAGCCGGACGAGTGGGGCACCCCGGAGGATCCGGACTGCCGCGGCTTTACGCCCGAAGAGTTTCAGATGCTGGATTTTTCGAAGATAGATCTTACGGAGTTCTTCGACGACATAAAATCCAATCTCACTCTTTCCGAGGATGTGGAGAAAGAGGCAGAGGACAAGATATATGACTACTATCAGAACCTTCAGTAGAGCCTTTGCCTTAAGCGCCCTTTTACTTGCGGGCGTATCCCCCGTAGTCACATTTGCAAAGGTTGTCGGGGTATCCGGGAACGTTTATCAAATAGCCGAGCCCGACTCTCTGAAAGAGTTAGAGGATAAGGCTGCGTCAATGGACTTGAATGAGAGCATCATAAAAGAAGAAACAACCCGGAAGATAGAGCAGTACCGTCCTTTCAACGCCGTGAGCCTGCCTCCCGCGAAGGAGGACAGGACTTCACTGGTGGATATGACCTATATGCTCGAATTCGACATTCCAGACGGCAGAGGTGGAATTCTTTATCCTAAGGGATTTGCCTTTAACCCCCTTGAGTATGTGCCTTTTACCAGGACAATAGTCATTCTTAACGGGGAGACTGAAAATGAGGTCGACTGGTTTACGGCCTCTGAATACTACAAGAGAACGGATGTGATGCTTCTTGTGACAGACGGGGCATGGAAAGACCTCATGTATAGATTCAAGAGGTCTGTTTTTTACCTGACGGAGCCTGTAGCGACAAGGTTCAGGATTTTCTCCACTCCGTCGGTTATCACTAAAAAGGATAATAAGTATATGGAGGTGAAAGAAATTCATGTTGATAAAAAGGATGATAAAAAACGCCATAATTAGTCTTTTTCTGGCGCTTTCTTTTTCAACCCCGGTAAGGGCGACCTGCCCTAGCGATTTTAAGTTGCTGGAACTTGTCAACTGGAGCTCCATATACCCTATCTCAATAGCCGGAGTAGAGATTGCGGACTCGACTGATGAGGTTACCACTACGGACATCATAAGTTCTCCTATATGCGTCTGCGAAGCTGATCCTCCGTTATACATCCAGATAGGCCTGAGTGTAGGCTTTTGGGAGCCTGCTCGGCTTATAGAGACCGTCAAGGACCCCGGGTGCTTCCCTTCGATGGGAATAGAATTCAACGTTACATCAGGCGGGGGTCTAGGAGGAACCAACAGCTCGGCTGCGTCCACTGGAAGCCACTTCACCTCAGCCCAGGCCCATTACTTCATATACCCGATCTGGTCCATGTTGGGCATGCTGACAGACTGGGTATGCGCTGAATCTTCAGGTTTCGATGTGGCGTACATGACGGAATTCGACCCTCTCTGGCAGGACGATACCCTCTCGTTGATCATAAACCCTGAGTCCGTGCTTTTCGGTAATCCTGCGACACAGGCGGCCTGTATCGCTGATTCCATAGCCTCGGCAGCAGGGCAATCTCTTTCACCTCTTTTTTGGTGCATGGGGTCATGGGGGAGCGCCTATCCTCTGACCGGCCACATAGGCTCCTCATTGTATACTGAGGCCAATGCCGCGATAGCGGCAAGGATGCTCTACAAGCTCGCGAGGGAAATGCTGGTCTGTGATACGAATATAGACATATGCAGCTGCAAATCGACCCCCATCTGGGTCAAGCACAACTACAAGATGCATGTAGCCGTGCCAGTAAAGGATTTCTCTGCCCATCCCATAGGTAGAAGCGGGCTTTTATGGAGTTCGGCCAAAAACCCTCCGGTTGAAGGCGACAACTTCGTGTGGACGCTCTACAGAAGAAGGAGCTGCTGTGCGTTCTGATGCGCCACCAATGCCGGTTCGTTGAAAATAGGCGTCTTACAAGATGGAGAAAACCTTGCGATTCACCATAACTGTCTTCTTAAGCAATCTTTTGATAGCTTTGACGTGCCTGCCCCTGTTCGTTCATGCTTCAGGGCCTGAAGCCATCTCTATCGACGATATAAATATCGATACAGGCGAATACGAAAGGCTTTTAAAAGGGATGCCCATGAGCATTGACCCGGCTATGCTGGAAAAGGCGAAGCAGGTTATCCCCGGGGATATCAATGAAAAGGTGGAAAGGGAGAGGTTTAAGCTAATTGAGAGGGATTTTCAAAATATGGAAGAGGCAGGCGGAGTTTCCTGGAAAAACCAGGGGCAGGCAGGGAATGCCCTTCACGATAGGGCGATTCTTAAGGAAGACGAGAGGATATATATATTCATTTCATCATCGATTCCGAAGGAAACTCTGCGGAACTACGCAAGGAACCTTGACGCCCTCGGAGAGACCAGGATATCGATGGTAATGCGGGGATTCGTAGGCGGGATGACCAAAGCAAGGCCGACGCTCGAATTTTTAAAGGGGGTGCTATTTAAGGACGGAAATTGTGATTCTGAAAAATGTGATGCCTACCATGCTCAGGTCCTCATAGACCCATTACTCTTCAGGCGCTACGGGATAGAGGCCGTGCCGGCTATAGTATACGCTAGGAAGATAGGAGGTATGGACTCCACGGTTAGCGAAGGGGTAAAGAAGGCGGCTGAAATGGGAGATTACTACATGCTTTATGGAGATGCCGCTCTGGATGGAGCACTGGAATTTATCAACAGGGAGGCCAAAACAAAGTCGCTCGACTGCCTCGTATGGAAGATCAGAAGGGGTCACTATTACGAAAGAGACTGCAAGTAGTGTTTGAGATAGTATTTACCGTACATTTGACTGCTTTAAAAGAGGTGGTCATACCGCCTCTGGGTGGTTTATAGATGAACACCACACTTTATCTAAATCCAGAAAGGAGCGACATGAAAATAGGGTCTGCTATTTTTTCTTTCCTTTTTTCTACTCGAGACTTTTCTGCTCATAACTCTTCTCCTTCAACATCGTTGCCCTTTCAAAAAGAGCTCCAAAATGATATATATAATTTCCGTTTACTTTGCATGAAATTGATGTCGATAATAAAAGCTTAGGCGGGTGCAGCAGAAAAGAAATCTTGGGTATAAGGAGTAAGATTCTTTATAATTCGAGTATCGATTTTTGACTCGGATTTCTGTAAAGTTACCGGAATACTTTCATGTTAGCATAGGTATCAATGCCCGAGACCCCTGAACAAAAAGCAAGGCGTGAGATCGACGCCCAGCTCGTCGCGGCAGGCTGGCTCGTACAGAGCCGCGACGAGCTGGACCTTACCGCAGGCCGCGGCGTGGCTGTCCGCGAGTTCCCCATGAAATCCGGATTTGGCTTTTCGGACTATCTTCTCTATCTCGACCGCAAGGCTATAGGTGCGATTGAAGCCAAAGCCGAAGGTACGCTCACGGGCGTTGAGGCGCAGTCCGCCAAATATGCCTCGGGCCTGCCCGAGAACCTCCCCGCGCACAGGCGGCCCTTGCCGTTCCTCTTCGAGTCGAACGGCTCGGTCATCTACTTCACCAACGGTCTTGATCCCCTGCCGCGCAGTCGCCAGATATTCAACTTTCCAAAGCCCGAGACTCTGGCGGAATGGGTGGCGCAGCCTTTACAGCTACGGGCCCGTCTCAAGGAGCTTCCGCCGCTGGACGAGTCTCGTCTCTGGAAGGTGCAGGCCCGCGCCATTAATAACCTCGAAAAATCGTTCGACCGGGCCGACCCTCGCGCCCTTGTCCAGATGGCGACCGGTTCTGGCAAGACCTTCACGGCTGTCAATATCGCCTACCGGCTGCTGAAGTTCGGCGGGGCCAAGCGCATCCTTTTTCTCGTGGACCGCGGCAACCTCGGGAAACAGACAGAGGACGAGTTCGCCAACTTCGAGCCGACCGACGACCCGCGGAAGTTCCCGACCCTCTATACTACCCAGCGTCTCAAAAGTAACTCGATAAACCCGGCCGCCAAGGTCGTCATTACGACTATCCAGCGGCTCTACTCGATGCTGAAGGGCGAAACGGACTTCGACGCGGGAAATGAGGAAGGCTCCGCCTTTGATACCGCCAGGCCCTGGCAGGGAGCGCCTCCCGATGTCGTATACAACACAGGCATTCCGTCCGAGTTCTTCGATTTCATCATCGTGGATGAGTGCCACCGCTCGATATACGAGCTGTGGAGCCAGGTCCTGCTCTATTTCGATTCCTTCATGATTGGGCTTACCGCCACTCCGGCTGGCAAGACCATCGGCTTTTTCAACCAGAACCTGGTCATGCAGTATGGTCACGACGAGGCTGTGACAGACGGCGTCAATGTCGATTTCGATGTCTACCGCGTCCGGACCCGTGTGACCGAACAGGGGGCGACTATCCCGGCGGGCGATACCGGCGTTTATGTCGATAAACGCCACAAGCTCACGCGGGCCGAGAGGCTCGCGCTTCTCAACCAGGACCTCACATACACTGCCAACCAGCTCGACCGGGATGTAGTCTCCGAGAGCCAGATACGGACGGTCCTCCAGCAGTTCCGCGATAAGGTACTTCCCGAGGCCTTTCCCGGCAGGGCCGAGGTGCCAAAGACGCTCATTTTTGCGAAGGACGACTCGCACGCCGACGATATCGTCCGTCTGGTGCGCGAGACCTTTGCCCAGGGAAATGACTTTTGCCAGAAGATAACCTATCGGACCGGGTTCATGAAGATTACGAAGAAGGTGAAAAACGAGGATGGGACCGAGTCCGAGGTCTCGGATTGGGTAAAGACCTCGAACCTGACCCCTGACGAGATTCTCGGTAACTTCCGCAACAGCTTCGACCCCCGTATAGCGGTCACGGTCGACATGATCTCAACGGGAACTGATGTGAAGCCCATTGAGTGCGTCTTTTTCCTGCGTAATGTGAAGTCGGCGGGTTTCTTCGAGCAGATGAAGGGGCGCGGCGTGCGCGTCATCTCTCCTGACAAGCTCCGGGCAGTGACTCCGAGTGCCAAATTCAAGGACCGCTTCATCATAGTAGATGCCGTTGGCGTCTGCGAGCAGGACAAGACGGACTCTCACACCCTTAACCGCAAGCCTTCGGCCACCCTTGAGGAACTCCTCAACTATGTGGCCTCAGGCGGCATCGACCCTGACGCGCTGACCACTCTCTCCGGCAGGCTCGCGAGGCTTCAACGGGAGTTCAGCCGCGAACAGCTCGCTGAGCTCAGGGAACTCGCTGGCGGTAAGTCCTTTCAGGACCTCGCTCACGGCCTGCTCAATGCCTGCGACCCTGATGCTCAGATCGAAGCCGCGAAAAAGGCGAATGACGTCGAGCAGCCAACCGAAGTGCAGGTGAAAGAGGCCGCCGAGCAGTTGGCTCAGGAGGCCGTAACGCCTTTCCTCAAGGCGGCCCTTCGCCGCCGCATCCTCGAGATACGCCAGCAGAACGAACAGACCATCGACCGCCACACCATAGACGAGGTCCTCTATGCCGGTTTTGACGCCACTGCCGTCGAGAAGGCGCAGGCCAAGGTAAAGGACTTCCGGCAGTGGATTGCTGAGCACAAAGATGAGCTTGTTGCCCTGCAGATGCTCTACGCTGGCACCCGTCCGCTCAGGCTATCGCTCAAGGACCTTCGCCAGTTGAAAGATGCCCTTTCGTTGCCTCCTGTCAGCGCCACGCCCGCCCAGCTCTGGCGGGCATTCGAGGCTGTCGAGGCCGACAAGGTCAAGGGCACCGGCGGGCAGCAGTTGGCCGACCTCGTGAGCCTCGTGCGCCATGCCCTCATCCCGGCCCATAAGCTCGTCCCTTATCGGGAAGAGCTTCGCGACCGCTACCAGGCCTGGCTCATGGAGAAGGACGCCGACAATGTCTTCACGTCCGAGCAGCGCGAATGGCTCGACCGCATGGCCGAGCATATAGCGACCAGCCTCGCCATAGAGCCTGATGACTTCTCGACCGGCTGGTTCGGCCAGCACGGAAGCCTCGGCAAGGCGCACGCGCTCTTCGGCCCGAACCTCAAGCCTTTGATGACGGAACTTAACGAGAGGCTCACGGCATGAGCAGGTCAAAAGGGCAGCAACTGCCGAGCGGATGGGCCTCAGCAACTTTAGCGGATATTGTCGCGCCACGTCGTGAAAAGGCCCATCCTCAGAAGATGCCTGATGCATTATTCATTGGAATGGAACAGGTTGAAGCGCATACCATGCGCCTTCTTGGTACCGTCCCCTGTACGGAAATGAGGAGTTCAGGGAATCTTTTTTTACCTTCTGATGTTCTCTATGGGCGACTTCGGTCTTATCTTAATAAAGTCTATCAGCCGGATTTCGAAGGATTGTGCTCCGGCGAATTCATCGTTTTGCCACCATCGTTTGCAGTTTATGGTCAATTCTTAAAATACCGTCTTAATTCGGCGGATTTTGTCAGGTTTGCGAGTAGCCTTAATACTGGCGATCGTCCACGTGTCGATTTTAACCAGATCAAGGTTTTTCCACTCTGGCTTCCGCCTAAAAACGAGCAAGCCCGCATAGCCGACACGCTGGACGAGCTCTTTTCCGACCTCGACTGGAGTCGCGGCTTTGGAACGGGTGCAAGAGAAATTAAAGCTCTACCGCGCCTCGGTGCTCAAGGCGGCTGTCGAGGGGGCGCTGACTGCCGAATGGTGCGCGAAAAACCCTCAGGCAGAGCCAGCCTCGGAACTCCTGAAGCGTATCCTCGTTGAACGCCGCCGCCGCTGGGAAGAGGACCAGCTCGCCAAATTCAAGTCCAAGGGCCAGGAGCCGCCAAAGAATTGGAAGGCAAAGTATAAGGAGCCACTGATTCCAGATACAGCCAATCTGAATCTATTACCGAAAGGCTGGTATTGGGTGACGCTCGACCAAGCGGCTTGGCAATTACGAAGTGGCACGGCTGAGACTTCTGGTAGAGATAAGACACATTATCCTGTGCTTAAATCAAGCGCTGTTAGACATAGAATAATCAATTTTAATGATTTGAATTACCTTCAGAAAGAACAAAGCTCTGCTGAAAATTTTTTGAAACAAGACGATTTTTTGATTACTCGCCTTAGCGGTAGCGTGGACTATGTTGGGTGTACAGCGGTTGTAAAAGACGCCTTATGCGAACGAATTCAATACCCAGATCGAATTTTTTGCGCGAAGTTAGTTTCCCTGATTGAAGGGACCTATTTGTCTTATTGTTTCCAGAACTCGCAAATTCGCCAAGTACTGCAGGGTGCGGCAAAATCCACGGCGGGTCATAAAAGAATTTCAATGTCTGACCTTTATCCGTTGGTGATTCCGTTACCACCTGAAAAAGAACAGAAGGTTATTATAGAAATAGTTGAAGGCCTTTTGTCTGTCATTGACCACCTCGAATCCGAGCTCGAAACCAAGCTGAAGACCTCACAGTCGCTTCGCCAGTCCATACTTCATCACGCTTTTACAGGCAGGCTTGTGCCGCAAGACCCGAAGGATGAGCCGGCCTCTGAACTCTTGAAGCGCATAGCCTCAGAACGTGAGGCCCGCGCCAAGGAGGTTGCCTCTGCTAAAAGACAGCCAAAGGTTAAAAGTGCCAAAGCCGGCAAGGGCAGGCGCTCGAAACAGCAACACCAAGGAGAAAGGTAATGGATTCATCACAAATAGGCAAGAGGGCCTGGAGTTATGCCGGTGTTCTGCAGGATGCGGGGCTTTCTTGTTTCGAATATGTTGAACAGCTCACGCTCCTTCTTTTCCTCAAAATGGCCGACCAGCTTACGGAGACCCCGTATGACCGCGACCCCATAGTGCCGCCGGAGCTCGGGTGGAAGGCGCTTTTGCCCCTCGACGGCGCGGCCCTGGAGGACCAATACCGTCTGAGCCTTGAAAAACTCGGCGTAAAACCGGGGATGCTCGGCGTAATTTTCAAGGGAGCCCGGTGCGAGATACATAACCCGGCCCTCTTGAAACAGCTCATCGTGAACCTCCTAGACAAAGTCGACTGGCTTTCCCTGCCGGTAGATGTGAAGGGCACCATATATGAGGAGCTCCTCTCGCGCTCGGCACAGGAGTCCTCGAAGGGCGCCGGGCAGTATTTCACGCCCCGTCCTGTCATACAGACCATGTGCGAGGTGACGCAACCGACCCCGGCAGACAGCATCTGCGACCCGGCAGCCGGAACGGGCGGATTTTTATGCAATGCATACCAGTATGTGCTCGACCATTATGAGAAAGACCTCGACCGAGACGAGAAAAAGGCTCTTCAGGAGGAGCTCGTCGATGGCATGGAGCTTTCGCCCAAGGTCGGACGCATGTGCGCCATGAATCTCTATCTGCATGGCATAGGAGGGGATAAGGTCGTGGTGCATACGGGGCTCGACAGCCTTGCCGCGCCATGGAACCGGGAGTATACGATGGTGCTCGCCAATCCTCCTTTCGGGAAAAAGCAGAGCCTTTTATTCGTAAACGAGGAGGGCGACACCGAAAAGGAAGACCAGGTCATTGTCCGCGAGGACTTCTGGACCTCTACCAGCAATAAGCAGCTTAACTTCGTCCAGCATATCTATACTTTATTGAAAATCGACGGCAGGGCCGCCGTGGTCGTCCCGGATAACGTGCTCTTCGAGGGCGGGGCGGGGGAGAAGGTGCGCCGAAACCTGCTCCAGAAGTGCCGCGTCCATACGCTTCTTCGCCTGCCGACGGGCATATGGTATTCGCCGGGCGTAAAGGCCAATGTCATCTTTTTCGATAAGAAAGAAGGTCGCTCCGAGGCCTGGACAGACAAGCTCTGGGTATATGACTTGAGGACGAACCTGCACTTCACCCTTAAGCAGAAGCCGATACATCGGAGCGACTTCGACGAGTTTGTCGCGTGCTATAAGCCGGGCAAAATCCACGCCCGAAAGCCTACATGGAGCGAGAGCAACCCCGATGGCCGGTGGCGCTGCTTTGACTATGACGAGCTCTTGAAGCGAGACAAGCTCAGCCTCGACCTCTTCTGGATCAAGGACAAGAGCCTGACAGACACGGATTCCCTCCCGGCCCCGGAAATCATAGCCACAGAGATAGCCGACGACCTCGAGGCGGCACTGGAGCAGTTTACGAAGATAGCGGCGAGATTAAGCAAGAACTAGGGAGGTCGCAGGCCTCTCTCAATGCTTGTTTACTGTTTAGTTGACAGGGCGCATTGTTTTATGCTATATATATATAGGAGGTAGTTATGGGTATGGGCGAAACATTTGGAGCCCGTTTAAAACGAATGAGGTCTTTGCGGGGGCTTGGACTCCGTGAAACGGCCAATAAGGTTGGGATTTCTGCCACATACCTTTCAAGAATAGAAAACAATGCCGAAACGAGTCCCCCCAGTGAGGAGAAGATATTAAAACTCGCAGAAATTCTTGAAGACAAGTTTGATGAATTGATGCGTTTGGCGGGTCGAGTATCTGAAGAAGTTAAAGATTTAATAAAGGCTGATTCTGAAATGCCGACGTTTTTAAGACGGGCTAAAGAAGAAAATATGTCTGGAGCCACATTATTGAAAATGCTTGACGAGAAAAAAACGAAAAAATGAACTTAAAAGTCCCTTTTTTTCAAAAACCAGAGATCGAGCGGATGGCTTTAGACCTCCTACAGAAGTATGAGGCTTGGAAAGGAGTAAAGCTTACTCCGCCAATCAGCATCGATGATATTGTTGAAGGTTATTTGAGGCTCGACTTTCAAATTGATGACCTGAAGGAACGTCTTTCTATACCGGACGTTTTAGGGGCTACCTGGTTCGAGGACAAGGTGATGCGAATTGATTCGTCATTGGAGGGAAAAGAAGGGCGCCTTTCGTTCACGATGGCTCACGAAGTAGGTCACTGGTGGATGCACAGGCCCTATTATGAGATGGAAAAGGTAACGCTGCCCCTGTTTTCTTTTAAAGAAAATGTGCAGCCGACCCCGGCTATAGTTTGTCGATCTGGCAGAAAAAAGGATTCTGCAGAATGGCAAGCCGACCAGTTTGCGGCTCTGCTCCTGATGCCAAAAGCAATGCTTCATACTCTTATCTCGTCTCTTCAAAATGGGCCTGTACTAATCGAAGATTTGGACAAGAGTAAAGCTAATGTAGCGGAGAATTACAATTTAAGAGTTTTCGCCAAACAGCTTATACAATCTGGATTTAATAATGTCTCTGTTGATGCGATGTGCTATCGCTTACACGATTTGACCTTTGTTGTCGATTCTAAGTTGCATCAGGGTTCTTTATTTTGATTTTTTTTGGTCAGCGTGTTTAATGTTTAGGAAACAATTATAATAGGAGGAGGAATTTATATGGCCAAAAATCCACCCAGCGGTGACGGGCACAGGAACGGTGCCATAAAGGACAGAAGTCAAACCTATAATCCGGTTATCGAGCGTTGGATTAAAAGGGATGCCGATACCGGAAAATTTATGGATCAGAAAAATAATGGCAAACCTTTTAAAGGTGTTCGCAAGGAAGATTAAAGGGGGCAGCGCAAATCCATTAGAGGAAAAAATGGAAAACCACCCTAAGGGCTCAAAAATTGTTGATGCCGACGAGTAAACCTTGGCGAGTAGCGGTGAATTTCTCAGTGAGGATTTTGTAAATATGAGTAAGCAGAATGTTAAGGAAGTCACCCGGCATATAAAAAGGGAAGTGGAACGGGAGTTATGGGCGCGAGCTGCCGGACGGTGCCAGTTCAACGGGTGTAATCGCATACTTTACAAATCTCCGGTAACTCAGGAGCGGGTTAATATCTCGGAAAAGGCGCATATCTATTCTTTTTCAGAAGATGGTCCACGTGGTTGGGGACCTTTCAAAAAGAACCCCAAAAGCCTCAATGATGTAGGCAATCTGATACTGACGTGCCATGATTGTCACAATACCATTGATCAGAATAAGGACGGAGCCAAATATTCGGCATCGCTGCTTCTGCAATGGAAAAAGGAACATGAATATAGAGTAGTTACGGTTACTGGTATTGCAGCTAATAGAAAATCTCATGTGATTTTCTACGGTAGCAACATTGGTGAACAACGGTCTCCGCTTCAGCAGGAAGATGCCATGGAGGCAATGTTTCCGAAGCGGTACCCGGTTTCAGAAAATTCTGTCTGCCTTTCCATGTCATGCTCCCATGAAGATAAAACGCCTGCTTTCTGGGAATCGGAATCGGCTCACCTGAACCGGGTGTTTAATCAGAAAGTTCTGCCTTTAGTTGAAAGCGACCAAATAAAACATTTCTCTTTATTCTGTCTGGCACCTATCCCCTTGCTGATTCAACTTGGGGCACTGTTCACGGACAAGATTTCAGTGGATTCCTATCAGCCGATCAGAGAACCGAATGGCTGGCACTGGCAGGAATTCCCTGAGGGGTTTGATTTTATAATTAAAAAACCTGAGAAGGCTAATGGTGAACCAGTTCTGGTCATTTCATTGAGTGACATCATCAGTCATGAACGTATCAGAAAGGTCATGGGGGAGAATGTGTCTATCTGGGAGTTGACAGTCCCGGTAGAACACATCGGCAACGATAATATTCGTAACAGCGTACAGCTTTCCATGATGCGGACCGTCGTTCGAAAACTCATGGTCCTGATTAAGGAAGCACATGGTTCTACTGCGCCACTTTCTGTTTTTCCGGCAATGGCTGTTTCCTGTTCCATAGAGATGGGTAGAGCAAGGATGCCGAAAGCAGATATGCCGTGGATTATTTACGACCAGAGCAATAAAGAAAAAAAGTTTATAAAAACAATAACAATAGGAGATAGCCATTGATTACCAACGAACAAAAGAGAGTCATCATTGACAGCATGGTCGAACTGCTGGAACTTCCTGATTCAGCTTATGACAAAGCTCGGAAAAGATATGAAGATCTGGGGGAATGGTTTAATCGTAAAGAATCAGCCGTATCTGCAAACAATCCGCATATTTTCTCGCAGGGATCATTCCGCCTCGGCACAGCTATTCGTCCACTTGATGAGAGAGAAGGGTATGACCTCGATATTGCCTGTAAACTTCGGGACGGAATCAGCAAGGACAGTCATACCCAGGAGACCCTTAAAAAGCTGATTGGTATTGAGCTTGAGTCCTATCGAAATGCCTGTAGTATAAAAAATGAACTGGAGTCGAAGCATCGCTGCTGGCGTCTTGAATATCTGGATGACCTCAGCTTTCACATGGACATTGTTCCATGTATTCCCGCTGATGAAAAACGGCGGAAAGCAATCTTGGAATCTATTCGGAATACTGGACTGGACGAGTATATCGCCGGGGCCGCCTCTCAGACCACTGTTTCGATAACCGATGATAGGCACGAGAGCTATAAGCATATCTGTGAAAATTGGAATATCAGTAATCCGGAGGGATATGCGAAATGGTTTGAATACCGAATGAGCCCGCAGCAAGCTAGAATCTTTCTGGAAAAAGCTCAGGTAGATGAAGTGCCTTTGTTTAAAAAGAAAACGCCCCTGCAGCGGGTGATTCAGATTTTGAAACGCCATCGTGATAACTGGAGTAGGGGCAATCCGGATTCCAAGCCTATTTCAATCATTATAACTACATTAGCGGCCAAAGCCTATAACGGTGAGACTGATATCGTTGCGGCTCTTGAAAATGTGCTTAATAAGATGGGTGGACTAGTGCGTCCAACCAAGCCACGGGTTCCCAACCCCGTTGATCCTGATGAGGACTTTGCCGATCGCTGGTACAGACCTGATTGTTTGCACTTGAGACTTGAGGACAATTTCAATGCTTGGCTTTTGCAGGCGAAAACAGATTTCCAGCATCTTATGTCAACTACAGATGCTGAGTTCCTATCCGAACAGATTGAAGAGAAATTTTCATTGCGGGTTAACCTGATGGAATTAAAAAAGCAGCTGGGTGTCGGAGTTGCCAGCGTTAACATCGTATATCCTAAAAGTCATTCGATTGATCGATCAAGCTCAGCCAGACCGTGGAAACGGTAGATAAATGGGAGTGAAAGCACTGAATAGTCTGAACCAGTTTCTGGACGATTATCCCGGCATGTCGACAGCGCCGTGCTCGGATGCTGGCATATGCCTCCGTGGGAGATTTCGTTTCAAAGCCAGTATATCCGGCAATGATGAAATTGAAGATTTCTATATGTTGGAAATTTTTGTTCCAGACAAGTTTCCTCAGGCCCTTCCCGAGGTAAAGGAAACCGGTGGAAAAATACCGCGTGGCGGTAATTTTCATATTTATTCAGACGGATCACTTTGTCTGGGCTCACCGCTTCGGCTGTTAAAAAAAATCCATAGCGCTCAAAATTTGACTGGCTTTGCAGATAAATGTCTCGTGCCTTACCTCTATGCTGTTTCATACAAGTTGATGCATGGTGGGGATTTTGTTTTTGGCGAGCTGGCTCATGGTGACCAAGGCATAGTGGACGATTATTCAATTATGCTCGGCTTACAAGAAAGGTATCAAATAATAAAAGCTATTCAGTTGTTGGGTGTCAAAAAACGGATTGCAAACAAAAGACCCTGTCCTTGCGGATGCGGGAAAAGGCTAGGGGCATGTCTGTTTCATCATAAATTGAATGAGTTTCGAAAAATGGCACCCGTGGCATGGTTCAAAACACAAGCTTTGAATTGAGTGAATACCTGGAAGAATTTAGAGTAAGTGGATAATATGAGTAATAATTTTCAGATAAATGAAAAAACTCTTTCTCAAATCCCGGCTTTAAAAGTCTTCGGCTTGGGTCCTGAAGACAGCCGTTGCATGATTGGACTGGAGTCTGGTGTTTTATGCTACCCAATAAAAAGGGGTAGTCACGAAAAACGTTTACAGGTGAAAGCTCTTTAGGTAAAAAGAATCGTGATCTTCCGGATAAGAGAAGTTCCCCAACGAATCTTAAGGAAAAAGAGGAAGAACCACGACTCAGCAGCAGTATATCATATCCCGAAAAGACTAACATACTTGAGCATGGGCGTACACCCGGAAATATTCTCCGAATAGGCATTCTGGATCGGCTCGCCAGGCTGGATGTGCTCAATAGCCATCCCTGCCTTTTCGGACCCTGTCAACAAAGTCGCCGCTCAAAAACTCAGGGCTGTTGTCGACCCGCAGTACTTCCGCAAATCCCTCTCAGACCTGAGACGCTCGAAAACCCGGATGAGCCACTTGCCGGTTATCGAGGTGTCGATCCCAAAGTCCAGGCATTCCCGGTTGAAATCGTCAATGATGTTAAAGTACGAAAACGGCCGCCTATTCCGTCGGAATAGGCAAATTAGTTAGAACTTCTGAGAAGACGCACGTTTTTCTTATAATTCCACCCTACCTATCTAATCTGCCGTTCTCAGTAGATTAATGAAAATTAAATATCTGCTTTCTTTCGAGATAGAAGTGTGTGCCCAAAAGTAATACATACTTGCGGGGTGATAGGGCAATCTTTAAAAAAATACGAAAGGAAAAATCAATGTTATTGGACAATATAAAGACTACAGCGCTTTCGGCATGTATGAGCATTTTGATTTCAGTGGGCGTGGTTTATCTGTATGACACTTATTACGCCCAGAAGGTAGTTGTCTTCGACTTGGTGTCATATCTCGAAAAGCAAAAGATGGAATTTCTTGAAGGAAGAACGAACGAGGAGAAGCTCCGAGATGAGTTCGCTAAGGCTAAAAAGATGATAGATTCACTAGGCGAAAATAGAGTAGTGCTTTCAAAAGACATGGTCCTATCCGGGGGAAAGGATATTTCTGATGAGATTTCGAAGTATTCTGAAAAATAAGCGAGTTTTGACAGTTATGGTCGCCGTTGCTGGTGGGCTTATAGCGTGGTTTATAGAGAGTCATCTCCTTTTTACTCTTACGCCGTCTCTTTCTCACAGGGTCTATTTCATGGGGAATTCGAAAGAGGCGGAAAAGAACGACTATGTGGTTTTCAGCCTCAAGGGCAACAGGTTTGTGAAGGATAACGACAAGCTTCTTAAGAGGGTAAGCTGCGCCGAGGGCGACATCCTTAAGACCGCCGGAAAGGAATATTTTTGTAATGGGTTGTATCTCGGGGCGGTAAAGGACTTTTCTCTGAAAGGGGATAGGCTCGAAAACTTCATCTACGATGGCGTTATAGGGAGGAGACTCCTTTTCGTCACAGGGGATCACAAGGACAGCTACGACTCCAGGTATTTCGGATTCATACATAAAGACCAGGTGATGGCAAAGGCGTACCCTTTGTGGTAAGGAAAATCGTAGGCTTGAGCCCTCTATTGAAGTTTTGATGCAAAAGACTCTGCCTGTGCCTGGCTGACTTATATATAAATTAAGTAAAGAGAGCTTAAGTGGGAAAAGGAATGAAGTTCTGGTTTTCAATACTTATATGCGCAGCCTATGTCTTAACTGCTACGCATCCTGCTGTTTCAGGAGAGGATCTTCCTGTCGTTTCGAGCCATTCCGGATACGGCGGCGTGATTCAGAAAGGATGGTATTGGTATGAAGTCGAGGAAGAGAGAATTGAAGAATCAGCGGCCGAGCAGGACGCTCCGTCGCCTTTGGATACCCCAGCGGACCCATGGGGTATGCAGGTCGAGGAATTCAAGGAGTTACTTGAAAAGACAAAGAACGTCGCCGTGGCCAATCCGACAATTGAAAATATGTTGAAGTATATAGAGTTGCAGGATATGGCAAGGAGAAAAGCCCTTGCCTTCGCCAACGTTTATCAATTGGTGATGCAAAAGCACCCCAGGTTTACCACCGCCTCGACAAACCCTACGGCTGTTCCGGGAATCAAGGCGCTCCACGTTATGAAGAACGAAGAGGTGGAATCTATGATATACGCCGCTAAAAACGACTTCGCACTCATCTATTTCCATAAGCCGGATTGTCAGTTCTGCCGCGCCCAGAACGGGATACTCCGGTACTTTACAGACAAATATGGGTGGGACATCAAGGCCGTCAACCTCTATGAGGAGCCCGAGCCTGCTTATAGGTTCGATGTGACGACGGTCCCATATATCCTAACCGTCTATAAGGCCACAGGGGAATACATGCCGGTTACGGCAGGCGTGGCCAGTCTAAACGATCTGGAGCAAAAGTTATACAGGGCGATTAGATACCTGAGAGGGAATGTGGCCCCTTCACAGTTTTCAATATACGACTACAACCTCGAAGGCCCCGGGGACCCGGAAAAACGAGGTAATATACAAAAGTAAGGAGGCACAAACCGCCAAGGGCGCTGACTTTTCAATAAAGAGGAGATTTTAAATGCGTATCGGAATCATGGCTGCGGTTCTAACTGTTATTTTCGTATCGGCTTTCAATCCGTCTCCGGCGAACGCCGGCTGGGTGGATGACTGGTTTGATCAAGCTACGTATTCTGGCGCATCGTCCTTCGAAGGGCAAAAAAGGGGCTATTATACCGCTGGTAACTTCTCCGCCAGGTTCTCCCATTCAAACGATTATCTGGCTACTGCGTCCCTGCCGGAATTCAAGTCTGGCTGCGGAGGCATAGACGCTTTTCTTGGGGGCTTTTCCTTCATGGACATGGAATACCTCGGGGATAAGTTCCAGAATATTATGACGGCGGCACCTGTATTCGCCTTCAATATAGCACTAAGGGCCCTGAGCGAACAGTATGCCGACGAGATAAGCAAGCTTGAAAATATAACCAACGCCTTAAACGGCATACAACTCGACGATTGCAAGGCGGCCAAGGCCATGGTCACTATTGCGTCGGATACTTTTACCGGAAAGACCAATGCCGCCAAGGAGGAGTTGACCAGTCTTGCAATGGATACCGGGCTTTACGAACTGTACAAAGCCGCCGATAGTGATACGCAGAGCGACCCGTCCAGTGCGCTGAGCCAGACGAAATCGGAAGTGACTGGCAATGACGCGGATCTTGAAAATCTTCTTTACCAGGCCGGCAGCCTACTTGCCAAGGCAGCTTCTAAATATGACTCTGATTATGATACGAAATGGGTTGATCTTATAAGAGGCTACATCGGTGATCTTTATTTGACGAGTTCCGGTAACCCTCTTTCTCTCATAAAAATAGAACCCTGCCTTGATAACCAGTGGAACGAAAATTATGGCGATTTTGTGCAAGGCACGGCCCAAATGAAAGAGGAGGGAAGTGAGGACTGCACGCAGATTACGGACGAAAAAAGTTCCATCCATGATTTCACGACGACCACGATGAAAAATATCATCACGAAGACGGGAAAAGGAAGCGGGACGTCACTCACCGGCGAAGAACAGCAGTTCATAGAACTCTCCCCCGTGCCTGTCTATCTTCACTTGAAAATGGCCAAGGTTGAAAAAATGGAGAACGCCTTCATCGAGACGGTTTCACAGGAAGTGGCTTACGCATATGCGATTAAGCAACTGAAGGACCTTTATGAGTTAATGGATAAGATGCTCAGCCGTTACCATAAGGACATATCGAACAAAGATGAAGTCAGTAATTTCAGGGACAACGCTCTAAAAAACATCAAGGACCTGCAGGACAGGATAAAACCTGAATTAGTCCGTTTGGACGGGAAGTTAAGAGAGAAAATCACCGATTATGATTTCAAGGCCGCCAGGTTCTTCGACAGGCAGAAGGAGTTCAATAATATAGTTCGGCATGTTTTTTCTTCCAAGAAAAAAATGTAGTCTGAGCCGGCATAAAACACGCTAAAACACATGTCAGTTTGTCTGAAAGGCCTCTTTAGGTGAAAAATATTACTGATATTGGGGGCAAAGAGGTGGGGCTAAGGCTAAAAGAGGGGTCTTGCAGGCCGGTAATGGCGCTGGCCCAGGCATCCTTCTAAGAACAAGAAAGGAGGACGGCCCTCATTCCCTCCTTTACTAAGTGTTTTTGAGGCGAGATTTTAATTATGGAATACGAATATATCGTATACGGCGGTTTCGATGTAGTCTTAAAAGCCCTTCAATCCGTTGCCCTTATATTCAGCGATGGTGATTACATAAGCCTCTTCTGGACGCTCGCCACTTTCGGACTCGGGGCGACGATCATATCCTACTACTTTGGCGCCCTTTTCGGCAGAAATACTCTCGGCCTTTTCGAATGGGCTCAGACATACTGGTGGGCCATATTCTTCTTTTTTGCGCTTATCGCGCCTGCCGGAACGCTCCATATCTACGATGCACATAAAAACCGCTATCAGTCCGTCGGGAACCTTCCGGTCGGCATAGTGCTGGTCGCAGGCACGCTCAATAAAATCGAGGTCGGGCTTACGGATATGATCAATACCGCCATGTCCCCGGTCATATCCTACGAGGATGCCGGGAACGGCCAGGGCGTGGATATGATCAGGGAACTCTATGGTTTCGTTCAGAAAAATTTCAGATTCCCGGACAAATACGACCAGCAGACGCTCGATGAATACATTGTTGAATGCTATCTGTATGCTGTTCTCTCAGGCGATATCTCCGAAAATGATTTTAGAAATGACCAGAACCTGTTGAACAATACTTTTGGGCAAGCAAACTACCTGAACGTGTACACCATCGTATATTCCGAAACCGACAGGAAGGGGGCCACCTCGTCCTGTCAGGATGCCTACAGCTACTTGCAAACCAGGTTTACTTCCGCCTATTTAAACGGTTCCTTGGAGAATCAGTTCTGTTCCAAGATGGGCTATTCGACCGCATCTCCACAGGAAATAGCCAGGTGTAAAGAGGTGCTCCAGGGGCACTTGCAGGAATTGACGAATTACACCGGGTCAGATCCGTCCTTCGTCCTTGCTCAGATGTACATATCGCAGTATATAAACAACATAATGCTGGAAGGAAACCCCGTAGAAGCCGCACAATTCGTCGGGGCCAGGGAAGCCGCTTCCGGAATGCTGGGCGTGGGGATTATGGCGAACGAGTTCATACCTATATTCAGGAGCGTCATGCTGGCTTTATCCTTCGCCATAACGCCTCTTCTGTTCCTTTTCATATCCACATTTGCGATAGAGGCCTTCGGTTATTTCTTGGGGATGATGATCTGGCTGACGGTCTGGGGCGTAATGGACGTGGTGCTGCATAACTTCGCAATGAGCTACGCATACGATATGTTCGCGTCCATAAGGGCCTCCGGCACGTCCTTTATCAGTATCTTCTCCTTCGATGAGTACAGCGCAAAGGTTTTGAGCGTCATGGGGTATATGAGGGTGCTCGGGCTGATGCTCTCTTCGAGCATAGTCTTCGGAATAATAAAATTCGGCGGTGAGGCCTTCGCGAGGGCTGCGGGTTCCATGCAGGGGACGGTAGAGGGGGCTGGAAAGGCCGCAGGCGGCTCAAGTCTGACGGCCGAGGGGAGGAGCACCTATACAAGCAGTCTGGACCGAGGCATCGGAACAATGGGGTCCCTGTCGAGTTATACTCCGCAGGACAGGTGGAACAGGCATAATTTAGATAACAGCACGGCCACCTCTACCGCCAGGAAAGTGACTGGAGCCTACGATGGGAGCGTACAAAGTGCCGCGGAGGCCGTAGGGCAGGGGAATGCCCTCGGGACGGTAAGTAACGCAGAGGCCGCTCAAAAGAAGATCGCCGAACTGGGAGGCATGGAAGGCGCCGTAAATACGATAAGCGATTCAATCGCAAGGGGAGATATATCCAAGGGCAGAGAGACCGCTAAGTTATTGGCCCATGCCGGGGGTATGGGCAACCTTGCCGAGCGAGAAGCGACAGCTTCAGCGAATAATGCCATGGAGAATATAGCCAAAACAAACACGAAGTTTGCCGGGCTCGGACAGGCTCTCGGAGTATCCCCTCTGGCAGCCTCGGAGTACTATGGGGGCTGGGTCGGCGCTAAAGATGCGGGTGAGGCCTCCGCTATATTGAACGATGGCGCCAAGAGCATGATCGATACGTCTATGGGACTGGATTCCGGGTCTTTTGAAAAATACGCTAAGGCTCTGAGAAGGGCTTCGACGCCTGAAGAATTCAAAAACAGCATAGCTTCAGACGAAAATCTCAAAAAGATCGATGACGCCATGACCAGCGGCATCGAAAACGCCCCACTGATGGACAGGGCCAGAGCGATAGATGAGAAACTTGAAGGTGCCAGGGCCGACCTTGCCGCTCAAATGGGCGGTTACAAAGGCATAAAGGACATAGGCGAACACCAGCAGGTTTTGAACAAAATGAAAGCGCTGGGGCTCGGCGATGACCTTGAGGGAAGACGGCAGCTTGCTCAATTTGAGAGCAAGGGGCTGCTTTCAAAGGGGATGGCTGATTTTTTGAACAAGAAATATGACACCGGCTTTTTCGCTGAGGGAACGCAATTTAAGGAATGGGGGGTCGACCAGAACGGTGATGCTATGGTAGCCAGGGCCATGAGAACCGAGGCGCCCAATGACGACCACAAAGGGCGCAGCCTGGCCTGGGATAACGGCGGTATCAACGAAAAAGGCTCCATGGATAAAGAGCAGCTTCTCAAGGAAGCAGCACTTCGTGAAAAGGCCGGGGATACCGTTACGGCTCAGGGATTGAGGATGACAGCAGGCAATATGAAAAATGGCGAGGCTGCCGAATATGCCAAGTCATACGCCCAGGATGGCAGGTCTCTTAATACAGCCGAATACAAGCACGGCTCCGGCGCGGTGCTTTACGATACCGCAACGAGAAGGGAAGGCCTGGATGATAAACATCTCGATACGAAACAGCACTTAATAGCTACAGATGGGGAGGCAAACCAGATTAATAAGCTCCTCAAGGGCTCCGGTTATGATACGTCCGTCAAAAAGGGCGATATGGTCACCATGTCGGGCAGGGCAGGTTCATTTGGCTCTGATGCGGACTTCCTCAAAAACGCAATGCCAGGGGATGTCGCATTTACCAAAATAGACCGTGGTGTCGTAAGGAGCGACAATGATATCGCAAAAGAGGAGTCCGGAAGGCAGAAGTGGAGCGGAAAAAGGGTGGTGGCAGAGGACACAAATAAGAGCTCCGTGGACCATGGTGTCGATATCGGCTCTGCGATGCAGATGGCCCTTGCGAGGGATCAGTCCATCGCAAGCTTCATTTCCGACCCCACGCTTAATAAGTATAAACTCAACGCCAATATCGCTGAAACCTCCAAGGACCTTGGGGAGGATATGGGCAAGTGGCTGAGCCGAAATGGACAAACCGTAGGGTCTTCCGAAGGCAGTGTAGATGGGAGTATAAGCGCAGGGACTGGTTTAAAAATACTTGGAACCGGTGGGGGGATATCAGGGAACGTAACAGGAAGAATCGGAAGGCAGTCTCAAGAAAGGGAATCTGTCAATCTCCTTATTTCTGAATATGATAAGCGTATTCGTCAGTCAGTGTTAGAAGCCAGGGGCAAGGGGCTCAATAAGGAAGAAACGGAGAATTACGTGGCAGGCAAAATTGGGGATTTTACGCAAGGTCTCTATGATCAGGCAAGAAACTCAAGACCTCTTGATTACGGAGCAGATGCACCCGTAGGCGCGGCAAAACGTGTATTGGACAAAATGCCCATAATAGATCCTGTGACGCAGGGGATGATTAAAAAGGAGAGAGCAGATTAATCATCATGATATTTGCCGTCGTCATCAACCCGTGGCACGGCATTGAAATCAAAAGTTCCAGCGGGGATATTTAATCCTGTAGGACGGGGAGGTTGGTTTTTTAAGAAGGGTTCAACCTCAATTCCGTTAGAAATTCTTCTTTTGTTTATTATTATGATGATGGCCATAAATGCGACCCATAGTCCCAGCATTATAAGACCGCCTATCGACTCCTCGGACATATTTGTAGTCCCCCTTCTTCGTGTTTCAGAAGTGCAAAAGGTTAAGTGGTCAAGACCAAGAATCCTTCCGAAGTGGCGGCTCGGTTCAATTCCTTGTCAAAGGATGAAAAAGCCACCGTAATATTATTATCTCTGTTTTTCAAGAATTTCAAGGCCGAGAGGTGGATGGCGTCAAAGCCTCTCAATCCGTGCTTTTCAGCAAGACGGGCGGCCTCCATCTCGTCAAAGTCTATTACGGCGAAATCGCTCCATTCTTTTAAAAATCCATCGACCAGAATCCGGAATTCTTTTTTGGATAAATCGCCTGCTTTGAAGCGCCGGGTAAGGGCGGAAATCAGTTCGGGGCAGGCTACCCGGCATGTAGCCAGCACTTCAGCTTCTTCAGCCCACCTTTTTACGTCTTCCGTCCCTTCCTCCTCAATGTACAGCTTTACGATACTGCTGGTGTCGAGATAAAGGATCAACGTCTTTCCTCCAGTATTGTCTCAGAAAGGGGCTTGCCTTTTATGTGGATGCCTTTTAAGCCCGATGGTTTCCCGCCTTCCCACTTCGCCTTATTGGCCTCCATGAGCGAGCTTATGGCATGGCGTTCGCTTGAAATTGGCACAATCAGGGCCACTTCTTTCCCGTGGTCGGTTATGATGATTTTTTCACCATGCGAGGCCTTGTCGACATAGCTGCTTAATTTGGCCTTAAGTTCTTTTATGCCTACTGTATGCATAAAAAGATTACCTCCGAGTCTTATTTATAACTACATTATATCATAATAGTAGTTACATGTAAAGCCTATGGAAGACTCGGTCCCACGGTAAATTAAGCATTTGAGGGAAAGGCAGGTACAGGAATGAGAGAGGATGCGGTCAGAGCCGCTCCGGGCAATCAGAGTTAAATTCGCACACCCGGCATTTCCTTGTGGTTGGAGTCCCCTTTGGAGCCATGCTCCTCTCAAAATGTTCCTGCATCGCCTGATAGACTCGCATGAGGGAGTCCCTAAGCTGAGTGGTGTTCTTCACCAGGAATCTCTTGTTGGAATAATGTATCTCGGCCTTGCCGACTCCAACGGCGTTCATCTCGGCGGTAGCCTGGAGTATATCTCCCTTAAATGGACTATTCAGAGCGGGATAGCTCTTTACCTCGATTACCTTGCCCCTTAAAACCACATCGGGTTTGGCGGCCACACCTGTAGTCCTGTTAAAGTATTGTTTGCCTTTGCCCTTAAGGTCCGAGTCCTTAACCCAGCCGGATATGCCGGCATGAGAACGCCTTTTCAAAAGAATGATCCAAGACCCCAGTATTATAGTAAAAACAGCCAGTAAAATAAAACCAAGAGTAAACATATCGAGCCCCCTGTTTTAAGGAAGAACACCAGATACCTCTGAGCTTTGATAACCGAATCAACCGCTTCCCCTTTTGTCCGGTGGTTATCAAGGCCTCTCTTGATAGCCTTATTGAATTTAGGTTTTCTGCCGGTCGTCTTATAGATGTACCACTGGCGAGGGCAAAAAGACCATTGCTTAAGGTCCGTAGCGGTGATTTTGAGTTCGGTCTTATTCATATTCCAGCCCATTGTTCTCTTTACCACGGTCACTTTTTCCTACGCACCCGTTCCACTTTTAAGGCCTTAATAAAACGCTCTCCGGCGAGCATCATAAGCCTTTCAAGCTCTCTGCAGTTGCTGACGGCTTTTTCCACGACCCCTGCCATATCCTCGGGTACGTAAATAGATGTGTTTCTGTCCTTCGCGCCGATATGAAGCGTATGAACCGGGTGTCCTTTACCGCTTGCGCAGGCCTTGCAGTTCGAGCGCACGCAGGTGTTCTTTCTGAGCCCGAATGACCCCTTTGCAACAGGCCAGAGTTTCTGTACCTCGTGAACCAATTCATCACCTGATCCGGTGTTTCTATTTTCATATAAACATTATCATACATATACAAAGTGGCCTGTCAAGGCTATTTTGCGAACCGATGGACTAACTGCTCATGGGCTTAATGGATTGAATCACGGCATGGGAGTGGAGACAGGGTAATCTCGGGTGTTTTTTTGAGGGGGAGCAATTCAGAAATCGAGGTCTTCCAGCTTGGATATCTTACTCCTGAGTTTCAGATCCTCCTCGGTCGGCTGCCGTTTGGAGGTAAAGGTATTATTATCCAAGCCCTTTATATAGCTATAGATAGCCAACCGCATGAATCCGCATTTCTTCCTCTTCGCCATAAGGACAGGTATTATTTCAGCGTCTATGGGATTCAGGCTTGAAAAAGTTATCTTGACGCTCAGCTTTTTAGTGGGCTTTCCGGAGTTCATTTCAGTCATGCCTTCTCAAACTCCCTGCAAATTTGACGTAGCCTCTGACGTTGGCTATCTGACTTTCAGGGACAAAGGCCGTGTGCTTATAAAAATCAAGGTAACTCTTTAGAGCCTCTGCACCGCCGCCGGTGATTAGAATTCGGTCTATTGCGGCACCGTCTTTCCAGAGGACTCTCGCTGTAGATTCTATCTCCCTGGCAAAGCTGTCGAGCCGCGGCCTGACTAAATCAGCCACTTCCTTCTTCTCCCCATATACTTTGACATAGCCGTCCCTCAAGACCTTCTCGACCTCGTAGACCTCTTTTTTTACGCCGTAACCGCTGTAGATATCCCGTGCGATATCCTGGTAGACCGAGGACATTCCTCCTTCGCTGGTGTCAAGAAGATTCCTGACCAGATCGAGGTCCTCCACGGTCACATAGTCGGTCGTGTAAAAGCCGATATCGATAATGCCGATACGGCCGCTTATAAGTTCCTTGTCTCTCACAACCCCGTTATCGTCCAGGAAGAAATCGAAGTAACTGCCGAGAGGCTGGAGAGTGACCTTGACGGAGAGATCCGGGTGGACCATTTTTTTTATGAGATCGACAAGTTTGACTCTGCATGAACGGTAGTGGGACACCGGCAGACCAGTTGTGATTACGATATTCTCGGGCCCATGCGTGTTTGAGTAGACGCCCGCGAGCCTAAGAGAGTGATAAAGCAGGCAGCGGTATGTGGAGGTCTCCATCCAGTCCTTTTCGCGCGCCAGATAGACCCTGTCCGCGTATTTAACCGCGCTTTCTCCAATCAGGTACCTCCGGTTATCGAGAAAAACCGTCTCATGCTCGAAAGCAGGGTTTTTCAACCCTGAGACCTTCAGTGCCGCTTCATCGCAAGGCCCAATAACTGATGGGAATATATGGATGCCGTTATCCGAAAACACTTTGCAAAAACCGAAGCCCAAGTCTATCCCGATGATCTTTTTCATACCCCTCCTTTTCGATTCGTCATTATATCATTTATATTCAGTAATTCTTCTCTTCCAATAATCCATTCACAAATGTATTACCTTTGAAATGAGCAAAATTTTGCCCATTTCAAAGGCAGACCGATCTTTTTTGAATGAAATGGGCAAAATTTTGCCCCTGAGGCGGAATTCCATATGAAAATCAGAAATTCCACGCCTGAAAATCACCTTAGGGCCACATCCCGTTATCAAAAAGATAAAGATTGAGGGTAAATATGCCGGACGGAAACGTCGGATTCAATCCCTACTCGTATATTTCAGTTCGTTGATGGATCTGGGAGGGTTTTTAAGTTATTCGCGGTAATAAATACTTGGAGATCGAATCTCCATCAGGGTTGCGTATCGGCAACCCACCTTTTCAGTAGGCATGACCGAAGCCGCTTTTTTTAAAATTACTCCTCAATAAGGGGTAGCGCATTTAATGACCAATTGAGTCAACCCCGCGCGTACATAACATATAAAGTTTTATATGTTGACCGCATAAAAATTTATAGGACAGCCATAGAAACTGATTCATTGAACCTTCAGCGCGTTCTTTCTAATCATCTTTCATGGAGGACGATATGGAAAACGAGAAAGTTACGGAACTGGTTCAAAGCGCGGTTGAGCTTGACGAGCATTCAAGGCGGGAGTTTTTGGAAGGTTTTTTCAATGCGTTTGGTGAAAAAGAACGGTTCAGGTTATTTCAGTGGGTTTGTTATTGTCTTTATCCTAAAACCAAATGGATTAAGGTGGAGCGATGGATGGAAGGGCAGTTCAGGCGGGACATGAATAAGGTGCCGATTAAAGTGGCCGCAATATGCGTCAGTTATTTCAGAATCAACGCAAGGATGATGCCGTTTCTCATAAAGACGGCGCAAAGAATGAAACATAGAATAAGGTCAAGGCGGCGTAGGCATCCGGAGGAATTTGTAGATTTGAAGTTCAAAGGGCAGGAGGAGGCATAACCAGCGCCCCCTTTGGTGGTTTGGTGAGTTTGGTGCTTTTTGGCGGCTCATACGATTTGGCGGCTCAGTGCATTTGTCGGCAGTCATGGTTTTTTCGCCAAGTATGTTCTGAAAAAGCCGCCGGCGATTGAGGGCAGATGAGACGCAAATATAAAGAAAGGCTTTCAGCGTAGGCTATGATTGGATTATCATGAATCGGGTATACTGTAGAACGGATAGAACCGGCTTAGCCCGGAGTCTTTTGAAGCAGACACATGCATTCTTAATAAGTGACGAGTTCAGCAATCTGAGGGCGGAGTTCTTCAATCACGGTTTTGAAAGGGGCCAGCCTTGGAACCAACGGACCAAGCCACTGGTCCCAAGTCTTCTCTACATACGCGAGCATTGTTGCCTGAAAGAAGTCCTCAGAACTCTTGAAGGCAACGCTCCGCACGGCGCATTTCTCCATGAGGAAAGGTGCAAAGCCGGAGAAATCCATCTGGTCCTTGTAAGCGCCCAAGATGCGCCAGAGGTCATAATAGTCGCGCGCGCGCGAGCGGCTCCAGCCACGTTCATCAAGTTTTTCGATGTGTTGAAGAATCGCGCGTAGTTTTTCCGCGACAATCTCTTCCAGCGCGTATACTCGGACCTGCGTATCAAGCGGCTCACCGTACTCATGGATGACCTTCCGCTCCTGCACGGGCTTGAGCACTTTCTCGTCCACCGAAGTCTCTATTATTACACGCGTGTGAGGTTGTTTATGCCATGGAAAACGGGCTCGGATCGTGAAGGCTTCCTGACCTCCCGGATGCGGATCCTTCTCGGTGTACCGTTCACACACGATTTCGACGGGGGCATATTCGTCCAACAGCTTCGCCGCGACCTCGCAGGCCTTTTGTCCAGCCTCTTCCATCGCGTCACCTGTTGGCACGTTTCCTACGCCAGAGAAGTCCAGGTCTTCGGAGAAGCGATAATCCCCGAAGTAGCACTTCTTGAGAGCGGTTCCCCCCTTGAACACGAGTGTTTCTCTGAGCGAATCCACTTGGTCGATGCCGGCGAGAATCCAGGAGAGAAGGTAGTCCCGTTCGATAACCTCCCATGGTAGCCCGGTGCGCTTGCGTGTCTCCTGTAATCGAATACGAAGTGACTTCATTCCTCAATCCTCCCGGGGAGGTTTTCCTGGACCATCCAGCGGTGATTGTATGGCCCCTTTCTGGGGCCTGAAGCGTCAAGCGTACGATAGCCCTTGATGGGCAAAGTTGCCAGTCTCGCGAGCCGTTCATGGGCGATTCCCTGGTGGTCGAGCACCCAACCGAGACGCTTTGCGGTGGCCGTATCGATCTTAAGGGCGTATTCGATGATACGGTCGAGATCGAGAGCCGTCATTCTGACTTCGAAGGCATGGAGGACCTCGGCGAAGTCTCCGCAGTACATGGGCACCATAAGGCCGTCTAGGAGTGTTCTTTCGGGGTCGGTTATCGCCACCCTGGCCTCGCCAATCCAGACCTTCTCCACGCCGAAGAATCGTTCAGGCTTCGTCTGGATGAATTGGTAGATTGTTCCTGCCACAGTGTATCCCTTTTGAGCTTCTTTTGCCTTTCCGCCTCTGGTACGGGGTATTGAGGCCTCTGGGGTGGTGAGTACGAACACCCGGTGCGGCACCTGCTCTGTAAGGCCATGATAGTGCATCGCCGACCAGTGGCTGATGGCGGCCGGGTCGACAAGCGCCATGGCGATCTCAAATTCGTGGGCAGGGGTAACTCCAGGGACCGAAGATGACAGGGCGTAAAGGCCTCTTCGTAGTGAAATAATCCATCCATTTTTGTGGAGATGATAAAGAGCTTCCCACAGATATTCCTGCTTAAGCCCCACCTCTGGTGCGAGTTCGCGAGCGCGGTCGGTAGTAAAAATCCGGTCGCC
>JACRET010000011.1 GCA_016218105.1 Deltaproteobacteria bacterium
GTTCATAAGGCCAGCGGAGGTGGAGCTGCTCATCGGAGACCCGAAGAAGGCGAAAGAGAAGCTCGGATGGGAGCCGCGGGTAAGCTTCAGAGAGCTTATCCAGATGATGGTCGAAGGCGATATAAAGGCGCTTAAGGGGTCGCGAGAGGTGCTTGGGGCGTAAATTACCCTGCCATAAATGGCAGGGATTGTCTCAGGGGAGATTCGATTAAAAGCCATCGGAGAGGGTCTTGAGGATAGGCATAAACGCATTATATCTTCTGCCGGGCAAGGTCGGAGGGAGCGAGATATACATTAGAAACCTTGTAAAATGGCTTCCAAGGGCAGAGAGCCAGAATCAGTATGTCATATTCACAAACAGGGAATCGGCAGGGGTATTTGACGATATACCCGGCAGGGTAGAGGTAGTCCCATGTAACCTTAACGCTGCAAGCCGACCGATGAGGATCCTCTGGGAGCAGTTGATGCTCCCGGGGCAGGTGAAGAGGCACAAGATAGACGTCCTACTTTCGGCAGGGATGACCGCGCCTTTCCTCTCGCCGGTTCCGTCTTATGTGGTGATCTACGACCTCCAGCACGAAAACCAGCCGCAGAACTTTTCTAAATCATATCTCTTTTTTTTAAGAGCCATCATAAGCCTTAGCGCAAAGAGGTCTCATGGAGTCCTGACGCTTTCCGAAAAATCCAAGCGGGATATCGTGAGTATCTATAAGCTTGACCCCCGGGATGTTGGGGTCACGTATCTGGCATGCGACCATAAGGCATTCTACAGGAGAGAGGCGGGGGAGATAGACGCCGTACGGAAAAAACATAAACTCCCTGAAAGGTTTATACTCTATATCGCCTCATCGCTTCCTCATAAGAATTACGAGAGGCTCCTTGAGGCATTTAAAAAGGTAAAAGAGAAAGAGAGCGGGATCAAGCTCGTCCTTATCGGAGCGAGGGATTACGGCCACGGCGTGATAGCCACAAAGATAGAGGAGCTTGAGCTTATCGACAGCGTCGTCTTCCTGGGCTGGCTCCCTTTTGAGGACATCCCTCTGATATATTCCGCATCGGAGCTTTTTGTATTCCCGTCCTTGCACGAAGGCTTCGGCATACCGGTGCTGGAGGCGTTCGCCACGGGAGTACCCGTAGTATGCTCGAACATCGAGCCCGTTACGGAGGTGGCCGGAAGCGCGGCCCTGCTTATAGACCCTCTTGATATCGACAGTATCGCCTCAGGCATACTGTCGGTAATAAACGACAGGGGTTTGAGGGAAAGGCTTAAAAAAGAGGGGCTGAAGAGGGCGAAAGAGTTCAGCTGGGAAAAGACGGCCCGAGATACGGTCTCGATATTGAATACCTTCCTATCACGGCGGGGCGCTAAATAAATGGCTAAGGTACTCGTCTCCATAGTGATCGTAAACTGGAACGGCAGGAGGTTTCTAAAAGACTGCCTGGGGTCCGTCTACGCGCAAAGATCTGTTCCCTTCGAGGTGATCGTCGTTGACAACGGATCGACTGACGACAGCCTTGATTTTATAAAAAAGAACTTTCCAAAGGTTGTTATAATAAAAAATGAGAGGAACCTGGGGTTCGCGAAGGGGAATAACCAGGGGATGGAAATAGCGAAGGGAAAATACATACTGACGCTCAATAACGATACCGTACTTAAAGACGGTTTTCTGGAGGAGCTTGTAAAGGCCGCCGAAGGCTCGCCCGGCGATGCCGGGATGTGGGCGGTCAAGATACTTTCGTTCGACAAGGAAACCATAGACTCCGTAGGCGGGCTCCTCATATATGCGGACGGGCTCGCCAAGGGGCGCGGAAGGCTTGAGAAGGACAGGGGACAGTACGACAGCCCCGTTGATGTCTTTATACCTTCCGCCTGCGCCGGTCTTTACAGAAAAACCATGCTCGATTCGATCGGGCGTTTCGACGAGGATTTTTTCGCGTACTGCGAGGATACCGACCTGGGGCTAAGAGGCAGGCTCGCGGGATGGAAGACCGTAAGCGTGCCCAACGCCGTTGTTTATCATTACTATTCAGGGACTACAGGCAGGTACACGCCCATCAAGGCCTTTCTTGTCGAGCGGAACCGCCTCTGGCTGGCGGCAAAAAACCTCCCGCCTTCCATGCTCTGCGCCACACCCTTTTATATGATCTGGAGGTATATCGTTCAGGGCTACGGGATTTTGACGGGCAAAGGTGCTGGCGGAAGGTTTGTGGAGGATAGATCAAAATGGGAGCTGATAATCATAGTCCTTAAATCCTATTTTGCGGCCATAACGGGTATGCCTTCGATCCTCAGGAAAAGGTCTTTCGTACAGAAGAGGCGTAAGGTGACAGCGGCTGAAGTGAAAGGCTGGTTTAGGAAATGGCGTTTAAGCGCCGCGGGAGTAGCGCTCGTAGATTGAGGAGAGATATTGGCTATAGCGACCGGGATAGATGTCGTCGATATAAAGCGGATCGAGGACGCGTCAAAGAGTGAGCGGTTCCTCAAAAGGATCTTTACCGAAGAGGAGCTGAATTATTCTTTCAATAGAAAATTTCCTTACAGGCATCTCGCTGGAAGGTTCGCCGCGAAGGAGGCCTGCGTAAAGGCGCTTACGACGGTATCGGGATTCAGCTGGAAAGATATCGAGGTAATACACGGCGGGAGCGGAAGCCCCGCGCTAAAGCTGAGTTCAGGCGCGAAAAGGCTTTTGGGCGAAAGGAAGATATTTCTAAGTATCGCCTACTCCAGAGCCCAGGCCCTTGCTTTTGTCGCGATAGAGTAATGCCCGCCCGGGCTTAAGCCCTGGGCTTAGAAATTGATTGAGAGAAGGTCTTAATCAGAAAATCCCCCTGGTTTGCGCAGGGGGATTTTTTATCTTTCCAGGAAAAACGGCCCGTCCACGTTTCTCATTACATGCTCCGTAGTGGATCCAAGCACCATTTCCACGATACGGGAATGATGTGATGTGCCCATAAAGAGGAGGTCGTGGCCGTTCTTTTTATAGTAGCGTTCTATCTCCAGGGGCGGGTCGCCTTTAAGGTGGACGAACCTGGCCTTTATCTCATAGGGCCTTAAATAGTCTTCGGCGTTTTTAAGCAAGAGCAGGTCTGTATCTGTCTGGGATGAAACGGTAAGTACAGTGAGCGGCATAGCCATTGTCTTTGCCCACTCGGCCGCCGAGTGCATCGCCCTGCTCGCGGTAGGGCTGCCGTCGTAAGCGAGGAGCGGATTTGAGGGCTCTTTAAAGGCCTCAGGGACTATCATCACGGGTTTTGGCGATTTTCTTAAGACACTCTCCGTGGTAGATCCCAGGAGCCCGTATTCGAACTTTGCGTTTATCCCCCGTTTGCCTATTATTGTAAGGTCTGCTATCTTTGCCTTTTCGCAGATCTCATTCGGGACTACGCCGAAGGCGATGGATGATTCGCACAGGAGGCCTGAACTGGAGCAGACCTCCTCAAAGACAGCGAGTATGGTCTTGCCCCGGAGCTCAAGGGCCTCCCTCATCCGCGAGGAGAAGTTAAGGAAAGGCTCAAACCCAAGTGAACCCGAGAGGTCATGGAGGAACGGGCCTTCAAGGGCGACTACGTCAATTACATGCAGCCCCATCAGGCCCGCCCCGAATTTTTTGGCAAGCCAGACCCCGTAATCGAGAGCCACTCGGCCGTTATCGGAACCGTCTTGCGGAACGAGTATGTTTTTGATCATATAAGCGCCGGCTCAACAGCCTCGGAGGTTTCAACGGTTACTTCATCATCGACAGCATCGATCTTGAAGAAATCCCCGTCCTTCCACATAAGGGTGATAGGCACCTTGACCTTCTCGTCAACATGCCTTTTCAGGAATCTCGCGCCGTATTTTTGATTGTACCCCTTGCTTACGAGGGCCTCGACCGCCTTTTCGGTTACGACCATGTGCTTGCCGTACCCTTCCATATGCTCCCGTATGCGTTCGAGATAAAGGTTCGTAAGGACCTTGACCTCTTCCATTGTAAGAGGCGTGAAGACGATAATGTCGTCTATGCGGTTTAAGAACTCAGGGGAAAGGGTATTTTCTATCTCTTTCATTATATCTTTCTTATAGCCTAGCGTATCCTGGCCCTCCGGCAGGAAGCCAAGCGGCTTTACGTACTTCTTGAAGACATCCGCGCCAAGGTTGCTGGTCATGATTATGACCGTATCGCTGAAGTAGATCCTCTTTCCCCGTCCGTCGGTCAGCCAGCCCTCATCAAATACCTGGAGGAAGAGGTTGAGGACATACGGGTGCGCCTTCTCAATCTCGTCAAGCAATACTACGGAGTACGGGTTTTCGCGAACCGGGTTCGTCAGGAGCCCCCCGCGCTCGGACCCCACTATGCCGCGCGGCATGCCTATGAGCTTGTCGACCGCGATGGCAGAGTCCTTGTACTCGCTCATATCTATGCGGATCATCTTCTTATCCTCACCGAAGAGGTACTCCGCGAGCGATTTGGCAAGCTCAGTCTTGCCGACCCCTGTCGGGCCGAGGAAGAGCAGCACTCCGTCAGGCCTTGAGAAGTTTTCTTTCAAGGGCCCCTTATTCAGCCGGAGGCGTTTTGAGAGCGCCGTAACCGCTTCTTTCTGACCGATGACTCTCTTGGCCAGGGACTTTTCCATGTCCTTGAACCTGCCGACAGTGTCCCTGAAGATCATGTCCTTCGGGATCTTGGTCTCCTGTGAGATGACCTCTATAACGTCATCGGGTTTTACCGGCTCTGTGGGCCTGTTTATCTCCACCTTGACGCACGAGGTATCAAGCCAGCCGATGACCTTGTCGGGCATCTTCAGCGACCTCATGTATCTCTGGCTCATGTCAAGAGAGGTCTCTATAGCCTCGTCGTTTATAGTTACCGAATAGCTCTTCTCAAGCCGCCCCCTTATGCCGTAGAGGATCTTTCTTGTCTCGTCGACCGTAGGCTCCTGAATATGGACAAGGCGGAACCTCCTTGCCAGGGCCTCGTCTTCCGCGATGAATTCCTTATATTCGGAGAGGGTAGTCGCGCCAATTATCTGCACCTCGCCCCTTGAGAGCGTCGATTTGAAAATATTGGCGGCATCGGAAGGCACCCCCATGGCGCTTCCCGCGCCGATCAGGGTATGGGCCTCGTCTATAAAGAAGATTATGTTCTTCTTCTCTTTGATTTCCTTTATTATTTTTTCTATCCTGTCCTCAAACATCCCCCTGAAGATGGTACCTGCGACAACAGAGTTCATCTGAAGGTTTACGATCTGCTTATCCCTCAGCCTCTTTGGAACCCTCTTCGGCTCAAGCTCAATCCTTCTTGCGAGTCCTTCGATAACAGCGGTCTTTCCAACACCAGGTTCTCCGATGACCATGACCGAATTGGAACGGTCGACATGGCATAGTATTTCCATTACCTGCTCAATTTCAGCGTCCCTGCCTACGATCATAGGCAGCTTATCGAATCTTGCCAACTTATTCAGATTTACAGCGAAGTGCTTGAGATTTGGAGGGAGTTCATATTTCTTTTTGAGCTCCTCTTCCATCTCTTCCTTACTCCTTACTTTGACTGTTATTCTCCTCATTACATAATCGGGGTCAAGGCCGAACGAGCGGAATACCTTGGCCGGGAGGCTGTGATTTTCCTGAAAGATCGCTATAAAGAGATCAGTGGAATCCAGTTCTTCCCTACCCCATCTCTGCGCCTCTTCACGGGCAAGCCTGAATACGTTCCTCGTTGCCGGAGGTATTTTAAGGCCCAACCCGATGTACTGCCGTGATACGTTTAGGTGTTCGTTAAGGAAGTTTATGACGTGGTATACATCGAGGTTCAGGTCTTCCATTACTTCCCTGAAGAAGTTCTCTTCCACCTTGGCGAAGGCCAGGAAGAGATGCTCTACACCGAGGTAGTAATGCTGGCGGGTCTTACTCTCCTCGATAGCCGCTTCAAGAACTTTTCTGGCGGCGGGCGTAAGCTTTTCTTTTATATCTTCCAGTTCAGTCATGGTAACCTCGTTCGATCCAGAGATCACTCCTGGGTCTCTGAACCTGAGTTGTCCGGGAATTTCCCGGAGGTTGGGTTAATATGCTATCTAAACCGTCCTTAACTGCGGTCTCCCCACCGGAAGCGGATAGTCGTTTTTTTAAGACCCGAAAATCCAATTATACGCATATTTTACCATAACCCCTTCCTGGGTTCATAGGGATTTATTCGTGAAAATTCCTCAATCAATTCTTTACTTTTTTTATCCAGTGATTTGGGCGTTGATATCTGAACGATAATATATTCATCTCCCCGCCTGCCGCCCTGCAAATAGACCCCTTTTTCCTTGAGTCTCAGCTTCTGCCCGCTCCTCGTGCCGGGCGCGATCTTTATTGTGGTAAAGCCGTCTATCGTAGGCACCTGTATCTCAGCCCCGAGGAGAGCTTCTTGAATATTTACCGGGACTTCCACATGGATATCGTTATCGATCCTTTTAAAATAGGGGTGCGGGAGCACGTTTATCGTGATATATAAGTCTCCGGGCTGGCTGGCCCCATATCCGAATTCCCCTTTCCCCGCGACCCTAACCTTTGAGCCGTCCTTTACGCCGGGGGGCACCTTTACAGTCAGTGTTTCCGCCCCGGTCTTTCTCGTGATAGTGACCTTTACATCGGCGCCCCTTGCGGCTTTTATAAAATCCAGCCCGATGCTATACTCCAGGTCAGCGCCCTTCTGCGCCCCGGGTCTACGCCTCGCGCGCCCAAAGATATCACTGAAAAGGTCTTCGAAACCTCCGCCACCGCCGAAGCCGAAGTCCTCGAAGTTGACCCCTCCTCCAGGAGGCGGGTATCCGCCTCCCATACCCGGCTCGAAAGTCACCTGGCCCGTAAGGTCGTAATCAGACCTCTTTTTAGGGTCGCTTAAAACGCCATATGCCTCGTTTATCTCCTTGAACTTTGCCTCCATTTCCTTTTTATTTTGCGGGTGGAGGTCAGGATGAAATTTTCTGGCAAGCGACCTGTACGCCTTTTTAATCTCTTCTTCGGTAGCGCTTTTGCTTACACCGAGAATCTCGTAATAATCTTTAGTTGCCATTTAAACCTTCGGCATAGACTGAAAACTTATGCTTCGTAAAAATAATTTTGAAAAAAAGATTTTTAAAATTTTCTCTACCTGGCGAACAGGGAATTTTCGGATGCAGGGAATTTTTTTTTCGCGGCTTGAGGTCATTTCCATGCTCGTTATGCATTGTCAGGAAGGTTAGGCCTATGAGGGCTCTTGAAGGAGGCTTGAAAGGGGAGGGGAGGCCGGGTTTTTAACCGGGCCGCCCTAGAGCGGCCCGGATGAATTCCCTCTTTTACTGCCCTTCCAGCCAAGACACCTTTGATCCAAGGGGTCTTTGTGAATGACTGGTCTTATTTCTGCTCATCCACAACCTCTGCGTCGACGACATCGCCCTGCTTAGCGCCGCCACCTTCTTGACCCGGAGCCGCTCCAGGCATCCCGGCACCCGCTGTCTTATATAGAGCCTCGGCGATCTTGTGTGACGCCGCAGTCACCTTTGTTACGGCTTCCTTAAGCGGCTCGAGCTCGTTCTGTTCAAGCGCCTTTTTGGCTTCCGCAACCGCCTCCTCGACCTCTTTCACATCCGCCTCGGGGAGTTTTGCGCGGTTCTCGTTTATAAGTTTCTCTGTTGAGTATACCAGAGAGTCGAGCTGATTTCTGGTCTCGACTACTTCTTTTCTCTTTTTATCCTCATCGGCATGTCCCTCGGCTTCCTTTACCATTTTTTCGACTTCGTCCTTATTTAAACCGCTTGTCGAAGTGATGGTAATCTTCTGCTCTTTGTTTGTGGCGAGGTCTTTTGCCGAGACATTCAGGATGCCGTTGGCGTCGATGTCGAACGCCACCTCCACCTGGGGTACGCCCCTGGGGGCAGACGGTATCCCCATCAGATGGAACCTGCCAAGGGTTCTATTGTCTCTCGCCATCTGACGCTCGCCCTGCAGCACGTGTATCTCCACCTGTGTCTGGTTGTCGGAGGCCGTAGTGAATATTTCCTTCTTCTTTGTGGGGATCGTGGTATTGCGTGTGATCAGCGCGGTCATAATCCCGCCCAATGTCTCCACACCCAGTGAAAGCGGCGTGACGTCAAGGAGCACCACGTCCTTCACCTCTCCTGCCAGTACCGCCCCCTGAATGGCCGCGCCGATGGCCACGACTTCATCCGGGTTTACTCCCTTGTGCGGCTCCCTGGCGAAGAATGTCTTTACGAACTGCTGGATCGCGGGCATCCTTGTCATTCCGCCGACGAGGACGACTTCGTTTATATCGGAGGCCTTAAGCCCGGCATCCTTCAAAGCCTGCTCGCAGGGCCTGTGGCTCCTCTCCACGAGATCGGCGACAAGCTGCTCAAGCTTGGCCCTTGAAAGCCTCATGACCAGGTGCTTGGGGCCCGTGGCGTCAGCGGTAATGAAGGGGAGATTGATCTCGGTCTCCATCATCGATGAGAGCTCGATCTTTGCCTTTTCAGCCGCTTCCTTCAGCCTCTGGAGGGCCATCCTGTCCTTTGAGAGGTCGATGCCCTGGTCTTTCTTGAACTCGCTTATAAGCCAGTCAATTACGCGTTGATCAAAATTGTCTCCGCCAAGGTGCGTGTCTCCGTTTGTCGATTTCACCTCGAAGACGCCTTCGCCCACTTCCAGTATGGATACGTCAAAAGTACCGCCGCCGAAATCGTAAACAGCAATTATCTCATCTTTTTTCTTGTCAAGCCCGTACGCCAGAGATGACGCCGTGGGCTCGTTGATTATCCTTTTTACCCCAAGGCCGGCGATCCTGCCCGCGTCCTTTGTCGCCTGGCGCTGCGCGTCGTTGAAATAAGCTGGCACTGTTATTACGGCTTCAGTAACCGGCTCTCCGAGATATGCCTCGGCCGACCTCTTCAGCTTCTGAAGGATCAAAGCCGATATCTCAGGGGGGAGAAAATCCTTGCCCATATTCGAGGACTTCACGACGGCCCTGTTTTGAGAGTCCCTCTCAGCCTTGTAAGGGACCATTTTCATCTCTTCGTTCACTTCGTCGAACATCCTTCCCATAAACCTTTTTATCGAGAATATGGTATTCTCCGGGTTCGTGACGGCCTGCCTCTTGGCGACCTGCCCGACGAGTATCTCCTTGTCCTTGGTGAACGCCACTACCGAGGGGGTTATGCGGCTGCCTTCCTCGTTTACGATTACTTTCGGCTCCCCGGCCTCCATTACAGCCACGACTGAATTGGTGGTTCCCAGGTCTATGCCGATGATCTTTCCCATTGTTTCCTCCTGAAATTTACTATAATCTGTTTTGGTAAGCTTGTCAATTTCTAGAAAAATACATTTTCTAAAGGCATTTCGCCCCTTTTTCGCTTAACCCGGTACTGGAATAATATAGGGTTCAGAGCGCCCCTTGTCAAGGTCGATGGAGGAAAAAAACGCGGGTTTGAAGTTTAATCGGGTGCCCGGCGGAATCTCGCCCTTTTAAGGGCGGGTCAAAGCCGGGCTATATAAAAGAACAGGTACCTTGCCGACAATCCCTGCCATTTATGGCAGGGTAATTGAATTATTAGCCGCGCGTCCCTTGCACGCATTTAAACGTCATGTGGTGATTCCATCAAGGCGTCTGGATGTGAAAAGCCGGTGGTTATGCCTCTAAAAAGCCCTATTTCAAGGTTTAAATTCGAAGCAAAATATCCTTGACACGGTATAAACGTTTAGATATAGTATGCGTCTATATAAAATTATAATATGCTTAAACACCGCAGTGAATTGTGGCATAAGCAAAGGAGGAAATTTCAATCATGAAAAAGAGTTTAGGGTTGTTTCTATTTGGGGCGGCTGTAGCCCTGACAGCATCCCCGGCCTTCGCCGAAACAGCCGAAGCGGTTTCTAACGCAGGGGGAAGCGGTAATGCAAAGGTATGGTTCTTTATCAGTGTCGCGATAGCGTCTGCTTTTGGTATGGCGATCGCCGCGGCAGGTACCGGCCTTGCTCAGAGTAACGCGATCAGAGGCGCCGTAGAAGGCATAGCAAGGAATCCCGGGGCTTCAGGCAAGATTCTTACAACAATGCTTATCGGTCTCGCGATGATCGAGTCACTGGCTATTTACGCACTTGTTATAGCGTTGATACTTCTCTTCGCGAACCCGTTCTTAAAGTTCCTCTAAACCTGGGCACTTAAAGAAGCTTCGCGTATAAAGATATATTAACAGGCCGCTCACCGGCAAGGTGAGCGGCTTTTTTGCGTCCAAGATCCGCCGAACCCGTACCGTCCAATATACCGTTGTCCAGGCAGGTTCCTTCATCAGCGCGATTTGCCTGTCATAGCGAGGAGCGTAGCGGCGTGGAGACCTCACTTGCGCGACCCGCCCTGAGGCAGTCTGCATGAAGAAACCAGTACCTGAGATTGCTTCTGGACCGTTCTCCCTCGTAATGACGTGGGATGTTGTATTCAGGCGGAGATGACAGCTGGTCGCAGTTTCAAGGGACCGGGCATACCGTAGCCGAAAGTACCACGGCTGTAAAGCCGTGGGTTTCTATGTTCACGGCATATATTTTATAAAGGCGGTTGGAAACCCCTGGTGGTCATGCCCATTCTTTCTTCTGTCACCTCTCCATGAGAACTTGTACCTACGACTTTCTCCCTTGCAAAAATCCAGATAACTTCCTTTAACAGGCTGCTGAAAAAGTCCATCTGCTGCGTTGGCTTCAAAGCTCGTCACTGCGTACAGACAAAGTACGCCTCATTCCGCGCTTCTTGACGCCTTGCAGCTGAATATGCATTGCGAGTCATTCCCCGCAGTCTTCTGCGGGGTCAAGCGAGCGAATAGAAATAGTTCCTTACATATCGAAGATTCCCCGCGGATTTTCGCGGGGAGCTTCAATCTTTTTGAGCAGTTTGAATAAATTCCGATTTTTCAGCAGCCTATTGAAAGGTTCCGCCCGCCGTCTCGCGCTTTCTGGAGCGGTACTTCTATTTATCCGGGATAAAGAATCCAAGGATGAAATGGATTTCTTGAAAAAATGAGGCGGGGTTAAATTACCCTGCCATAAATGGCAGGTATTGTGGGGAGGGTAACGATCCTTTATATAGCTTTGACCCGCCCTAAAAGGGCGGGATTCCGCCGAGGACCTGATTAAAAAATAAAAAAAGGGAGGACACTTTCGCGCCCTCCCTTTTGAACTCAGGTCTTATTAGTGATCGCCGTGCTTTTCCGTAAACGTGGTGATTGAAACGCCGGGGAAGAGCTTAAGGAAGGCCAGGAAGGATATGATCGTCGCTGAAAGCCCGGAGAGTATCAGCGCGACGCCGGTCCAGCTCAAGAAGGTATTTTCGCTTCCATCCGAGAATACCGGGATTATCATTAGGTAACGGCTGATCCATACGCCTATGCAGATTACGAAAGCTACGAATAAAAGGGCGTTGATCGAAAGCTTTACTCGCCTGTAGAGGAAAGCGAGAAAAGGGACCAGGAATACAGTCACGAGCATCAATATGAAGATGTAGAAGTAGTTGCCGCTCATCCTGTCTATAAGAGGTTTGGTAAGCGCCGGGAAATCGCCGTACCAGATTACGATATGCTGCGACCAGAACATGTATATCCATGTGAGCGTAAATCCTAGGAGCATTATGCCCATGAAATCGAGGGTTTCTTTCCTGTGCTCAAGCTTTATGTTGGCGTACTTAGCGAGTATCTTGTTCCCGAAGATGAAGAGGAACGCGACACCGGCAAAGACGTTGCTTACCCAGTAGTATGGAGGGAAGATGGTGGATTCCCAGTGCTGTATGATCATCATCCCGAAGTCCCAGGCCGTGTTCGTATTCGTGGCAACGAAGAAAAACATCACGAATCCGGCCATTATATTGAGCTTCGACTCGATGCAGGCGCTGCCGTGGCCCTTCTCTTCCGTCCGCGCAGTGGCGAAGTATACATAGCTCATGATGTAGAAGGCGGCCATGGATATCAAAGTCCTCCAGAGGAAGAGGTCTTTGCGAAGCCAGGGGCTTATGTGGTGAGCGGCACTTGCGGCGCTGTGCTCACCGTGTGCCGGAGCCGCGGCCTTAGCCCAGTAGAAGAGGTGGTCTGTGCCCCCGATATATATGATGATGAAGGTGACGAACGCAACGGGTATGAAGGAAAGCGTCAATATCTCGCCAATCCTTGAAAAGAGCTTGCCCCATTCCGATTTGGCTATCCGCATGAAGGCAGAAAAGATTATGCCCGTCTGGGTAATACCCAGATAGAATAAAAAAGTCGTTGAAAGCATCGCCCAGAGGGTGGCGCTTTCAGGTGCAACCGAAACGGTGTACGCAAATGATATTATTCCGTTTGCGAGCAGTGCTAGGAGTATCCAGACCATATAATTTAAACCTTTTTTAAATTATGAGGCGCTAAATAAGATCACGCGCTTTATTTTGCCGGCTTCTGGCCGAGTGAGCGCTTGATGTAGTTTACTATGTGCCACCTGTCCTCAGGTGCCACTGAATCAGCGTAGCTCGGCATGATCGCAAGCCCGCCGTATGTGATCGTATAGTATATATCGCCGTCAGACTTCTTCTGAACGTATTCCGTAGTAAGGTCTGTGGGAGCGACGTACTTCTGGCCTACAAGCCCCTCGCCCTTGCCGGTATCGCCGTGGCAGGTGGCGCAGTATATCTTGTACTTCGCCTCGCCGCGCTCAATAGATGCGTTGGTGACCACAACGGGGCTTTTAAGCCTTACGGCATCCGCCCTGTCCTTAACGTATAAATGTCCCTTGGCAGGGACTATCCCCTGAGGCGTGGCCGGTGCGGAATCCTCCTGCGCCTTGTAGGAAGGCTGGCTGAACATATCCCATGACCAAGGCATGGCATATACAGCGCCCGGAAGGAGCGCCACAAAAGAAAAAGAGAATATTATCCTAGTAGCAAGTCTCTTCAACTCTCTTGACCTCGCTGGCTCCATATTCTTTAAGGATCCTTTCAACTTCATCGTGCTTACCCCTTATATTGCCGTCTATCAAGAGCCCAAATGAATCCACGGCTATTTCGGGGTCATATATCTTTTTCTTAAAAGAAGGCAGTTTTGAGAAGAATAAAAAGCTGACCAGCGTGAAAAAGACCCCGATGAGGATCGTAGTCTCATAGCTCATAAGGAGCGCTGGCGTCATGAACCATATGGGCCTGCCGCCTCTGGGCAGCACATACATGGCCGCAGTCCCCAGTGTAAGGGCCAGACCGAAAAAGAGACCCACCACGGACCCTATGAACGTGAAGTACTTGATAGGGTTAGGACGCGCCCCAATTTTATGCTCTATCTCGTGGTTAAGAGGCACCGGAGAGAATATGGTGATATCATAGCCCGAGGCCTTAAGCCCTTTGGCGGCGTCGAGCAGTTCATCAGCGTATGTAAAGAGTCCCAGTACGGCCTTTTCCATCGATTAGTGCCCCTTTTTCATGGGAATACCGATATCTTCTTTTACCTCGTATATCGAGACGCTCGGCCAGAGCTTAACGAACAGCAGGAAGAGCATCGCGAAGAAGCAGAATGAGCCGAGGGTCATTGATATCTCGACCCAGCTCGGGAAGTAGTCGTGCCACATGTACGGCAGGAACTTCCTCGGGAGCGATGTCGTAAGGATCAGGTACCGCTCAAGCCACATGCCTACGTTTATGCCAAGGGATACTATCACGCACACCAGCGTTGAAGTCCTGAACTTCTTGTAAATAAAGAGGAGCGGGAGTATCGAGTTCGTGAATATCATCAGCCAGAACATATACGCGTACGGCACCGTCATCATGCGGTAGATCAATGTCTCGTTCTCGGCGGAGGTATTGGCGTACCAGCCTGTGAAGACCTCCACGACGTTGATGTATGACCAGAGAAGCGACATGACCACAAGAAGCATGCCTAATTTATCGAAGTGGTTCTTCGTGATGTACTTCTCAATCTTAAGCGCCTTCCTGAATATAAGCATGAGGGTCACGATGCCCGCCGACCCTGAGTATATGGCCCCAACGACGAAGTAGGGGGCGAATATGGTCTTTGCGAGCCCTGGAACCTTTGAAAGGGCGAAGTCCCATGAAACGATCGAGTGGACTGAAACCGCGAGCGGTATAATGAAAACCGCGAAAAATGTGTAAGCCCTGAAGAGCCAATGCCATTCGGAATCGGTTCCGCGCCATCCGAGCGAGAGTATCGAATAGACCTGCTTTCTCCAGCCGGTGACCCTGTCCCTTACAGCCGCGAGGTCGGGTATCGAGCCAAAATATAAGAATATGGCGCTTGAGGTCGCATAAGTGCTTATGGCGAAGACGTCGAACATAAGGGGAGACTGGAAGTTAAGCCAGAGCTGCCTCTGGTTCGGGTATGGCATCGTCCAGTAAAAATTCCAGGGGCGCCCCATGTGGACGAATATGAATACCGCCGCGGTAAGAACCGAGAAAAACGTCATCGCCTCGGCCGCGCGGTAGATAGACCTTCTCCACGGCGTCTTTGTAATGAAAAGAATGGCTGAAAGAAGTGTCCCTGAATGGCTTATGCCTATCCAGAAGACGAAGTTTGTAAGGTATATCCCCCAGAAGTCAGGCGTGTTCAGGCCGGATACTCCCTGCCCGACATATATCTGGTACGCCCAGGGCAGCCCCCAAAGCACAACAGCGCCAAGGATCGAGGCGACAAGGGCCATGTAATAGGTCTTGCCGCTCTTGGTCATGGTCCTTACGACGTCGTCATTGACCTCCCTGTACGAAATACCGCTTGTGTCGCGGTAGTGGGAGTCCTTGGACGTCTGGAACTCTTTTATCGAATAATCACTCTTCGTGTGTTGAGGTGCCATTGCCCATTACCCTCTTAAGGTATATTACCGATGGATCTACGTTGAGTTCCTCAAGCAGTCTGTATCTCCTCGGGCTCTTAGCCAGCTTTGAAACTTCACTGTTGGGGTCATTCAAATCCCCGAAGAACATAGCGCCCGGCGGACACGACTGAACGCATGCGGGTTTGATATCGCCGTCCTTCACAGGCCTGCCTTCGTCCTTTGCCTGGTCCTTCGCAGCCCTGATCCTCTGGATGCAGAAGGTGCATTTTTCCATTACGCCCATTTCCCTGACCGAGACATCGGGGTTTAACTGCGCTTCTAGCGGTTTTGCCCATTTGTATGTGAACCAGTTGAAACGGCGCGCGTCATAAGTGCAGTATGTGGCGCAGGTAAACGTCCCCACGCACCTGTTATAGACCTGGACGTTGAGCCCGTCCTGGTTATGATATGTGGCGTAAACAGGGCAGCCGGTCTCGCAAGGCGCCTTCATGCACTGCTGGCACATCACGGGGATGAACTTTACCTTTACGTCGGGGTATTCGCCCTCTACATATCTTTCAATACGGAGCCAGCTGAACGCCCTTGACTTGCCGCAGTCTTCCTTGCCGACTACGGGTAGGTTGTTCTCGGCGTAACAGGAGACAACACAGGCCTCGCAGCCATTGCATTTATCAAGATCAATGACCATCGTCCACTTGTGGTCAAGCTTTTTAAAGTAACCGGGTTCGCGGTAGGATTTTAGCTGTTCCGTGATTCTTTCAAATATTCCAGCCACGTTACACTACCTCCTTCTTCATCCTCTTGAACTCATCGATAGTAACGGTCTGGGCTATGCCCCTGCCGAGTTCCTTGGTGGAGCCTTCCATCTTAACGAGGCGTTCTCCGGAGGAGCCCTTGGTAATCCTTACGCGCGTTGAATTAAGCGCTATCTCGCCTGACTTGGGGTTTTCCTTAAAAGGCAATATGTCTATAGGGTTAACGCCCCTGCCTTTCGCGTACCTGCCGTAATGGTTGTGGCCCTGTCCTATGGGAACGCCTATCGTATCAGGCCTTATGCCGGGATAAAGATAGACCGGCGCGCTGATCTTTCCAAACGGAGATTCTATATTTACCAGATCGCCTTCCTTAAGGCCGAGGGATGCGGCTGTCTTCGGGTTAATTTCGACCCATGAGCCCCAGACGACCGACGTCATCGGATCGGGGAGCTCCTGAAGCCAGGGGATATTGGCGCCCCTGCCGTCAAGGTACGCGGCCGTGGCGTAAGGTATCATATAGAACGGGTACTGATTCTCTTCACCCTCGAATTTGGCGGGTGTAGAGCTCAGGTATTCAGCCGCCCTGGCAGAGACCGATGCCGATCTCTTCCTCTCGGCGCCCCACCAGCCGCCATTCTGCAAAGCCTTGTTCCAGAACTCTTCAAAGCCTAATGTCTTCGCCGACATTTCCTTATTTCTGGAGTAAAGTTCTTTCCAGGATGCCTTAAGGTACTCAGCGGCGCTTGGGGCATTGATCTTTGCAGCGACGTTGCCGCCGATCCCCTTGGCCAATTCTATAAATATATCGCCAAGCCCCTTTGTGTCGAAGACAGGGCTTACAACGGGCTGTATGATTGTAGCAACAGGCGCGCCTACGCCCGGTTCCGGGAAGTCGTCTCCCCAGTCCTCAAGCGAGGTATGGGACGGAAGCACCAGGTCCGCCATGGCCGTAGTCTCGTCCATGAAGCTTGAAAACGACGCTATGAACGGGATCTTTGAAAGTGACTCCGTCAGCTTGGCGGCGACCGGGGTTGTAAATACCGGATTTACATCGTAAATTAAAAGGGTTTTGATTTTTGACTGCGCTGCGTTAGCGGCAAGCGTAGATATTTTTTTATTGAAATCGAGCTTTCTTCCGCCGGTAAAGTCTTCCGGGTTGGGGATCACGCCGCCGGATATGCCGATATTGCCGGCTACCTGGTTTAAGATGTTTACGGCGACTAACCCTGAGACGCCGTTCTCATAAGAGGCGAGGGTGTCTCCACCTATAGCGAGGCTCGGCCTGGTCTGACCGAATTCCTTTGCAATTTCTTCTATCCGGGCCTCGGTCACGTCGCAAATGGGGGCGATATCCTTAGCGCGATACTTGCTCAGAACGCCTCTCCATGCGCCGGCATCGCCTTTTGCGTAGCCCTTCTCTATCATTGTATGGGCGATAGACAGGGCGAGCAGCGCCTCTGTGCCAGGCTTTGCCGGTACCCACTGGTCGGCATTGGCTCCGGTAAGAGACAGCCTGGGTTCCACCTGGACTAATTTACCTCTTGCGCCCGGCCCCTGACGCATCTGGCCGTAGCCGTTGCTGTAATTAACCGGAGAGGCCCATGTCGAGGAGAAGTCCGCGCCAAACGAGAGCAGATACTTGGTGTTTTCAATGTTGTAATAAGGGATAGTGTTTATCCCCATCGAAATCTGGTTGGCGTAAAGAAGGTTACGGTTCTGGAAAAGCTCGTACTGCATGTAATTTGGCGAGCCATAGGCCGCCATGAAGTTGTTTATAAGTGTATTCAGGTGTCCGCGTACAGGGGATGAGACCAGGTGAACCTTGTCCGCCTCACCTTTTGACTTAAGCTCCGTGAGGTTCTGGGATAAGGTCTTGATTGCCTCTTCCCAGGTTATCTCGGTAAAGTCTCCGCTCCCGCGCTCGCCGCGCCTCTTAAGAGGCTTTTTTATCCTGTCTGGATTATACAGGGCCTGAAGGCTCGACTGCCCTCTGGCGCATACCTTTCCTTTGCTTACAGGGTGCTGCGGATTTCCCTCTATCTTTTTGGCGCGGCCTTCCATAACCCTTACCAGTACGCCGCATCCCGCGCTGCACTGGGTGCAGGCGCTCGCGTACCAGTTGGCCACACCCGGTACTATATCTTCGGGCGGGATAAGATAAGGGATGAGCTTGGCGCCCGGAGGCTTGCTGACCTTTCCGAGGACAAAGCCGAGTCCGGTTCCAACTCCGCCGACACCTATGAATTTAAGGAAGTCTCTACGCTTCATATCTTTAGATGTTTACCCGATTCTACAGTTTTTATCAGTTACTTGTGGCAAGTCCAGCAATCACGCCCGTTTTTGACGTCTCTCTTTGTATGACAGCTCAAGCACCAGCCCATCTGCAGAGAAGATACCCTCTTTACCCTGTCCATTGAAGCTATGTCGCCGTGGCAGTTCTGACATTCAACACCTGCCTTTACGTGCCTCTTATGGGGGAAATAAACATGATCCGGGAGGTTATGCACCTTTACCCACGGGATCGGCTCCTTTTTATCCCAATAAGCGGTGACTTTCTGAATTTCAGGCGAGTCGGTCTTTATGATCTTGTGGCAGCCCATGCACCTCTGAACGTTAGGCACACCGGAAACCCTTGATTTGTCAGCGTAAATATGGCAATAGAGGCACGGAATCTTGTTGTCTCCGGCGTGGATCCTGTGACTGAAATTAATAGGTTGAACGGGGTCTGTGTCTGAAAAGAACTGATCGTTAATCAAATAACCTATCCCGAAGGTTATCGCACCAACGATGGCTAATAAGATGAGCTTTTTCATTATGAAGTAAGTTACGCCCTTAGCACTGCTGAGTTTTTTTGTACCAGGGACTGAATACGATTATTTTTTGTGACAGACAGACAGACCCATGCAGGTTGAATGCCCATCGGAACTAAAAAAAGATTTCGCATATCTCGGAATTGATTGTCTTCTGTCAATCGTATCAACGGCAGTTTAAATCTCCGAAACTATGCTGCGGGTGAATACACATCGTGTATTACACCGGTACTTTTTTCGAGCAGAATGAAAGTAGAATTCCAGGGATTGAACAGATTAATATAAAAATTATAACTTCGGTGCAATGGATATTATACCAAGAACTTACCCCTGTCAAGGGTTTTTTACTCGCTAAAATTTCTATAAGATTTTGGCGTGGTTGTGGCTGCGGTGAAATGCAGCCAAGCCCGTAATGACAAGGCTAAAATGAATTTTTTAGCTAAAGCGGAAGCGGCATTTGTGCTATAATTTTTCTCCTATGACCCCAAGGCTCCTTAAAAATATAATCTCCGAGCTAAATGAAAAATTGAAAGACGGTGTCATCTCTCGTATACACCAGAGCGACAACAGAAACGTTATATTAAAGGTCTTCGCCAAGGGCCGCACTGTCTCCCTTCTCATCTCGGCCGATCCAAAGCTTCCGAGGCTGCACGTCACGGGCTACGAATTCAGGAACCCCCAAAGGCCGCTCCGCTTCTGCGCTTATTTAAGGAGCTCTATCCTTAACGCGAGGATAGAGGCGTTCGAGCAGGTGGACGATGAACGGATAGCGCGGATCAGGCTTAAAAAGAAATCAGATGGTGATTATGGATCATTCACCCTCGTCGCGGAGCTTACCGGTAAATCAAGCAACGTCATACTGATAGACGGCAAGGGGGTTATCCTCGACTCTCTAAAGTATTTCAGTACGGACTCGGTAAGGGCGGTGTTGCCGGGGCTGGAGCTTACGCCGCTTCCGCCCTTCCCGCCTCATGGAGGGGGTATGGAGATAGAGAGGAAGGAAGGGGAATCCTGGAACGAGGCCGCTGACCGCTATTTCACCGCCCTCTTTAAAGAAGATCTTTTTGTCTTGGAGCGCGGCGTTCTCAAGAGGGCCGTCAACGAGGCCGAGAAAAAACTGAAGAGGAAACTCGATAATCTGAGGAATGACGTTGAGAAGGCGGGCAAGGGGCTGGATGGCGAAAGGCTCGGCGAGATACTCGCTTCAAATTACGGAAAGATAAAAAGAGGGATGAGCGAAGTGATCGCCGATGATTACACCAGGGTGCCGCCTGAGAAGGTAAGGATCGAGCTTGACCCGAAGCTCGGCCCAGCGGAAAACCTTGAAAAATATTTCAAAAGGGCGAAGAAGGCCAAGACAGCCATCAATCTATTAAAGGACAGAATACCCGATGTCGAAAAAGAGCTTGAATATATCGGCTCTCTTATGTATGAATGGGAAACGGCAAAGACCGAAGACGACCTCGGGGCGCTTAAGGACGAGCTTATGGAAGGGGGCTACTTAAAAAAGGTGCGGGAAGAGATAACTGAAAAAGTAGAGGAAAGGGCGGAGCCCATACGGAGGTATACCTCTACCGAAGGTTTTGAGATACTCTGCGGGAAATCCGGCCCCGGAAACGACCTCATCATAAAGAAGTACGCCAGGGACGAGGACATCTGGTTCCATGCCTCGAAGATGCCCGGCTCGCACTGCCTTATAAAGGTAGCCGGGAGAGGCAAGGAGCTTACCAAAAAGACCATAGAAGAGGCGGCCTCCATATGCGCCTTCTACAGCAAGGCGCAGGCCGCGAGCAAGGTCGAGGTTATATATGCCGAGGCGCGGCACGTTAAAAAGCCGAGGGGCGCGAAACCCGGCATGGTGACCGTGAAGGAATACAAGTCTATCGTCGTGAGGCCGAAGCCGGAGATATGAGATGATAGCCGCGATAATCATACTGATAGCGCTTGCGTTCGTTTTAAGCCTGGTCCCGCTATTTATCTATTTCGATCTCCAGGCAAGAAAGGGCTATATAACCCACCCTCTCTTGAAGGGCGTGCTCGGCGGGCTTATTCTTTGGTTCGTCATAGCCGTAGTCCTTATTATAGACGGCGCATATGGGACGTTCGGTATATTGACGGGCGAATCAGGGCTTATTTTCATGCTCATTTTTCCCTTCACCATAATGGGTTTTATAGGGAGCGGGATGTTCATGGCGAAGGTTTACGGCAAGAGGACAGGGCCTTTGGTCTTTAAAAAGTAACGCCCCTGAAATAAAAGTCAGGGTCTTTCAACCGCCCTTATAAATGGATTTCATTCAAAGATGCCAAAACCCTACAACCCCCTTTCTGATTTCCTGAAACAAAAATTCGGCCGCAAGGTATTCAAGGTCACCATAGACGCGGGCTTCACCTGCCCGAACAGGGATGGAAAGAAGGGCTACGGCGGGTGCATCTACTGCGACTCCGCCACCCTCGTGCCGTTGAGCCATACGGGTGAGGATATAAAGGAACAGCTCGCCTCAGGGATCGAAAGAGTCAGAAAACGCCATAAGGCGGATAAGTTCATCGCCTATTTTCAGATAAACACCAATACCCACGCGCCGCTCGATTATCTTAAAACGGTCTACCGGGAAGCGCTCTGTCCCGATGTCGTGGGGATCGCCATTTCAACAAGGCCGGATTCCGTCAGCGAAGGCGTCCTCGACCTCCTTTCGGAATTAAAAAAGGAAAGGTATCTCTGGCTTGAGCTAGGGCTGCAATCCGCCAGCGACGAGACGTTAAGAAAGATAAACAGGGGACACACGGCAGCTGAGTTTAAAGACGCGGTAGAGCGCATCCATAAAAGAGGGATGGATATCTGCGCCCACATTATAATAGGGCTTCCGGGCGAGGGCAGGGAGGAAATACTGAATACCGTAAGGTTCGTCTCCGGGCTTCCTGTCTGGGGCATCAAGTTCCACCAGCTTCAGGTAATAAAGAATACGCCGCTTCATGAGATGTACGAAAGAGGAGAGGTAAAAGTCCTGTCTCTTGAAGAGTACGCCGGGCTCGTGGCAGAGTCGCTTGAGCTGCTCCCGCCGGGAATGGTCGTCCACAGGCTCTCCGGAGACACCCCGAAGCAGTTCCTCGCAGCCCCCGCATGGGGGGCGAATAAATTCATAATAATGGAGAGGGTCATGGAACTCCTTCGCTTGAGGGGCGCTTGCCAGAGCTCGAGATTTGAGATTAAATGACTTCGGGTATAGAATTGTAAATATGGAAAAGAAAGGCCCACGCCGGAAGAGATAAAGAAGAATAGTGGACTTCACCATAGCTTTGCTGATAGATTCGGATATGGCTGTGAAGCTTAAAATTGAAGCTCCCCGCCGCCGCAAGTAGCGGGGAATCTTTTCGTATGTCAGGATGTTACAATTTCAATCGCCCGCTGACCCCGCAGGAGACTGCGGTGAATGACTCGCGATGCATTTTCAAAATACCATTCAGGAGGTTTTATGGCCGACCCGCGCGTAGTAAAGCTTGCATCGATCCTTGTCCACCATTCCCTTGGAGTCAAAAAGGGCGACAACGTCCTCATAAGCTCTTCATCAGAGCTTGCCAAACCGCTGGTGCTGGAGACTTACAGAGAGGTCGTCGAGGCCGGCGGAAACCCTTTCACGTCCGTCAATTTCGAAGAGACCTCGAATATTTTTTATAATTACGCCTCAAAAGACCAACTCCGTAATTTTCCTAAGGTAAAGATGTTCGAGGCGAAGAATATAGACTGCTTCGTGAACATCAGGGCCTCGGCCAACAAAAAGGCCCTCTCCAATATAGACCCTGGAAAGATATCCGAACGGAGCAAGGTGATAAGGCCTATAAGCGAAGAGATAGTCACGAACAAACGCTGGATACTGACGAACTTCCCTACAAACGGCCTCGCTCAGGAAGCTGACATGTCCCTTGAAGAGTACGAGGACTTCCTCTACGGCGCGACCAATATCGACTGGAATAAGGTCAAGGCGAAGGAGATGAAGCTAAAGGCCGCGCTCGACAAGGCCAGCGAGGTTCGGATAGTCGGCAAGGATACCGACCTGAAGATGAGCGTAAAGGGCCGTAAGGCGATACCGTGTTACGGCGAGAGGAACATGCCTGACGGAGAGGTTTTCCTCTCCCCCGTAGAGGATTCGGCGGAAGGGCATATCTACTACGAGATGCCCGCTATCTATCAGGGCAGAGAGGTCCTGGGGATAAGGCTTAAATTCAGCAAGGGAAAGGTCGTAGAGGCAAAGGCCGACAAGAACGAGAAGTTCCTTCTGGCCATGCTCGACACCGACAAGGGCGCGAGATTTTTGGGCGAGCTTGGGGTCGGGGTCAATTACGGCATCCAGAATTTTACGAAAGACATACTCTTTGACGAGAAGATAGGCGGCACTGTCCACCTTGCCGTCGGCCGTTCTTATGAAGAGGCGGGCGGGAAGAACATCTCAGCCGTACATTGGGACATGATAAAGGACTTGAGGCAGGGCGGCGCGCTCTATCTTGACGGCAAGGCGATACAGAAGGACGGCAAATTTCTGATCTGACAAAAACGTCTGAGCTTTTAAGGAGGCGACGACTATGGAACCGCGCATCTCAATTATCACTTTGGGCGTTAAGGATTTGGACAAGTCCTATAGATTTTACAAAGACGGACTGGGATTTCCTACAACCTGGAGCCCTGAGAAAGGCGTTGTTTTCTTTAAGACTCGCGGCACATGTTTGGCCCTGTATCCTTTTGAAAAGCTGGCTGAAGACGTCAATCCAGCCCTTCACCCCGGGAAACCGGCGTTTTCCGGGGTCGCGCTCGCCTACAATACGCGGACAAAAGATGAGGTCGAGGAGGTCTTGAAGAAGGCTAAGAGGGCTGGAGGCAAGATTGAAAAGCCTGCGCAGGATGCCTTCTGGGGAGGGTACAGCGGGTATTTTTCTGATCCCGATGGATACCTTTGGGAGGTGGCTTTCGGAGCCTTCGATTTCAACGAGGACGGCAGCCTGGCGATTACATAGACGTAGGCATGATGAATATGCATAGCGAGCGCATAGAAATTGTTTCCTTACAGATAGAAGATCCCCCGCGGCTTGCCGCGGGGAGCTTCTATCGCGCGCTTTAAGCCGTTTGCCGGACACCTCCGCATGGCTTCCCGCAGAAGGCGTTTCTTCTTCTCTTCGCATCCCGAATCAACGGCCGCGCAGCGGCGGGTATTTGCCTGAAAATCCTTGACACCCTTTTCGTCAGAAGATATTATCAACGGGATGCGGAGCGGTCTGTCCCGGAGTCTTCCAGCCTGACAAAAAAAGAAAGTTACTAAACGGAGAGACGATGGAGAAGATAGTAGAAAAATCCTTCAGGGAATCGATCAAGGCAAAGGAAAAATTCTTTACAAAGAAGAATACCGCGCTCGTGATCGAAGCGGCCGAGACGATAGTCGAGTCCTTCAAATCAGGCGGAAAACTGATGCTCGTCGGCAACGGCGGCTCGGCGGCTGATTCTCAGCATATCGCGGCGGAGTTCGTGAACAGGTTCGAGATCGAGCGGCCCCCGCTTCCGGCCCTCGCCCTTACGACCGATACTTCGGACATAACATCCATCGGGAACGATTACTCATTCGACCAGATATTCTCAAAGCAGATAAGGGCCCTGGGAAAAGAGCAGGACGTACTGATCGCCATCTCCACGAGCGGCAGCTCGCCCAATGTCATAAAAGGCATGGAGGCCGCCAAGGCTATCGGCATAAAGACCATCGCCTTAACCGGCAAAGGCGGGGGGCTCATGGCGGAGAAGGCCGATATCCTCTTAAACGTCGATTCGAAGACAACGGCCAGGATACAGGAGACGCATATTACAATCTGCCACATCCTTTGCGAGCTTGTAGACCATATGCTCTTCCAGAAGGTTTAATATGCATAGCGAGCGCATTCCCCGCAGTCTTCTGCGGGGTCAAGCGAGCGAATAGAAATTGTTTCCTTACATATCGAAGATTCCCGCGTGCCGCGGGGAGCTTCAATCAGGGCAAAAGAAGGTTTTCTAAACAATGAAGTTCAAACCGCTCTCTTCAAGAGGCCTCAAGACCTATTCAATCAAGGACCGGAAAAGCAAGGTTAACGTAGAGGACTTCGCGAAGGTGCCCTTAAAGGGGGCTACCGTAAGGGAGTTCCTCGACAGCCTTCCCGGCATACTCGCGGCCGGCGACCTTAAGTCCGTTGCAGCCGCCGTCATCAAAGCCAATAAAGAAAAGAGGACTGTAGCCCTCGGCATGGGAGCCCATGTCATAAAGGTCGGGCTCGGCCCCCTCATTATAGATCTGATGGAGCGGGGGATTATAAACTCCGTCGCTATGAACGGCGCGTGCGTTGTCCATGATTTTGAGTCGGCTTACGCAGGCTGCACCTCTGAAGACGTGGATAAGGAGCTTGGCGCGGGGGCCTTCGGAATGGCCGAGGAGACGGGGAAGTTCCTCAATCAGGCTATCAGGAAGGATAAGAAAAAAGGGCTTGGACGGGCTGTGGGGGAGATGATCGCCAAGTCACGCTTCCCTTATAAAGAGAAGTCCATACTGGCCGCCGGCGCGAGGCTCGACATACCCGTTACGGTACATGTCGCGCTCGGGACAGACATATTGCACATACACCCCCATATGGACGGCGGGGCGACAGGCGCGGCTTCGATCAAAGATTTTCAGATATTCGCTTCGGTCGTGGCGTCTTTGGAAAAAGGGGTTTACCTCAACATCGGCTCAGCCGTGATCCTACCGGAGGTATTTTTGAAGGCCCTGACCCTTGCGCGTAACCTCGGCCATAAGGTAGAGGGCTTTACGACGGTCAACATGGACTTTATCCAGCACTACAGGCCCCTGACCAACGTAGTAAGGCGGCCCACTATGGGCGGCGGGGCCGGATACAGGCTCACGGGACATCACGAGATAATGGTGCCGCTCCTTTACGCGGCTATCATCGAGGGTATGGATTGATCATGAAAGAAAAGCTCTGGGCCGGAAGATTTTCGCTCGAAACAGATAAGCTCGTCGATGAGTTTAACGCCTCTATATCATTCGACAAGAGGCTTTATAAGCACGACATAAGAGGGTCTATAGCGCACGCCACGGTTCTGAAAGAGGCGGGCATCCTTACCGAAAGAGAGGCCAAAAAGATCATATCAGGCCTTAAAGAGGTGGAAAAAGAAATAGACGCGGGCAAGCTTGCCTTTACGACCGGCATGGAAGATATCCATATGGCGGTTGAAGGAAGGCTTACGGAGAAGATAGGCGCGCTCGGAGGCAAGCTCCATACCGGAAGGTCAAGGAACGACCAGGTCGCGCTCGACATAAGGCTTTATCTTAAGGATGAGATATACGGGATCATTGCCCTCCTCCATGACCTTAAAGCCGCGGTTGTCGAAGTGGCGGAAAAGAACTTCGACTGCATAATGCCCGGCTATACGCATCTACAGAGGGCGCAGCCGGTTCTTCTGGCCCATCATCTGCTCGCTTATTACGAGATGTTCAAGAGGGATACGGCGCGCCTCTTCGACTCCCTTGAGCGGACGGACTCCATGCCGCTCGGCGCCGGGGCGCTTGCGGGAAGCCCTTACGACCTGAATAGAGGCCTGACGGCGAAGCTCCTCGGGTTCAAAGATGTTACTGAAAACAGCCTCGATTCGGTAGCCGACAGGGACTTTATAATAGAGTTCCTTTCAGCCGCATCTATCATAATGATGCACCTGTCGAGGCTTTCAGAAGAGCTGATACTCTGGTCGTCACAGGAGTTCGGCTTTGTTGAATTGTCCGACGCGTTCTCCACAGGATCTTCCATCATGCCGCAGAAGAAAAACCCGGATGTGGCCGAGCTCTCAAGGGGGAAGACAGGCCGGGTCTACGGGAACCTTTTCGCCTTGCTTACGACCATGAAGGCCTTGCCGCTCGCTTACAATAAGGACATGCAGGAGGATAAAGAGCCTCTTTTCGATACCATAGATACCCTTAAGATAACGCTCAAGGTCTACGGCCCGATGCTAAAGACAATGAGGGTCAAAAAAGAAAATATGCTCAAGGCCACAAGCGCGGGCTTCTTAAACGCCACCGATGTGGCGGACTATCTTACAAAGAGGGGTTTACCCTTTAGAGAGGCCCATCACGCAGCCGGGCAGGCCGTAGCCTATTGCATCAATAGAGGGATTACCTTTGACGACCTCGATTTAAGCGAGTGGAAAGGGTTTTCCAAGCTCTTCGGGCCTGATATAAAAGACGCCATCGCCATAGAAAAATCGATCAATACCAGGAAGATATACGGCGGTACGGCCTTCGCGACCGTCAAAAAACGCCTTCAGGCCGTCATGGCCGAGGTCAAAAAAGGGTGCTGCTGATGAAGAGGCTGTCATTCCTTCTTTTGTGCGCTCTGATATTCGCTTCATCGTGCGGCAAAAAAGGCCCTCCGAAGGCCCCTGAAGAGCCGAAAAGGTCCGAGTCCGGCGGCAATAGCGTAAAATGAATTATCCCCACAAGCAGTGAATCAATAGGGATGGTCTTCAATCGGGTGCCTGGCGGGAATCCCGCCTGGCTATATAAAAGATAAGTGCTGCCAGTCCCTTTTTCCTTAACCCAACGCCTTTTTGGTGTTAAAATATCAAATTACGCGCGGGTAACGTGCTAACGCTGTTATTATTTTTCAGGAGGTCTTTCCGGTATGCATTTTTTCGGATACAGGGGTAAGAGCTTTTACGCTGAAGGGGTGCCGTTTGAAAAGATAATCAAGGAGTGCGGAACCCCTGTCTATGTCTACAGCCTCAAGACCCTCAAAAGACATTACAAGGCATACGACGCGGCGTTCTCAAAGGTTGAGCACCTTATCTGCTATTCCATCAAGGCCAACTCGAATATATCGGTATTAAAGGCCTTTGCCGATGAAGGGAGCGGCTTTGACATAGTATCGGGCGGAGAGCTCTACAGGGCCTTAAAGGCCGGGGCCGATCCGGGTAGGATAGTCTTTTCAGGCGTTGGCAAGAGGGAAGATGAGATCGAGTACGCATTGAAGAGCAGGATACTCATGTTCAATGTCGAGTCTCCCCAGGAGCTTAAGGCCGTAAACGACATAGCCGGAAGGCTCAGGAAGAAGGCGGGTATCGCCATAAGGGTGAATCCCAACGTAGACGCGAAGACGCACCCCTATATCTCAACGGGACTTAAGAAGAACAAGTTCGGGATAGAGACGGGGCAGGCGATAAAGGAATATATAAACGCGAAGAATAATCTAAAGAACGTAGTCCCTATCGGCATCGATTGCCATATAGGTTCCCAGATAACAAACATAGAGCCTTTCATAGACGCCCTCAGGAAGACAAAAGAACTCCTCGCGACTCTGAGGAAGGAGGGGCTTGAGATAAAGTATCTCGATATGGGAGGCGGACTGGGCATAACCTACGATTCCGAAACGCCGCCCCATCCGAGCAGGTACGGAGAGGCTGTGATCGAGGGCACAAAAGGGCTTGGCGTCACGCTCATATTCGAGCCGGGCCGCTCCATGGTCGGCAACGCCGGGGTGCTCGCTACAAAGGTCGTCTATACAAAAGAGGGTACGGAAAAGAACTTCATAATAGTAGACGCCGCCATGAACGATCTGGCAAGGCCGAGCCTTTACGGCTCTTACCATGCCATAAAGGCGGTAAAAGAGAGGTCTAAGGAAGAGATAACCGCCGATGTCGTAGGCCCTATCTGCGAAAGCGGGGATTTTCTTGCGAAAGACAGGATACTTCCGGCTGTAAAGGCAGGGGAGTATCTGGCGGTAATGTCTGCCGGCGCTTACGGGTTTTCGATGTCCTCGAATTATAATACACGCCCGAGGGCCGCGGAGGTCATGGTAGACGGCAAGGATTTCCAGGTGATAAGGGAGAGAGAGACCCTGGCGCACCTTATCAAGGGTGAGAGCCTTATGAAAGGCAAAAAAAGGAAGTAAGTCACTGAATTTTTAGCGGGCTTTTTTTTATAATAAAAATCTAGCCGCCGGGCGGGACAACTTAGCAGTGCTGTGCAATCCATGGATGGACTTTTTCAGCATCCTGTTAGAACCAGAAGAGAATAAAGTTTAGAGAGGGCTTTCTCCATAATGAAGATTCCGTTTACAAAGATGCACGGGCTTGGGAATGATTTTATTGTGCTCGACACCCGGAAAAAGGATATCCCGTCCATATCAAAGGCCGTTAAAAAGCTTGGGGACAGGAGGTTCGGCATAGGATTCGACCAGGCCCTTATCCTGAAAGATTCTAAAGAAGCCGACTTCAGGATGGATATCTATAATAACGACGGCGGCAGGGTCGAGATGTGCGGCAACGGCATCAGGTGTTTCGCCAGTTATATCTGGAAAAGGAGACTCTCCCGCAAGTCCATTCTGAATATCGAGACGCTGGCCGGCATCATCAGGCCCGCCAGGGAAGGCGCGCTGGTTAGGGTCGATATGGGAGAGCCGATCCTCGAAGGAAAGCTGATACCAACGACCCTTGAGGGGAACATAGTAGATTATCCGCTTGTAATCGAGGATAGGCAATTCGACATAACGTGCGTTTCGATGGGCAACCCGCACTGCGTAATATTCGTGGATGACGTCGATAATTTTCCGGTTGAGAAATACGGCCCGAAGATAGAGACCCACAGCCTCTTCCCGAAGAGGACGAACGTTGAGTTCATACAGGTCTTGAACAGGAAGAAGCTTAAGATGCGTGTCTGGGAGAGGGGGGCTGGAGAGACCCTGGCCTGCGGCACAGGGGCAACCGCCGCCGCCATCGCCGCTAACATCAAAGGCCTTGGGGATAAAAAGGTCTCAATCATCCTAAAAGGCGGTATACTTAAGATTGAAAGGGCCGGAGACAGCCACGCCTACATGACAGGCCCGGCTGAAGAGGTCTTTACAGGCATAGTGGAGCTTTAAAAAGCGGGCTCTTCCGCTATAATTAATGGATATCCCTCAGGAAGCAGGGATGCTCGGAATTGCCGGGACTTAATTTATATCCCAGCTGACCCCGCGGAAGACCGCGGGGGGTGCGTTGCTATGTGTTTTCAAGACTTTCAAGTCAGGAGGAAGCAAAAAGATGTTTACCGGTTCGATTACCGCCCTTGTTACGCCATTTAGGGACGGTAAGTTAGATGAGGCGGCTTTAAAGAGGCTTATAGAATTTCAGATAGAGAACGGGACCAACGGGCTGGTGCCCTGCGGGACGACCGGCGAATCGGCCACACTCTCATACGAAGAGCATAACAGTGTAATCGAGCTCACCATAAAGACGGCCGCCAGGAGGGTGCCGGTCATAGCCGGCACAGGCTCCAACTCAACGGCTGAGACGATACAGCTGACCGAGCACGCCAAAAAGTCCGGGGCGGATGCGGCGCTCCTTATAACGCCTTATTATAACAAGCCGACCCAGCAGGGGCTTTATGAGCATTACAAGAAGGTAGCTGAGTCGGTGGATATCCCGATAATCCTTTATAATGTGCCGGGCCGCACCTCGGTAAACATGCTTCCTGAGACCGTAGCAAGACTCTCAGGAATAAAGAACATAGTCGGCATAAAAGAGGCTACCGGGGACCTTAAGCAGGTAAGCGATATTATAGAGCTCTCCAGGGAGGGTTTTGTAGTCCTTTCCGGAGATGACTTTACGACCCTGCCGCTACTGGCCATAGGCGGGCACGGGGTCATCTCAGTAACATCGAACATAGCCCCCAAAGAGATGTCAGGGATGGTAAGCGCCTTCTTCTCGGGCAGGACGGACGACGCGAAGGAGCTTCATTTTAAACTGCAGTCCCTCCACAGGGTGATGTTCATAGAGACCAACCCTATCCCGGTTAAGACCGCGCTCGCCGTAATGGGCATGATAGAGGAGGAGTTCAGGCTGCCGCTTACCAGGATGTCTGATGCCAACAGGGCCAAACTTACCAACATACTCAAGTCATTCGGTTTAGGATTAAGGAGCTGACCATGATATACACCGCTGTCACAGGCGCCGCAGGGAGGATGGGGGCGGCTATAATAAACGCCCTTGCCGGAAACACGCAAATACAGTTGAGCGGGGCGCTGGAACGTGACGATTCGCCGGTTCTCGGTAAAGACGCCGGAGAGATCGCCGGGACGGAAAAAACCGGGATAAAGATAACGAACGACAGGATAAAGGCTTTTAAAAAGGCGGAGGTCATAATAGACTTCAGCACCCCTGACGTTACCATGAGGACGCTTGAGGAGGCGGTAGAGCTTAAAAAGGCCGTCGTAATAGGCACAACCGGCTTTTCCCTCCATCAAAGGGATCTGATAAAGGAACTCTCCCACAAAACGAGGGTGGTAATGGCTCCCAATATGTCGATAGGCGTGAACCTGCTCTTAAAACTGGTGGCTGACGCGGCATCCGTTATAGGGCACGAGTATGATATCGAGATAATAGAGGCTCATCACAGGCATAAGAAAGACGCGCCTTCAGGCACCGCCATCCGTATCGCGGAGGTTATCGCGACTACCCTTAACAGGGATCTGGAAAAAGTGGCGGTATACGAGAGAAAAGGCATAGTCGGCGAGAGGAGGCCGGAAGAGATCGGCATACAGTCTATCCGCGCGGGCGATATAGTCGGCGATCATACCATAATATTCGGCGGGATCGGAGAAAGGATCGAGCTTACGCATAAGGCGTCTTCCAGGGATACCTTCGCGATGGGCGCTGTCAAGGCCGCCATATGGGTTGTAAACAAGCCCAACGGCCTCTATGATATGCAGGATGTTCTGGGGCTTAAAGGTTAGTTCGCCCCCGGATTGCCGACCCGGATAAGCCCGGTACGGCTCTAAACAGGAGATAAGATGATAAAGAGATCCTTACTGGTATTTATTTTCACACTGGCTTATTTCGTCCTTGTTCCGGCGCCGCATACGGCCTCCGCGTTCCAGGGGCCGGGCTGCATGGGAAAATGCACGGATTGCCATAATCTTTCAAAGGAAGACGCGGCAAAGGTGCTGAAGGCGGACAGGTTCAAGGCCCAGATAAAGGACGTAAGGATGAGCCCCGTAAAGGGTCTCTGGGAAGTAGAGATAGCGCAGGGCGATAAAAGCTTTATAGTATACGTGGATTTTGCGAAGAAGTTCCTTGTAGAGGGTAAGTTCACGGCCCTCGAGCAGCTGGGTGAGTCCCAGCCTTTAAAGAAGATTGATACCAAGAAGATCCCGCTTGAAAACGCCATAATCTATGGGAGCCCCAAGGCTGATAAGAAGGTTATAGTCTTTGACGACCCGGAATGCCCATACTGCGCGAAGCTCCATGAAGAGATAAAAAAGATAATCGCTACAAGGAAGGACATAGCCTTTTATATAAAAATGTACCCGCTCGACATACATCCGGCCGCTTATGAGAAGAGCAAGACAATAGCTTGCCTTAAATCCCCCAAACTCCTCGAAGACGCGTTCGCCGGCAAAAAGATACCCAAGCCCGAGTGCGATTCGCCCGAGGTCGATAACAATAAAAAGCTCGCCGAAGAGCTGGGAATAAGGGGTACGCCCGCCTTAATCATGCCCGACGGAAGGGTTTTCCCGGGCTACGCCCCCGCTGACGTGCTCCTTGGTATAATAGACAACCAGTAATCGGAAAAATCCCTCCAACTTGTTGAAGGGTTTACTTAGTTCCCTATTCAATATCTGCAAAATAAAAATACCAGCAGCCCTTTAAGGGCTGCTGGTATTTAATCGGGTGCCCGGCGGAATTCCCGCCCTTTTAAGGGCGGGTCAAAGCCGGGCTATATAAAAGACAAGTACCTTGCCGACAATCCCTGCCATTTATGGCAGGGTAATTGAATCATTGATGACTTTCAAAGATCCATTTCTTATTGTAACAATTGGAACCCTTTAGAAAACCTGAAAAATACCGATATAATAACTTGACATCCAATGTGTTAAGGTGTTACAGATTTCGTTAACAGGTGCGGTAAGCGAACTCCCGCGGCATGATTTCATGCGGCTTGCCGGCTGGGAGCTGCGTTTTCAGTTTGGGATATTGGTGATTTCTTCTGCTGGAAATGATAAGATTTTCTTTGGAAATGTTCTAAGGTGAGTGGGATTTTAATGGAGCCGGCGGGGGGAATCGAACCCCCGACCTACTGATTACGAATCAGTTGCTCTACCCCTGAGCTACGCCGGCAAAGACCTTAACCTAATAAAAATAAGATAAGGGTCGGTATTTGTCAAGGCTTTTAAGAGATTTTTATAAAATCCATAAAAAGAGCTTCGCCAAGAGGGGATCATAGGGAATATAATGAATGTTGATTTAGTATGCGCCACCCAGCAAAATAACCGGGTGCTGATCGTTGATGATAACCTTACGAACAAAGCGATTCTAGAGGATATCCTCCACTCAAACGGATATGATACGCGCTATGCTTCCGAAGGTAAAGAAGGTTTGAATGTGGTAAGCGGCTGGAATCCTTCTGTAATACTTCTCGATCTCGTAATGCCGGGCATGGACGGCATCAATGTGTGCAGGGAAGTCAGGAAAATGCAGCTGCCCACAAGGCCCTCTATCATCGTAGTCTCGATGAAGAGCGATAAAGAGACTATCGTAGACTCTTTAGCGGCGGGGGCCGACGACTTCATCGTAAAACCGATCAATGAAGCCGAGCTGATAGCAAGGGTAAGGGCTCAGCTGAGGATAAATGAGTTTTACAAGGAAATAGAAGAGGACAAAAGGAATCTAGAGACGATACTCGCTATTACAACAGCTATGTCCGCTACCCTCGACCCTTCCGAGGTGCTTGGCACAATAGTCTCCAAAGTAGCCGGAATTACGGAAGCGGTGCGCTGCTCGATAGTGCTGATCGTGAAAGAGGACGAGGCGTATGTCCTTGCCTCCCATGAAGACCCGGCCATAAGGGAGCTTAAGCTGGATCTCGCGAAATACCCTGAAATAAAAGAGGTCATTGCCACAAAGACGCCTCTGGCCCTCAACGATGTCGTAAACCATCCTCTAATGTCCGGAGTCAAAGACAGCATCCTCGACCTCAAGGACATGTCACTCCTGATAGTGCCTATAGTCTTCAATGACGAGGTGCTGGGGACTTTATTTTTAAGGACAAAGAAAAAAGAGCATGGCTACGCTCAAAAAGAGATCAATTTCTGCAGGATAGTCGCCAATTCTTCTTTTCATGCCCTCAAGAACGCGAGGCTTTTTGAGAAGGTCTCGAAAGAAAAGGAATATCTTAAGGAAATAGCCGTTAAAGACCAGCTGACCTCCCTCTACAACCATAATTTTTTCTACTCCAGGCTTGAGGAAGAGTTCGAAAGGGCGGTCAGGTACGAGACACCGCTTTCCCTGATAATGGTCGACATAGACAACTTCAAGCTGATCAATGATACTTACGGCCACCGCGTCGGCGATGTCGTTTTGAGGGAAATCGCAGGCATGATCAAAAGAGGCGTTAGAAAGACCGATATCGTGGCGCGCTACGGCGGCGAGGAGTTTGCCGTAGTACTGCCGCACACGCTTCTTAAAGGCGCTGTTGAGGAAGCGGAGAGGCTTAGAGAGCTGGTCGAGAGCCATGCGTACGCCGGGCTGGTTACGGAAAGAATAACCATAAGCATAGGCGTGGCTTCCTATCCGCAAAAAGGCGCTATGAACTCAGGCGACCTTGTAAACTTCGCCGATGACGCCCTTTACAAGGCCAAGTGGAGCGGCAAGAATTGCGTTAAAGTAGCAGAGGTCTAGATCCAGGTAACCCCGGCTATCTCATCACACCCACGTTCACTTTTACTCAATGTACCGGCTGACCGCTGAAAAAGACCACCTGCTTCTTTGTCTTCGTTGCCAGTACTGATGCGTACCGGCAAAGTACGCCCCGTTCCCCTATATACAACTATAACCGTCTCGTATCTGGAGCTTTTTGAGCAGTCTGAACAAATTGCAGGTTTTTCAGTAATTTTCCGGGAAGACCGCCTCAATAGACGATCTTCTACTCGCATGTAATCTTGATCGCGCAAAGGCTCCCGCACATCGTGCATACGTCCGAATCTTCCGGCGGGCTCGTCTCCCGGAGTTCACGCGCCCTCTTCGGGTCGATAGATAACCTTATCTGCTCATCCCAGTTAAGCGCCTTCCGTGCCCGGGCGAGTTTTATATCCTCTTCCATGGCGCCTTTTGTCTTTTTTGCTATGTCTCCCGCGTGAGCGGCTATCCTAGACGCTATGACGCCGTCGCGGACGTCCTGGACGCTCGGGAGCCTTAAATGCTCGCTGGGCGTGACGTAACAGAGGAAATCGGCCCCGCTGGAGGCCGCGATAGCCCCGCCTATTGCCGAGGTGATATGGTCATACCCCGGCGCTATGTCGGTTACCAGAGGTCCCAGGACATAAAACGGAGCGCCGTTGCATAATCTCTTCTGAAGGAGCATATTCGCCTCTATCTGGTCTAACGGCATATGGCCGGGGCCTTCTATCATTACCTGAACGCCTTCGTCAAAAGCCTGTTTAGCAAGCTCGCCCAACGTCACCAGCTCTTCTATCTGGCCTCTATCGGTAGCGTCAGCCAGACAACCGGGCCGGAGGCCGTCGCCGAGGCTTAAGACCATATCGTATTTTTTGGCGATCTTGATAAGACGGGGAAAATCCTCGAAAAGCGGATTTTCCCTGTTCTGAAACTTCATCCACTCGGCGGTCAAGGCGCCGCCTCTGCTGACTATGCCCATGATGCGGCCTTCTCTCTTTATCCTCTCGACAGACCTCATGGTAACCCCGCAGTGGACGGTCACGAAATCGACCCCTTCCTCCGCCTGCTGTTCTATCACCTCGAATATCTCCGTGCCCTCAAGCTCCACGAAGGATTTATTCTTTTTTCTTGCGTCAATGGCGGCCTGATATACGGGAACGGTTCCGATGGGCACGGAGGATTCTTTCAAAACAGCCCGCCTTATGGCGTTGACATCTCCGCCTGTCGAGAGGTCCATAACCGCGTCAGCCCCGGCCTCGATAGCCACCCTCAGTTTTTCCAGCTCTTCTTTTATGTCAATATGGTCCTGTGACGAGCCGATATTCGCGTTGACCTTGGTCTTGAGCCCCTTGCCGACCGCCAGGCCTTCGATAGAGCGGTGGAGCTTGTTGCGGGTGATTATAACCGTCCCCTCTTCGATTGACTTTCGTATATACTCGGGCTCGACGCCCTCTTTACGGGCAGAAGCCTTCATTTCATCAGTTATTATGCCCTTCCGGGCCGATTCAAGCTGGGTCATTTTCGCTCCTTTGGGTAACAAATTTTAGGTTGAACGGTCCGCCAGACATTTAAGCATCTCCGCGGCACTTTTCTTTATGTCTGAGCTTCCCATTATAGCAGAGATTACGGCGATGCCTCGGGCTCCGCTGGAGAGCACCTCTTTGACATTGCCGACCTTAATCCCGCCTATGGCGTAGACAGGGATATCGATTCCATCGCAAACACTTTTCAGCATTTCAATGCCGACCGGCTCGCCGTAAGCCGCTTTAGACGGCGTGTTGAAAACCGGCCCGAGGGTAATGAAATCAGCGCCGTCCCCCTCAGCCTTCCTTGCTTCCTTGAGGCTGTGGGCCGAAACCACGATGATCTTCCCCTTGCCGATCAACTTCCTCGCCTCACCGGCAGAACAGCTCCTCTGCCCAAGGTGCACGCCGTCCGCCTCCGAGAGCAGGGCGATATCGAGCCTGTCGTTTATGATAAGCCTTGCGCCGTACTTCCTTGTACTTGCCCTTAGCTGCCTCGCAAGCCGCAATAGCTCCCTTGCGCTCAAGCCTTTTTCCCTCAGTTGTATCAGCCTTATCCCGGCTTCAAGGGCGAGGCCGATCTTCTCTGTGACTGCGCCGCTGTCACCGCCGCCGCCCGTTATAAGATAGAGCCTTTCAGCGGCGCCTTGCATTTGCCCTTCCGGCAGGTTCCACCCAGAGTTTTTTTGAGATTATAAAAAGGATGGCTGCCCCGGCGATAACAAGGCCTACCGCCTGCGCCGCCCTTATGGGGCCAAACATCAGGCTGTCGGCCCTGAAGTGCTCGACGATAAATCTGCCGAACGAATAAAGGGCGACGTACATGGCGAAAATAAAACCGTCCTTGCGCCCTTTATTTTTAAGTACGAACCAGAGAAGGCAGAAGATACCGAGGTTTATCGAAAGCTCATAGAGCATGGTCGGGTGCAGGGGTATTCCGGGAAACTCGGAACCTGCTATGGAATCGGGAGGGAACACTATGCCCCACGGCATGGATGTGGGCCTGCCGTGCGCGTCACCGTTCATAAAGTTACCGAACCTGCCGAAGGCCTGGCCGAGTATCAGCGCCGGAGCCACGCAGTCCGCCATGCGCCAGAAAGAAACGCCGCGTTTTTTGAGATAGGACAAAGCTACAAGTATCCCGCCGAGGAGCCCGCCGTGTATAGCGAGCCCGCCGTGCCAGAGGGCGGGGATCTCTTTGATATTTGAGAGGTAATAATCGAGGTTGAAGGCGACATAATAGAGCCTCGCGCCGATAACCCCGCCGACCACGGTCCAGATGATGAAATTCATCACATCGTCATCCGTCAGGCTGATCTTTTTGCGCCGCACCTCTTTTTTAATGAGGTAGCTGGCGGCCAATATGGCGATGACGTACATAAGCCCGTAGAAGCGGATCTCGATGGGGCCGAATTTGAAGAGTATTGGATGCAAATGATCTCCTGTTTTTCCTCGCTACGCGAGGCCCCGGTGATTTCTATACCCGGGGTTACGTTCTTATTCGATGAGCCCCGCAACCGGGCTTGAGGCTGTGGCGTAAAGTTTCCTGGGTATCCTCCCGGCTAGAAATGCGAGCCTGCCGGCCTCGGTTCCAAGCCTCATCGCCTTTGCCATCGAAATAGGGTCTTTCGCTCCCGCAATGCCAGTATTCATAAGTATCCCGTGGCATCCGAGCTCCATCGCTATGGCCGCGTCAGACGCCGTGCCTACCCCGGCGTCGACTATGACCGGCACTTTTATAGTCTCGAGTATGATACGTATATTATAAGGGTTCCTTATGCCAAGGCCCGAGCCTATCGGCGCGGCAAGGGGCATAACGGCGGCGCAGCCGATATCCTCAAGCTTCTTAGCTATAATCGGGTCGTCGTTCGTGTAGGGAAGCACCGTAAAGCCTTCTTTTACAAGCACCTTCGCGGCTTCCAGGAGGGCTTCATTATCAGGGAAGAGGGTCTTTTCATCACCGAGGACTTCAAGCTTTACGAACTCGGTATCGAGGGCTTCCCTCGCGAGCCTCGCAGTCCGGATAGCGTCACCGGCCGTATAACACCCGGCGGTATTGGGGAGCAGGATATATTTCCTGTCTATATGGTCGAGCATGGATTCGCTCTTTCTATCGAGGTTGACCCTCCTTACAGCTACAGTGACGACCTCGGCCCCTGACTCTTCGAGGGCCCTTTTCATTATCTCGTTAGTAGGGTATTTGCCCGTACCCACCATCAGGCGGGAAGTGAAAATCCTGTTGCCTATTTTTAAACGGTCATCCATAAAGGCCAGTCTCCTTGATTTTACTTGAATAACGGTCTGGCGAAGGCCTTAGCCGCCGCCGACCATCCTTACTATCTCGATAGAATCGCCGCTTTTTAAAACTGTATCCTTATAAAGCCTCTTGGGGACTATTTCCCTGTTGATATCTATGGCTATGCCCTGAAGCTTTATCTCGAGAAGATTAAGCAGGCCTTCCAGCGTGATACCTTCAATGACCTCTTTTTCATCGCCGTTTACCCGTACTATCATAAAATTTAAAAGAAGATATCCCTCTTTCCTTCCTCAATTTCTTTTAGTTTTGCCAGAAGAGAGTTCTTTATGGACGGGTCCCTTACGTCCTTAAGCCCCTCTTCTATCGTCCCGGAAAGAACCTCCTTCATCCCGTTCAGGGCGTGGTCGATGATATATTCCTTAAGCGTGAGGATCGCGTTCGCCTGGCAGAACTTCTCCATCTCCCCGGAGATGGTCTTCCTGGTAAACTCCTGGCCTACCCTACCGACACGGTAACACGTCGTGCACAGACTTGGAAGATATCCCTCGGTGACAACAGAGGCCATTACTTCGGGCAGGCTCCTCTGGTCGTTTGTCGAGAACTGCTCAAGCCCCTTTTCATGGCTGTATCCGCCGGGGTTGGTGCGTGAGGCCGCGCTCAACTGCGTTGCGCCGATGTGAAGAAGCTCGCTCCTTAACGGGGCGCCTTCCCTTGTCGATACCACAACGCCCGCCGAAGGCACGGAGAGCCTGAATACAGCGACTATTTTTTTAAGGTCTGTATCGCTTACCTGGAAGGGGACTTCGTCAAGTCCCGCCTCCGCCGGCCGGAGTCTGGGTATCGATATCGTATGGGCATGGGCGCCGAATCTCTCAAAGAGGTGCTTTGAATGTGCTATGGCGGCCAGGGCGTCGAATCTGTAGTCATAAAGGCCGAGGAGAGGCCCTATGCCCACATCCTCGAACCCGGCCTCAAGTGCCCTGTCCATGGCCTCCAATCTGAAGTCATAATCCTTCTTTTTTCCTGAGGGATGCATCTTTTCATAAGTCGGCTTGTGATAGGTCTCCTGAAATGCCTGATAAACCCCTGCCCCGGAGGCCTTCAGCTTTCTTAATGACCCGGTATCCATTGGCGGGGCGTTTACGTGGACTATCCTCATCCCTGTGCGGGCATAGATGGCTTTGACGCAGGAGATGATATAGTCGAGGTCGAACCTGGGGTCTTCCCCTGTGACCAGGAGTACCCTCTTAAAGCCCATCTCAAGGAGCGTTCCGGCTTCAAAGACCGCTTCATCCGGCGTAAGGGCCTTTCTCCCGACCCCCTTGTTTGCGCTCCTGAAGCCGCAATACAAGCACCCGTTTGTGCAGTAATTTGAAAGATAAAGCGGAGCGAAGAGTACAACCCTTTTCCCGAATACCTTATCCTTGACCTCTCCCGCTTTTCTGAACAAGGCTTCGAGGGTGTCGCTGTCCTCCGCTAAAAGAAGCGCTGCCGCGTCTTCAAGCGATATGCCCCTCCCGATGCCGGCCCGCTCAAGTATCATCGATACCGCCTCTTTTGACGCGGCGGCAGTGTCAAGGAGCTCTTTTATCTGTTTTTCATCGATTATCATATTTGAGCCGATCCCTGGTGAAATTAAAAAAGCCGCTCCTTTTTAAGGGGGCGGCTCGCTGCACTCTGTGTATGCTTCGCCTTGGAGATTGTTTTGAGCCGCTTCCCTACGCTGGTATTACCCAGATCAGGTCGGTAGGGTCTTCTCCGTGGAGAACTCTCAGTCCTTGCGGACTCCCCTAGCGCTTGTTATAAATGAGAATAATATAAGAATATCAGTACGCTTGACCTAAGTCAAGATGGTTTGCTTTTCTGCGGAATCAGATGAGTTTGCTCGCGGTGATGATATTGTCCGCGATCTCGCGCATCTTTTTATTTTCTTTCTGGGAATGCGACTGAAGGAGCTTGAAGGCGTCTTCCTCTGAGATGTTACACCTTTTCATCAGAATGCCTTTCGCGCGCTCAACGAGCTTGCGTGTCTCTATCGCGTCTTTCAGGTCGTCAACCTCTACCTTGAGGCTCTTGAACTCGGTATAACGCGCAAGCGCGAGCTTTATGGCTGGCTCAAGCTGTTTTTTGGTGACAGGTTTTACGAGATACGCGAATACCCCGGCCTCAATAGCCTTCGAGGCCATTTCATCGGAGGAGATTCCTGTAATAAGTATTATAGGGATCGGACCTTTGGAGGTGATTAATCTTGCGGCGTCTATGCCGTCCATCTCCGGCATCTTTACGTCCATAATCACGAGATTGGGTTTAAGCTCCGCGACCTTTTCAACGGCGGCTTGCCCATTCGATACAGCGCATATAACCTCGTAACCAAGAAGTTCAAGCTGGTTTTTGAGGAAAAGCCTGGTTTTCGAGTTATCTTCGGCGATTAGAACCCTGTTATGCTCTGTTGCCGACTCTGCCAACGTTGCTTTCATATAGCCCTCATGACTATTTTGGATAAGAATAATATATGAATGTGGCTAAGTCAATACTTATTTCGTAACAATTGTAACAGACCAATCGAAGGCATGCGCATCTTCATACCGCTTTGTGGCCGGATATCCGGGTATCTTTTGTTAAAACGTCATAAAAGAGCAAGATTGCAGGGCCCGGCTTAAAAATCGTAGCCAGGTTCGATAGTGTCGGCATGGATATGCAGCTTATTTACATAAATTGACTCGGCCGCCCCCTTATAATACCCGCCCAGGAGGTCGATACCGTCTTTATCCCAATTTTTGTAGATCGAAAGGAGCCTCTGCTTGTCGTACGGCATGCCGTTGAATATGAGGCTGAGCTCGTCCCCATGTTTCTGGACGATGATCTCGGCGCCTATCCATGTCCTGGTGATATTCTCGGGAGGGGCCGGATATTTGAGCCTGTAGGTGTCTATAGCCCCGGTAGAGAGATCCTCGAACTCGATCTTTACGTGGTTTTCCTGGCTGAGGGATATTTTCGGATAGACCTTGTCAGAGCCTATGATGCTTATATCGTGTTTAAGGTCACGGCTCTTGTCCCTTATATAAAACCATTTAACGGTAAAATCGTTCAAGTAGTTGCTCCCGGAACCGTAGTACATCGAGTTTTCCTTGATGTCGTTCCCGTCGTAAACATGCGTGGCATTGCCGAGGAACTTTGTCACTTTTTTATTGAAGAGGAAATCTAGCGCCATGTCGGAACCCATTACGAAGTTACCCTTCGTATCAGGAGTAAAATCGATGAAAAGCCTTGCCTCCGGCTTTGAGGCAAAAAAGTCCTTTAATCTATAATAATGGACATCCAGCGGCTCCATGGCCCCGGCGACCTGGTTGTTGGCGAAAAGTACATTCTGGGAGTTCCAGAAAAAGAACGCAAAGAGGATAAAGGTGATCACGGTCTTCAAATGCTTCTGCTGGTACTTGTGCCACAGGAGGAGCGCCGCCGCTATCACAAGCATCGCGTTCGGGAAGTATTGATATCTTGACTGGGAAGGCACATACGCCATGTCGTTTGTAACCAGCCTGCCGATGGAGATTATAAAGATATAGGAGACGGCAACGATAATAAGGGTAAAGAAGACATACCTGTGCGTTTTGACAACCCTTGAGAGCGAGGTCACAAAGAGGGCGATAAGAATTTTAACTACGGCCACAGTATCCGAGTAAACGATCTCGGGAAGCTTCACGTAGACTATATCCTTTATCTGCACATAAGGCGAGACGCCGATATTCTTTATAAAGAGCGACTCCCAGATATTCATGGCCATTACTTGAAGTGTGTTTACAAACATCGACCAGGTCGCCATTATTCCAAGGGTCATTTTATGCCTTGAATGCGTGACGGTGTATCCCCAGGCGGTGATGCCAAGATAAAAGACATAGGTGGCAAATATAAGGGCGGCTATTATGGCGAGGTTTCTTTTTGGGAGAGGCCCCTTTTTTGTAAGATAAAGGCCCGCGACTATGAATAAAATGGCCGCCGGGGCTAAAAAGGCCGGCTCATAAAGCAGCACCGAGACAAGCGCGAAGAGTATCGAGAGCAGAATGAATATCAGCTTGCCGGTTTCAACATATTTGTGGATAAGGAAGATCGTAAAGAGCACAAGCATGGTGCCGAGTATTATATAGATGTGATATGTCCAGACGACCGTGTCGAATTGGCTCGGGAGCGTGATGAAGAGGAGGCCGAATATGAAAGAGAACTGTACGTCCTTTAAAAAGGCTTTCAGCACCAGGAATATAAGGAAGCCAGCGATGACGTGGAGCGCTATATTTAACGCATGATAGAGGATTATGTGGTTCCCAAAGGCCAGGTACCTTAAAAATATGAGCAGATGCGCGAGAGGCTGAAACCTTATGTGGCCGAACATCTCGAAAAAAGATATGTCCTTAAGGGCCTGCAATGAAAATTCCTCGATGCTGTTGAAAAGCATGAGAATCAGCCAGTCATCCCCTCTGAATATGTTGTTGGCGGTCGGGTAAAAGACTACCGCGGCGGCTGCCGCATAAACAAAGAATACGGCCGTGTACCGTGCCGAGTCTGTTTTAAGAATTTGTCTTCCGAGCAGTGAATGTACGCCGTGCGCAAGTATAAAAATGCCGGCCAGGAGCCCCCACTGAAAGGGGTTCGTCTCCGCGAATGAATTAACGATGGTATATATAATGAACGCGCATATAAGGGCGCAGGCTGCATAGATAACATGCTTTTTCATTATCGATCCTTGGATGGCTTTTTTTAGCCGGTTGGAATACCCGGCTTTAGACCGGTGCGGCCGTTAAGCTAAGCCCATTTTACGGATTAGAGATTAAAATCAGATTAAATCGGGGTATTGTTTTTGGAAGGACTTCAGGGTGTTTTTTTAAGGGGAAGTTTTTTCTTACAAGCTCTTTTTTTTACTGAAGACAGCAGTGGAAAGTCTGTCGATGAAAAGGACAAAGATGACGAAAAATCCGAGCGAGGCGAGATATATCCTGTGCTCATAGATAACGTCTATGATAGGGATAAAGCTGGAGGTCGGAGAGAGTATGATGAAATACCAGAGGATAAAGAACGATACCGCCCTCAAAGAAGATGCGGCCCTTGTCTGCGTCTTTTTAAGGAGGTAAAGGGCGGCCCCGATTATCCCGGCGATTATCGCCAGGGAGACTATCGGCGGGAGCATGGGGATGGTCAGCGCCGCGCCTTTGTGAACCTCCGGGGCTTCCAGGAGCGCCTCCGCCCTTGGGAGGTCGTAATCAAGGTTCTGATTTACCGGCACCGCCATGAGGGCTATATAGTAAAGGAGGACGTTGAATTGGGTCAATAGATACTCTTTGGGGCTTATATAAGTCACTTTAAAGCCCGCGGAATGCTCGGGCTGAGACTTAAGCGGAGCGGCCTCTGGCATTTGTCCCGGGGCCGTTACATCGCTTACGGCGGATTCCTTGCTGAGATCTCCGAATCCGCCGAGCGGCATTATCGTATTTACGGCAAAGAATATGAAAAGCGCCGCCAATATCCCGTACACGGGCCACCTTTTAAATGTCTCTTTTAGCCTTCCCTTGCTTATGAAGTAGAAGTCATAAAGGAAGATGACCGCCGGGAGGGTAAAGGCGGATTCCTTTGAATAAAATCCGAAAAGATATGAAAGCCCGACAGCGATATAGAAAAGCCACCTCTTCCCTGAACCGGCGGCTTTTGCGCTTTTTATGAAGAAAAGTATAGCCATTACATAGAAAAGGCTTGAAAGGGACTCCATCCTCTGGACTATGTAAGTGACAGCCTGGGTCTGCACGGGATGGAGCGCGAATATGAGGGCGGAAAAAACGGATATCTTTTTAGACCACGCGTCAACCCCCTTGACCAGCATCAGCGTGTTAAATATCAGGAAGTATACGGCTATGGACACGAGTATGTGGATAGAGACGTTTACAATATGGTAGCCGGCCACATTCAGCCCGTCCACAGCGTAATTAAGGGCGAATGTCGCAAGGGTAATCCCCCTGGGGGATGTAAGTATCTGAGGGATGTTGCCGGTTTTTTTAAGCTGATGGTTATCGACTATCTGCGGCAGGTCGTCATATTGAAAACTGGCCTGAAAGGTATTTGAATAGACTAAAAGCGTGGATACGGTTATAAGCAGAACAGCGAACAGATGGAAGCGCCTGGAGGAGAATATCTTTTCCATTAGCCCTTGTCTTTCCCGCTTTTGCCCGGCACGTCGATGCCCGCGGCCTTAAGGGCGTTTTTCATGAGCGCCAATTCCTGCGCGATGGCCTTGTTTTTTTCATGGAGGATGGAGATCACAACGGAGAAGTGGAGCGTAATAAGGAGAACGAATATAAAAGCCACAAGAAAGAGGAGCGATGGAGGGTATGCTATCCCCAGGAAACCGGCGATGCTGTCAAGTAGCTGTTTTTTTACCGACAGGACCAGTATTACGACAGCCGATGTCAGCCAGAGGACGGAATACTTCTCCTTCAGGAGCCCGCGCCTTATGAAATCTATGACCAGCGCGAAGAGCGCGATGGCGCCGATGATAGAGAATATCTGTAAGTAATACACCCGATACCTTCCTTGACCCCAGACGGCTTTTAAGTCCTCTTCAAGAGGTCTACGAAAATGGCAAGGAGCACCTTTACCATATAATAGACCGATTTCATGGGCGTAATGGATGAGCGGCCCCCGGCCCTCTCAACCATTGTCACAGGGACTTCCATTATACTAAATCCCTTTTTGTGAAGCAATACCAGGGCTTCTACCTCCGGGTAATCGTCAGGGTAGCGTCCGCTGAAGTACTCGATGCACCTTCTGCCAGCGGCCCTGAAACCCGAGGTGGTATCGGTTACCTTCTCTTTGATGATGGCCGATACGACCTTCGAAAATATCATCATCCCCGTAGACCGCGCGAAAGAGGGTTTATAATCCCCTTCGCCAAGAAACCTTGACCCCACCACAAGGTCGACACGGTTTTTTACGAGGGCATTTACGATATATGGTATCTGTTCCGGCGGGTGCTGGCCGTCCCCATCGACCTGAACGGCTACGTCATAGCCCAGATGCGCGGCGTATTTATAGCCGGTCTGCATCGTAGCGCCTATCCCCATGTTATAAAGATGGCTTAGGACAACGACCCCGCATTTCTCCGCTATAGAGGCGGTCCTATCACGGGAGCCGTCATTTACGACAAGGATATCGGCTTGAGGGACGTGCTTTTTGATTGAGGTTATTACAGAGCTTATAGAGGCCTCTTCATTAAAGGCCGGGATTATTATAATGAGCTTTAAATCAAGATTTTTCATAATCGGGACGGGGTCCGGTCTATTTTAAGGCCTCTCTGTTGCAAGAGGCGTCTCCTTTGGTCATACGGAAGGACTTGAAGGGAATTTAAATTTAAAGGATCAGATGAATCTGGTGCCGAAGGGGGGACTCGAACCCCCACAGGCTTTCACCCACTAGAACCTGAATCTAGCGCGTCTACCAATTCCGCCACTTCGGCCCGGTCATCAGTCCCCCTGTAAGCTTGAGGGGGACTCATTTAAATCTTGAAATAAGTATTGTTTCAGGCTATTATTTTACTTTAAAAATCTCCTGCTTGCCAGAACTAAGCCTCAAACAGGGGGATTTTTTAGCGACTACAAACAAAAATATTCGCATAGACGAAAAATTTAGTCAAGGGAGTTTTTGATGAAGTTCTTTATAGATACCGCAAATCTGGACGAGATAAGGACAGCGGATGAATGGGGACTCGTAGACGGGGTCACTACAAACCCTTCGCTTGTGGCAAAGGAAAAAAGGGGTTTTAAAGAGCTTATCACCGATATTTGCTCGATAATAGACGGCCCCATAAGCGCCGAGGCCGTTAGCCTTGACGCCAAGGGCATGATAGCCGAGGGCAGGGAGTTATCGAAGATACACCGCAACATCGTGGTGAAGATACCGATGACCCTTGAGGGGATGAAGGCGGTAAAGACACTTACAAAAGAGGGCGTAAAGACGAACGTAACGCTTGTATTCTCGCCGATACAGGCCCTTCTGGCCGCAAAAGCCGGCGCGTCGTACGTCAGCCCCTTTGTCGGCAGGCTCGATGACATCGCCCAGCCGGGAATGGAGCTTATAGATCAGATACTCGATATCTATGACAACTACGGTTTTGATACCGAGGTGATCGTGGCCAGCGTAAGGAACCCTATCCATGTGCTTGAAAGCGCCGCGACGGGCGCTCATGTGGCTACCATCCCGTTTAAGGTGCTTGAGCAGTTGTCCAAGCATCCGCTTACGGATATCGGCATAGACAGGTTCTTGAAGGATTGGGAAAAGGTTCCTAAATGACAATCCCGGCCTGAAGCCCGGGGTTGTCCAATTGGAATAGAAATATTTAAAGCTTACAGCAACAACTTACTGCCGGACACGTCTTTTGACTTCGTACAATACCAGTCATTAAGGGCCTTCCAGGGCCTTCATTTATCTTACCCGTAAATTCGAAGGATTCTGCGATAAATTCGAGAGCCGTTCTGCATTTAAAAGCTGGCCGATCTGATGATATAATAACATTAAAGAGGTGAAAAGTGATCACGCACATAGTCCTTTTTAAGCTTAAAACCCCTGAGGAGATAAAAAATGTAAGAGAGATGCTCCTCGGCCTTAAAGATACCGTACCCGTTATACGCCATCTTGAGGCCGGGATAGACGTGCTTCGTTCCCATAGATCGTATGATATAGCCCTTTCGGTCAAGTTCGACAGCCTTTCCGACCTTGAGGCGTATCAGGTTCACCCGGAGCATGTGAAGGTAGCTGAATATATAGCAAAGGTAAGAGATTCTGTCGTAGTAGTAGATTATGAGTCGGCGTAAGCTGACCAAAAAGGAAAGCCCAAAGAGGCTAAAAGGTTAATAATTGGAAGGATCAGAAAAAAAGATATTGGATTTTATGAAAGAGGCCGCGTACAGGCCCCTTTCTTTCAAAGAGCTTGTCCGTGCGTTCGGCATCAATAAGGATGAGAGGGACAGGTTTAAAAAAAGTTTAAAAAGGATGGTAGCCGAGGGGACGCTCATCAAGATTCGGGGCGGAAGGTTCGGTCTGCCCTCAAAGATGAACCTCGTCACGGGAGAGTTGACCTGCCACCCTGACGGGTTCGGCTTCGTTTGTCCCGAAGGGGAAGGTGAGGACGTATACATAAACCCGAGAAGGCTGTCCGGCGCGATGCACGGTGACACTGTAGCGGCGAGGGTGGACGGCTACAAGGGCGGAGGCAAGAGGGAAGGGACGATAATAAGGATTATAAAAAGGGCCCATAAGGTTGTCGTAGGGAGGTTCGAGAGAGGCAAGGGCTTCGCGGTGGTCATCCCGTCCGATGAGAGGATACTCGACCAGATCATAATCCCCAGGGAGGAGATCAATGACGCCAGGGAAGGGATGATAGTGTCGGCGGAGATAACGAGGTGGCCCGCCAGGAATCTATCCGCGACAGGGAAGATCGTCGAGGTGATCGGCAACCCCGAAGACCCCGATGTGGAGGCCGAGGTAATATTAAAGAAGTACGGCCTTAACAACCGTTTCCCGATGGATGTGATGCGGGAGGTGAAAGATATACCCCAGTCCGTTTCGGAAGAGGACGTAAAAGACAGGGTGGACTTGAGAGGCCGGACTACGATCACCATAGACGGCGAGACGGCGAAGGATTTTGACGACGCTGTTTCGATAGAAAAAACCCCCCACGGCTACAGGCTCTGGGTCTCGATAGCGGATGTGAGTAATTACGTGATCGAAGGCAGCGCGATAGATGAGGAAGCCTACGGCCGCTCTACAAGCGTATATTTCCGGACAGGGCCATCCCGATGCTGCCCGAGGCCCTCTCAAACGGCATCTGCAGCTTGAATCCGAATGTCGACCGCCTTACGATGACGGCGGAGATAGAGTTCGATTCCCACGGAACCCCCGGGAAAAAGAGATTCTACGAAAGCGTGATAAAGAGCGCCGAGAGGATGACGTACACAAACGTAAAAAAGCTCGTCCTTGACGAGGACGAAGGCCTGAGGGAAAGATACGCGAAGATACTCCATGACGTAAGATTGATGGCGGAGCTTGCTGAGAAATTGACCGCGAGGAGGATAGATTCAGGCTCAATCGATTTTGACCTTCCCGAGCCGCAGATAATAATAGACCTTGAAGGCAACGTCGAAGACATAGTCCGTTCGGAAAGAAATGTGGCCCACAAGCTTATCGAAGAGTTCATGCTGGCGGCGAACAAGGCCGTTGCCGAGGAGTTCTCCGGCAGGAAGTTCCCCTTTCTCTACAGGGTGCATGATGAGCCCGATGCGGAGTCGATACAGGATTTCATGGAGTTTGTCTCGGGATTCGGCCTCCATTTAAAGATGGATACGGGCCCTCTCGGGTTTCAGAGGATACTTAAGGCTGTTGAGGGAAAACCGGAGGAACGGCTCATAAACCACGTGCTCCTCAGGTCCATGAAGCAGGCCGTCTATTCGGAGGAGAACATAGGCCACTTCGGGCTCGCGTTCAATAACTACACGCACTTCACGTCCCCTATCAGGAGATACCCGGACCTCATTGTGCACAGGCTCCTTAAACTTCTCATCCACGGGAGATATACAAAAGAGGAGAGGGAGAGGATGGAGGAGGAACTCCCTGAGATCGGGAGCCACACATCCGCGCGCGAGAGAAAAGCGATGGAGGCCGAGCGGGAGATAGCTGACCTTAAGAAGTGCCAGTTCATGGCGGACAAGACAGGCGAGACCTTCGAGGGCCTTATCTCCGGGGTCACAAGCTTCGGGGCCTTTGTCGAGCTCAAGGACTTTTTCGTCGAAGGGCTCGTGCATGTCTCTTCTCTCCTTGACGATTATTATATCTATGATGAAAAGAGGCATTCTCTGACCGGCGAGCACGGCAAAAGGACTTTCCGGCTCGGCGACGAGATCACGGTCACGGTAGCCAAGGTGGATCTGGAGCGCAGAAGGATCGATCTGGTCCTTGCCGAAGAGTTCAAAAAAAATCAAAAGGGCATGCGAAAGGGCAGGAGATGAGGTCTTTAAGATTTCAGCTCGCCTATAAAAACGTCAAAAGGCTCCGTGATATAGTCTCCGTATTCGTAAAGCACGGCTTCCAGCCTCTTATGGAGAGGCTTCATATCGCGGGGCTTGTTTCATTTCCAATGAGGCTGATGCGCCGTAAGGTCGCCCGAGAGGAGGCGGCGCTCACGGAACCGGTGAGGGCCCGTCTTGCCATGGAAGAGCTTGGCCCTACCTTCATCAAGCTCGGACAGATACTTTCGACCCGCCCGGACATCGTCCCGCATGAATACATAATAGAATTTCTTAAACTGCAGGACTCTGTCGCCCCGATACCGTTTGAGGATGTCAAAAACGTGATCGAGAGCGAGTTCAAAAAGCCTATAGGGGAGCTTTTCGTCTCGATAGATGAAAAGCCCGTTGCCGCCGCCTCGATCGCCCAGGTCCACACGGCCAGGACATTATCCGGCGAGGATGTAATCGTAAAGGTGCAAAGGCCCGGCATCGGGCATCTGATTGAGACCGATATCGCGATCCTGAGCTATCTTGCCAGGCTGGCCCTCAAATATATTCCCGAAAGCCGTCTTTACGACCCCTCGGGCATGGTGGATGAGTTCGCGAGCGTGATAAGAAGGGAAATGGACTTTACCCTTGAGGGAAGCTATACTGAACGATTCAGGGAAAACTTCGCCAAAGACCCCAGGGTGGTCATACCGGAAGTTTTCTGGGACTTGACAGGACGGCATGTCCTTACGCTTGAGAGGGTGCAGGGGACAAAGATCGATAATGTCGCGAAGCTGAAGGAACAAGGCATCAACACGGAATTGGTCGCGCACCTGCTGGCGGATATATTCTTCAAGCAGGTCTTCGAGTTTGGCCTTTTTCACGGAGACCTGCACTCAGGCAATATATTCGTGCTCGGGGACGACAGGATAGGCTTTGTCGATTTCGGCATCGTAGGCAGGCTTGACGTCCAGATGAAACAGCATCTTGCCGATATTTTGATCAGTCTGGCTTCGGAAGACTTTGAGAGGCTTACAAACGTATACCAGAGCATGGGCATCCTCCCCGAGGATATAGACAGGACTACTTTCGAACGTGAATATTATGATATAATGCTCCACTATTTCGGCCGCCCTTTCAAATACGTCAGGATAGGCGAGCTGATGCTGGATTATATAAGGATAGCGGCGAGGCACAATATCAGGCTCCCCAGAGAGCTGTTGCTCTTCGACAAATGCATCATCGAGCTTGAAGGGCTCGGAAGGCTCCTCCATCCCGAGGTGAATTTAATAGCCGAAAGCCAGCCCTATGCCTCAAAGCTGTATGTAGAGCGGATGAGTCCCAAATCCGTCTTTAAAGGGACGGCCAAAGCGCTCTCGGATTACGGCGAGCTGGCCCACAGGTTCCCGGGGGACGCCGGAAAGATCATGACAAAAATTCTGGACGATAAGTTGAGCATAGTTTTCAAGCACAGGGGCCTGGATGATTTCATCGGCGAGATGGACAGGTCATCGAACAGGCTTACGCTGGGGATAATCATAGCGGCGCTTATCGTCGGTTCCTCGATGGTCATCTCGACGGAAGCAGCCCCTAAGGTATTCGGATATCCGGCTCTTGGCATAATCGGGTTCATTATCGCGTCTATCCTGGGCCTCTGGCTTGCGCTCCAGATAATACGGTCAGGGAAGTTTTAAGCCCGCATGAAGGTAATCAGGAATACAACTCTCTTAAGAGAGATCAAGACCCCGGTGCTTACCCTCGGAAACTTCGACGGCCTGCATATAGGGCATAAAAGAATCCTTGAAAAGGTAGTGGGGAGGGCGCGCCTGTTCGGCTGCCCCTCGGTCGTATATACTTTCGAGCCGCACCCGCTTAAAGTGGTCGCTCCCGAGAAAAGTCCGCCGCTCCTTATCGACACCGAAGATAAGATCAAGCTCATCGAAGAGACCGGGATAGATTGCCTGATTTTCGCGAAGTTCACCAGGGACTTCGCCGCCACGCACCCGAGGGAATTTGTAAAGGACATCCTTGTGGGCGCCCTTTCGGTAAAAGAGGTCTGGGTGGGACAAGATTTTTCATTCGGCAGGGGGAAGGCGGGGACGGTTGGATACTTAAAGGAGCTCGGCGCCGAATTCGGCTTCAAGGTCTTCGCGGTACCCGCGTACAGGAAGGGCGGAGGGGTGATCAGCAGCTCCAGAATACGGGCCCATATAAAAGAAGGCGAGGTCGACAAGGCGGCATCCCTCCTCGGCAGGCGTTATAACATAAAAGGGAAGGTCGTAAGGGGCAAGGATATCGGAAAGGATATAGGCTTTCCAACCGCGAACCTGGAAGTGACGAGCGAGCTTGTCCCTGCCGATGGGGTCTATGCGGCTTACGCCGCGCTTGACGATAAGCGTTACCCGGCGGTGCTCAACATAGGCAAGGCGCCGACATTCGGCGGCAAGGACAGGTGCGTCGAGGTGCATATACTTGACTTCAAGGGAGATATTTATGGTAAAACCCTGGAGGTCTCCTTTGTAAAGAGATTAAGGGATGAGATCGTATTCAAATCAAAAGAGGCGCTTGTCGCAAGGATCGAAAAAGACACAAAACGGGCGAGAAGGATACTGGTTCAAAGGGAATCCCCCGCCGGTAAAGCCGGAGATAAGGGCTGATTTCCGTGGAACAGGACCGGCTTTTGCCCGTAGCAGGCTCAAAGGCGCCACGGCTTAAAAGCCGTTAATACAGATGCCGGGCGGGAGATGTCGATTGAAGATTAACGGCCGCACAAAGATAGCAGGCATATTCGGAGACCCGGTAGACCATACGGTATCGCCCGCGATGCATAACGCCGCGTTCGAGGCGCTCGGGTTGGATATGGTCTATGTGCCTTTCCATGTCCGCTCAAAGCCCGTCTACGAGCTTAAGAGGGCGGTAGAGTCTATTCGCGCGCTCAACCTTAAAGGGGTGAACGTGACCATCCCCCATAAGGAGAGGGTGCTTAAATACCTAGATGAAATAGACGAACACGCGAGGGAAGTGGGGGCGGTAAATTCCATCGTCAACAGGAACGGCAAGCTCACCGGCTACAATACCGACGGCCCCGGATATCTCCTCAGCCTTAAAAAAGAGACCGGATTCACGCCGAAGGGCAAAAATATAATCGTCCTCGGGGCCGGAGGGGCGGCAAGGTCGATCCTCTATTCCATACTCGACAAAAACCCCAGGTCTGTAGTTATCGCGAACAGGACGTCCAGGCGGGCCGAAGACCTCTCTACAGAGTTCATGGAGAAGTTCCCCGTAGAGATACATGCCGTAAAGCTTGAGAAAAGGTCGATCGGGCCGTACATGGAAAAGGCAGGGCTCCTCGTGAATACGACTTCGATAGGGATGAAGGGGAACGGTTCTTTTGACCTGCCTTTTGAGAGCCTCCCCGGGGATGCCGTTGTCTCGGATATTGTTTATGTCCCGCTCGATACCGCTCTCCTGAAAGCGGCGAAGGCAAGAAGGTTGAAGACGCATCACGGCCTGTCTATGCTCGTAGGGCAGGGCGCCATCACATTTGAGCTATGGACAGGGAAAAAGGCGCCGGTGGATATTATGCGGGGCTCAGCCATGCGCGCCCTGGGGCTTAAATAATAATCTATCCTGGCAGGTTGCGGCGAAATTGAAGTTTTCCGCGGCAAGCCGCGGGGATGCGCTATGCATATTCAAACGGACGTCATTTCGTTCCACACGCACGCCTCAAATTATACGAAAGCTGATTTATCCGAGAGATACCTCAAAGAATGAAGATAGTCTTTGTAGCCGATGGGCACCTCAAGGGGCCCGAAGACCCCAACCAGATAAAATTCGTTCAATTCCTCGACAAGCTTACATCCGTCAATGCGCTCGTGGTGCTCGGGGACCTGTTTGAGTTCTGGACGGGTTCTAACGATGTGGTCTACAGGAACTATCTGCCTGTGCTCGAAGGCCTGGCGCGCCTTAAAAGCCGCGGCGCGGACATCATCTACCTTGAGGGAAACCACGACTTCTCGATGGGGAGTTTCTTCAAGGAAAAGCTCAAGGCGGGTGTTTACCCGGATTCCTGCGAATACAGGATCGACGGAAAGAGATTTCTCCTCCTTCACGGCGACACGGTCTCGATGACTTTCGGATACTCTCTCTGGAGGTCTTTTTTAAGGAGTATTTTTTTCCGCTTGATAGCCAGGGCCCTCACGCCAAACGTGGTGTGGCGGATAGCCATGAGGCTGTCGAGCAAAAGCCGCAAATACAATAATAAGGACGGAGGCGGAGATACCGACAGGAAGCTTCGCGATTTCGCCGGGAAGATCCTCGCCAGCGGCCTTGACGGCGTTATCTGCGCCCACTCGCATATAGCCGCGGTGAATAAGGAAAAGAGCGGCATCTACGCGAACCCCGGGAGCTGGGCGGGGGAGAAGAGCCATCTTATCTATGAAAACGGCGCATTCAGAATAGAGAAGTTCAAAGAGTAGGGCGTTTATGGATGAACGGGAGTACAGGTCTATATACGAGCTTGAGGACACTCACTGGTGGTATGTGGGGCTGCGGAGCCTCGTATTCGAGTCCGCGGAAAAATCCCTCAAAGGAAAAAAACCGGCAGCCTCCCTTGACGCCGGATGCGGCGCGGGCGCGGCTTTAAAAAGCCTGTCAAACAGGGGCCGCGCTGCCGGCATAGACTACTCGCCGGTCTCGCTGGGGTTCTGCAAAAAGAGGGGGCTTACGGCCCTTGCGCAGGCTTCCGTCACCGAGCTGCCGTTTAAGGACGGGTCTTTTGACCTTGTTATATCCCTGGACGTCATCTACCACTCCGGCGTGAAGGATGATGTGGCCGCGCTGAAGGAGTTCCGAAGGGTTTTGAAAGACGGGGGCATACTTATACTTAATCTGCCTGCCTATGAATTTCTCCGAAGTCCCCATGACCTTGCCAATTTTACGCAGAGGCGGTACACGAAGGCCGTGCTTCAGGACAGGCTTCGCCTTTCAGGCCTTTCGATGGAAAGGCTGACCTACAGGAATACTTTTCTCTTCCCGATGATCGCCCTTGTCAGGATCGCTAAAAAATACCTCTTCAGTTCCGGCAAAGGGAGCGGAAGCGACCTCATCAGGCTGCCTTCCATTATAAACGCCCTTCTTCTGATGATTATTTCGATAGAGAACAGCATCCTTAAGGTAATCGACCTGCCTTTCGGCTCATCGGTTTTCTGCGTGGCAAGGAAAAAATGAGCGTTATAAGGCCGGGTTAACCTTTCACCCCGATGCCGCAAACCCAAAAGTATGTAATAATCATATATCGCTGTTTGGATAAAAAATTTACCGCGGAGGAGAGATGAGGGCGATAAGGATACATGAGTTCGGCGCACCCGAAGTGATGCGGCTTGAAGATGTCCCTGACCCGAAGCCCGGCCCCGGTGAGCTTGTAGTAAATATAAGGGCTATTGGTGTAAACCCCGTCGAGACATATATCAGGGCTGGCCTCTTCTACGCGCGAGAGCTTCCCTTAACGCCGGGGTCTGATGCCGCGGGGACGGTCGAGTCCGCCGGAGAAGGCGTCCTTAAATTCAAGCCCGGAGACAGGGTATATACGGCAGGCACGGTAACAGGAGCTTACGCCGGGAAGGCGCTCTGTAAAGAGGCTCAAGTCCATCCCCTGCCCGACAAGCTTAACTTTGAAGAGGGCGCGTGTATCGGGGTGCCGTACGCCACCGCTTACAGGGCCTTATTTCACCGCGCGAAGGCGGCACCCGGAGAGACCGTTCTTGTACACGGCGCTACCGGCGGGGCAGGCATCGCTGCCGTACAGCTGGCGCGAGCCTCGGGCATGAGGGTGATCGGCACGGGAGGGACTCAAAAAGGCAGGGAACTTATATTGAGAGAGGGCGCGCACTTCGCCCTTGATCATCACAATGCCGGCCACCTCGACGAGGCCGCTGGCCTTTCGGAAGGGGGTGTCGACGTTATTATAGAATTTCTCGCTAACGTAAATCTCGGCAACGACCTCAAGGCCCTAGCGAAGCATGGCAGGGTGATAGTAGTCGGCAGCCGCGGCCCGGTAGAGATAGACCCGAGGGATATGATTGGGCGGGACGCTGATATCCGGGGGATGTCTTTGTTCAACGCCGCGCCTGAAGAGCTTAAGTCCATCCACTCGGCCCTCATCGCCGGATTTGAGAACGAAACGCTTAAGCCGGTCGTCGGAAAGGAGCTTGCGCTCGGGGAAGCCGCGCGCGCGCACCATGAGATCATCGAGCTGGCCGCTTACGGAAAGATCGTCCTCAAGCCCTGAACAAATGAAATCGCAGGCAAGCGAGTGGCTCACAGGTGCTGAAAAAGTCAACCTTATAGTTCCCGGCCCGTTCGGGGAACGAGCCCTACTACATAGAAGAAGCCCCTCTCCCCATTTGGGGAGAGGCTGGGTGAGGAGGTTTAAATACGAGATTCGCTCCGCTCGCGAATGACAGCTGTTTTTTTAGATTTTGTTCTTCAAAAAATACCAGGGGTATTGCGTAGCGGGCATAAAAGAGGCGAACGACCGGGCTTCAGGTCTATCGGAGGGAGAGAGCCGACAGCGAGCAGAGCAATACCCCTAAAGCGCGTGGTAGCGCGCAAAAAGGCCTTTTACCAAGAATTTCACCCTCCCGTCAGCCCCCTCCCGCCCATCGAGAAGGGAGGGGAGGTTTTGCTTACCGCAGGTAGCTTCAATGACCGCCCTGGGCCTGAAAGCACAGGAGTTTTCCAACCGGCTTTATAAACCCTCTTTCTCCATTTGATAACCATACCCCTATCTGATATAATATCACGTCTTTATTAAGAAATTTTTTGTCCGCAAATCTTAAACTTTTTTTAATCCAAAACTTTTAAATATCTTAATACTTCTTTGGTATAAAGGAGAGGAGAAACCTTTTCATATATGATAAACGGCAAAGTATATCTGGCCGGGGCGGGGCCCGGGGACCCGGGACTCATAACCGTCAAGTGCCTTGAGGCCCTTAAAGAGGCGGACGTTATTATTTACGACTTTCTGGCGAATTCACGCCTCCTTGAGTACGCAAAACCGGGGGCGGAGACAATTTACGTCGGAAAAAAAGGCAATCAGAAGACTATTTCACAAGAAGAGATAAACAAACTTATTATTAAAATGGCGGCAAAGGGTAAGATTGTCGTAAGGCTTAAAGGCGGAGACCCCTTCATATTCGGCAGGGGCGGAGAAGAGGCTGAAGAGCTTGTGAACGCGGGGATCGCCTTCGAGATCATCCCCGGGGTTACATCCGCTACCGCGGCCCCCGCGTATGCCGGTATCCCTTTGACCCATAGAGACCTTGCATCCTCGGTCACTTTCATCACGGGGCAGGAAAACCCCTTGAAGGAAAGGCCCAATATAGCGTGGGACAGGCTTTCAACAGGCAGGGGCACCCTTGTATTCCTGATGGGCTGGAAGAACCTGCCCCTTATAACCTCAAAGCTCCTTGAGAACGGCTGGTCACCAGCGACACCCGTAGCCCTTATAAGATGGGGTACGATGACCAAGCAGAAGTGCGTGGAGGGCAGGCTCGACAATATCATCGCGCTTTCCAGCCAGATGGACATAAAGCCCCCCGTATTGACCGTAGTCGGCGAGGTCGTATCCTTAAGGGAGAAGCTTAACTGGTTTGAGACCAAGCCGCTCTTCGGGAAACGGATACTGGTCACAAGGGCGCTGGAGCAGGCTGGAGAGTTCTCAAAGCTGCTTGAGAAGAACGGGGCGGAGCCATTAACATTCCCGACCATAAAGACCGTAGCGCCCCCGAGCTTCGCGCCTCTGGATAAGGCCATAAAGAAGATATCGAGCTACGACTGGGCCATATTTACGAGCGTGAACGGCGTAAAATATTTTTTTGAGAGGCTCTACAAACTCGATAAAGACCTTAGGGAGCTTAAAGGCGTCAGGATCTGCGCCATCGGCCCGATGACCGAAAAGGCGATCAAAAAACTCGGCATCAAGGTGGACCTGACGCCCAGGGAATACAGGGCGGAGGCGATAATCGAGGCGCTCGGAAAAAGAAAGATAAAAGGCAAAAAGTTCCTCCTCGCGAGGGCCCTGGAGGCACGGGAAGTAATCCCTGTCGAGATAAAGAGGCTCGGCGGCAGAATAGACGTAGTACCCTCATACAAGACCGTCAAACCCTCGAAAGAGGCAGGTGAGCTGAAAGGGCTTTTCAGGGAAGGCGGGGTCGACATAGTGACCTTTACCTCGGCATCGACCGTGACGAATTTCGTGTCGATGTTCAAGAAGGCCGAACTTTCGGAGTTACTAAAGGGCGTCAATATAGCCTGCATCGGCCCGATCACCGCCGATACCGCTAAAGAATACGGCATAAAGGTCGATATTATGCCGAAGGACTATACGATACCGGCGCTTACGGACGCGATGGCCGGGTATTTCAAGGACAGCGCAAAGAATTTATAAAAGAGAGGTCATAGAAGAGATGAACTTCCCATTCTACCGTCCCAGAAGGCTCAGAAATAACGAAACGCTCCGCAATATGATACGGGAGACGATACTCACCCCGAACGACTTTATCCTCCCATTGTTCGTCACGTACGGCAAGGACGTCAAAAAGCCGATAAAGTCCATGCCCGGCCATTACCAGCTCTCGGTAGACCATATAAAGAAAGAGGCCAAAGAGATAAAAGGGCTCGGCATCCCGGCCGTGATACTCTTCGGGATACCCGAGCATAAGGATGAGGAAGGAAGTTCGGCGTTCGACCCCAAAGGGCCTGTCCAGCAGGCTATAAGGGCTATAAAAGACAAGGTGCCGGGCTTACTGGTCATAACCGACGTATGCATGTGCGAATATACTTCCCACGGTCATTGTGGTATCATAAAGGGCGAAGATGTCGATAACGACTCGACGCTGGAGCTTTTAAGCAGAGAGGCGCTCTCCCATGCGGAGTCAGGCGCGGACATAGTCGCGCCTTCGGACATGATGGACGGAAGGGTTGCGGCTATCCGGGATATGCTCGATGACAATAACTTCTCCCATATCCCCATCATGAGTTACGCGGCCAAGTACGCGAGCGCCTTTTACGGGCCGTTCAGGGACGCCGCCGAGTCCACGCCCAGGTTCGGGGACAGGCGGAGCTACCAGATGGACCCCGGCAACGCGGAAGAGGCTATCAGAGAGGTCGTGCTAGACATTGAGGAAGGCGCGGATATCATAATGGTAAAACCGGCCCTCCCCTATCTCGATATCATAAGAAGGATAAAAACAGAGTTCGGCTACCCGACCGCCGCGTACAACGTAAGCGGAGAGTTCTCCATGATCAAGGCCGCGGCTGAGAAGGGTTGGCTCGACGGGGACAGGGCGATGATGGAATCCCTGACCTCGATCAAGCGCGCCGGCGCTGATATGATACTTACGTACTTTGCCAAGGAAGCCGCGAGGCTCCTGCAAAAATAAGCTGTAAACTCAATCCGGAAGGAGTCTAGTATGCATATGCCAAAAGGCCACCCGCACGAAGTGCCGGGGATGGCAAAGGGACCTGACAAGAGCGGCGGCAGGAAGTGGCTTCCGAAACTCATAGCATGGGAGCTTACAAGGTCCTGCAACCTCGATTGCATCCATTGCAGGGCGGCGGCGAGATTCGGCCCGTACCCCAACGAGCTTACCACAAAAGAGTGCTTTGATTTTCTGGATAACGTAGCGTCGTTCTCAAACCCCATCATGATCATGACGGGCGGCGAGCCGATGCTCAGGGACGATATCTGGGATATCGCAAAGCACGGCACCAAGCTGGGGCTCCGCATGGTTATGGCCCCGTGCGGCTTTCTTGTCACCGAAGAGACCGCGAAGAAGATGATAGAATCCGGCATCCAGCGGGTCAGCTTCTCCATAGACGGCGCGACCGCCGAAAGCCACGACAACTTCAGGCGCGTCAACGGCGCCTTCGCCAGCGTAATGCAGGCGATAGAGAACGTAAAAAAAGTAGGCCTCGCGTTCCAGGTAAATACGACCATCACCAAACACAACCTGGCGGAGCTCCCGAAGATACTGGAGCTTGTAATCAGCCTCGGGGCCGTGGCGCACCATCCGTTTCTCCTCGTGCCGACAGGCAGGGGGGCGCAGTTAAAAGATCAGGAGATATCCCCCGCGGACTACGAGAAGTCCCTTACATGGTTCTATGAAAAGAGGGACAAGGTGCCGCTTCAGTTCAAGCCCACCTGCGCGCCTCACTATTACAGGATTTTCAGACAGCAGGAGCGCGACAAGGGTATCACTGTCACGCCCGAAACCCACGGCCTGGACGCGATGAGCAAAGGGTGCATGGGCGGGCAGTCTTTCGCCTTCGTATCAAACACAGGCAAGGTGCAGATCTGCGGTTTCCTCGACGTAGAGTGCGGGGATATCAGGAAAGAATCCTTTGACGTGATCTGGGATACATCCAAGGTGTTCCAGGAGATGAGGTCGTGGGACGACTATAACGGCAGATGCGGGTACTGCGAGTTCAGGAAGGTATGCGGCGGATGCAGGGCAAGGGCCTTCGCGTTTACCGGCAACTATATGGACGAAGAGCCGTTCTGCACTTATCAACCGACGGACGCGGCAAAAAAGGCGCGTGACGAAAAAAAGGCCGCCGAGGGCGAGAAGAAGACCTTCAGATAGCCTCAAGCCTGAACCTGCTGATTTGACTATCGGCTCTAAAAATTTTTGTATATAATATGGCGGGGTCTGCACAAGACCCCGCCTTTGTTTTACGCGGGCTTTTTCAGCCGCCTGTCAACCTGAAAAACGGTGCTATAATATGATGGAATACAAGGTCGTGGAGCTCTGTGTCGTAACCGATGAAGAGATGGAAAAGGCCATAAACGCAAAGGTCAAAGAGGGCTGGAACCTTGACGGCATCCAGTTCGCCATGCGGGATTCATCAAAAAGGCCCGCTATGGCATTTATACTGTTTACCAGGAACTCCGAATAATTTCCCCGCATACACAAGGCTAAAAATGACGGCTGAATCTCCAATGGAAACGGGCGTGCTCCAGGGGCCCGGTGCTTCGGTTCTGAAGAGCGATATCCTTGAGCGCCTTATAGCCAAGTTCATAGATTTTCTTGTAATGGGCGCGTTCTTCGCCTTTCCGACGGCCGTGGGGCCGCTTGCCGGGACGACTTATATACTTATTTCAGACGGCCTCCGGGGCGGCAGTTTGGGTAAAAGGTTGATAGGCCTTAAGGCGGTATCCCTTGCCGATCCGGCAGAGGAGACTGATTTCAAACAGTCGATCATCAGGAATTCAGTCTTCGGTGTGCTCGTAGCGATATATTTTCTTCTGGGCTGGATACCTTATCTCGGAAAGATCCTGATATTCGTCTCATGGGCGGCTGTCGTGGGGATTGAAGTGGCGCTCATATATACGGATGAACTCGGCCAAAGGTTTGGAGACAGGATAGCTGGGACGATAGTGATAAAGGCCGGGAAGCTATAAGAAAAAAACCTCCCCTCCCTTCTCGATGGGCGGGAGGGGGCTGACGGGAGGGTGAAATTCTTGGTAAAGGCCTTTTTGCGCGCTACCACGCGCTTTAGGGGTATTGCTCTGCTCGCTGTCGGCTCTCTCCCTCCGATAGAACTGAAGCCCGGTCGTTCGCCTCTTTTATGCCCGCTACGCAATACCCCTGGTATTTTTTGAAGAACAAAATCTAAAAAACAGCTGTCATTGCGAGCGGGGCGAAGCAAGCTCGTTTTTAAATCCCCTCACCCAGCCTCTCCCCTAAATGAGGGGCTTCTTCTATGTAGGGCCCACTCGAAGAACGGGCCGGGAAGCTAAAAGGGACCCCCGCATCAAGCAAATACCTTACATTTTTTTGATAATCGCCTCTTGCAGCTTCCTGTCAAGCTCCGATGCGGCATATGGTTTTTGCAGAAAGCCGCAGAAGCCATATTTTTTAAAATCCGCCACTACAGAGGTGTTTGAATAACCGCTTGAGACAAACACCTTTGCCGAGGGGGCCAATTCCAGTATCTTAGTGACCGCCTCCTCCCCTCCCATGCCCATGGGAACGGTCAAGTCAAGGATGACGGCATCAAAGGGTTCGCCGTTTTCCATGCCTTCCTTATATTTAAGGATCGCTTCTTGGCCGTTTGAGGCGCTGTCCATGTCGTATCCAAGCGAATCGAGAGCCTTGCAGATTGAGATCCTTACGATATCGTCATCGTCCATTACAAGCACCCTGCCGCCGACCTTCACAAGGATATCAGTGTCATTGGCGTCCACAGAAGCCTTATTGACCAGGGCAGGCATAAAGACCTCGAATACGGTGCCGAGGCCGATGCTTGACCTTACCGAGATATGGCCGTTGTGGTTCTTTATTATCGAGTACGAGCTGGCTAGCCCGAGGCCGCTACCCTTCTTTTTAGTGGTAAAATACGGGTCGAATATCCTGGATAGATTCTCCTCCGGGATGCCCTCGCCGTGGTCTTCTATTGTTATCTTTACATACCTTCCCTGCTTGAGCGGGAGGCCCTTGTCCAGGCCGGTGATCTCGATGTTTTCAGCCGAGAGAGTCACTACACCTCCGTCAGGCATAGCCTGGTCCGCGTTTATCAGCATGTTGTTTATCACCTGCGTCATCTGTCCACGGTCCGCCTCTATGTCCAAAAGTCCTTCAGCGAGGTTGAGTTTACAAGTCGTTTTTGTTCCTCTGAGGGAAAAATCGGCGACATCGTTAAGGAACTCGCAAACCTGGAGAGGCTTCTTTATCGGCTTGCCTCCCTTTGAGAAGGTCAGGAGCTGATTCGTCAGCCCGGTGGCCAGAACGGTCGTATGGTCTACAACGTTCAGCATTTCAAGGCTCTCTGGATCAGGCATGGTGGATTTCAATATGGAAGTATTGAGCCGGATCACCGCGAGGAGGTTGTTGAAGTCGTGGGCGAGCCCCCCGGCGAGCACACCGAGGGATTCAAGCTTCTGCGCCTTGACCATCTCGCCTTCAAGCTTTTTCCTTTCCGTTATATCGATGGCGGAGCTGATTATTTGAACCACGCGTCCTGTTTCGTCCACGACCGGCACCAGTGTGGCCAGTAAAACTCTGGCGCCCATGGTCGTATTAAAGACCTCCTCACATTCGATTACCCCGTTTTTAATGCACTCCGAGTAGCGGAGTGCGAGCCGCTCGCCTGTATCTGGCCCGTAGACCTCCTCCAGCGTACGGCCTGACGCGTCCGGGTATTTGGCGGAGATCATCTTCTCCCCATTGGCATTGCACCAGATAAAACGAAAATCGCCGCCTGCTTCAACATTGACCGCAAAAATTACCTCATGGACGTTATGAACTATGCTTTCGAGAAAAGCTTCGCTCTCCCGAAGCTTGAGTTCCGCATCTATGCGGCCGTTAATTTCGTCTTTCAGTTCGACAGTGCGCTCCGCCACCAGAGCCTCCATATGGCTGACAAGCCTGCCCATGCCCTCTTCCAGCTCAGTGCGCTCCTTATCCATCCGCAGCAGCTTCCTTACCACCAAAAACGCCGTCAGTGTTACCGCCGTTATTATCGTTGCGACTATGGCGACCACCATGTTTCTCAGGGTGTTGATGGGCGCCATCACTTCGGAGGCGCGCATATGTACCATCACGCACCCGCCGTAGTTCTTAACTGGCCTGTAGGACATCGCGGTCGGGACGTTGGCATAGTCTGGCGTGATCACGAACGGCTCACTGTTGCCCGCGAGGCAATCCAGCATCGCTTCGGCGCTGATGGAATGATTTTCGTGATGGGAAGAATACCGCAGAGTGGTCAGTGCGTACCCTTTGGAATCCGTCAGAAAGCTCTCCCCTGTGTCGCCCAGCATGGCCGTATTATTATAAAGGTCACCAAAAATGGTAAGCCTTGACACGCCCACCAGCACGAGACCGCTGTCCCCGGAGCCCTCTACGGGCCCGTGTATGGATTGTCCGAAGAGCAGCACCCTTTCGCCGCCCGGCAGGGTCTCTGCCCGAACAAAAGATCTTTCCTGCCGTTTTATCTCCTCTGCCGAACGCTCGGCAATCTCTTGAGAGAACGTGCCGGCGCTTTGGCTCCGTCCTGTCGCCGAATCGATGACAGACAACCCTGCAAAGAACGGGTTCTGGTTGACCACCTGCTTTAAAAATTCGGAGCTTTCAGCCACAGGGCCGGTAGCCAGGTCCCGGGCCAAACGCTCTATCCTGGGGTTTCTGGCGAGAAAGCTCAGCTCGTCCCGGCGCCTTTCGATCAAAAGCCGTGTAGCCAGTTCGCGGTCTGCCGCCAAACTATCAAGAAGGACTGCGGTCTGTTCAATATGTCTGGACTGTTCCAGGCGGTATATGACGTAGCCGATCACCAGACATGGGAGTACGGCAAGCAAGAACAAGACCGCTAGCAGGCGCAGGAATGCCCGTTCATCGCGCCGCCTGTCAGGATTTATTGCCATCGGCTAAGGGAAGTCTTTTTTTTGGAAGGATATGCGGTCGCGATCATTTGTGGTCAGTATATAAAGTAATGCGTCAGATTCAATTACCCTGCCATAAATGGCAGGGATTGTCGGCAAGGTTCCTGTTCTTTTGTATAGCCCGGCTTTGACCCGCCCTTAAAAGGGCGGGATTCCGCCGGGCACCCGATGAAGCTCCCCGCGGAATCCACGGGGAATCTTCGATACGTAAGGAAACTATTTCTATTCGCTCGCTATGCATATTCAGGGTTGAAATATGGAATACAGCGGCTGTTATGGTACTAAAATCCGTGTCTTTTGGCAAATAATAAGAATCTGGAGTGGGTGGATTTTTTTACGGCGTAGGGCCCGTCCCCCGAACGGGCCGGGATCA
>JACRET010000018.1 GCA_016218105.1 Deltaproteobacteria bacterium
CGTCCATCCATGGACTCGACCCTTCGGGCTTCTGCTTCGCAGAAGTGCAATTTTGCTATCCTGCAAAATTGTCGAACCCTTCCGGGGTTCTCATCCCATGTGGGGGACTCCAAATACAAAAGGGGCCGCTTTCGCGGCCCCCTTAAAATTCTGGCGTCCCCACGGGGATTCGAACCCCGGTTACCGCCGTGAAAGGGCGATGTCCTTGGCCTCTAGACGATGGGGACTTGTTGTTAACTTATTATTCTAATGGTGAGCCGCCCGGGACTCGAACCCGGGGCCACCTGCTTAAAAGGCAGATGCTCTACCGACTGAGCTAGCGGCTCAAATCCCGTTTAAAGCAGAACCAAAAAGAAATAACCTGAAATAATTACCATAACCGTCGGCCCTTGTCAAACCAAAACAGAATCTCAGGTTAAAAAATCAATCCTATATCAAGATGGACTTTTTCAGCAACCTGTTAATTCACTACTCTCCTGCCATGCACTATGTGCCGCAAAGTATCTTGAGGGTATCAATGACAGCCTTTTTCCTGATATTTTTCAGCATCAGGTTTATCCCGCAAATGAGGTCGGCCCTCTCCTCCTCGCTTAAATGAGAGTAGAGCTTGACAAGGAGGGTCTCCTTTTCTCCAGGATCGTCAAAGACCGTGGCGCCGGGTATGGTAAAAAAATAGGACGGGGCTTTTTCCATAGCCTGAGCGAGCTTAAGCCATTCTTCCGTTGTTATGGGGATTTTCCCGCACTCCTTGCGGACATAGGTCGACCTGTCTATGCCCAGATAACGGGCGATGTAATCCTGCCTTAGATCCTTTGATTCTCTCAAGGACTTGAGGCGGGCGAGTATTTCCTTGGTTGTCAGCATTACATTTTTTATTGCCGGCTTCGGATTGAACCCATCCGCGTGAACTGGCGGCGCATTTTGCCGGGCTTTTTAAAGAATAACCTGGTTTCCGCTTATTTCTGAATCGAAATAAATATAAAAGGGCCTGAATCTTACAACCTGATATCGATTAGGCGACAGGACGGGAGGATGAACAGGGTGGCAGCGGATCCGCTCGTATCAGGCTTCGTAATAAAATGTAGAAGTTATTTTACAACCCTCCTCAGAAAATCCTTCACTTCCAGAAAAAATTCCCTTGTCAGATGGAGCCTTAACAGCGCCTCTTTCTCGGGATACTCAAGTCCCGCATTAAGCCCCCACTCTTTCCTGTGCTCTTTGAGGGTCTCTATAAATGGATCCAGCTTGCCGCTGAACCTTTCGAGGGTCGCCGTGAAGCTTGCAAAAGGTTCTCCCGCGGCATGGTTTATTCCGCTCGTAAGGAACGCCGCGATAGAGGCGTGGAAAGTCGAATAATACGAAGCTGTAACGGACTGGGTATACAGCCCGTGCCTTTGAAGGAGTTCGGCGGCCTGAAGATAGCCTTCGGCTTTTTTCATCTCGCCCCTTATTTTTTCTTTTCTCCTGGCATCCAAAAAAATATGCTCCTGTAAATAACCCTCACGAAAAGGGGAGCGTTTATCGGTCAAGGTGTTTGTTTAGTGAAGTATAGATTTTTGCATACTAAAAATCAAGTTCCGTGTAAGCTAACCTCACAGCCCCGGTTCATATGCCGTCATCTGAACGGCCGCCCTGTGCTTCAATGCCCCGGCCAACCTGCTTTATAATGCCCCTTACCAAGATTATCGGGCACCTGGATGATTTACTTTAATCGGGTGCTATATAAAAGACAAGTACCTTTGAATAAGTTCGATGCTCCGCGGCTTCCACGCGGAGGGCCGATGCCCCTTATGGGAAGGGGTCTTGCACTGGCAAAATGGAAAATCACGTTGTCCGAAAAAGGTACTTATAGTATGATTGGTGCATGCCAAGGCTCATAAATACATACATTTTCAAGGAGATATCCGTTCCGTTCCTGTTGAGCCTTGTCATAATGACCTTCACCGGGCTGCTCAGCAAAGTAATGAAGCTCGTTGAGCTTATGGTCACCCACGGCATAGGCGCGTCGTTCGTCTTCTGGTTCATCGTATCAGTAATACCGTCATTTATAATATATACTATCCCGGTCTCCTTCCTGATAGGCGTGCTCGTGGCGTTCACGAGGTTGAGCTCAGACAGCGAAATAACCGCCATGAAGTCGACCGGACTCAGCCTCTTCTCCTTGATGAGGCCGGTGGCTGTGCTGGCGGTCATAGCTTACCTCTTGACACTCGCGTTCACGATCTACATCTTCCCCTGGGGCAACTTGAAACTTAAGCAGCTGCTCTTCGAGGCGGCAAAGACAAAGCTGGTCTCGGGCATAGAGGAGAAGACCTTTTATGACAAGTTCAAGGGCATGATCCTCTACGTTGATCACCTTTCGCCCAAAACCGGCGAGATGGAGGGCATTTTCATCTCCGAAACCGGAGAAGGCGGTGAGACCAACATCTTCTTCGCGGAAAAGGGCGTTTTTTCGCCCTCCACGCAGGAATTCAATGTATATCTCAAGCTCCTGGACGGCTCCATACACCGCAAGACCGAGAATGACGGCTCTTACCATATAGTGGAATTTAAGGATTATGTCCTTGATCTCAGTCTTTCAGGGAAGCCCACTACCGGCCTGTCCGATAAATCGAACAGGGAGCTTTACCTGAAAGAGCTCCTTGAAAGGGTCGCCGCCGCAAAAGAACGGGGGCAAAGCGCCGCCCCTTATTTAATAGACCTCCATAAGAGGTTCGCCTTGCCGGCATCCGTCTTTGTCTTCGCCATACTGGGAGTGCCTCTCGGCATCCAGAAGATAAGGGCCGCGAGGTTCACCGGCTTCAGCATCTCTTTGGGCGTCGTCCTCATATATTATGTCACCTCTACCGCGCTCGAAGCGCTCGGTGAGAACGGCAAGATAAACCCCGTGTTCGCCGTGTGGGGCTCTGACATTATCTTTTTGACCGCGGGCGCCTATATCTTCTACAAGGCCGCGAAAGATTCTCCGATCAATATACTTTCATGGGCTGGCTCCGCAAAGGACTTTATTTTAAGAAAAAAGCCCGGTAGCGGGGTTTGACAACTTACTTTTATGAAACTCCTCGAAAAATACATACTGACTGAATTCATAAAGCTCCTTATCATAGCGGTGCTGTCTTTTATTCTCCTCTTCATCATGGTAGATCTGTTCGAGAATATTGACAACCTGATGAAGTTCAAGGTGCCGCTCGGCAGCAGCATCCTCTTTTTCATCTACAAGGTCCCTTTTATAATAGGACAGATATCCCCTGTCGCGGTGCTCGTGGCCGCGCTCATCTCACTTGGCATACTCTCAAAGCACGGCGAGATAACGGCCATGAAGGCGGGCGGGATAAGGCTGCTTAAGGCCCTTCTTCCTCTCCTCGGCGCCGGGCTCGTCATAAGCGCCCTCGTAATACTCATGAACGAGTACGTGACCCCATCAGCCCTTAAGAAAATCGACAACTTCCGGCAGCAGTGGTTCGGGGTGCAGGGCGGCTCATTCGGGAAGGAAGGCATCTGGGTCAGGACAGGCGGAGGCATATTCAACATAAGGCAGATAGACATAAAAAGAAACCAGCTGTACGGACTGACCCTTTACGTAATGGAAAAGCCTTTTACCGTAAAGGAGCGGATTTATTCCCGGAACGTAGCGTGGCAGGACGGCAGGTGGGTGGCGGCATCCGCCACGATCTGGAAATTCTCCCTTAATGGAGAAGCGGACAGGACTGAAGCGGACAATCTGGAGATCAAGAATTTTATCAACCCCGAAGACCTGCCTAACGTAGAGAACCTTCAGAAGAACATGTCCATAGGCGAGCTCAAGAATTACATAAACACCCTTGAGGAAGACGGCTACGATTCCTCGCGCTACAGGATCGAGCTCTACGGCAAGTTCTCATTCCCTCTGGTCAACTTCATAATGATACTTGTCGGGATCCCCTTTGCCCTTAAAACAGGCAGATACAGCGGCATAGCGTCCGGCGTGGGCTTGAGCATAATAATAGCGTTCAGTTACTGGATAATCTTCGCGGTTACAAGGTCTTTAGGGCAGAGCGCGCTCATCCCCCCGATTATCTCGGCCGCCTTCCCTGACGTGCTTTTCTTCGCCATAGGCGCGCTCATGTTCGGGTATGTCAGGGAATGAACATCCCCGCGGCTCTGAAAGCCCCGGCCCGGGTTTTTCCAACCGGCTTTATAAACCCCTATCTGTCTAAAGACTTGATGCCCTCGTACGCCTGCGTAAGATCAGGTTTTATGGCAAGCGCCGTCTCGAACTCCTCTCTCGCCTCGGAAACCCTTCCCTGTCTCCGGTAAGCGAGCCCAAGCTTATAGTGCGCGTCCCATCTATCCCTCTTATACATTACGGCTGTCTCGAATTCGATTATCGCGGCCCCGTCCATGCCAAGGTTTTCGTAAGTCAACGCCAGGTTATAATGAGCGTCAGAGGAGGCTGGCTTCTTCTCGATCGAGGCCCTATAGACCGCAAGCGCGTCCGCAAAAAGGCCTTTGCTGAAATAGGCGTTCCCGAGGTTTAGCAAGGCCGTAGCGTCGGGATTAAATGCCGCGGCCCTTTCGAATTCGTCTATCGCCTCGTCTATCCGCCCCTTCCTGTAATATACGTCTCCCAGATTACTGTGCGGCCTCGCCCTCAGCGGGCTTTTTTTTATGACGTCTTTCCATAAAAGGATGTCGTCCCTCCACACCTCATTTCTCAGGTACGCCGCAGAGCCGAGAGGGGTGGCAACAACGGCGGCAAGGACGATTGCAAGCGCTGTCAGGGAGGGCTTTAATAAGAAGGCCTTTTTTATCCTGTCCAGAGAGTATATCGCCGCGGCGGAAAAGGCCGTTATAGCCCCTATGGACGGCAGATAAAGCCTGTGCTCGAATATCACGTCGCGTATCGGTATTACCGACGACTCGATTGAAAGCGTTATAAAGAACCAGAATATGCCTAGCGGTATCAAGGCCAGAAAAGGATCTTTTCTTCTTGCCCTGATAAACACATAAAAAGACGCGCTCAGAACAAGAATGAGGAACAGGAGCGAGGCGAACGCCTCCGGAGCGAAAATGGAATTAAAATACGGATAGCCGTAATCAAGGTTCTGATCTACCGGGAGTATGAGGAGCCTCAAGTAAGTTACTATTACCCTCATCTCCGTGGAGAAGTATTCATACGGAGAGAGGGTCGATAGCTCCAGTAGCTGTTTTTCCCTTATACTTTCGCTTACGAAATTTACCGTTCCGGGGCCTCCTTCCTGGCTCAGGACAGTAAGCGGGATTATGAGCAGCGTCAAAAGGAACGGGACGAGACATAAAAGCCTTTTCCTGTAAGGCCCGCTGAAAAACGTCAGTTCGTACAAGGCTATAAGGAAAGGCAGGGTAAACGATATCTCTTTTGTCATCTGCGCCGAAATAGTGGAGACGAGGGCAAGGGCATATATGGGGAGTGACCTGATCCCGCCCTCTCCGCTCCGCCATTTCAGATAAAGCACTATCGAGAGCAGATAAAACAGGGTGGCGAGCGAGGCAAATCGCTGCGTCGTATATGTGACCGCCTGGGTCTCTATCGGATGGGCAATAAAAACGGCCGACGAAAGGAACGCCGCTCCGAAGGCTATGGCGCCCTTGTCTTTCAGCCCAGCCACTTCCAGCCACGGGGTTTTAAAGACGCTTGACACAAGCCCGTACACAAGCAGGCCGTTTATGGCATGGATAATAACATTGATAAGATGATAGCCGAAGACCCTGAGCCCGCCAAAGCGGTAATTGAGGGCGAACGATAGATAGCCCAGGTACCGCGTCCCCGACGGCGGCCAGAAATTCGATAGCTCCCTTATCTCGGCGTTCCCTGTGATATACATGCCGTCATCAAATACGAATGGGGAAAAAAACGTATTTGAATAGACCAGAAAGGCCAGGATAGCGAGGAACGGATAGATTATTAATCGTCTCATCTCTCCCCGCCTTTTTCATGGGTATCAACAATATTGAAGATTCCCCGCGGCAAGCTGCGGGGAATGCGCTCGCTATGCCTATTCAGGCATGCAAGAGGCCAGCTCATCGCCCCAGGGATCTAAGGCTGTCGCGCGCCTCGGCAAAATCCGGCTTTAAAGCGATGACAGTTGCAAACTCCCTCCTCGCGTCATCAACCCTGCCTCTGCTCTGGTACATAAGCCCCAGATTGTAATGCGCGTTCCATTTATCCGGCTTGTACCTGACCGCCGCCTCAAGCTCCGCTAGCGCGCCGTCCATCATCCCAGCGGCCCTGTACGCAGCGGCGAGGTTATAATGAGCGTCCGCGAAATCGGGCTTGAGCCCTATGGCGGTCTTTAACTCGGCAATAGATTCTTCCAGACGCCCCTTTTTATAGTAAGCGCTCCCGAGGTTAAAAAATGTCTTTACGTCCGGCTTTAGATTTTTTGCCGCCTCAAATTCGGCTATTGCCTCATCCATCCGCCCCATCCTGAAGTATATATCCCCGAGATTGTTATGCGGTCTCGTCTTTCCAGGGCTCTTTTCGACGGTATCCTTCCACAGGGTAAGCTCATCCTTCCAGGCGAGGTTCCTTTTGTACGACGCGGCCCCAAGCGGAACCGAAAGCATCGCCAACGCAACGACAGCCATCGTGATCACGGAAAAGCCTGCCCCCTTTCCCTTAAGGTACGAAAGGAGATATACAATGACAGCCGAGGCAGCCATAAAAGCCCCTACACTCGGCAGATATAGCCTGTGCTCGAAGATGACATCCTGTATCGGTATCACCGACGATTCTATGGAAAGGGTTATGAAAAACCAGAAGACCCCGAGAGAGATTATCGCCAGAAAGGGCTCTTTTATCCTCCTTGCCCGCAAAAAAACAGCTACAGCGGCAATGGCGATTGAAAGCAGAAAGAAAAATGAAATAAGCGCCTCGGGAGCGAAAAACGACTCTATGCGCGGGTAATCATAATCAAGGGTCTGCTTGACTGGGAGCGCCAGTAGCCTTAGATAAGTCACAATCACCCGCAGCTGCGTGGAGAAATACTGGTACGGCGAAAGGCTGACGAGCTCTTGTACCTGCTTCTCACGTATATTCTCGCTTACATCGAGATCAAGCCCGCCGGAGGCCGGGCTAAGCAATGAAAGCGGGATAACAAGTAAGGTCAGGAGGAACGGGATGAGATACCAAAACCTCTTCCTGCAAGGCCCGCTAAAGAACATAAGTTCATACAACGCTATCAGAAAAGGCAGGGTAAACGATATCTCTTTCGTCATCTGCGCGGAAACCGTGGTAATGACCGCGAGCACGTACACCCATCTTCCGTTGCCGGAGGCGCGCCACCTTATATACAATACCAGCGAGAGCAGATAGAATAATGTCGCCAGCGAGGCGAACCTCTGGGTAACGTAGGTGACAGCCTGCGTCTGCACCGGATGGACTATGAATATAACGGACGAGATGAGGGCGAGAGCGAAGGCCGCGTCCTTTTTATCGCCGATACCCGCGCCTTCCATCCACGGGGTCTTGAAGGTAAGCGTCACAAGAAGGTAAACAAGGATGCCGTTCAGGACGTGTATAAAGGTATTTACGATGTGGTAGCCGGTGGTGTCAACCCCTCCGAGGCTATAGTTGACCGCGAATGAAAGATACCCCAGATACCTCGTGCCGACGGGAGGCCAGAAGTTTGATAAGGCATGTACGCCCCGGTTCCCTACGATATACATGCCGTCGTCGAATACGAAGGGATAGGAAAAGGTGTTTGAATAGATAAGGAGGGCGGCAAGCGCCAGGACAAAAAAGACTATCGGAGATCGGTATCTCATCGCCCCCCCTGGCGGGATGTGAAAAGTCCATCTATGGATTGGACGGCAGTGTGTCTTTCAACACCCCGCTACTTTTCTTCCCGCCGGTTCATATATTGAAGGTTATTGTATGCGTCTTCAAAGCCAGGGCTTATGGAAAGGGCCGTCCGGAATTCAAAGGCCGCCTCATCGAGCCGCCCCAGGCTCTTGTACGCCAGCCCCAGGTTATTATGGGCCCTGTAGTTCTCGGGCTGGAGCCTTAATGTTATATTAAACTCCTCGATAGACTCCATTATCCGCCCCTTGCTTAAATAAGCAAGCCCCAGGTTATTGTGAGCGTTCGCCTTCCCGGGCTGGAATCTTACGGCATCCTCTAACTCGGTTATCGCCGCGTCCATAAGCCCCATGTCCTTATACGCTATGGCGAGGTTATAGTGCGCGTCGGCGAAGTTGGGTTTAAGCCTTACGGCGGCCTTGAACTCATCCATCGCCTTGCCTGTCTCGCCCCTCTTATAATAGACCGAGCCGAGGTTGTTGTGCACGCGCGCCTTTCCCGGGCTCTTCCGTATGGCGTCCTCCCAGAACGTTATCTCGTCTCCCCAGACATTGTTCCTTAGATATGTCGCCGCCCCGAGAGGCAGGGCTGTGGCGACGATAAGCCCGCCGGCAAGGGCGGCGGCTGAGGCCTTGATGCCAGCCTTTTCTCTCAGAAGATTTATCCCGTACAGGGAAACCCCGCCAAAGGCAAGCGCCGCCCCTATTGAAGGGAGGTAGAGCCTGTGCTCGAATATGAGGTCGTTAATCGGGATTATCGACGATTCGATGGAAATGGTCATAAAAAACCAGATGATGCCCGCGCCGGTCAGGAGGCCGAGCGGACAGGCCTTCTTCCTTGATAAAAAGAATAGATATACCGCGCCCGCGAACAACGCGAGGAGGAATAAAAATGACAACAGCGCCTCCGGCGTGAATATGGAACGGAGTAGCGGATAATCATAATCGAGATTCTGGTTTACCGGCAATACCAGCAGCCTCAGGTAGGTTATTATCACCCTGAACTGCGTTACGAGGTAATCGTGCCTTGAAAGCGCCGTCAGATCCCTAATCTGCAACTCCCTCGTCCTCTCCCCGATATCCACCCCGCCGCCCCCGATACCCATCTCAGGGCCGAGTATTGTCAGCGGGATTATTACGAGCGTTATAAGGAACGGTATCAGGGGCAGCGCCCTCTTTTTAAACGGCCCGTCAAAGAAGGCCAGCTCATAGAGGACTACGGCAAAAGGCAGGGTAAAGCTTATCTCCTTGGTGTTCTCTGCCGCTATGGCAGAGGCAAGGGCCGCTACATAGAATACTGTCTTTTTAAAACCGCCGCCCTCATCCGCGGCCCTCCATTTAACATAGAGCACAAGAGAGAGGAGATAGAAGAGTGTCGCAAGGGAGGCGAACCTCTGCGTAGTATACGTTACGGCCTGCGTCTGGACAGGATGGGCTATGAACAGTATCGATGTTATCAGACCGAGGATGAAGCCGGTGGAGCAGGCATCCTTCATCCCTGCCTTCGCCATCCAGGGGGTTTTAAAGGTCGCCGCCACCAGGAGGTATACGAGGCATCCGTTTATTATATGGATAAAGAGGTTTACAACGTGATACCCGGTTGTATCAAGCCCTCCGGAATAGAAGTTTATCGCGAAGGAGAGATACCCCAGATATCTGGGCCCCGATGGAGGCCAGAAGTTCCCCATGTTTTTAATAAGCGGATTTCTGATGATGTACATGCCGTCATCAAATATGAAAGGGGACGAAAATGTGTTCGAGTAGATGATTACGGCAATCGCGCTTAAGATAAGGAACGCTATCAGGGAACGCTGTTTCATAAGGACTAGGGGGTCAAAATAGAATAGGAAAGGCGCCGGAGACCGGCGCCATCAATAAGCTACTGGGCCTTTTTAACGACCCTGATGAATATATCGTCTAGCTGCTTCTGGTCTACCGGCGAGGGCGCCTCGCTCATCGCGCAGGTCGCCTTCTGAGTCTTTGGGAAGGCTATGCAGTCCCTGATCGACTCGGAGCCTGTTATTATCGCCATCACCCTGTCGAGCCCGAACGCTATGCCGCCGTGCGGAGGCGTGCCGTATTTAAGCGCTTCGAGGAGGAAGCCGAACCTCTCCTCGGCCTCTTCCCTGGCTATGCCCAGCATTTCGAATATCTTAGCCTGTACGTCGCTCCTGTGTATCCTTATGGAGCCGCCGCCGATCTCTGAGCCGTTGAGTACCAGGTCGTAGGCCTTCGCCCTGACGCTTAACGGGTCTGTACCCAGCTTCTCCATGTCCTCATCCATCGGCGCCGTGAACGGGTGATGCACCGCCACATACCTCTTTTCAGCCGGGTCATACTCAAACATCGGGAACTCGGTTACCCAGACAAAGTTAAACCCTTCCTTTGGAATGATGCCGAGCCTGCCGCCGATGTTTGTCCTGAGCCTTCCAAGCACGGTGTTCGCCACACCCGCCTTGTCCGCGGCAAAAAGCAGCAGGTCGCCGGTCTTCGCCCCAAGGGCGGCTGTTATGCCGTCTTTTTCAGGGCCTGTCAGGAACTTCGCTATGGGGGACTGCCAACCCTCTTCCGTGATCTTTACCCAAGCAAGCCCCTTCGCCCCGAACGACACGGCTATCTCGGTGAGGTCATCGAGGTCTTTTCTTGAAAAGGACGCTCCGCCCTCGACGCACAGAGCCTTGATGACGCCCTTCTTCGCAACCGCTTCGGAGAATACTTTGAAACCGGAGCCGGAAAGGATGCCCGTAAGGTCTTTCAGCTCAAGCCCGTAGCGCACATCCGGGTTGTCCACCCCGAATCTTCCGGTAGCCTCCGCGTAAGACATGCGCGGGAACGGGACTTTAAGCTCCACTCCCGCCTCCTTGAATATGCTGACGATGAGCCCTTCCATTATATTTATGACGTCTTCCCTGTCCACGAAGCTCATCTCCGCGTCTATCTGCGTGAACTCGGGCTGACGGTCGGCCCGAAGGTCTTCGTCCCTGAAGCATTTTACGATCTGAAAGTATCTGTCGAACCCCGATATCATGAGTATCTGCTTGAAGAGCTGCGGGGACTGCGGAAGCGCGTAGAAACTCCCCGGATTGAGCCTGCTCGGCACGAGATAATCGCGCGCGCCTTCAGGCGTGCTCTTTGTCAGCACAGGCGTCTCCACCTCTATAAAGCCGTTGCCGGAGAGATAATTCCTCGTGGCCATCGCGACCTTGTGCCTTAACACGAGCTTGCCCTGAAGCGAAGCCCTTCTCAGATCGAGATAACGGTACTTAAGCCTTGTCATCTCGGAGACATCGGTGTCATCTTCTATCATGAACGGGAGCGGGGCGGAGTCATTGAGGACGAGTATCTCCGTTACCGCGATCTCGACCTGGCCCGTCTTGAGGTTAGGGTTCTCTGTCCCCTCAGGCCTCCTCTGGACTGCGCCTTTTACGGCTATGACGAACTCGTTCCTTAAATCGTGCGCCTTGGCATGTACCGCGCCCTCTTTCTCAGGATTGAATACAAGCTGCACCAACCCTTCCCTGTCCCTCAGGTCTATAAATATCAGTCCGCCGTGGTCCCTTCTCCTCTGGACCCAGCCCATCAGCCTGATCTCTTTATTTATATCCGCCGCGGAAACCTCGCCGCAATAGCAGCTCCTCCGCCAGCCAGCCATTTTCTCTAACAATTTAAACCCTCCGTGATTGCAAGAATGAAAATTTGAGCTATCATTATCCCTAATATCAAAAAAAGACGTGCCGTCTGTCCCGGAACAAAAAAATAAATTCTCCCCTGCCTGTTCCAGAAGCTACGAAAAACAAAGGGGATTTGACTTTATATCACATCCATTCGATCTTTTCAATTTATTAGAAATTCAAAAACTTAAATTTTTAGCTTGACAGTAACCATGTAGAACGGGCTATAATCGCAACAATTATAACCCCATACAACCAAATAAGTCTGGGAAAAATCAATCAAGGAGGCAATCAATGAAGAGAACTAGCTTCTGGATTCTCCTCCTGACTTGTATCGGTATGGCTGCGGGTCTGTTTTTGGCAAACACAGGCCACGCGGAATACGGGGACATCGTCCTTAACAGCAAGTCAGAGAGCATGGAAAAGGCAGGAGTGAGCCCGGTAGTATTCCCCCACTGGTTTCACAGGATCAGATTCAAATGCAAGGTATGCCACGAAGATATTTTTATCATCAAAAAAGGGGCCAACGATATTAATATGACGGCCATCATGAACGGCGAGTTCTGCGGCAAGTGCCATAACGGCCTTGTAGCCTGGGAGCCGCTGTACTGTGAAAGGTGCCATTCCTACAAGGGCAGCAATCCGAACGCACCAACAAATCAGAATTAAAAAAATTTGAGGACAGTACGAAAGGAGGATCACTAAATGAAAGCATCCTGTAAGCCCGTGAAGGTTGCCCTCCTATTCTCGCTCATGTTCATCTTCGGCTTTGCCGTTAACGGTTCTTTTAATCCGGCTGAAGGCGCGGCTAAAACAAAGAACGATGCAGCGGCCAAGAAAAGCGAGAAAGGCGCAACAGAACAGAAGCTCGACCCCACAGATACAACAAGCGTGATATACCTTGACACAGCGGGAAAACCCGCCGGTGTCGGCGATCCCACAAAGCCCCCCTCAATGGCTTACAAGTCAGGCCAGGGCTGGCATCCGCAGGCCCTTTCAGCCACAGGGCTTCCCAAGGACAGGTACGGTCTCATAGACTGGGCCAAGATCGTAAGGGAGAACATCGTAAAGCCGAGGCCTTCACTCGATCCTGCTGAAGAGGAAATGCCTCCCCTTAAGATGGATGTGCTCATACCCGCAAAGGGAGATTTCGTAAACGACGTTATCTACCCGCACGAGATGCATACTTACTGGCTCAAGTGCGAAGTCTGCCACCCCGGCATATTCGTACCGGCGAAGGGCACCAACCCCATGTCGATGATCGAGATCGCCCAGGGCCAGTGGTGCGGAAGATGCCACGGTAAGGTAGCTTTCCCGCTTACAGACTGCAACAGGTGCCATACTTCACCCAAGAACAAAGCAGCGAAGTAGGCTATGGCAAAGTGGCGTATAATAGCCTTGGCATTTATATTGACCGTGCCTGCCTCCGCTTTCGGCGGGCTCGGCAATATGAAGCTGGATTCGAAAGTTGATTCAATGCATAAGGCTGGGGTAGGGCCGGTAGTATTCCCCCACGACAGGCATGAAAAGGCTTTTAAATGCAATGCTTGCCATCCGAAGATATTTAAAGAGAAACGCGGGGAGAACAACATCTCCATGAAGTTCAACATGGAAGGCAAGTTCTGCGGTTCCCCAAATTGCCACAACAGCCCCAAGACTTTCCCGCTTTTTGAATGCGCAAAATGCCACACAGAAATAAGGGCGGCGAAGTAGCCGCCCTTATTTTTTCTCTCTCCGAGCCCCGTCAGACCAATCACAAAATCAGATTTGCAGGATGATGTTCCCCTGGTCCATCAGAAACACCCGCTCTTAAAAAGCCCGGCCCAAGCCTGGGATTGCCGGGAAGGTACTTGTCTTTTATAAACTTAAGCTTTGACCTGCTGGATTTTAAACCGGTCGCCCGATTAAAGCTCGGAGGCCGCGTCCTTGTCAACAAACCACAGGAGCTTTCCGGGCCTGGCCATCTGCGCCGGATATATCGCCTCCGTTCCCTTAAGCACCTCTCTCAATATCCCGGCCTTTTCCTTGCCTGAGACCAGGAAAATCCCCATGGAGGCATTGTTAATTACCGGAAGCGTTGCCGTTATTCTGAATGCGCTTAATTTGTCTACGTAATTATCGATAATGAGCCTCTCGCTCTCAAAGAGCGCCTTTGAGGCCGGGAATAACGAAAGCGTATGCCCGTCGTTCCCAAGGCCCAGGAGGACAAGGTCGAAGACAGGGAAGGCGCTGGCCGGGATATTAAAGAAGCCTCTTATCTCATCCTCGTAGGCTTTTGCCGAGACCGAGGGCTCTATTTCGCCCTTTATCCTGTGGATGTTCCTCTCCGGGATCGACACCTTTGAAATGAGGGAATCGTAGGCCATCTTGTAATTCGACTCTCTGCTTTCCGGCCCTACGCACCTCTCATCCCCCCAGAAAAGATGCACCTTTTCCCACGGTATCTTATCTTTAAAATCCGTCCCCAGCAGCCTGTAGAGGCGCTCTGGCGTCTTCCCGCCGGACAGGATCACAGTAAAGAGACCCTTCGCCTTCACCCTTTTTTCGCAAGTCTCAACGAAGGTCTCCGCCGCGACCCTGCTCATCTCCTCGGGGCTGGCGTAGATATACACATAGACATACAGGCGTTTTGTCTTATCCATTATGTATCCATAAATAAATGAACCACCCTGCAGCACGCTACGGGGCGGCCTCAAAAATCTTCCCTCTCGAAGAATGGGAAGGATGGTGAAGATTAATTTCAGTCTGGTAAAGCATAAAAATCTGAAAATAACTAAAGTAGTACCCGTTCCACGAACGGGCCGGAAAACTGAAAGATTTACTTGAACATGCATCGCGAGCGAACAAAAATATAACATCCTTACACTTTAAAGCCTTCCCTCTGCTTGCGAGGCAATAGGACGCGGCCTCTGCCTTTTGACATAATCTGCCTGAGAGGCAGACTCCTAGCCGAAATCTATCGAACTTAGACTTCTTTTCCCGCCTGAAGATATGGCACGCGCGGCACATAGGGCCGCGCCCATAAGGCCTGTCTTCGGGTTCAGTATCACTCGCACCGGCATCCTGGACAATAATTCCTCGAACCTGCCTTTTTTCCTGAAAGCGTCCATAAAGACCGGTGATTTCAGTCCCTTCAAGAGCTTCGGGGCTATGCCGCCGCCGATATATAATCCGCCCGAGGACATGGACTTGAGCGCGAGGTTGCCAGCCTCGGCCCCGTATGCGGAAAGGAAGAGATTCAAGGCATCCCTGCAATTGCCGTCAGTGCCGGCCTCGGCCTCTTCCGCAATGACCGCCGAGGCGTCTTCTTGCTCGAAGCGTTTTTTGATGCGCTCCGCTTCACCTTTCCTGCCGCTGACAAAATTATAGATATTAACGAGGCCCGGCCCCGATATGACCCTCTCATAGCTCACGTGCCCGTATTTCCCGATGAGATATTCGAGGAGTTCTATCTCCGTACGGTTCCTCGGAGCGAAGTCCGCGTGCCCGCCTTCAGAGCCTGACGGCATAAGCTCCTTCCCGTCCCAAAACATTATTGCTTCTCCGAGTCCGGTGCCGGCGGCTATCAGGGCGCGGTTCCCCTCTCTTTCAACCCCCGCCTGCAGGACGTAAAAATCCTTCTCTTTAAGGAGCTCCACACCCGAGGCAGTGGCTACAAGGTCGTTTATAAGCTTCAGCTCTCCTATCCCGAACCTCTTTTTTATCGCTTCGCCGTCCACGATCCAGGGTAGATTCGTAAGACTGCAGCGGTTCCCTTCGACCGGGCAGGCGATCCCGAAAAAAGCGGACTTTACGTCCATGCCTTCCCCAAGGAACGCTCTGATAATCGCCTCAGGAGAGTCGAAGTTAGCGTTTATGAACGAATCTTCCCGCACAAGCCCGAGGGCCTGTCCTTTATCAATAAAGAGCCCCAAATAGGTCTTTGTGCCGCCTATGTCCCCCGCCAGGATGAACCCGTTTTGTTTACCCATCGTCTCTCCAGCTCCTGCCTTCCCTGGTGATGAACTTATCCGCCTCCACGGGGCCTGAACTTCCCGCCCTGTAAAGATTCACTTCCGGCGCGCCTGCGTACCCGCTCTCAATAAAATCGAGCATGGGCGTAAGGAAGGCCCAGCTAAGCTCAGCCCCGTCCTTTCTCACAAAAAGGGTCTTGTCCCCAAGCATGCAGTCAAGGAGCACCCTCTCGTAAGCTCCGAGCGTAAGCCCTTTATATCCCTCAGTATAAGAAAAATCCATAAATACGTCCCGCAGACATACCCTTGACCCCGGGTTTTTTGTGTGGAATCTAAGCTGGATCCGCTCTTCAGGCTGTATCTTGAGGATCAGGGTATTCGGGCCTATGTCTTCTTTCAGGGTCTCCCTGAACAAGCGGTGGGGTACGCTCTTGAACTGTATCGCGACCTCGGAAAACCGTTTATTAAGCCTCTTGCCAGACCGGATATAGAAGGGCACATCCTGCCATCTCCAGTTATCTATAAACAACTTCATCGCGGCGTATGTCGGAACCTCGGAGTCCTTCGCGACCCCTTCCTCTTCCCTGTAACCAGGGACAAGCCTGCCGTCCACCTCGCCTTCCACATACTGCCCCAGGACGAGCCAGTTGTTTATTTCATTCAATGGAACCGGCCTTAACGCCCTGAGCACCTTTATCTTCTCATCCCTTACCAGCTCCGGGTCGTATATCGAAGGCGGCTCCATCGCCGCCAGGGCAAGCACCTGCAGGATATGGTTCTGGAACATATCACGCAAGACACCTGCCTGCTCATAATACCCCGCCCTCTTTTCAATCCCGTTCGTCTCCGCCACCGTTATCTGTACGTGATCGATATACCTTCTGTTCCATAAGGGCTCGAATATCGCGTTCGCGAACCGCAGCATCAATATATTCTGCACCGTCTCTTTTCCGAGATAGTGGTCTATCCTGAAGACTTGTTCCTCGGTGAAATTACGAAGCACCACGCTGTCCAGCGCGCGTGCGCTTTCCAGGTCACGGCCGGACGGCTTTTCGATCACGACCCTGGCCTGGTTCTCCCCGTTACCGGAAAGCCCCGAGGCTTTTATCGATTCGATTATGCCTTCGTAAACGGAAGGAGGGGTGGCGAGATAAAAAATACGGTTGCCGTTTGTGCCGTGCGCCCGCTCTTTTTCGGCTATGAGCCTGCCCGCCTCTTCGAGCGCCTTTATATCCGTATAATCCACGGTTTTATAATAGAGCTTCTTTGAGAACCTCTCCCATATGGCCTCATCGAACCCGCCCGCCTCGCGCAGCGCCGCCTCGATCATCCGCCTGAACGAATCCGAGTCCATCTCCGTTCTCGCCATGCCCATTATGAAAAAATTCTCGGTCAGTATCTTTGAGCGCGTGAGCTTGAAGAGCGCGGGCATGATCTTGCGCCTCGCCAGGTCGCCCGAGGCCCCGAAGATTATCATCGCGGCAGGGCCTGGATAGAACTCTTCGCAGGGCTCGCCCGTCGGCTCTATCTTTCCTATCCTGATTGTCTGAGGAGGGTCGTTCCGGTATTTATCATCTTTGAGGGACATAAAAGAGCGGCTCCGGTAGAGATATCTGGGAATGTGAAAAACTACTCGCTTTCGGGTTTTACGGAGTGCCCCCCGAATTCCTTTCTCAAGGCGACAAGCACCTTCTCCGCGAAGGAGTCGTCCTGCCTGGAGCGGAACCTCCTGTAGAGGGCCTCTGAGATCGCTGGAAGGGCCACCCCCGCGTCAATCGCTTCCTTTACGGCCCACCTCCCCTCGCCGGAGTCAGCCACGTACCCGCTAATGGCTTCAAGGCCGCGGTCTTTGTTCAGGGCCGACTCAAGGAGTTCAAGGAGCCAGGAGCGTACCACGCTGCCCCTGTTCCAGAGGTGCGCTATCCTGGAGAGATCCAGTTCAGCCCCGTAAGGGGACGCCTTAAGGAGCTCGAAGCCTTCCCCGTAAGCCTCCATAAGCCCGTACTCTATCCCGTTGTGGGCCATCTTTACATAGTGGCCCGACCCCGGCCCTCCGCAAAAGAGACATCCTTCGCTTTGAGAGAGCGTCTGAAATACAGGCTCAAGGGTTTTGTAAACATCCTCGTCGCCTCCCGCCATCAGGCAGTACCCCTCCGTAAGCCCCCAGATACCGCCGCTTACGCCTACATCGAGGAATCTTATGCCTATTTCCTTCAAGGCGTGATAGCGCCTGATCGAGTCTTTATAATAACTATTTCCGCCGTCTATTATGATATCACCCGGCCCTATGGCGCCCTTTATGCTTTCGATAGTCTCATCCACCGGGCTTCCGGCGGGTATCATCATCCAGACAATGCGCGGCGCGGGAAGCGACTCTGCCAGCTCTTCAAGGGAGCGAACGGCTTTTATGCCAAAGCCCTCGGCTTTACTGGTATTTTCAGCGCTCTTGTTAAAACCTGACACCGTATGGCCGCCCTGCATGAGTCTCAAGGCCATGTTCATGCCCATCCTTCCCAGGCCCACCATCCCTATATGCATAACCCCTCCGCTATCTAATGGCTCCAGAGGCGCTCATAACAGCGCTTCTGATCAGGCTCTCCGCCTCCTCAAGGGTTTCAAGAGAAGAATCCTTAAGGTTTAGCAGGGCTACCCGGCAGCCCTTGGAATCCAGCGCTTCCATATCGCCAAAGGCCTGCGAAAGCTCAAGCTCCGAAAAACTGAAGGTGCTCTTTGGTATAATTACATCCTCTTGCGTCTCATGGCAGAGTATGAGGAATATCCCGTTGTTGGCGCCTCCCTTATGTAGCTGCCCGGTTGAGTGGAGATAGCGCGGGCCGTAGCCGAACTGCGTGGCGGCTTTAGTGTAATCCCTTAACGACCTGCGAAGCTCTGTCAGGCTGCTGTCTATCGCCCTGTCACCCGGGTTGAAATAAGCGAGCACGCCTACATAATCGCCCTTCCTTATGAGGCCCATAAATTCCCGAAGCGCCTTTTTCACGTCCCCGTTCTTCGAAGCGGTCTTTTTTATCTTATGAAAAGTATGCTCGCCGAAGTATATTTTAAATCTGTCGTTGGCCATGGCAATGCCCGGCGGCGGCGCGATCCCCTTCTCTATCGCGCGCAGGCGCGCCCTCGTAAGCTTTTTCGCAAGCTCCACATCCGGCTGGTCGAATGGATTGATACCGAGTATCTGCCCCGCCACGGCGGTGGCTACCTCCCATCTAAGGAACTCTCCCCCAAGCTCATAAGGGTCTTTCAATTTAAATGAAATGACCGGGTGTCCCGCCCCGGCCAACGCGCTAAGGGTATTCCTGATCTCATCATCCTCAGTACCCGAGCTTATGTGGACGAATACCCTGTCCTTATCGTAGTCATCCGGTCCACCGGGAGGCTCGTTTACCACGGGAATAAGCCCCTTGCCTTCTTTTCCGGTGCTTTCAGCCACAAGCTGCTCTATCCAAAGCCCGAAGCTTGCTATATTTTTTGACAGGAAAAAAGTGATCTTGTCTTTCCCTGACCTCCCGAATATCCCCAGGGCGGCCCCGAGGAGCACCACCGGGTTGTCCTTTTCCTTCATGCACGGGTGAGTGGCCGCCGAGATGTTGCAGGCATAATTGAGAAGCTTTGAGATATCGACCCCGCAAATAGCCGCCGGCACAAGGCCGAAATAAGAGAGGGCCGAGAAGCGCCCGCCTATGTCATGCGGATTTGCGAAGAGCTTCCTGAATCTATATTTTTTTGAAAATCCTTCCAGAGGTGTGCCGGGATCGGTGATGGCGATAAAATTTCCTCCCGCATCTTCACCCTTAAGCTCGTAGAGCATGTTGTAAAAATAGTCAAAAAGGCTCAATGGCTCTATGGTAGAGCCTGATTTGCTTGAAAGGATAAAGATCGTCTTTGCAGGGTCGATGGAGCGGGTTACTTCATTAACGGCGTCAGGGTCCGTTGAATCGAGCACGATAAGCTTCGGATACCCCGGGGCTGCGTCGAGCGCTTCACTTAGTACAAGCGGGGCGAGACTCGACCCGCCCATGCCCAGAAGCACCGCGTTTTTAAAACCTGCCTGCCTGACCTCCTCCGCGAAGGAGATTATCACCTCTTTGTTGTCTTCCATGAGGTCCGGAAGCGTAAGCCATCCGAGGGCGTCCTTTATGAGCTCTTTCTCCTCAGGCCCCTGCTTCCATATGGTCGGGTCTTTGGCCCAAAGCCTCTCAAGGAAGTTCTCGTTGCCTATCTCATTAAGGACTGAAGCGACCGGCCCTTCAAAACCGTTAAGCTCATACTTCGCCTCAAGGACTTTCTTCTCAAGGAGGACGGCCTTCTTTTTAGCGATCGCTTTTAGAACCAGGCTGTAAGAGTTGATGAACAGTTCAAGGCCTTCCCTTTCAAGCCTGTCCGTCATTTCCTTGTAATCGATCCCAAAAGAAGCGAGCGCCGCGATTATCTTATGGGAGCCCTCCAGATCATCCGAAAGCCTGTGCCTTACCCTGCCGTGGTCATAAAAGGCCAGCAAGGTCTGGAGCGGCATCGAGTTGACCGTCCCTCCCTCGGCAAGCTCTTCCACGTATTTTGTGTCGTGGTAGCCGGGATTTTTCGTGCTCGTCGAAGTCCAGAGGAGCTTTTGGGCGTTGGCGCCCTCTTCCTGCAGTCTCCTGAACCTGTCGCTTTTGAAGATCTCGTTGAATTTAATGTAAGCGAGCTTTGCGTTGGCAACGGCGGTTTTTCCAAGGAGGTTTTTAAGCCTTGCCTTTTCGTCGTTAGACGCGGACAGGTCTATCCTCTCTTCGATCAATTTGTCGGCGAGCGTATCGATCCTGCTTACAAAGAAGCTGGCGGCGCTCGATATCCGGTCTATCGACCAGCCCTCCTGAAGCCTCCTCTCAAGGCCTTTAATGTACGCCAGAGCCGCCTCCGCGTAACGCTCCACGGAGAACAGCAGTGTTATATTTACGTTATATCCTTCCCTTGTAAGCTCCTCTACAGCCTTGAGGCCCGCCTGCGTGCCCGGCACCTTTACCATTATATTCGGCCTGTTTATAAGGGAATATAAAGCGCGCGCCTCCTTTATGGTGGCGTCCGCGTCGTCAGCCAGGTGCGGGCTTGTTTCAACGCAGACAAACCCGTCCTTGCCTCCGGCCTCTCCGTAAACAGGGGCGAATGTGTCCGCCGCAAGTTTTACATCGTTTATGACAAGCTTCTCCGCTATTTCGCTGTTTTCAATCTTCTGCGAACCGAGCCTGGAGATGTCTTCGTCATATTCTGATGTGCCGCTAACGGCCCTTTCAAATATCACGGGGTTTGAGGTGATGCCTGTTACGGCATACTCGTCGATCATCCTTTTAAGCTCGCCGGATGTTATCAAGCCTTTTCGCAGGTTGTCGTACCAAATGGACTGGCCCAATTTATTTAAATTCAACAAGGGGTTCATAGGAACGAAACTCCTAAAAGTAATGGGGAAAATAGAGGCAAGGGAATGCCCTTGCCTCTACCGTATACGATAAGTGAAGGTTGCGGCGGATGAAGTGCACGACATAAGTATAGCAGGGGACTTACAATCTATCAAGAAAGAGGCCTTTTTTTCTGTTTACGAGCGCGACCGCCCTGTTCGTGATATTTTCCACGCCAAACCCGAGTTTTTCGAAGATAGTCTTATAGGGAGCGGACGCCCCGAACCTGTTGATGCCTATTATATCTCCGTCAAGGCCGACGTAACGCTCCCAGCCCAGCGGGGAGCCGGCTTCTATGGCGAGCCTGGGCTTGACTTCCGCAGGCAGTACCGAGGCTTTATACTCATCGTCCTGGGCCTCGAAAAGATCCCAGCTCGGCATGCTGACCACCCTTGCGGCTATGCTGCGTTTTGAAAGCTCTTCGTAAGCGCTTATGGCAAGATGCACCTCTGAGCCGGAGGCGATGAGTATTATCTCAGGCGCGCCCTCGGCGGGGTCGGCCAGGACGTACGCGCCTTTTGAGAGATTATCGGCTGAAGCGAATCTTGTCCTGTCTATTACCGGTACGTTCTGCCTCGTGAGTATCAGGGCTACCGGACCGCTCTCATGCGTCAAGGCCTCTTTCCATGCCGCGACTACTTCTGTGGCGTCGGAGGGGCGTATAACCGACAACTTCGGGACAGCCCTCAGGGATACAAGCTGCTCTATGGGCTGGTGCGTCGGGCCGTCTTCGCCAAGGCCTATCGAGTCGTGCGTAAATACGTAGATCGTATGGAGCCCCATCAAGGCGGCAAGCCTTATGGGAGGCTTCATATAGTCGGAAAATATAAGGAACGTGGCGCCGTACGGGACGATAAGGCCGCTTAAGGCCATCCCGTTAAGTATCGAACCCATCGCGTGCTCGCGTACCCCGAAGTGCAGATTACGTCCGGCCGAGCCCGGAAGAAAATCACCCATGCCCTTAAGGAGCGTATTGGTGGAAGGGGCGAGGTCGGCGGAACCGCCTATAAGGAACGGCGTCCTGGCGGCTATGGAGTTAAGCACCTTTCCTGACGCGCTCCTTGTAGCTATGGGCTTGTCGGCCGCGCTCCATGAGGGCAGGTCCGCGATCCAATCACGATTTTTCCTGCCTCCAAAGAGTTCCTCCAGCTCCTTGCCTTCAGCCGGATATTCTTTTTTATATCTCTCGAAAAGCGCCCTCCATTCGTTCGTAAGCGCCGTGCCTTCTGAGGCCGCGCCGCTGAACTCCGCGATCACTTCCTGGGGGATATGGAATAACGGCTCAAGGGGCCAGCCGAGCTTTTCTTTCGTAAGCCTTACCTCTTCGGCTCCAAGAGGGGCCCCGTGCACCTCGGCGGTGTCCTGCTTGCCGGGGCTCCCGAATCCGATGTTCGTCCTGGCTATTATCAGCGAGGGCCTGTTTTTCTCTTCCTTTGCCGCTTCTATGGCCTTTGAGATGCCGTCGAGGTCGTTGCCGCCCACCTTCTGCACATGCCAGCCAAGCGCCTCGAATCTCTTTCCCACGTCTTCGGTAAAGGCGATGTCCGTTGTGCCTTCGATAGTTATCTTGTTATCGGAATATAGATATACGAGCTTCCCGAGCCCGAGGTGTCCGGCCATCGACGCCGCCTCGTTGGAGACCCCTTCCATAAGGTCGCCGTCGCTTGCGATAGCGTAGATATGGTAATCGAAAATAGCGAACCCGGGCCTGTTGTATCTCCCGGCCAGATACCTCTCGGCCATCGCCATGCCCACACCGTTGGCAAAACCCTGTCCAAGAGGGCCTGTAGTCGTCTCTATGCCTATTTTCGGGTCGTATTCAGGATGTCCCGGCGTATGGCTCCCCCACTGCCTGAACTTTTTCAGTTCTTCGAGCGGCAGATTGTAACCCGTAAGATGGAGCAAAGAGTAAAGGAGCATCGAGCCGTGGCCGGCCGAGAGTATGAAGCGGTCGCGGTTATGCCACAATGGGTCTTTAGGGTTATGCTTGAGAAAGAGCCGCCAGAGGACGTATGCCATCGGGGCATCCCCCATCGGCATCCCAGGGTGCCCGGAGTTGGCGGCCTCTACCCCGTCCACCGCCAGAAACCTTATGGTATTAATACAGAGCTCATCTATGCCGCTGAAACGAATTTGCTTAAGCTTGTCCATACGACCCCTAATCGATTTTGTTTTTTATGAAAGCTTGACGGATTTGAAACGAATGCCCTGTGCGAGCGGCAGGACGATAAACCCCTAGACAGGGGTTGGAATCTAACAGGCTGCTGAAAAAGTCCATCTGCTTCGTTGTCTTCGTCGCTCGTCACTGCGGCGTATACAAAAATACGCCTCATTCCTCGCTTCTCGACGCCTCGCATCTGGAGCTTTTTGAGCAGTCTGAACAAAATTTGAGTTTTTCAGCAAACTGCTAAATTTTACTGACCTCCATGTCCTTCATCTTTGTCGCCTCGGCCTTGAACTCGTCATTATTCGGGAAGACCATGCCGCCGGTCATTATTATCTTGAAGGCGTCCTCTACCTTCATCTCAAGCGGGATGATTTCCTTTTCCCTTACCACTATAAAAAAACCTGTAGTGGGGTTTGGCGTCGTGGGGACGAAAACGCTATACATGTCCGGATGGACCTTGTGTTTTATCTCGCCGCCGGGCCTGTTCGTGACGAACCCGATGGAGAACATGCCTTCCCTTGGAAACTGTACCAGAACGACTTTCCTGAACCCCTGGTTGTCCTGGGTGAAAAAGGTCTCCATGAACTGCTTGGTGGCGTTATATACGATGCGGATGACCGGCACCTTGGAGAGCGCCTTCTCGGCCATAATGAGAAGCCTTTTGCCGAAGAAGTTTGTAGCAAGGACGCCGATTATGACCACGGCGATTATTGTGAATATTATCCCAAGGCCCGGGATATGTACCGGCAGAAAATTATCCGGGTGCGCCGCCTTCGGGAGGATAAGAAATATGGTATCCATGAACCCGACTATGATCGACAGCACATAGAAGGTTATGTAGACCGGCACCACGACAAGCAGGCCGGTTATGAAGTAGCCCTTAAAACCTTTTTTCATAGACACCCGGCTGAAAGCTCCGCGCTTACCTTCTTGATCGCGTTCTTCCCATCGACATAGACGAGTACGGGGCTGTGGGAGCGCGCCTCTTCTTCCTCATATGTGGAATAGCTGGCGATGATCACCAGATCGCCTTTCCTGGCGAGGTGCGCGGCCGCGCCGTTTATGGAAATTACGCCGCTTCCCCTCTCGCCCTTTATGGCATATGTGGTCAGGCGATTCCCGTTATTTATATCATATATCTGCACCTGCTCGAACGGATATATGCCGGCCGCCTCCATCAAAGCCTCATCTATCGCGACAGACCCCTCGTAATCGAGGTTCGCGTCCGTGACAGTCGCCCTGTGTATCTTGCTTTTCAGCATTAACCGTTGCATCTCTGGAATTTCCTCCTGATATCCGTTTCCTGTCAACTAAGAATACAATTGTCTATGAGCCTTGCCTTACCTATCCTTACTGCAATGGCTACAAGCGCGTCTTTTGTGATCCGTTCGAGGTCTACTAGAGATTCCTTGTCACAAACCTTAATATACTCTACCACGGCTCCGGGTTCTTTCTCTATATTTTTTTTCATTTTCTCAATTAAAACAGAGCTTTCCCTGATCCCGCTGGCAAACGCAAGCCTCGCGGATTCAAGGGCTGAAGGGACGCAGAGGGCTTGCTTCCGCTCTCCCGGGCTGAGATAAGCGTTCCTCGAACTCATGGCCAGGCCATCTGGCTCCCTTACGGTCTCAACGCCTACGATATCGATCCCGAGGTTCAGGTCCAGCGTCATTTTTTTGATTATCTGGAGCTGCTGATAATCTTTGGCGCCAAAAATCGCCGCATGCGGGCCTACGATGTTAAAAAGCTTGAGGACAACAGTGGCCACACCCTTAAAATGCCCTGGGCGGAGCGGACCGCACAGGTTGTCACCGAGCCCCATGACCTCGACATAGGTCTTATAACCCGAAGGATAGACCTCCCCGGCCTTTGGAGTAAAGACCACGTCGACCCCGGCCTCTTCGGCTATCTTCAAATCCCGGCCCAGATCCCTGGGATACGAGCCGTAGTCCTCTTTAGGGCCGAACTGGGCAGGGTTCACGAATATGCTCAAAACGAGCGCACCCTTATCCCCAAGACGCTCCCTTCCTACCCGCAGCAGCTCCCTGTGCCCGTCGTGGAGAAAACCCATTGTCGGCACAAATACTACCTTAAAGCCCCCGGCCCTCAAGGCCAAAGAGCGCTTCTGCATTTCAGTTACGCCTTCGATGATTTCCATTGGCAATGCGGAATAAAGCCTACCCGGGCTCTGCCCAAGGCGGTCATTCGATTAATATGTATGATCCTTGGAAGGGAACCTCCCCTCCTCGACATCTTTTATGAATTCGCCTGTGGCGAGCGTGATGATGTTTTTAAGGTCAGCGTATCTTTTTACGAACCTGGGGACGCGCCCGTCAGCCAAAAGCCCGAGCATGTCGTTTACGACCAGCACCTGCCCGTCACAGTCAGGGCCCGCTCCGATGCCGATTGTCGGGATAGAAAGGCTCTCCGTGATCTCTCTGGCGACATTGGCCGGCATGCCTTCCAGAACTATCGAGAACGCGCCTGCCTCTTCTATAGCATGGGCGTCCTCTATAAGGGATTCGGCCCCGGTCTTTGTCCTGCCCTGCACCTTATACCCTCCCATCCTGTGAACCGACTGGGGGGTAAGCCCGATATGGCCCATGACAGGGATATCCATGCTGGTTATGGCCTTTACGGTATCGGCCACCCTTGCCCCGCCCTCAAGCTTTACAGCCTCGGCGCCGCCTTCCTTGATCAGCCTGCAGGCGTTCTTCATGGCGTCGGTAATACTTACCTGATAAGATGAGAACGGCAGATCGCTCACTAAAAACGCGCTCACCCTGCCCCTTGCGACCGCCCTGGTATGATAGACCATCTCATCCATCGTGACAGGGAGCGTCGTATCATAACCCGCCTCGACCATGCCCGCGGAGTCGCCGACCAATAATAGCGGTATACCCGCGTTGTCGAGTATCCTCGCCATCTGGAAGTTATAAGCGGTCAGCACCGGGATCTTTTTCCCCTCCGCCTTCATCTTCATTATGTCGGTTACGGTAATCTTTTTCATTGGGTGGAGAGGGGGGTTGAAGTTAAATTTTTACCTTAATTAAAAAAGCCTTCCGAATCTACCGGAAGGCCTGGATCGTGCGAAAGCTTCTTTGAAAGCAAAATCCGGTATTTTATTATAGACTAAAACTCTGAAACAGACAATAGCCTGTTTTTTATGCGTAAGTCACGGGCTCATTGGGGAACAAAGGTACCTTGGCAGGCAAAGGGACATGTTGCGGGGCAAGGCCTGCTTTCGGGGTTTGCGCCGGGTGAAGCAACGTCAGGTATTATGCATTCCGGGTAGAAAGGGGTATGTAGTGCTGGGAACCGCCTTTCATGTTCTTTATTTCCTTTACCAGGTTCGCGAGGTCTTCGGGATTGTTCACAAAGTCGATCTCCGACGTGTTCACAACGAGCAGCGGGGTGTCGTTATAATAGAAAAAATACCTGTTGTAGGCGTCTATCAATTTTGCCAGGTAGTCCTCTTTTACGCTTTTTTCATAGTCAAGGTTCCTGATGCCTATCCTGTCGAGGAGTACGTTTGTAGAGGCCTGCAGGTATATTACCAGATCGGGCTTTGGCACACGGATATCGAGAAGACGATAGACCTGCTCGTAAAGGCTCAGTTCGTTCTCATCGAGGTTAAGGTAAGCGAATATCCTGTCCTTGGCGAAAAGATAGTCTGAAATGACGGTGGAATTAAAGAGCTCCTGCTGCGTCATCTCTTTTTGCTGCTGATACCTGCTCAAGAGAAAAAAGAGCTGCGTCTGCAGGGCGAACTTCTTCATGTCGGCATAAAATTTCGGCAGGAACGGGTTGGCGTCCACTTCCTCGATAAGCGTACGCCCGTTCATCTCCTTGGCAAGGAGCTCCGCAAGGCTGGATTTCCCAACGCCTATAGGGCCTTCTATCGCGATATACCTGGATTTTTCCATTTTTGTTATTTTCTTGGGGAGAGCTTACAACAAATTATCTCAGGCAGGTTAAAAAGTCAAGAATCTAAAAGCCCTTTTCATATGTAATTTCGACAGTTTTTAAGCCTATGCAAGAAAAGTCGCGGCAATTTCAAATCTTCAGGTTTTTCAGGGTGTTAGCTGAAGGAGCGTGTTTGCCAGCGTGCCGAACTCCTGTAAAGTCAGCGTCTCGCCCCTCCTCTTGGGGTCTATCCCTGATGCAGCAAGCGCATTAAAGACCAGCTCCCTGTCCAGTCCGAGCGTACCCAGTGCGTTACTGAGCATCTTCCTCCGTGTCCCGAAGGCGCTTTTTACAACAGACTTGAAGAACTCCTCATCGTCTAACCTTACCTTCGGCTCATCGAGGATCTTGAAGCTTACGATGCTGGAATCCACCTTGGGCCTGGGCTTGAAGAGGTTACGGGACACATGGAACTCTATCTTTACGTCCGCCCAGACTTGGGAGAGCACTGAAAGGATACCGTAGTCCTTTGTCCCCGGACGGGCAACTATCCTTTCCGCGACCTCTTTCTGGAACATGAGGACAAGGAGCGTAAACGCCTTTCTTTCATTTATGAATTTAGTCAGTATCGGGCCTGAGATGTTGTAGGGGAGGTTCGATACCGTCTTTAGCCTGGTTTTATATTCCTCCGCGATCCCTGAGAAAGAGACCTTCAAGGCATCGCTCATTATGAGGCTGAACCTGTCCGAAGGGAACCGTGCTTTCAGGATATCCGCGAGGTCTTTGTCAGCCTCGATGGCGATGACCTTCGCCCCCGCCTCCAGAAGCCCTTCCGTAAGCGCGCCCCTGCCCGGGCCGACCTCAAGGACGATATCGTTCTCCTTGACCCCGCCCGTAGCTACTATCTTTCTGATTAAATTCCTGTCCGTGAGGAAGTTCTGGCCGAAGCGTTTTTTTGGATGGGGAGGCGGATTATCCCTGCGGTCGTCTCCGGGCATGGCTAAAACCCTTCCCATGTGGGCAGCGCGTTCGTGTCGAGCCCGCCGTAAAGCTTTTTCTTCAGCTGATGATAACCCAGCGCGGCTATAAACGCGCCGTTATCACTGCAGAACTTCGGAGGAGGCATAAACAGCCGTATCCCTTCCTCCTGAGCCTTTTCCGCGATCCTCGCCCTTAGCCGCGAGTTGCAGGCGACGCCTCCGGCGACCACCAGGTCTTTGGCCCCTGAAGACTCCAGCGCCCATAGCGCCTTCATGACAAGCGTATCGACAGCGGCTTCCTGAAAGCTCGCGGCGACGTCTTTAAGGAGGTCCGGGCCTATCCCGCCCTTGTGGTTCCTCACATAATTCAGCACCGCCGTCTTTATACCGCTGAAACTGAAATCAAGATTCCCCTTGGAGAGATAAGGACGCTTGAATTCGATCGCGTTCGCCCTGCCCTCTTTAGCGAGCCTGTCGATGGCCGCTCCGCCGGGATAGCCGAGCCCGAGGAGCTTGGCTACCTTATCGAACGCCTCGCCCGCGGCATCGTCCAATGTCTGCCCGAGTATTTCATAGCTTGTAAAATCTTTATAAAGAAGGAGCGTCGTATGGCCGCCTGAGACGATAAGGGCTACGAAAGGGAATCCGGGGGTCTCTTTTTCAGGGCCTTGTTCAAAAAGGAACGCCGCGAGCGCGTGCGCTTCGATGTGATTTACGCCGGTAAAGGGGATGCCCGCGCCAAATGAAACGGCTTTAGCGAAGGAAAGCCCTATAAGTATCGACCCGACGAGGCCCGGCCCCTGAGTGACGGCTATCCCCTCGATATCTTTCAAGGCTACCCCGGCGGCGTCGAGGGCCTCTTCCACTACGGGGATTATCGATTCGATATGCCTTCTGGAGGCGAGTTCCGGGACGATACCGCCGTACTTCGCGTGTATCGAATCCTGAGAGGATACTACAGATGAGAGCACCTTGCGCCCGTTCTCTACTACGGCCGCCGCGGTGTCGTCGCAGGACGATTCTATTCCAAGTACGAGCATGGTTTATTTCGCTATGGTTCTTATGGCTCTTAAGAGCTCTTCTATATCTTTTTCAGCCGTAAAGTATCCCGGGCTTACCCTTATCGCGCCGTCGGGGTGGGTGCCGGCTTCCCGGTGCGCCTCAGGCGCGCAGTGCGCGCCCGTCCTGACGAGAATGGAAAACTCCTCATCGAGCCTTGAGCCCACTTCAGCTGGGGTCTTCCCCTCGATATTAAACGCCACTAGCGACGCCCTCTTTGAGGCGTCCAGGGTGCCTATGATCCTGATGCGCCGGTTTTCATTCAAGCCTGATATTATCTCCCTCACAAGCGACACCTCGTGCGAGCGTATCTTCTCAACGCCTTCTTTTAGAAGAAACTCAACGCCTGCAGAAAGCCCGCCGACGCCGGGCGTATTCATGGTGCCGGACTCCAGCCTTTCGGGTATCTCGAGCACCACTTCCATCTCACCCGTGCCGCCGTTTACCAGGGCTTCGGGCTCTATGCCTTCCCTGAGGTAAAGAAACCCCGTCCCCTGCGGGCCGAAAAGGGCCTTGTGGCCGGTAGCCGCCAGTATATCGATGTTCATGTAATCCGCGTCTGTCGGGAGAGCGCCTACGGTCTGCGCCCCGTCTACCATGAAGATAACGCCTTTTTGCCTGCAGAGCCTGCCTATCTCCCTTATGTCCTGCAGAGAGCCGAAGACGTTGGAGGCATGGGAGACGCAAACGATCCTGGTCTCTTTTATAATAGCCTTCTCCACATCCTTTAATGCGATAAAGCCCTCGAGGCAAGGCCTTACCTTGGTGACCTTGACGCCCCCTTCGGAAAGCCTTCCAAGCGTCTTTACAACAGAATTATGCTCAAAAGACGTCGTTACGGCGTGGTCGCCCGGCTTAAGGATCCCTTTAAGGGCTATATTTATCGCCTCCGTCGCGTTCTTTGTAAAAACGACCCTTGAGGAATCGGGGATATTTATGAGTCTTGCGACAGCTTCCCTGGCGGCGTATATTACGCGGCTCGCCTCAATGGCCATCCTGTGGCTGGCCCGTCCGGGATTGCCGCTTATATGGCGCAGTACATGGTCTATCCTCTTATAGACCTCTTCCGGTTTCGGGAAAGACGTCGCGGCGTTATCGAGATATATCATCTGCTGCCTTCCATTGATGATTTAAAAAAGTCATATACCCCCGTCAAAGCCGGGGGCTTGAAAGACGCCCCTCAAAGGGGCTAAATGCAAAAAAATTAACAACCATACAAAACATCCCCTCCCTCGATGGGAGGGGATTGAGGGGAGGGTGATCTTTTCACCCCCACCCAAGCCCTCCCCCATCAAGGCGGAGGGTTTTATGAGGACAGACTGCACTGAGTTAGATTCCCGAAACCGTCAAACTTCTGTGAGTTCCCCGGCAAAGCCGGGGTTTACCCGTGATTAATTATGATAGCACTTTTCCATTTCAAGTTCATCTGATATCTGGAGGATAAACCTGGGAGAGGGGCGGGTTTAAGCTATTCGCCGCTGACCACGACGTTTATGATCCTGCTGAACTCGGATACCCTGTAAGGCTTCGCCACTACCCCGCTGAACCCGTATTTATGAAAGTCCGCCATGATAGGGTCTTTGGAGTATCCGCTTGAGACTATGGCCTTTAGCTTAGGGTCTATCCGGAGGAGCTCTTTTACCGCCTCTTTTCCGCCCATGCCGCCGGGGACGGTAAGATCAAGTATGACGGCATCGAAAGGGGCGCCGGATTCCCGCGCCTTTCTAAAGAGCTCTATGGCTTCTTTTCCTTCCGCCGCGAACGACGGCTCGTACCCAAGCATACTCAGCATCTCCCCCATGACATCCCTTACAAGCTCCTCATCATCCATTACAAGTATTCTGCCTTTGCCGGAGATTATGTCATCATTTACCGGTTTGGACTTCTGTTCCGTGCCGCCAGCCGAAGGCAGGTAGATATGCACCGCCGTACCCTTGCCCGGCGTTGATTCGGCCGTTATGCAGCCGCAGTGCTTTTTTATTATTGAATATGTCACGGCGAGCCCCAATCCGCTCGCCTTCTGCTTTGTCGTAAAGAACGGGTCAAATATCTTTGCCAATACCTTTGGGGAAATCCCCATGCCGTAGTCGATTACGGAGATCTTCACATAATCCCCAGGGTTGACAGGGACTGATTCTTTGCCCCTTATGGTTATATTCTCCGCCTTTACTTCTATCGTCCCGCCGTCCGGCATCGCCTCCGCGGCGTTCAGAAGCACGTTGTTCATCACCTGGGTCATCTGGCCCTGATCGACGTCGATCTTCCAGAGGCTGTCGGGTATCGAGAACCTGCATGTGGCCTCTCTCCCGTGGAGTATGAGCCGCGCGCAGTTCCTTACGAGGTCTTCAACCGAAACCGCTTCCTTTACAGGCTCTCCGCCTTTTGAGAAAGTCAGCAGCTGTTTTGTCAGCTCCTTTGACCGGAGCGCGGCTTTTTCAATTTCATCCAGCGTATCATAAGGCTTGTCTTCAGGCTTAAGGAGCGTCTTGGCTATCGAGACGTTTCCGAGGATGCCGAGCAGCAGGTTGTTGAAATCATGGGCTATGCCGCCGGCCAGCACGCCGATCGACTCAAGTTTCTGGGCTTTGAGAAGCTCCTTCTCCATTTTCTTCCGCTCTGTTATGTCCTGGACGGTGCCGGCCATACGAATGGCCTTGCCGTCTTTTCCGAATGTCACCTCGGCCTTCTCATGCACTATGCGCTCAGTCCCGCCGGGTAGTATTATCCTGTGATCCATTTCGTATGGCTTCCTTCCGTTGACCGCGTCGTCAACAGACCTGCTTACGAACGCTCTGTCATCGGGGTGGACGGAATTCATGAACGCCTCGTATGTGGCCCCGAACTCCTGCGGTTTGAGCCCGAATATCCTGTATATCTCATCAGACCAAAAAAGCTTGTTATTTACCACATCCCAGTCCCAGTTGCCGAGGTGCGCTATCTGCTGGGCCTCATTGAGGCGTTCCTCGCTCCTCTTCAATTCCTCCTCCGCCTGTTTTCTTTCGGTGATATCGGTAGAGATGCCGCATACGCAGCCCGGAATTACGGGTATCGGGAACTTTATGGAAATATATGTGCGCACCGTCCCGTCAGGGTGAAACGCTTCTTCCTCAAATACAAGAGGCACCCCCGCTTCCAGCACTTTCGCGTCGTTCTCCCTGAATTTATCAGCTATCCCTTTCGGAAAAATGTGGTAATCGCTCTTGCTCTTGATATCCGCCCTGCTTACATTGAACAGCTGCTCATAACACCTGTTTATAAGCATGTATCTGCCTCTGGCGTCTTTCATGTATATTACCGCCATCGAATTGTCGATGATGGCCTGCAGGATATCGGAACTCTTTCTCTTCTCATCCTCAGCCCTCTTCCTCTCCAATTCAAGGGATGCGCGTTCCGCGAATATTTTAAGTATTGAAACCGCCTCCTCCCCGTCCTCCATCGGCCTTGTGTCCATGGCGGCAAGAAAACCAAGCGGGGCGCCTTTCGAGTCGAAGAGCGGGACGCCGAGGTAGCTTTCTATATTCATCTGAGCCAGGCAGGTGTTATTCGGGAACAGTTCACGGACGCCCCTTGGGTAAAAAACAAATGTATTATTTCCGATAATCTCCCTGCATGGAGTATCCGCGAGGTCTTCCTCGCAATTATCCGCAAAACTCCCGTCCGCCCAGACGGCCCTTGTTATCACCCTGTCCTTATTCTCTCCGGTAAGCTCACACACGCCGGAGTAATGTATATGCAGCGCCATGGCAAGGTGATGAACGAGCGAAAGGAGGAATTCTTCCCCGTCAAAAGACGATGTGCCGTCAAGTATCGCGCGAAGCATCTCCTCCGCCCTGAGCCTTTTTTTGACCTCGTCCCCGGCTTCCTTATTGGCTTTGATGAGATCCGACGTCCTCTCCCTTACGGTGCGCTCCAGCGCCTCATACGCTTTTCCAAGCCTTTCCTGTTCCCTCTTGCGCCCGGTAATATCCCGCTTGATCCCAAGCACCAGTTCGGCCCCGGCTATCTTAAGGGGCTTAACAGTCATCTCGACCCAGACCTCTCCCCCGTCCTTTTTCCGCATCCGGTACTCAGGGATAAGCGCGCCCTCCCTCCAATACCTTTTACCGTGTTCGAAAGCCCTTTCTATATCCTCCGGGAAAAGGAGCAGACTGATATCGGATACGAGGAACTCCTCTCTTGTAAAACCGAACATGGCGCACCCGGCCGGATTTACGTCTATATAGCGCCCCTTGAGGTCTATTATAAACATGCCGTCGAGAGCGGCCTCGAATATTGAGCTATGCAGGTCTTTTTGTGACATGGGTTCCTTTAGCGGTTTAATAGTCTGCTGAAAAAGTCCATCTGCTTCGTTGTCATTGTCGCTCGTCACTGCGGCGTACAGACAAAGTACGCCTCATTCCTCGCTTCTCGACGCCTTGCAGCTGGAAGCTTTTTGAGCAGCCTAAACAAATTCCGTTTTTTCAGCAACCTTTTAAATGAGCTGCCTGTCCAAAGTTCTGTACTGTATCGCCTCCGAGAGATGATGGGACATTATCTTTTCTTCCCGCTCCAGGTCGGCGATGGTCCTGGCGACCTTCAATATGCGCGTATACGCCCTGGCGGAAAGCCCCAATCTGTCTACGGCGGACTCAAGCAGGCGCGAAGACTCGGCGCCAAGCTCACAATATTTTTTTATAAGCCTTGCCGGCAGCCTGCTGTTTGAGAATATCTTCTTGTCCTTGAACCGCTCGGCCTGCACCATTCTCGCGCCGTCCACGCGCGCCTTTACCTCAAGCGATGTCTCGCCTTTCCTCTCCTGGTTCAGCTCCTTGAAGCGAACCGCCGGGACATCGCAGTGTATGTCTATCCTGTCGAGCAGCGGCCCGGATATCTTTCCCCTGTACTGCATGACCTGCTTCGGGGTGCAGACGCATTCCTTGTGGGCATCCCCGTAAAATCCGCACGGGCAAGGGTTCATCGATCCCACCAGCATGAACTCGGATGGGTAGGTCAGGGACATCGAAGCCCTTGAGATAGAGACCTTTCCATCCTCTATGGGCTGCCTCAGTACCTCAAGGACGTTCTTCTTGAATTCGGGGAGTTCATCCAGAAAAAGCACCCCGTTATGCGCGAGGCTTACCTCTCCGGGCCTCGGTATCCTGCCGCCCCCTATAAGGCCAGCGTCCGAGATCGTATGGTGCGGAGACCTGAACGGCCTCTGTGTCACAAGGGCCGCGCCCGGCGTAAGCGCCCCGGCTACGCTGTGCACCTTGGTAGTCTCTATCGCCTCGTCCAGCGACATGTCGGGCAGTATCCCCGGAAGCCTCATCGCGAGCATGGTTTTACCCGAGCCCGGCGGCCCTATCATGAGCATGTTATGCCCCCCTGCCGCCGATACCTCAAGGGCCCTCTTCACATGGGCCTGCCCTTTCACTTCCGCCAGGTCAAGGAGGTTTCCTTCCGTTCTTTTGGAAAATCCCTTGATATCGACCCTGCACGGCTCTAATATCTTTTCTCCGTTGAGGAATTCAACGACCCCCGAGAGCGTATCTATGCCGAAGACGTCCACCCCCTCGACAAGCGCGGCCTCTTCCATGTTTTCGCCGGGTAAAATCAGTTTTTTGCCCGACTCCCTCGCGGAAACGGCGACCGATAACGCCCCGCGCACAGGCTTGACCGTCCCGTCAAGCGAAAGCTCGCCTAAAATAATATACTCGCTGAGGCGTTCCGGGTTTATGACCCCTTCCGCCATCAGTATGCCTATCGCCACGGGCAGATCGAACGTAGTCCCTTCTTTCTTGATATGGGCTGGGGCCAGGTTTACGGTTATTCTTTTAGCGGGGAAGGCGTAGCCGGAGTTCTTTATGGCGGATTTGACCCTGTCCTTGCTCTCTTTTACCGCATTGTCGGGAAGCCCTACGGTCGAGAAGGAAGGCAGACCCCTGGATATATCGACCTCTACTTCTATCAGATAGGCATCTATGCCCAGGGTTGCGCTGGTAAGTACTTTAGCGAGCATTACGGAAAACCGATCCAAGCCATGTAGTTAAAACAGTATGATATCCCTGGCTTTAATCTATCAGGAAAGCTCTAAAGACTCAAGTGAAAGGTATCTCCGATGTTCAGCATGTTTTTAAATTTTTAAAGTTTTTTCCCCTTCCCTAAACTTTCCTTGAAGTAAACGTTCACATTGTCAAGCGCGCAGAAACTCCCGCACATGGTGCAGGTATCTGGCTCGGCCGGGCTCCGGCTCGCCCTTATCTCCCCGGCGCGCTCCCCGAAAAGGCCGCACCTGTACTGGTCGTCCCATTTAAGGTCGCGCCTTGCCTTGCTCATATCCATATCGCGGCCTTTTTTCCCGAGCTTCACCATGTCTCCGACATGCGCGGCGATCCTGGCGGCCCTTACGCCTTCGACAACGTCGTCCCTGTTCGGGAGCGCGAGGTGCTCAGCCGGGGTCACATAGCATATCAGGTCAGCCCCGTATCTCGCGGCCTCAGCCGCGCCTATGGCGGCTGATATATGGTCGTATCCGGCCGCTATATCGGTAGTAAGCGGCCCTAGCACATAAAAAGGCGCGTCCGCGCTCATCCTCTTCTGCAATTTTACGTTCGCCTCTATGTCATCCAACGGAAGATGGCCAGGGCCCTCGCACATCATCTGGCATCCCATATCCTGCCCGATCTCCGCCAACTCGCAGTTGATAAGCAGTTCCTGAACCTGCGCCCGGTCGAGGCTGTCGTGTATCGCGCCGGCCCGCAGCCCGTTGCCGAGGCTTAATACGCAATCATACTTCTTAAGTATCTCGACGACACGGTCGAATTTTTCGTAGAGGGGGTTTTCCTTCCCGTTGCTCATCATCCAGCCCACCATGTAAGACCCGCCCCTTGAAACGAGCCCGCCGTAACGGTAACCCTGTTTGTTAAGCCTCTCTATCGTTAGCCTGTTTATGCCGCAGTGCACGGCCATAAAGGATATCCCGTCGCTGCACTGCCTCTCCAGCACGTCGAAGAGCAGCTCTTCCGTCAGCTTGTTGGGGTCGTGATATTTTTCTATAGCCTCTTTGAACGCCTGATACAACGGGACGCTCCCGACGGAAAGGGAGATGCTCCCGAGCACTTCTTTCCTTATCGCGTCGAGGTCTCCTCCCACGGAGAGCTCCATCAACGTGTCGGCCCCAGCCTCTTCAGCGGCTCTGGCCTTCTCGACCTCAGCCTTCACATCGATGATGTCCGAAGACGTTCCGATCGACGCGTTTACCTTTGTACGGAGCCCCTGGCCTATTCCTACGAGCCTTGCCTTCCTGTTTATATTATTGGGGATGACGGCCTTGCCCTCTGCTATCATTTTTCTTACGTATTCGGGCGAAACCCCTTCGGAAGAGGCTGCCTCCTCCATTTCTCCGGTTATAACACCCTTCCTTGCCGCCTCGATCTGCGTCATCTCTTGCCTCTCCCTGTCTTGTTATTTTTGAACCTCTCACAGAGGTCTGCGAAACCAGACGCAAACCCCGGATTGGATGCGAAGTGCATGTGCATATAAGTGGCCAGCGTGCTCTTATAGAGGTATCCCTCCTCTATCTCCCCGCCATCGGTCTTTACACGGAATACCTTTTTTATCTTCGGCGCGGGAGATATCTCCGAATAATGGAACTCATGGCCTCTGACCGAAGCGCCCGCTCTTAAAAAAGGACAGCCCTCTCCGGCCCTGATCTCCCTGTAGCCGAGCGCCTTTCTCTTTTTGAGCATCCTTGAAGTCCAGGGGAATACGCCAACGGAGGAAAACCTCTTTCCTTCCATATCCTTTATCTGTCTTCCCAGATACATGAGCCCGCCGCACTCGGCATATATGGGCATGCCGCTCTTTGCGGCCTCTTTAACCTCTGTTCTTAACGGGAGGTTGGCTTCGATAGACTTGGCGTAGATCTCCGGATAGCCCCCGCCTATATAGATGCCGTTTATATTGACGGGGAGTTTTTTATCTTTAACGGGGCTGAAAAAGGCCAGCTCCGCTCCGAGGCCGCCCAGTATTTCAAGATTTTCCTTATAGTAAAAACAGAACGCCTTGTCATAGGCGACCGCGATACGGATCCTATTACTCTTCTTTTTATTTATCGCAGGAACCGGGATATTACAAGGCCGGCCGGAAGACCTCTCGCTTTCAAGCAATGGCATGAGATCGACATGCGCCTCTATCAGCGAAGCGGCTTTTTTTACGAACGCCTTCCACTCGCCGCCTTCAATATCTCCGCTTGTAACAAGCCCCAGATGGCGTTCCGGCATCTGTAAAGCCTTGTCTTTCGGCATATAGCCGAGCGCCTTGACGCCTGACCCGGCCGGTATCGAGTCCGTAAGTATCTTGTAGTGTCTCGGAGAGGCTACATTGTTAAATATCACCCACCTCAAATCCACCTCGTGATCATACGCCTCGAACCCCTTTATCACCGCTCCGGCGGAGCGCGCCGTCTTCGACGCGTCTATGACGAGGAGCACGGGGAGCCCAAGGATCTTCGCGAGGTGGGCCGTAGAGCCTTCTTCCGACCGCCCGTCCTTGCCGTCGTAAAGCCCCATCACCCCTTCTATGACCCCGATGTCCGCGCCTGCGTTTTTTTCGTTAAATGTCTTTCGAACGCCTTCTACGCCCATCATCCAGGTATCGAGGTTGTAGGACGGCCTCTTCAAAAGAAGGCTATGGTGGCCGGGATCGATGTAGTCCGGGCCTGCCTTGAAAGGCTGGACAGCGAGGCCCCGCTTTCTCAAGGCCTCCATGATGCCGAGCGTCACGGTAGTCTTGCCTGCCCCGCTGCTGGTGCCCGCCACGATAAACGCGGCCGGTTTAAGCGCCTTCCTTTTCATCCGGTTAATAAAGCTCCGTCGGCATGAACTCCTGGTTCGGCCCGCCGTTTAATAGTTTCACGACCTTGATGCCGTCCCCGAAAAAGTCTATGAGGTTGAGGCATCCGTAATCCTGTTCGATCCTGAAAAAGTTCTCAAGGGACAAACCGAGCGCGTCGCTCAATACAACCCTGTTTACCCCACCGTGGGCCACTACGCAAACAGTGCCGCCCTTGTGCCTTTCGAGTATTTCATGCAAGGCCGGCAGCACGCGGGCCTTCAGTTCCACCAGGCTCTCGCCCTCTTTCACCTTCGATGTGGCCAGCTCTTTGAAGCTGAAGTGCGCGTCTTCCGGGTACTTGAGAATAGCCTCTTCCCTGGTAAGCCCTTCCCACCTCCCGAGATTAAGCTCCCTTAACTCGTGTACGGATGCTGGGTTAAGCCCGATTCTTTTCCCTATTATGCCAGCGCCCTTCCGCGTCCTCTGGAGGTCGCTTGAATAGAGGGCGGTTATGCCTTTATCCATCAAAAAATGAGAGAGCCTTGTCATCTGTTCAACACCGACGTCGGTTATATCGACATCGAAGTGTCCGTTATACCTATACTCGTGGTGGTTGACCACCTGCCCGTGGCGTATAAGGTAAAGTCTGGTCGCGCTCATTGATCTGACTCCAGAAGGTTTTACGATAAATTATAACATCCGTTCTTTCAGACCGCCGCTGCCGCTAATCGACGGCGAGGATATTCGTAAGCGCAAGCGCCATGATGAGGAATATGACCTCGGCGGCCTCGCTCTGGAACCCGAATACATCTCCCGTGACCCCTCCGAGCCTTTTCTTGAAAAACGCGGTAAACCCGTAGATAACCGCGCCAAGCCCTATCAGGAGCACAAGGGACAAGAGCCCCAGGTTTAAAGCGAGCAGTACCGCTATTATAACGGTGGATTTGATCAGAACGCCTTTACTGTTGGAGGCGAACGCCTCCCCGACCCCGCCCTCCCTCCTTGCGTAAGGGGCCAGAGCGGCCATCGGCACCATAGCCCATCTGCCAATGGCGGGAAACAGGAAAAGGGCCTGCCTTCTTATCTCGGGAGGAAGCTCCTGTATCGCCAGATACTTCAAAAGCAGTATCAGCATAAGGAATACGGCCCCGACAGCCCCAACGCTTGAGTCGCGCATGATACGGAGCCTGCCTTCAGGGTCTTTGCCTCCGGCCAGCCCGTCCACTGTATCCGCGAACCCGTCGAGATGGAGCCCCCCGTTCGTGAGCGCGAGCACCAATATCAGTATCCCGCTCGTGACTGATTCAGGCAACAGCCCCGTAGAGCCGAGCGCCATATCGACCAGGACAAGGACGATGCCCTGCAGGGCGCCTACGACGGGAAAGTAGGTCATCGAGGCCCCGAGGGTAGAGCGCGTAAGCCCCAAATCTTTTTTTATCGGAAAGACCGTAAGGAACTGAAGGGCGAGAAAAAGGCCTTTCATCTATCGATACCCTCGCATCAGGCGTTCTGCCCGGAAACCCCGGCATCCCCGAAGGTAGCCATCTCATTGTAGATCTTAACCGCCGCTTCTATGAGCGTGATGGCGATCGCCGCTCCTGTGCCTTCGCCGAGCCTCAGGTCAAGATCGACAAACGGACGCAGCCCCATCCGGTCGAGCATCACCCTGTGGCCTTTCTCGACTGAATTATGAGAGGCGAATATATAGTCGCGCACCTTCGGCTGGAGCTCATAGGCCACAAGCGCCCCTGCCGTGGAAATAAACCCGTCGATCACTACGGGTATGCGCATCGAGGCCGCGCCAATAACAAGTCCGGCTATCCCGGCGATCTCCGCCCCGCCAACTTTTGAAAGCACATCGAGAGGGTCGGACGGGTCAGGGTTATTCACCCGGAGCGCGTCCTCTATCACCTGAACCTTGTTCTTGAACCCGCGCTCGTCTATACCCGTGCCCCTTCCCGTAACCTCTTCCACGGGAAGGCCTGAAAAAGCCGCTATCATCGCGCTTGACGGGGTGGTGTTCGCTATCCCCATCTCGCCAGTTCCGAATACCGAGCCCTTTGTGCCGTACTCTTCCGCAAGTACTATCCCCGCCTCGATGCACCTTACGGCCTCTTCCCTTGTCATGGCCGGGCCTTTTCTGATATTTTTAGTGCCTCTTATGACCTTTCTCTTAACAAGCCCCGGAGCGTCTTCGAACTCGAAGTCAACGCCTATGTCGACAACCACCACCTCAGCTCCGGCGTGCCTTGAAAGCACGTTGATACCCGCCCCGCCCCTGAGGAAGTTGTAGACCATCTGCATAGTGACCTCTTTGGGGAAGGCCGAGACGCCTTCAGCGGCGACCCCGTGGTCACCGGCAAAGGTGAAGATCAATTTTTTATCTATATAAGGCTTTGTATTACCGGTGATCGCGACCATCTTTCTGGCGAACTCTTCAAGCCTGCCGAGACTGTCCTTTGGCTTTGTAAGGTTGTCCAGGCGCGCCTGCGCATCTTCCATAAGAGCCTGGTCTACAGGCGCGATCTTACCGAGTGTTTCAACAAGCTTTCCCATCTCAAAAACCTCCCTGCTATATGCTATTTGCCGCTTGCGGCTGCTGTAATCTCTTGATCAAGATATCCCCGATATAGCCCCCGGCCGCTGAAAAAAGGAGAAAAAGCGCGAGATATAAAACCTTCTCCGCTCCCCCTTCGGCCTTTGCCAGAAAAAGTATGGCCATAGGAGCGGCTGCTATCAAGCTCCAGATAATCGAGCCGGACTTGCCCTTCGAAGACATTATCATCCCGGCCACTATCCCCAATACGACCCCGGCGGCAGGATTGATTACGATATTCGAGAACCTTGCCGCGGCAGGGAGCAACTCGTTAAAAAGCTCATGGTTGCCGGCTATGAACTCTTTTGCCTCGTCAGGCGTCCTTCCCTTGAAGAAGGTCGAGACGAACCTGCCGTAAGGGGTTATCTTAAGGGCGGTAAACGCCCATGTGAGAAACGAGTAAAAGAAAAAATAAAACAGGTTGCCTGCGAAAAACGCGAAAAAAATACGTACCTTTCTGTTCATCCGATCTCCTTATGTCACTTCATCTTTAGCGGAATGCCCGCCGCCACAAACCAGACGTCCGACGCATTTTCAGCCATCCTCTGATTCGCAAAGCCAGCCACGTCTCTAAACCTCCTCGCAAGCTGGCCTTCGGGTACGATACCCATCCCGACCTCGTTTGACACCGCGACGACCCTCGCCGCAGAGTCCCTGCAGGCGGCCGCGAGCCTCTCCGACGCGCTTGATATCTCGCCGTCCGCGGCCCCCGCCACCATAAGGTTGGTTATCCAGAGCGTAAGGCAGTCGATGAGGATGACGCCTTCCTTTGCGCCTTCTATGATCTTAATGACGTCAACGGGCTCTTCTATCGTCACCCAGTCATGTCTTCTGCCTTCCTTGTGCTTCTTTATCCTCTCGTCCATCTCGGCGTCTTTAGCCTCGGCGGTGGCGAGATAGACCCTGGGGCCGGGAAAAGACTCGGCTTTTTTAAGGGCGAACTCGCTTTTTCCGGAACGCGCCCCACCGAGGACGAATGTAAACCCATTATCCCCATTTTTCATCGCTCAGAACTCTATACCCTTTCTCGCGTTTATGCCAAAGTCATACGGATGCTTTATCTTAAGCATCTCCGTCACATAGTCCGCCGCCTCCACAAGCTCGACCGGCGCGCTTCGACCCGTAAGCGCCACCTCAAGCCCTTCAGGCTTGTTCTTAAGGAATGACAATAGGTCTTCAGCCTCTATCCAGCCACCGTTCACGGCGGACATTATCTCATCGAGCACAAGGAGGTCTACTCCGCCCTCTGCGGCCCTGCTCTTGGCCATCCCGTAAGTCTCAAGTGTGGCCTTCTTGACGGCATCGATATCGGTTCTGCCCTTGGTGAAGATAGGGTGCCTGCAATTAGCCCTGATGAGCTCTATGTTAAGGCCCCGCAATATCTCTTTTTCACCTGACAAGGCACCGTCCTCTTTGAAGAACTGGATGAAGAGGACTTTAAGGCCCGCTCCCGCGGCCCTGACCGCAAGGCCTATCGACGCGGTGGTCTTCCCCTTGCCTTCACCCGTATATATGTGTATCAGTCCTTTTTTTTCCATACCGCAGTTTAACCCCGCCTGGTTCCGAATAAAATGACAATAGATAGAAAATAAAAAAACCCACCCCTGGACTGCGAAGGATGGGCTTGAAGAGGCTTTAAGGCGATGATAAATACATGCCTTGCCGCGCCGAAATCGAAAACTTCGGTTGTCTCCGGCCCCTCCCTCGAAAGGCCATAATACCAACAACAGGGCAGGTCTCCTGGCTTACGGGTCATCCTACTCTCTTATCCTTCCCGGCTCTGTCAGCCAGTGGTTAGTTTAAGATTTCGTCACCGATTACAGTTGCGGGGCAGCTCCCGATTTTTACGGGATTCCCTTTTGGCCCTTTTTAAAGGGCGCACCCTGGTGCGAGTAAATAAACTCGATTCCCCTTTAGGCTACCAGTTTTCAAAACTGTTCGTCAAGCTTAATTTTAAGCGTGCGCGCGCGTTTTAATCGAGGTACTTCCGTATCGCCTCAATCCCTTTTTCTATGGCGCCCTCGCCGTGCGGCTCGATGGTATAGACAGGGTCGTGCGAGTAGGCCTTAAGGAGCCTGAAGAGCCTTTTAAAATCTATCGTGCCCTCGCCAAGAGGCAGATGGTCATCGGCCTCTCCGTTATTGTCATGGAGGTGCACCTCGGCCAGATACGGCCCAAGCTCTTTTACCCACTCCTCCATCTCTCCTTTGGCAAAAGCCGTCAAATGGCCGGAATCGAGGCAGAGCCTTAGATTAGGGGAGTTTATCGCCTCTACCAGTGTTTTAAGGGTCGAGGGGCTTTTCTCGAATATGTTCTCGGCGGCGATCACTACCCCAAGCCTCTCCGCCTCCTTGACGAAAGGCGGCCAAGTCTTGAGGCTCTGGTCCAGCCAGAGTTCCGAGTCGCCGTGGAATCTTTTAGGATGGTAGCCCGCGTGGAGTACGACATTGACGGGCATCAGGTCTTTCGCCACCTCGAAAACCCTCTCATATCTGGCAACGGTAGAGAGCCTTACCGATTCATCGGCGCTTCCCGGATTTATATTCATAAAAGGCCCGTGCATCGTAATGCCAAGCCCCTTGGCGCCAAAGCTGTCACGGATCCTTCTCAAATCGCCGGGCTCGGCCTCATCAAGGGCTCCGCCGTCGATAAACACCTCCGGGTTTATGCCCAGGCCAAGCAGCTCGTCGAAACGCTCAAGGAGGATATAGTAGGGGACATGCACCTGCACCCTTTTTGTTTTTTTGCCGTTCATCTATTTTCCTGTCGGGCTTTTACTGTCGGGAGTGAAGCTCCGCGCATAAACCTGGGAAAACGCCTGTCAGATTAAAGCCTAAAAATAATCTCTATTCAAGTAAATAAACGGCCCTAACGCAAACGTCCTGAACCTGCCCCGCCATAAGGACAATCGAAAATATTCTGCTATAATTTTTCTATACGCTTCCAGAGAACCTTTTAAGAACTTAAAAAAGGAGCAAGCGGCCATGAAGAGGACTATCGGAATTTTTGCCATTACGAGTATTTTTGCGTTAGCGTTGGCCGGCGGCGCGTCAGCCAAAGACAAAAGCGTCAGGCAGATGTCCCATGATGAGATGATAAAGACGGCGCGAAGCGCCGCGCCGCCGCAGATCTCCGACAACGCGACCATAATGATCCCCGGCGTTGACGGAAAGCTTCAGGAGGCTGTAAAGGGGTCGAACGGGTTTACTTGCATCCCTGACATAAGCGCGCAGGAAAGACCCGACCCCGTCTGCGCTGACGGCCCCGGCACGGAATGGATAATGAGCGTGATGAATAATGAACCGAAACCGGCGAACACGGAGCCCGGGGTGGGCTACATGGCGCAGGGCGGCTGGCACTGGGAAAAAGACGGAAAGGTCATTATGGACCCCAAGACCCCAAACGCCAAAAGGGTAAAGGAGCCGCCCCACTGGATGATATTCTGGCCTTTCAGCGCCGAGGAGACGAGGCTTCCCGACAGGCACGTTGACGATTTCGGCACATATGTAATGTACGACGGGACCCCTTACGCCCACCTGATGATCTACCAGAACCCGAATAAGCTGCCGAAAAAAAAGTAGCCTCCCTGGCCTGAAGCCGGTGGGTTTTTCCAGCCGGCCTTATAAATTTAAAAACGGGATACGGCTTTTTGACGTATCCCGTTTTTATCAGGTTTTTTAATGCCTTCCGTGGACTGAAAACCCAAAAAAACCTTGACTTTTCAGTATGTATACAGTATACAATATACTATTAATACATTAATGACAACCTCCTGATCCCGGCTCTGTTAACTATCCTCCACAGGAAAAAAAATTAAAAATATGGAAAAAGTGCGTATCCTGGATTATCCTGTTGAGAAGCCTCTTACCTTAAGGGAGCGGATAGTCGATTTCATCAAGGACTCTGTCGTAACCGGCAGGCTCAAGCCGGGCGAGCGCGTCCCTGAGCAGGAGATCGCCGAGAGCTTCGGCATAAGCAGAACCCCCATACGCGAGGCCTTCAGGCAGCTTGAATCCGAAGGGTTTATAACAGTCACACCCAGAAAGGGCGCGGTAGTTAGCCCTATCACCGATAAGGACGTAAGCGAATTTTACGAGATCAAGAGCCTGCTTGAGGGGTTCGCGGCGAAGACGGCATGCGAAAAGCTTACGCCCAAAGAGATCAAGAAGCTTGAGAGCCTCAACTCTCAAATGGAGAAGGCCGCTGAGAAAGAGGATGTAAAGGCGTTTTTCAAGCTCGACAACCAGTTCCATGACACATTCCTCAAGTCTTGCGGAAACGAAAAGCTCTGCATACTTGTCCATCATCTCGTTCAGCAGTTCGAGCGGTTCAGGATCACGGCGCTCGCGCTTCCGGGCCGGATGCGGGATTCGGTCAGGCAGCACAACGAGATAATAGAGGCCTTTAAAAACATCAACACGGGCCTTGTTGAAACCCTCGTAAGGGCGAACGCCGAAAGGGGCAGAGACGTCCTTGTAGAGGAACTCCTCAAGGAAAAGACAAAACATGGCGCTAATTAACTCCCCGGATGCCGCGTTCAGGCTCGCAAGGACCATAATCTCCGACATAGCCCTCTATAACAGGGAGAAGATCCTCTCCGGCATCAAGAACGACAATATCTTCGATCTCCTCGAAAAAGAACTGAATGAAGGGCTAGAGCTCTACAAGAGCAGGGTAGACCCCGAGCTCGACAAGAAGAATAACTTCTACAACAGGGCGATCGTAGACATACTTATCAAAAGGAACGGGAATATCGAATCGGAAATCTGGTAGATATTTAACCGTCCGTAAGACTCCCTTCGACATAAGCTTACGCGGGTTACGAAAAAACTCAAACAGATCTCATTGCGAGCGAAGCTAAGCAATTCTGGATAGTGTCCAACTCTCTCTCATCCTCTATGAAAAAAAACCAAACCCTTATCGTTCCAAAAGAAAACGCCGGAGAGAGGCTCGATCTTTTCATTACAGGCAGGATAGCCGATCTGAGCCGTTCGGCTGTTAAAAACCTCCTTGACGACGGACGGGTGCTTATAAACGATAAGCCCGGCAAACCCGGACACAAGGTGAAAGAGCACGACGTATTGACCATTTCGCTGCCGGAGCCGAAGGCGGATATCCTTACACCGGAAGAGATACCCCTGCAAATACTTTATGAGGACGCGGATATCATCGTGGTAAACAAGCCTGCGGACCTTGCCGTACACCCGGGGGCCGGACGGAGTTCCGGTACGCTCGTCAATGCGCTCCTGGCGCACACAAAAGAGCTCTCAAGAGCGGGCGGGCCTTTAAGGCGTGGGATTGTCCACAGGCTTGACAAGGACACCACCGGCGCGCTTGTGATAGCCAGGAACGACTCAAGCCACGCCAATCTCGCGAAACAGTTCAAAGAGCATACTACCGGGAGAAAATACGTCGCCCTCGTATGGGGCTCTGTTAAAGACGCGGAAGGCATAATAGACATGGATATCGGCCGGGACATCGTCCAGCGGAAAAAGATATCCGTCAGGACGAAAAGGTCGAGGAGAGCGATCACTCATTATAAGGTGCTCAAGCGATATCCGTTCATGACCCTGCTCGAGCTCTCTTTAAAGACCGGGCGCACGCATCAGATAAGGGTGCATCTTACAGCCATAAACCACCCTGTCGTAGGGGATCAGGTCTACGGAAAGAGGCAGTCCCCTTCCAGCATAAACAAACAGGTCTCCGATAAGATAAAAGAGATGAAGAGGCAATGCCTGCACGCTATGACGCTGGGGCTCAAACACCCGGGGACAGGCGCCTACATGGAATTTACCGCCCCTTTTCCAGAAGACATGGCGGAGCTTTTAAGGATACTGGACAACGCGCAATGAGCCGCCCTTGCAAAGCGATACCCCGAGGCGCGCGGGAGCGCTCAAAAGAGCCTTTTATGAAGGCGCGGCCCAAAACATAAAACTGAAAGAGAATATTTGATTATGCGCTCAAAGGGCGAAATAAAATACATCTCCTCGCCGCTCCTGGAGAGGGACGGCATAGCGCATGCTTTTCTTTCCAGAACAGGCGGGGTAAGCAGCGCGCCTTTCGACACCCTCAACTTCGACGCCAGGGACTCGGACACCGCCGGGAATATCGCGGTTAACAAAGGGCTGATATCGAAGGCGTTCGGCATCAATGCCGATGAGATAACGACCGTAAACCAGGTGCACGGAAATTCCGTACTCGTTTTAGACGGGACCGGAGGGGGCTCAAAGGCGGACGCCGACGCCATTGTCACAAGGCTTAAGGGCATACCCATCGGCATGCTTACGGCCGATTGCCTGCCGATCCTCCTCCACGACCCCGTGAACAACTGTATCGGGGCCGTGCACGCGGGCTGGAAAGGCACCGCAAAATGGATAGTAAAGGAAGCTATCGCGTCCATGCGCTCGGAATTTAATTCAAGGCCCGCCGACATTATCGCCGCCCTTGGCCCCTACATCGGGCCGTGCTGTTATTCGGTAAGGGAAGACGTCGCAGTGGAGTTCAGAAAAACATTCAAGGACACCTCCTCCTTTATTGAAAAGGACGGTGACGGCTTTAAACTCGATATCGGCCTCGCCAATGTGAAAGAGCTACTCACATTGGGAGTAAAAAAAGAGAATATAAGCTTTGAGCCTGTATGCACCTCGTGCAACAGCTCCCTTTTCTTCTCCTACAGAAAAGACAACGGCAGGACAGGCAGGCAGTTAAGCTTCATCACACTTACTTAAAATGACGGATATCCATGCGGGAATTGATATGGTCGCAGGCCTGACAGGCGGGATAGCATCGGGTAAAACCCTTGTCTCAGGGGAGCTTAAAAGGCTCGGCGCGCATCTGATAGACGCTGACGTCATAGCAAGGGAGCTGGTCGAGCCCGGAAAACCCGCGTATAAAGAGATCGTGGAGGAATTCGGCCCTGACGTTGTTTTGGAGGACGGCACGCTCAACAGGAAAAAACTCGGGTCCATAGTCTTTTCAGACAATGAGAAGCTTCAAATACTCAACAGAATAACGCATCCGAGGATCATCGAGCGCACCAGGGAACTTATTGAGGAGATCAAAAGGGCTGACGGCGGCGACGCCTTGATAATAGTAGACGCCGCGATACTGATAGAAGCCGGGATACACAACTGCGTTGATAAATTGATCGTCGTCCATGTAGACCCTGAAGTGCAGATAGGGAGGCTTAAAAAACGGGATAATCTATCGGCGGAGGACGCGAAGAGGCGGATAGCGGCGCAGCTTCCGTTAAAGGAAAAGGCGGGATACGCCGATTATGTGATTGAAAATAACGGCACGCCCCTTGAGACGCTGGAGCGGACGAGGGCGCTTTTTCTAGAGCTTAAAAAAAATCAAAAAAGGGGTTGACAGCTTCTACTAAGCGTGCTAAGGTGGAAATACCTTTCAAATATAGTCATGGTGTAACTCATACCTCGTAAGCTTCAATCCAAACGATTAAGCCTAGAGGAAATAACCCGATAAGTGAATTATCTCTCATAAATCAAACTTAAAAAATAAACCAACATAGGGTTTATCCCTACTTGCAAATACCGGCGGATTGCCGGTTACGCGGATTTAAAAACTCAGTCAATTTGTTTACCCAAACCCCCTGGCCCTGGAACGCGGCTAAAATGAACCCTCAAAAGGCTCAAGTCCTGCTCACTCACTTCGGATAGTCTCCGATACTGGAGACGCCGGGACGGGTTATCCTTCATAAGGACAATGACTGTTTAAAAATAATAAAAACCGCTAATTTCAATCCAATCACAAAACCCCCACAGGAGTATTTATGAACCTCAAAGAGTTAAAAGAGAAAAAAATCAACGAGCTTACAACGCTCGCAAAAAAATATAATATAGAGAGCGCGACGTCCATGCGGAAACAGGACCTCATATTCGCGCTCCTTCAATCGCAAAGCGAACAGAACGGCCTTATATACGGAGAGGGCGTGCTTGAGACCCTCCCTGACGGCTTCGGTTTTCTAAGGGCGCCTGATTACAACTATCTCCCAGGCCCTGACGACATATACGTCTCACCGTCGCAGATAAGGCGATTCAACCTCCGCACAGGCGATATCGTAAGCGGCCAGATAAGGCCTCCGAAGGAAGGGGAAAGGTACTTCGCCCTCCTTAAAGTGGAAAAAGTCAACTATGAAGACCCTGAGGTAGCCAGAGAGAAGATCCTCTTCGACAACCTTACCCCTTTATATCCGCAGGAAAAGATAAACCTGGAACTGGCCCCCAATAGCGATATGTCCATGAGGATCATGGACCTCTTCACACCCATCGGCAAAGGGCAGAGGGGCCTTATAGTATCGCCTCCGAGGGCCGGTAAGACCATACTCCTGCAGAAGATAGCAAACGCCATAACGACCAACCATCCAGAGGTCGTCCTGCTGGTACTCCTGATAGACGAGAGGCCTGAAGAGGTCACCGACATGCAGAGGTCCGTAAGAGGCGAGGTAATAAGCTCAACATTCGACGAGCCGGCACAGCGGCACGTGCAGGTTTCGGAGATGGTCATCGAGAAGGCGAAGAGGCTTGTAGAGCACCAGAAGGACGTCGTTATCCTCCTGGATTCCATAACAAGACTCGCCAGGGCCTACAACGCGGTCGTGCCTCCAAGCGGAAAGGTGCTCTCAGGCGGCGTCGATTCAAACGCCCTCCATAAGCCCAAGAGGTTCTTCGGAGCGGCAAGGAACATCGAAGAGGGCGGGAGCTTGACCATCATGGCTACAGCCCTTATAGATACCGGAAGCCGTATGGACGAGGTCATATTCGAAGAATTCAAGGGAACGGGCAACATGGAAATCGTTCTCGACAGGAAGCTCTCAGAGAGAAGGATCTTCCCGGCCATAGACCTCAACAAGTCCGGCACAAGGAAAGAAGAGCTTCTCCTGACAAAAGAGGCGCTCAACAGGATCTGGATTTTAAGAAAGGTCGTACAGCCCCTAAACCCGATAGAGTCGATGGAGTTCCTGCTCGACAAGGTCCAGCATACGCCCTCAAACAAGGCCTTCCTGGAATCGATGAGCAAATAACAAGTCGCTGGGGCCCCAAGCCTCCCTGGGACTAAAAGCCTGATATTTCAACTAGTTGCCTTTAGCCCAGAGAGAGCCGGAAACCCCTGTTTTTTAACGCTGCTTTTTTCCTTGCACTCCAAATACATAGTTGTTAATATTAACTATTAAAGTATTGGCCGCCGGGCAAACGGGAAGGACTGCCCTTTGGGTGTTCTTTCGTTTTAAAGGCCGCAGGAAAACAAGAAGGAGGATTTCAAGATGAAAGAAGGCATTCACCCGAAGTACGAGCCCACCAAGATACATTGCGTTTGCGGCAATGTGATAGAGACACGCTCGACCAAAAATGGTATCTCTGTCGAAATATGCTCCAACTGCCACCCGTTCTTCACAGGCGAGCAGAGGTTCATGGATACCGCGGGCAAGATCGAGAAGTTCAACGCGAAATACCGCAGGAACAAGGGAGCGTAAGGGCCGGGGGATTATAATTGAAGGTACAACTCCTCAATTCGACCCCCGAACCTGAAAAAACGGTCTGCATGGCCGCGAGGCTCTGCTATTCGGACAACTCCATTAGTGAACTCGACGATAAAGTTCAGGGCATATCCTACGAAAAATTTCTCGGAAAAATCCTGAAAATGGGCCACCTGTCCGTCCTTGAGCACGCCTCATTCACTTTTGGAATAGAGGGCATCTCAAGGGCGACCTCCCACCAGCTTGTCCGCCATCGCGTCGCGTCTTACTCACAGCAAAGCCAGAGGTACGTTACCGTAAAAGACCCTGAGTACGTCGTCCCCGCTTCCATTAAGGATGATGACGGCAGGAACAAGCGGTTCGAGGACGCGGTCAAATCCATCTACAAGTTATACGGCGAGCTTGTGGCAGAGGGTGTCCCCGCTGAGGACGCCCGTTTTATACTTCCGAACGCCGCATGCACAAAGATTATTGTTACTATGAACGCAAGGGAGCTTCTGCACTTCTTCAGCCTCCGTTGCTGCGAAAGGGCCCAGTGGGAGATAAGGGAGATGGCGACATTAATGCTCAAGCTCGCGAAGAACAGGGCGCCTTTCATCTTCCGGGAATCGGGTCCCTCCTGCGTAAGGGGAACATGCGGCGAAGGCGATATGACCTGCGGAAAACCCAAAGAGATACGTAAAAAATTCACCAGCCTTTAGCCCTGCTTTTTTTCAGAGGCGTGCCCTTGAGAGAGTTAAAGATTAAAGGCGCCGGGAACATTTTATTATGATACAGAAGAGACTCGAAGACGTTGAAAAAAGGTATATGGAACTGGCCGAGCTTCTGGCGAAACCGGAGGTCGTCGGAGACCAGGAGGTATACCAGAGGTTCGCAAAGGAGCACTCATCCATAAGCGATATCGTAGAGGTCTATCGGGAACTCAAGAAGACCGACAAGGAGCTGGCCGAAAACAAGCTCCTCCTTGAAGGCAAGGACGAGGAGTTCAGGGAGCTTGCCAAAGAGGAGATACCTATCCTTCAGAAAAAGAAGGACGACTTGTTGTCCCAGGTCAAGATAATGCTCCTCCCCAAGGACCCTAACGACGACAAGAGCGTTATCCTTGAAATAAGGGCCGGGGCCGGTGGGGATGAATCCGCCCTGTTCGCGGCCGAGCTCTTCAGGATGTATTCTAGGTACGCCGAGCTGCACAGGTGGAAGGTCGAGATAATGAACTCAAACCCCACAGGCCAGAATGGCATGAAAGAGGTCATAGCCAACATCGAAGGCAAGGGCGCTTATTCGAGGCTTAAATATGAAAGCGGCGTCCACAGGGTGCAGCGGGTGCCCGAGACCGAGGCATCCGGAAGGCGCCACACGTCCACCGTTACGGTTGCGGTCATGCCAGAAGCCGACCAGGTCGAGGTGGACGTCAGGATGGAAGACATACGGGTCGATACCTACCGCTCCGGCGGCCACGGCGGCCAGAACGTAAACAAGGTCGAGACGGCCGTGAGGATGACCCATATCCCGACGGGCGTCGTAGTCGCCTGCCAGGAAGAAAAGAGCCAGCACAAGAACAGGGCCAAGGCTTTCAAGGTCCTCATGGCGAGGATCCTCGATATGAAGGTGCAGGAACAGCAGAAAAAAATAGCCATGGACAGAAAGACCCAGGTCGGCACGGGAGACAGGAGCGAGAAGATAAGGACGTACAATTTTCCGCAGAACCGCGTCACAGACCACAGGATCGGGCTGACGCTCCACAGGCTCAATGAAATAATGGAAGGCGACCTGACGGAGCTTACGGACAATATCATCGCTTATTATCAGACAGAGGCATTGAAGAACTCGGAAAACAGGGCCGCTGTATAAAGATCGCCCCTGGGCTGTGGCGACACGCAAGAAGCCTTTTACAACTTTAAGCGGAATAAAGAAGAAGCTATGGATAAAATTGTAATACAAGGCGGGAACCGCCTTGTAGGTGAAGTGACCGTAAGCGGGGCCAAGAACGCGGTACTGCCGCTTATGGCGGCATCCCTACTTGTAGACGGCTGGAACACGATCACAAACGTCCCGAAGCTCAGGGACATTGAAACATTCAAAATCCTCTTAAACCATCTCGGCTCCGAGATCGCTTCCGACTCACCCGAAGGCACCCTTAAGATACGTACAAAGGACGTTGCAAGCCCCGAAGCGCCGTACGAGCTTGTAAAGACGATGCGGGCGGCGGTATTGGTGCTCGGGCCGCTTGTTTCGAGATTCAAGCGCGCGCGCGTATCCCTTCCAGGCGGATGCGCGATAGGCGCCCGCCCGATAGACCTTCACATAAAAGGGTTACGGCAGATGGGAGCCGATATCGCTATCGAAAGCGGCTATGTAGAAGTAAAAGCCAACAAACTTAAAGGCGCGAAGATATACATGGACACGATTACCGTTACCGGCACGGAGAACCTTATGCTGGCGGCGGTGCATGCCGACGGCATGACTACGCTTGAGAACGCGGCGCTGGAGCCGGAGGTCGTATGCCTTGCCGATGCGCTCAATCAGATGGGCGCGCATATAAGCGGCGCGGGAACCGACACCATCAGGATAGAAGGCGTGAAGGAATTAAGGCCCGTAAATGTCCGGGTAATCCCCGACAGGATAGAGGCAGGCACCTTTATGGTGGCTTCAGCCATGACCAGGGGCAACGTCCTCATAAAAGACTGCCCGTATAATTATCTCGACTCGCTCAACCAAAAGCTTAAAGAGACCGGGGCCGAGGTAAACCAGGAAGAAAATGGCGTAAGGGTAATCGGAGATTGGCCGATAAGAAGCATAGACGTAAAGACCATCCCCTATCCGGGATTCCCTACGGACATGCAGGCGCAGATAATGTCCATGATGACCATAGCGAGCGGGCTTTCGGTCATTACGGAGACGGTATTCGAGAACAGGTTCATGCACGTCAGCGAACTCAAAAGAATGGGCGCTGACATAACCGTAGACGGCAGGTGCGCGGTCGTAAGGGGCGTCAAGAGGCTCAGCGGAGCACCTTTGATGGCTACCGACTTAAGGGCCAGCGCCTCGCTTATACTCGCTGGCCTTGTAGCCGAGGGCAAGACCGAGGTATCAAGGATATACCATCTCGACAGGGGTTATGAGAATATCGAGAAGAAGCTCAAGGCGCTCGGAGCGAAGATCGAGAGGACAAAGGAATGAAGAAGACCTGGGAAGAGACACTCACCATAGCGCTTCCGAAAGGGCGGATACTTAAAGAAGCCGCCACGCTCTTCAGGGCCGCGGGGGTGGATTTCAGCGAGATCCTCGCGGACGACCGGAAGCTTATATTCGAAAACATTGCGGAAGGCTTAAGGTTCATGGTAATAAGAAGCCAGGACGTGCCTACCTATGTAGAGTACGGGGCCGCGGACTTAGGGATCGCCGGTAAAGACGTCCTTATGGAGCAGTCCAAGGACTTGTACGAGCCGCTAGACTTAGGAATCGGCGCGTGCAGGATGTTGGTGGCCGAGCCCAAAGAATTAAGCTCCAACGACAACCCGAGGCACTGGACTCACATAAGGGTGGCGACGAAGTACCCGAATATCACCCTGAAATACTTCCTGAATAAAGGCATACAGGTCGAGATAATCAAGCTTTACGGCTCCATAGAGCTTGCGCCGCTCCTTAATCTTTCCGAGAGGATAGTAGACCTCGTTCAGACAGGCGAAACCTTAAAAAAGAACGGCCTTGTCGAGGTAGAGACCATAACGCAGATAACATCGAAGCTCGTATGCAACAGGGCAAGCCTCAAGACAAAGCCCAGACGCGTAAAAGACCTTGTAGACAGGCTCACAAAGGCAGTCGCCGGTAACGCCAGGAAGTAAAAAACATTCAACTCCCTTTTGCTCATGCGCCTCATCGAATCTAAAGACAAAGACTTCCGGCAGACGCTAGCCTCTATCTTGAAAAGAGGCTCCTCCGACACTTCCGCCGTGGAGGAAGCCGTAAAGAAGATCCTCGCCGACGTCAAAAAGGACGGTGACAGCGCTGTCGTCGAATACACGAAGAGGTTTGACGGCGCTGACGTGGGGGGGAAACTCCTCGTAACCGAAAAAGAGCTGGACTCCGCCCTCAAAAAAATCCCGAAAGAAGACCTTTCTTTAATAGAGCTTGCGGCATCGCGCATAGAATCATTCCACAATAGACAAGTCCAGAATTCCTGGTTCGTGACCGAAGAGGACGGGACGGTTTTGGGCTCAAGGGTAACTCCCATTGAGCGGGCGGGCATTTACGTGCCGGGCGGAAAGGCCGCGTACCCGTCAACCGTACTGATGAACGCGATACCGGCCCGCGTCGCCGGCGTCAGCGAGGTCATAATGGTGACGCCTCCGGGGAAAGACGGCATCAACCCTTACGTGCTTGCGGCCGCCAGGGTCGCCAGGGTCGATAAGGTCTTCAGGGTCGGCGGCGCGCAGTCCATCGGGGCCCTCGCCTTCGGGACGCAGTCCTTACCGAAGGTCGATAAGATCACGGGGCCCGGCAATATCTACGTGGCTACGGCCAAGAGGCTTGTATTCGGCTCCGTGGATATCGACATGATCGCGGGCCCAAGCGAGATACTTATCATAAACGACGGCACGGGCGACCCATCGTGGATAGCTCTGGACCTGCTCTCACAGGCGGAGCACGACGAGCTCGCATCTTCCATTCTGATCACCACTTCAAAGGATATCGCCGGGAAGGTCTCGAAAGAGGTGGCGAAACAGGTCAAAAAGCTTAAGCGGCGCGCAATCGCGGAAGCCTCTATTAACCGCTACGGCATCATCATAATAGCGAAGGATTTAAGCGAGGCCGCCGAGATCTCCAACAGCATCGCGCCGGAGCATCTGGAGCTGTTTGTCGACAACCCCTTCGAGCTCATGGGAAAGATCAGGAACGCAGGGGCGATATTCCTGGGAAAAAACACGCCTGAAGCTACGGGCGATTACCTCGCGGGCCCGAACCACACCCTCCCGACAGGGGGCACGGCGCGGTTTTCTTCCCCGCTTGGTGTCTGGGATTTTATAAAAAGGACGAGCATTATAAACTTCTCTCCCGCCGCCATAGACTCGCTGGGGGCGAAGGTAAAGCGGTTCGCTGATATCGAAGGCCTTGAGGCGCACGGACTGAGCGCAGGGGCGAGGCTTAACAGAAAAAAGAGCTGAACCGCCCGATGCTAAAGCGCCTTTAACCGGAACTTTTAGATGGTTGCTGAAAAACCCGGAATTTATTCAGGCTGCTCAAAAAGATTCAGCTGCGAGGCGTCGAGAAGCGAGGAATGAGGCGTACTTTGTCTGTACGCCGCAGTGACGAGCGTCGAAGACAACAAAGCAGATGGACTTTTTCAGCCAGCCTGTTAGATGAAGGCGCACAGTCTTCTGGAAACGTTATTGAAAATTGCAAAAATGCGATAGCAATAGGAGACTAGATGGCCAGGAAAGCCAAAGTAACCAGAAAGACTAAAGAGACCGATATACAGCTTGAAATAAATCTCGACGGAAGCGGGAAGGCGGACATAAAGACCCCTATCCCCTTCTTCGACCACATGCTCTCGAACTTCGCCAAACACGGGCTTTTTGACTTGAAGATCAGGGCCAATGGCGATGTGGAAGTGGACTTTCACCACACTATAGAGGATGTGGGGATAGTGCTTGGCGAGGCGGTAAAAAAGGCGCTCGGGAACAACTCCGGCATTAAAAGATGCGCATCTTTCGACTTCCCGATGATGGACGCGCTCTCTACGGTTGTGCTCGATATAAGTAACCGCCCCTATTTCAAATTCAATACCACGAAGGACTCTTTTGCCGTATCAAAGAAGATGATATCGGCCATGATAGACGGGCATATGGTGGATACCTTTGATATGGGGCTTCTGCAGGAGTTCATGAAGGCGTTCTCGAATACCGCCGGCCTCGACCTTCACGTCACGCTCCACTACGGAATGGACATCCACCACTCCATAGAATCCATATTCAAATCCCTGGGGCGCGCCCTCTCTGCCGCTGTCGCGAAAGACCCCCGGATAAAAGGCGTACTTTCCACAAAAGGCAAGCTATAATTATATGATAGCCATTATCGATTACGATATGGGCAACCTCCGGAGCGTGGCGAAGGCGTTTGAGAAGATCGGCGCGGCGCCCATAGTCACTCGCGACCCGAAGGCCATAAAAGACGCCAGCCATGTGGTGCTGCCGGGCGTCGGGGCTTTCAAGGACTGCATGAAGAACCTTGAGGATTACGGCCTGGTCGACCCCATAAAAAAAGCCGTGGAATCGGGCAAGCCCTTTTTAGGTATTTGCCTCGGCCTGCAGCTCCTGTTTGAAGAATCGATGGAATTCGGCGCGCACAAGGGGCTCGGCCTCATAAAGGGCAAGGTAGTCCGCTTTACGCCTTCAAAAGATGATGCTGGCGAAGAGCTTAAGATCCCGCACATGGGTTGGAACGAAATAAAGATAGCGAAAGAGTCCCCTGTGCTAAAGGGTATCGCCGATAATACCTATTTTTACTTCGTCCACTCTTATTACGCGGCGCCCGAGGACGCCTCTGTCACTCTTACAAAGACGGGATACGGGATAGAGTTTACCAGCAGTATTTCAAAGGACAATATAGTAGCCTGTCAATTCCACCCCGAAAAGAGCCAAAGCGCAGGGCTTAAACTATTAAAGAATTTCAGCGACCTGAGTTAGGAAAAATCATGCTCATATTCCCGGCCATAGACATTAAAGATAAAAGGTGCGTCCGTCTCACTCAAGGGAGGATGGACGCCGAGACGATATACTCGGACGACCCCGCGAGCGTCGCCAAAAACTGGGCCGCCGCAGGCGCCGAATTTATCCATCTCGTCGATCTGAACGGCGCCGTCGAGGGTAACGCGCAGAATTATGAAGTGATAAAAAGGATCACCGAGTCCGTAAACGTCCCCGTACAGATCGGCGGCGGGATCCGCGATTTAAAGACAGCGGAGAAGTACCTCTCCTTAGGCGGGATAAGAAGGATCATCATCGGCACAGCCGCTTACGACAACCCTCAGCTCCTTAAAGAGCTTACAGGAAGGTTCCCGGGCAGGATCGCCGTGGGCATAGACGCGAAGGACGGCTACGTAGCGATAAAAGGCTGGGTTACCGTAACCCAAGAGAGGGCGGTAGACCTCGCCAGGAAGCTTGAGGGGTTGGGGGTCTCCTGCATCATCTACAC
>JACRET010000013.1 GCA_016218105.1 Deltaproteobacteria bacterium
AAGATGTCCTTTTCTGAGGGGGAACATCGGGCTCAATGACTTACGGAGCCGCCTGTCCTTGAAAAGCCCCTCGACCTTAACCTTCACATCTTCGCGCAGATCTTTTATGTCTTCATCAGAGACAATGGCCTCCCCTTCGAAAACGGCTGGCCCTTCGGTAGACGGCACATCGAAAAAAGGAAGCCCCTCAGCCTCGTCTATATACTGGTATGGAGGATCTGGGATAAGGTCGCCTGCATCAGAGCGAAAAGCCTTTTTCCTGCCTATAAGAACCACCTGTTTGAAGATCGGGAACTCGTCCCTGACTATCCTGTATACGGCGCAGTCCTTGAAATAGGACGCTATCCATATGCGATGTTTCTCGTTCATCAGTATGTGTTCCTGCACGATGAAGACGATAACCCCGTCAGTGCAAAGCCACTTGACGCAGTGCTTAAGGAACAGCATCTCTTCCCTTTCCCCGTTCCAGGCCGTATCATACGGCGGGTTCAGCCACAAAAGCCCGAAAGCCCCCTCAGGCTCTATTCTCGTATTAAAAATGGAGCCCTGGACAACTTCGTTTAAGACCTGCGATGCTTGAGCGGCCCTTTCAACGTCCAGCTCCATGCCCCAGGCCTTGCACCCGTAATACGACCTGTCTCCCATGTGCAGTTGAACATCGTAAAGCGCCATGCCTTCTCCGCAACACGGGTCCAGCAGATGGAGACGCCTTTTAGAGTACGTACTTTCTTTCCGGCAAATACGCCTTGTTATCGCTTCAAGGGTCTTCTCGGGAGTCGGATAGAACCCCATTTTTTGTTGAGACGCCAACCTTGCCATATTTCACCTCATCTCATGATCGTTTCGCCTCGACATCTGATGCCCTGCTCATATACGCCCTTAGAGGGTCCTTCCCATTGAATTCAGGGAAAACTGCCTTCACCCTGTTCGTCTCGAGGATTCTTCTTATTATCTTTCCTGCCTCGCGCCCGGAGTCGTCGTTATCCAAGGCTACGAAAACCTCTTTAGGCGTCACATATTTCAGGAGCCTTTCGATTTCCGCTGCCTGCCCGACGCCGTTCAGGGCGACAAGCGTGGCATCAGGCATGGAAAAGAGCTTCTCGCCTGCGATGGCGTCGAGTATCGACTCCGTCACCAGCAACCGGCTTTGGTCCCTTTTGAAGACCCAGAGGGACTTGACCCCGTAGCACTTCCTTTTCTTCCTGAAATCGGCTGACAATTCCATGTGCGCCGGAAAATGCTCTCTAAGCTCTATCCCTCTAATCTCTGAAGGATATGGCGCAGGCGTTGCCAGATATTTTGTCGAGTTCTTGAAATCCACATACAGCCGTGCTCCGATCTCCGGATGATAAGCCAGGCCCCGTTCGGTAAAATACCTCTCGACCGTAGACCCGGAATCCGGAAGCCTCGCGTAGAATTCTCGAGCGTATAGCGCCTTCTCAAGCTTTACGGCCTTCCCATCGAAGGACTGCTCCTTCCGTGTATCGCATTGCGATATGCCTTTTATTTGCGTCGTGCCCGTTACGTTATGACAACTGTTGAAACCGGCAAGCCTGTCGACCGATTCCTTAAAGGAATAGCCGAGCCTGCGAAGGAGCGCGATGGCGTCCCCACCAGCCTTCTCAGCGGTCCTGTGATCGAACCAAAGCCAGACCCCGTCCTTGTATGAGACATGAAAGGACGGTGTTTTTTCGCTTCCCAGCGGGCTCAGGTAAAACCTGCCGCTGCCTTCAATGGCAACCGGCGTCAATCCCATTTCCTCTTCGAGAAATGCCGGAAGATTTACCGTTCTTGCATGCTTCAATTTTTCTTCATCTATCATCAGAATACCCTCCACGCACTTTATGCGTAACTATGTTCACCTCCCACCAACATAAGCCTGCTTTAGTATTTCTGAAGCATCCTGTTCTGTTAGCTTATTCAGGGCCTCCCTGGCCTGCATGTCCGTAAGGGCGAAAAACGAGTCCACTCCGCAAAGTTCCCTGAGTCTTCCCTTTACCTCTGCCTTCGACTTGCAAAAACCGGCAAGCGACTTCCATAGAAACTCGGCGGAAGAGGACAGCTTTTTCTCTCCGTTCTTCTCTTCCAAAACCGTCGCCGATGGTTCGGAAGAGGCTTTGGAAACGGAGGTTTCAGCAGACTCGGATTCGATGCCGTTATCGTTTGCACCGGGAAATGTACAGACCTGATGGGCCTGCTCGACTATACCCTTGTTTTCTGTATGAGCCTGGCTCTGAGCAACTGACGGAGCCAGCATATTGGCAGCGGCAAGTCCGGCGGAAATGACCCTGCCGGGTTCGCAAGCAGCCGCAAGCTCGGTCATATCCACGTCGGCTTCCAGCTTTATGAGCCACTGGGAGGTCTTAATCGCCTTGCCCGTCTTCGTATCGATCCGAGATATTTCCTCTCTTACCTTCCGGATACGGAAGATGGGCTTGCCCCCGAACGTACCTGTAATCCTGTTTCCTGTTATTTTGGACACCAGCTCCAGAGAGCTTTTTATGTCCACAAGGGAATACCATGATGTCGTCGGGAGCATCCAAAGGCCAACGCCCGGAATGCCTGGGATGTAGAACTGTATGGCGCCGCCGAACGCACAATCGCCGGCCTGATATTCGGAGCAAATCTCGGGTTCACACGGTCTTTCGTCCCATGCCCTTCCCCCGAAGACCTTCTTGCCTGGAACGGCGTCCACCGGAAAAGTACAGACCCTGCCCGCGTCTACGACCTCCCCATTCTTGTCCTTTACGAGCTTGAAGTCGCTTTTGTACTTAAGGCCGTTATTGCCGTAGCACCTTAATGAATGGGGCAGTATGTTCCACCACTCGTTTACCGGAAACACCACAGGAAAACTCCTCAGCTTCCCGTCCTTGTCTCCATAAAGGCTATGGAGCTTTTTCGCGTTTTCCTGGTTTACGCAGTCTCCAGGGAATACCGAAAAGTAGTCCACGTTTTTCGGTATCAACTTGGTTTTCCTGTCCTTATCGAGGCCGAGTTTTGCCTCGATCTCGTCCCAGGAGCGTCCCTCCGCGACCATCGAATCGTACAGCCTGATATCGTCCGCCGAACACGTGCTCTTCGGGACCATGATCCCTGAACGTATCACACCGGCTTTCGGGAATTTGAACTTGGGGCCCAAAAGCGTAGTAAGCTCGGCAAGAACGGTCGAATCGGCCCGCTCGATCTCACGTATAAAGCCGTTTGTATTGTCCATATCACATCCTCCTAAGGGTAATTAATTGTTAGCTAAACCAACTTTCCAATGACATGGCCTAATCTCCTATTCCTGAAATAGAAAAAGCCGCGAGGCTAATTGAGCCTGCGGCTTTTATTCGTGGTCTACTGAAAAAACTCTATATCTTCATATTACCCACAGCGTGATAATATAAATTGACATACTTAAGAATAAGCGTTATACTTTTTCTAATTGGTAAAACTATTTACGAGAGGTAAAACCATGCCCTCAGTGACTTTATCATCAAAAGGCCAAATCGTAGTACCGAAGGAGATAAGAGACGCCCTTGGCATAAAGCCCGGCCAGAAGGTCATGTTGAAGGTCGTAAAGGACCATGCAGAGATCATACCCCTTCCGGCAGATCCGGTGAAAGGCTTTTGCGGTATCTTTGAGAAGGGTTCCTCATTGACCAGAGCGCTCCTGAAGGACCGGAAGGAGGAGGCAAGGCTTGAAGAAAAAAAGACTGCTTGACTCCTATGCCATGTTGGCGTACCTGCAAAAGGAGGATGACTATCAAAAAGTCGTAGAGCTGATGTCGTCCAACTCCAATGATGGCTTGCTCATAATGAATGAAATTAATGTGGGGGAGGCCTACTACATCATCGCAAGGGAAAGGGGCACAGGGCAGGCGGACTATTTCCTGGAAACCATACTTCCAAGCCTTCCGGTAAAGCTCATTCCAAATTCGCTCGAAAACGTCATCGAAGCCGCCAGAATAAAATCGCGTTATCCCATCTCATATGCTGATAGTTTCGTTGTAGCAACCGCTGTTCGCGAAAAGGCGGTTATAGTCACGGGGGATCCTGATTTTAAAAAAGTAAAGGACCTTGTGGAAGTGGATTGGCTAAGATAAGACTCTGAAAAAAAATCCACGAAAAGGATTCTATATGGCGAACAAGTTCGAGAACGTCTATGAATTCAAAGTCAACTTGCTTGGAATCAGTCCCTCAATCTGGCGGAAGATCAGGGTTCCTGAGACCTATACTTTCTGGGACCTGCATGTCGCCATACAGGACTCCATGGGCTGGACAGACTCGCATCTGCACGAGTTCGAGGTAGTAAACCCCGCCACGTCAAAAAAAGTAGCTATCGGATTTCCGGATGAGTCTTTCGACGACGAAAGGACTGTCCTGCCTGGATGGGAGCAAAAGATAGCGGCCTATTTTTCACCGAAGAATCCAAAGGCAGCCTATTTATACGACTTCGGAGATGACTGGACGCATGAGATAAAGCTTGAAAAGATACTCACACGGGAAAAGGGCCTGCGTTACCCGACCTGCGTTGCCGGTGAGCGCGCATGTCCGCCGGAGGACTGCGGTGGCATATGGGGTTACCAAAATTTTCTAAAAATCATTTCCGATCCCGCCCACGAAGAACACGAGGAAACGCTTGAGTGGGTCGACGGTTCCTTCGATCCGGAACAGTTCGACCCCAAGGGCGTCCATTTCGATAATCCGAAGAAGCGCTGGAAGCTGGCGTTCAAGTAAATGCTCAATCGTTTTACTATTTATCAGACGAAAGTATCTTTTCAAGAAGGCTATGAACGGGTTATGTAATCCTTTTCTCCACCCCGAGTACTGCAAATAATCTGATATTTATGAGAAAGTTTATGGTCACAATTTTCAATGCCTATCTAATCTCAAACATGCCATTGCACGTCAGAATAAAAAAAAGGGCTGGCGTAAACCAGCCCTTTTTCGTTGATTTACCTGCCTTGTCTCCTTTTCAGTCCTGATGGTCAAGGGCTTTCCGGCCTTGTTGACCTCATCGGTTCTAAGCCCCTTTTTCCTTTAAACGGCCAGCAACGTACTTATGAAGGACGCTGGCTATCAAAGTCTGATAAGGTATGCCTTCCTCGACCGCTTTTTTCCGGATATCCTCAAGATCCTTCGTGGAGATACGGATGTTCACACGCCGGTCCTTACGGAATGTGGCGCGGGCTACCTCAATGGCTTTTTTCTTCTCAGCATCAAGATCTTTGACCGACTTCCATTCTCCCTGCTCGAAGCTCTTTAATATATCCCTCTCATCTCTGCTAAGTTTGGCTTTTTTCATCTTTATCACCTTCACTGATGTAGATTTTAGTAGCCTTGCGACTCGGAATGATGGTCTTAAGGATGATCTCGTCTTCCTTTTCCTCAAACGGGACGAGATAGGCGTAATCATCGATCCGAATCACATATATCTTCTGACCTTCATACTTCGGGTTATGATGCTCGACTATATCCAATACATGCCCATTTTCGATATGGAATACCACCTCATCGAAAGTTATCCCTCTTTCGCGGTTAAGCTTCAGGTTCTTTTCCGAATCCCAAACATAGTATTTCATCTGATTTAATCCTATCACATTGTGTGCCTTATGTCAACAAACTACACGATTCAGTTAGTGAAAGTAAAGAGGAGGCTGGCCTGCCAGCCTCTTACATTGACTTACTCTATCCTTACCTCTCTTATCTCTTTCTCGGTCCTTACGGTCATGGTCTTTCCGGCCCTGTTGACCTCAATGGACAGCACTCCTTCCGGCGTTATGCCAGCCACAAGGAGTCCGTCGAGGAGCTTATGAAGCCTGTAAGCGCCTGTTATGGACATGACGTCGTTCTGGAGTTCCTCCTCGAAGTAGCAGCGCTGGCTGTCCCATTGATCGCCTTCATCGCTGTACACCCGATTGTCGAAGACCGGGTCAACCACGTCGTACACATCCACTGGAGTATCTGAGTAGAATATATAGCCGCTACAACTGTCGGATATAACGGCTATCAGCTTGACGGGCATGCTACAGTCGGTTTCGATTAAGGCCTTCACCCAGTTGAACCTGCCACCGTAAAGGCTACCCGGCTCAACTGTCACACTGATTGTGCGCGTAACGGTTTTGGCCTTAAGCCAGCCGGGACGCCTCTCCGGGAGATTTACAGACTTTATCGTACCCTCCGCAAGGAATATGTCCTCGTGGTCATGGTCGAAGGACTCCTTAGTGAAGAATTCATCGAGGCCCATCAGCACGAGTTCCTCATCGATGGGCAAAATATCGTCCTTGCCGATGATATGTACTGAGCGGGTAAAAATATTCTCACCGTCGTGATGCGGCTCGTATTTAACGAAATAGAACCTTTCGAGCCTGTCGATCTCAACTTGCGTGCCGAGTCTTTCCATGTTCTCCATGTGGGCCTTAAGACGGCTCTCGTCCTTGATCTCAGCGCCGTTTATGCACCCCATAGAGTGCTCGACCACCGCGTTTCTAACGAACTTCCAGAAGGCATCGAACTTCTCATCCTGCTTTATCGTCTGCCTGTATGGAAGAACCGGGATAAGCGGAGTCCCTTCCGTGACATCGAGAACTACAGATGGGTTTGTCCACCAGCGCGTGTTAACGGGTATCCCGTACCAGATGGTCTTGAGCTTGTCCAGAAGACGCTGCGAAGAGTCGGGGAAGTTCGAGGTCTTTATGTATACGCGGTTGCCCTCGTATACGGTGCAGATATCGTAATTCCCGAATTCATCCTGAGCGTTTTTTCGCGCAACAGGCAGCCCGTTTACGGTGCTATCCAGCGGAAACCAGCTGAGCCTGTCGATAAACTCGAGAATCCTGTCTTTTACCTCGGCCCTGAGCACGGCCTCTATCGAAAAGCCGCTGAAACCGCGACTAGTGTCTATATTGGAGAGGATACCGGCACGGTAAGTCCCGTCCGAGAGATACCTATGGCAGTCAACTTCAACGGTGCCGAACTTGCTGGCAAAGATGACGGCCTCGGCTATGCTATAGAGAAAAAAGAGACCCCATCCGGCAGGTTTTTGATTCTCTTCGACCTCCTCGGACCAGCTTGAATCGGCAAGGACGAAAAGAGGTCCTGCATTGTCAGTGCCGGACCCGTTGTCGAAGGTCCTCAGAATGCCGTTTTCAAGTGTTATGTCCAGCCGTGTCGCTCCGGAGCGCTGGGCATTCTGGGCTATCTCGATAACGACGGACGATGGGTTATCGAAGAAGTAGGGCAGAAGTGAAAACAGCCTGTCTTCGTTCACGGTTTTTATCATCTTTTGGTCTCCTGTTTGATCGTCTCCTCCAGAAAATTCTCCTTGCCTTTGGTCTTTTCGTCGATAAATTCATGCAGTGGTTTTCCGTTGACCAGGGTCTCATAGGCGAGGTCATAGACCTCGTTCGAAAGGACGAGATAGCCCCACTTTTCACCGTCTTCTCCGTCAAATTCGACGAGAGCATATTCGCCTAGGGCAATCACCGTTGAGACGAACTCGGCAAGGTATCTATCCGCATAATGCTTTGCGAAGTAGTCTCCCATCTCAAGCGCGTATTCATAAAGGCCGTCCTTTTCGGGCCCGGAGATCCGGGAGAATTCATATATCCCCATGCAGTCCCTCTCCTCGCCGGTAAGGTTTTGAACGAATCTATTGAAGGCTTCCTTAAGTTCAGCCTCTGTGAAGCGGCTTCGAAACTCGAAGGCGCCGATAGTCGAGTAATAGCTCATAAAGCTTCACCTCTCTTCCGGATAAAGAACGGTTACAATCCAGCCCTCGGGATGCCGTTCCGGAAAACCCCAGATCTCGCCTGTGGTGTGCTTAATCTTAATGATGCCCGAGGTGCCTTCCTCGAACCTTCTTTTTACCTCTGCCACTATCTCATCTGAGTCGGGCAGTTCAGAGACCCTGGCGGTGGTGAAAAAGCGTGCTCGCCTCGGCCTTGAGGTCCTTTCTTCGTATTCCGGAGGTATGGAACAGCCAATAAGCCTCAAGAAGCTCATCATGAACCCTTCTCCCCAGTCGCCGCACTCGCCGCAGTAGGCCATACCAGAGACCTCGTCGCATGAGGCCATATACCTCCTTGCGTCTTCTATAGTCTTCGGGTCGGCGTCATAGCAGTTGGCGCAGACTGGGCAGATCGGGTGACTGCAGGAAGGGCAGACAAGTACTTCATTCCTCGGTAAAGGGTTGGGATAGTCGGATCGGCCGCCGTGTATATCGCAGTAGAAGCCGGTTACAAGGATGCGCTTTGCTGCGGCCTCTCTTTCGAGTTTCCTGATCTCCGTGGCCGATTCAAGCCTCTGCTCAGCTTCCTGCATTTTTTCCATTTTCTCACGGAGCGCCAGAACTCTGTTCGCAACCTCCACAGGAATTTCGGCCTTCCCGCATTCGTTCGCCACATATTCCCCGTTGACCATGTCAGGATATTTGACAAGCCCCATTTGCATAGCGACCTCAATGTCATCTCCGTGATCAAAATGGTCCCAAAGTACCCCGGTCTGCGCGTCAGAACATGCCCTGTCGAACGCCCAGCTCTCGATGTATTCCTTTTCCTCGATTCCTGGGCATTCATTGGAAAGCAGCCACTCCTTGATTTCATCGTTGGTCTTCCCGGAAAGCTCAGCATGCCCCTTTACAATATCCTCAAGGTCGCCCTTATCGAGCTCCTTCCAAAGGCATTCGTTGACAAAGGCGTCTCGGCATTCTCCGCCCGGATGTGCCTCTTTTTCATAAAACTTGGTCTGCTCGGCAACAGAATCGTCAAAAGTCTCCTGCCCCAGGGAATCCCACAGGGTCTTTCCCTTGCGTCCAGTAAGCTCGTAGTAGAATTCAACAGCCATTCCCTTATCTCCTTTCTTCTTGGGTTACAATTCCAGAAAACTCGAAATCTCATCGTCTTTAAAACCGTCCCTTCTCGCTTTAAGGCGAAAGACCCGCTCTTTGGTCTTATAGCGCCCAGGCCAAAAAATACGGTCGTACTCCGTTCCGCTTGGATAGGAGTTGTTCCAGATCCACTGAAGCCTGTCCGCTCTCTCCTGTCCTCCTACAAGTCGAACAAAAGCGGCCTGCCTGTCCGTCTCATCCACGATTTCCTCCTTTCTCTGAAATAAAAAAAGCCGCAGGGAAACCCCCACGGCTTTTGTTCGTTGTCTACTGAAAAGAATACCTATCTCTATATTACTTTCCTATTCACCCCTGATCCGCTTCCACGCCCCGGGATCGACAGGCAGTGGGTTCACTCTCATGCTCTTAAGATCGATAAAACAACCGTGGTGCGTAAGGTGTCCCTGCTTGAAGCCTGTCCATAGCAGATGGACTGCCCATGATGCCACCATGGTGTTCACCAGCAGGTCCTGCTGTTTCAACGCCTCATCGAGCGAACACGAGGGGCCTTGAGCCTTTTCCTTCACCTTTTCAAGGTCATAGAGCGCATCCACTGTAGGGAGTGCGTCTATAACGTCCTTACCCGGCGGCTGTCCTATCGGCTTGAGACTACCCAGTATCACCTGCCCCGAATCGCGCGTGTTCCCGGTATCCAACCAGTAAAGAAACTCGTAACCGTTGTTGCGGACCTTTCGCGCTATGACCAGACGTGCCTTTGCCGAATCCACGGCGGTCACGAGTATGAGTGAGCGCGCGGGGTCGACCGTTTTTATTTCCTCAAAGGCGCAGGGATAGCCCTTCCAGGAGACCCCCATATACATGTTTATTTTGGTCACGGACACGACAGCCTTGTTCCGCCCTATATCGAGAGGCGAGAAGTTCTGCCGTGCGACATTGGATTCGCTTACCTCATCCCCGTCAAATACGGACACAAACAGCCCCGGATGCCCCAATCGGCAGAGCGCGTAATGGAGCCTCGCCAATCCTGTCAGAATCTGGCTGCCGGTACCGCCGCACCCGACAAGCGCAACCTGCACTGGATGGTCGGCGGCGGTTATGTGGCTATGAATGTAGTGTTTCATATCCTCACCCTCTCAGTTCGAAAAAATTGCCTTCAATGCAGAGTCTTACCATGAGCCTCGGCTTCATATCCGCGTTGAAGCTTATAACCCCGGCAAAGCGTATCCCTCCCATGTCGTCACGGTCATCGATTCTACTGAAGGACGGCATATCGAAAGGGTGGCTATGGAGGTCCATTACGAGATGTGCACCGTCAAGATCGGGATATCTGTAGCAGACCGAGGCAAAGGACTCTTCAATCACCTCAGGCTCGATGAGACGGTATCCGTCAACGGCGTCCCATACGACCCATCCTGCCCACTCAAAACCACTTTCAGCCTTGTTCCTGGCGACATCGATGCACCGTTCCAGCAGGGACATGGGCATCGAACCGCTCTCAAGACGGAAAACGGTCTCAGCTTCCCCGTAAGGCAGCGGCCTTGGGGACTTCCATAGAGGCAACCTGAAATGCCCCCACGGAACTCGTGCCTCAAGCCAAAGCCCATCCGCGGTCATCAGGTACCTGTATCCCCTGTCTATTTCAGGCAGTTCCGAATACCTCGGCGCCATGAGGACCGGGCATGATTTCTGTATGATCCTGTCCTTAATATCCATGCTCCATCTTCCTCCTTAAATCGGAGAGCAGGTCCGAGACCGTTTTGAGGCTCTGGCACGGAATAAGCTCCTTATCTGGGAACCTTTTGGCCCCGGATTTGACGAGATCGTCCCAGAACCCGGTCAAGGAGTCTGTCTTGACTCGCTTTGCCTCATGAATCTCCGAAAAGCCGCTATCAAAAAAGGCTTTTTCCCACTCCTCGTGTTCAAAGCACTTATCCGGCACCGGGCTGTTTCCGAGGCAGACCTGTGAGCCACGCATATTGGGGAAAGGCGCTACATAAAGCCTTGTCTTCAGACCCGGCCTCTTGGATCCCTTAACCGCGTAGACCTCAAGAGACCTCTTGTGCGCAACGAAGATAAGGCTCGGCCACGGGGCGTTTCCGCTCTTTATGTCCAGATTCTCAAAGAATACAGGTCTTACACAGCCGGGAACCCACCACACATCCGGACCCATTGCAGAGCCTGAAGAGGCGAGCACACCGGCCTCCATGAACGTAAGCCTCTCTGTTACAAGGCCAGGTAGAAGCTGCCTGCATAAAGCCGTCAGGTCCTCCAGCGTGTACGGAATCCCTTCGAGGAGCACGGGTCTGCCGTCTTTTTCCGCTACTCCGTGCCTTTGCAGATATAGCTTCTTTTCATACATGCCATCCGCCGAATAGACCAGTATCGCTTCGGCCAGTCTATATTCAGTCAACATAAGCTTTTTCCTTTCAATCAGCCGAAAAACCGAATACCCGGCACAGCCGCGCCAGGACCCGTAAAACGTGCTTTAGATTTGATATGCGGACTTCCATCCCGGTGTCGGTCTTCTTGAGCGGAATCTCCAAATCACAAACGACACCAATGGATGCGCCGCTCTGCAATGATTCATTTACCGTCCTTTCGTAAAAATCGGTCACAGCGTCATTTTCGACATCGTAGAGGATGGGGAACATGTACTTGGGGTCCAGACAATCGTCCTGAAACCCGTTCTCATAGATCTCTCTAATGGCCGTTGCCATGTCGTCTTCGAGCAGTTCGATGACGGTCATGAACCACTTGCGGCATTTTTCTTCGACTTCGCTTTCCGGCTCGAATTTAAGGACCTTCCTCCGGAAACGCTCGAGCCTCTTTTCCATGCCCTTGCGTGACAAGAAGAACCTGGTATTTTGGTAGCAGGACTTGAGCGCCTCGTAGTACTCCCGCTCCTGTTTGATCTGTTCGTCGTCGTAGTAACCAGGGGTCTCGAGCTCCGGCAGGATGTTCCACTCGTAAAATTCCATAGCCTCGCTTCTGATGTCCATCCAGGTCAGGCAGAAGGTCCCTAAAAGCCTGACCGCCTCGTCGAAAAGTCCAGAAATCCGTTCTGCCTTCTCCTCTAATGTCTTCTTTTCCCTCATGTAGACGAGGGGCAGAATGTCCGTATTTGTCTCTACTACCATCCTAAGCGAGCTTCCGTCACAGCCGCCCACGTACACTCGAATCCCCTCGCCAAAAGTAGATCCATAGTCGTTTAACTCTTCCATCAGCCGGGTCGTCATGGCTATCGCTACGGTCACAACGTCTGTGCGGTTTTCCCATCGCATCTCTATCCCCGGTTTGAGCGCCAAAATCGCCTTTGCGACACCCTTGATAAAGAGCTTCAGTTCCTCATCCGCGAGCAACCCGACCTGAGGCCACAACGCTACCGGCGCGTTCAACTCCGGGAGCGCCAGCGCGGAGAAAGGCGGCAGAGCGACCGGCAGGTCCACGGGTATGAACAATGTCCCGTTATCAACCCGATGCGTCAGCCTTTTAAACCCTTGTTGAGCCTCCCTTGATGTGAAAGCCGGGTAGGTTTTCCCTCTGGTTGAAAGAAAAGGGCGCCACTTGACGCCCTTTTCAAAAGAGTTCAGGGTGATCATCATCCACCTCTATTGTGTAGCCATCGAGATCAAAAGCCTCCTTTCCTTTGGGGTAAGGTCGAGGTAATCCGGCATCGTCTCCCCCTCCAGCCTGTCTTTAAGCTCAAGCGGAGCTGCGGCTACGACGGTCCCCCAGAAGTTCACAAGTACCAGTTTTTCCATCGTCACAGGCCGTCCCCAGTCATCCCCATGCCTGACCTCGTAGTAGAACAGGCCCGGAAGCCGTTCATTCTCTGGCACACGGGATTCCGTGACCCTAAGGATATCCCCGGGGTCTAAACGATACTTCTTGCTAGCCCGCCCGCCTTTTGTACCTATGGCTCTCCTGAACTCGTAGGTCATGCCCTGCAGATCGTCATATTCAGGACCTTCTATGACAGCCTGAGTAAGCTCAGGATAGATGGATGAATAAAACGCCTTCACTTCTTCGGGTCCCATGCCGGGGTCAGGGTCCTGGAGAGTGAGCGAGTTGTATTTAAACGTTCTCTTCGCCACTTCTACTTCAGCCATGCTAAAATCTCCTTTCATTCTCTTTTGATTAGGAAAAAAGCGAAAGCGTACCGCTGGCCTCTTCCTTCTTGGCGGTGGCAATGCCGTCGTCCGCGGGTTTTTCAGCCTCCATATCCGGGGAACCCGAAGCTTTGACCGCGGGTTTAGAGGTCTTTTTGGCCGCCTCCATCCTCTTATCCGCTGATGTCTTCGCCTGTTTCAAAGCCTCCTGAACGTTCGCATCCAGGTTCTTGAGCGCCTCCTCGAAGCTTTGCCTCTTGGCTACGGTCTGTGAAAGGATCTCCATGAACTTCTCATCCAAATCCTCATGTGTTGCTGTTATGACGACGGGCGTCTTCGCCTTTTCTATAGCGTCCCTGGCGGAAGACAGGTTCTCTATCTTTGCCTCCGGGTACTTCGGGTGCACTATGACGCTCAGTCTGCCATCTTCGGCAATCCTGAACGACAGGACCAAAGTCCCCTTCTCGGGTATCAAATTCTTGACCTCCGATGCCTTCAGCATTATCATTCTCCTTTTTTATTCTGCCTCATACATCTTACGTGCCTGTCCTTGTCATTGCCCATGCGGACGGCCTTTGAATAGTCGTCTATAACGCGGCCGCATTTGTAACAGGAAGGGACCTCAATCTCCTCTATCCTGAAGACCTTTTCACATGCGGGACTGAAGAATTCATCATCTCCCCTTCCGTATCTCCTGAACCTCTTGCTTCTGCACGCTGGACAAAACAATCCGCCACCTCCTTTTCCTGAAAATAAAAAAAGCCGCAGGATAGCCCCGCAGCTTTGTGTTCGTTGCCTACTGAAGAAAATCTCTATTTATGTATTACCGTAGTGGCCTGTTCTTGACAGTCCCACTGGCCAAGGAGTAAAATTGAGTAATATCTCCTTAAAAAGAGAGGAAGATATGGCGACTGAATATAAATCCCCGGAAGTTGACGTTTCCGAAAACAAACTGCTCGAAGACGTCTTGAACACCCTTCAGCCGGAAAACGTCGTAATAATCAATACCGATCATTGCCAGACCGTCGAGGAAAAAGAGTTCGAGATATATGCCTCTCTCATTGCACGGGGCAGATCAAAAGAGGATGCGGCAAAGATCGCCAAGGCAATGGCCTCAGAAGAATGACCTGTACTCCTTTCAAAGTCTCTCTGAAAAAAAAGGGGATGCTCAAGGCATCCCGAGTAACCTCCTTACATCTATAAGCATATCCTCTGCTTCCCATTCGAATCTCAGCGCCGGATCAGATACTATATACCCTCCCCATGCCCTTTTTTCCACACGATAACCCCCGTGTATTATCTCAGCCAATTTGCCATTTATCAGCTTTGACTCGACCTCGGTTTCCGGCATTATTTTTATTACTTTAGCCTCTTTATTAAGTATCATTTTTCCTCTCCTTTTATCGCACCATTAGATTTAAGCCGCTCTCCGCCGTTGACTGCGCCCTTTCTTATATATAAAAAAAGCCCTCTTTAGAGGGGGATTGCCTTCAGGAATGCCTTATAGACCGGAGTAGCTCCGAGTGCTTATAAGAGTCCCTGAAAAGGCAAAACCCAAAAAAGAGGGCTTGTTCGTGACCTACTGAAAAAAACTGTCTACTTATGTATTACCGATTACAGTTGGATTCTCGAATCCGCGACATCCTGCACGTCAGGCGAGTGGGATATGAAAAACTCCATTTCGTAGCCGCCGAGGTCGAGCACCCGCTTCTTCATGGCGATAAACTCCCTTTTTCGCTTAAAGTCCAACGCACCATCCTTTTCATCCGTGAAAAGCGATTGGTACTTACGGCCGCTTCGGCGGGCGTTGTAAAGGGAGATCGCTCTCGTAATAGCCTCCTCGATCCAGACCTTCTCGCCGCCGCTCATGGTCCTCAGGCTTTTCGATTCGTCTCTTAAAGCGTCATAAACGGTTATGTCGAAGGTTTCCTTGAGCCCTTTCCCGTCGGCTTTGGCCGCCTGGGTATCTATCCTGACGCTGAACCTGGTGCCGAAACAGCTCGAAAGAAGGTCATTGGCGGCGGCGCTTATCGCAGGACCTGCGTCGTCTATCTCAAGAGCAACGATCCCGTCATTTCCAAAGGCTTTTTCTAGAAGCGCCCATTCCGAGATATCTTCGTTTAACGCTTCCAGACGCCCTTCAATCGCCTTCAGTTCTTTTTCAGCCGCCTCGCCGTCGGCCAGTTTTTTCTCTACACCCCCGAGCAGCTTTTTGACCTCCGTCAGCTGCCCAAGGTATTCCTGGCGTTTGGACTTTAAGAAGCCAAGCTCCTTTTCCGCGCTGTTGACCTTCTCAATAGGGCGCTCATCAGCCATGAAGGATTCAAGCACGGCTTCAAGGTCCTTCAATTCGCTCACGAGTCCAGGATAGATGGATTCGGCAAATTCCACTTCAGGCAGATGCGTTGCCAGTTCGCCGACTTTTCTCGCCTGTGCTTCGGCCTCCGCAAGCTCTCTTGAAATGGACTGCTTTTTATTGACAGCCTCCTTCATCCGTCGCTGCAATTCCGTCAATTCCAGAACCCGTGGTTGCAGAAGTTCGATCTCCTTCTGTGGTTCGTATTCTTTGCCTTCAGTAGCACCTGATACCTGCAGCTTGGCGATTATCGCGGGGATCGACTCCTGTGCCTTTATGGCGCTTATAAGGAGCGGACACTTCTTATGATACTCCGACTCGCAAGGGACTTTCCCGAGTAGCTCTGAGGTCTCTTTCGCAAACCGAAGGTCCCTGGCCGAAATGTCTTCTGAGTGCTTTTTCATCATATGAAGCTCGTCAAGAGACTTCCTTAGCATAAGCAGCTTCTTCTCGGCTTCACGACAGGCATGTTCCCGCTCCTGAAACCCTGACAAGGCGGCTTCAAGAGCAGACTGCTCCTTTTTTAAGTGTTCTACCTTGCAATGATACCGCTTCACATCAGCCGAAGCGTTTTTCACAAGCTGAGCCCTTGATAGGGTGTCCTTAACCCGGCCTATTTTTTCTCTGACGCCCCTGGCCCTCTGTTCAATCGCGCTCCGCTCTTCGAGGGCTTTGGCATCAAGGGCGGCCTTAGCCTCTATTCGTCTAAGCTCGGCCTGCTTATCTCCCGTCTCCTCATCAAGTCGGCTTAGTGTGTTTGTAAGCTCCCTGCTTAGTCCATCCAGCCTTTTTGCCTCGGCTTCCGCCTTTTTTCCCTCGTCAAGAATCGAGGCAAGCCTCTCCTTTTCACGCCTCAGCCATTCGGCTTCCTTCCCAAGGGCTTCCTTTCTCTCCTTCGCCCTCTGGCTCTTCGCCTTCAACGATTCAATCCCGAGAAGCTCTACAAAGATGTCCTTTATCTCGCCCTTTGTGTAATCACTGAGTCTCGCCGCGTCCTGACAACGAAAGACGCTTGTGAAAAAGAGTTGGGGAGAGCCGAGAAGCTCCTCAACGGACTTGTCGTAATTGTCGGTTTTCCCGTCGCAAAGGGCCTTCCAGCCGTTTTCTCTCTCCTCGTACAGATACGCCTCCTGCTTCTTTCTTTCCGAGTCTATGAGGACAAGGCTCCTGTACCTTGAGCTGTTAAGCTCGAAGACAAGCTCTTTGGAAGCGTCGCTCCCGTAACACTCGTTATAAAAGCTGAACGCCTTGGGGGAATAGCTCCCTGCCCGGTAGGGCATTACGCGATAGGGATGGAGGTTGTCGAGAACCGTAGTTTTCCCTGATCCGTTAGGACCGGTTACGGCCACAAGCCCCTTCCACTCCGAGATGTCCAGTTCCAGTTCATCTTTCCCTGATCCGGACCTTATGCCTTTAAAACCTTTAAGTTTCAAGAATAAGGGTCTCATCCTTTCTCCTATTCAAACGGCGACACTTTCGGGATGAGCTATAAACGCCTCATCTGTTTCAAGAACCGCCAGTTTTTTGAATACTCCATCCGATATATTTACGCCTGAGATCTCGGTCCATTTTCTGAGCTTATCTTCGAGCGAGATGAGCCCTGATATGCCTTCGGCTCTTACCCTCTGTCTCGACGTAACCGTTTTTTCTATCGTTATCTCGGCGGCTCCCATGACGGAAAGCTTTTCCCTAAGCGACTTTTCATCCACCTTGTGCACATCCTCCTCAGATACCCGGTACCTGAGCCGTACATAGGCCCCTTCCGGTACTAAAGGGAGGGCATCGGAAGAAGGCAGGGCGTCACAGTCCAGCGTCACCATCTCCCTTGCCGGGGTCTTTATGAACTCCGAGACTACCTTCTTATACTTGCCGGAACCGAATCTGTGGACCCAAAACCCCTTGTCCTCGGCTTCACCGAAGTTCAGTCGGGTTATGGAGCCGGAATAATAGATCTCCCCCCAGTTCTGCGCCTTGTGTATATGCCCGAGACATACAAGGTCAGCCTGGGCCGTCCTCAAGTCGCCGACTCCGAGTTCGACTTCCCTGCCGACCATCTGCTGCCCTGTTGAAAGAGTTGCCCCGGTCACGCTCAGATGGCCCACAAGCACGGCAGGGATGTCCAAGCCGACCCTTGCATTGACCTCGCCCCATCCCCTCAGCACATCGCGCATCAGCTCGACAGTTGTGAGGGTGGTTTCGGAAAGCCCTCCTTTACAAATGGCAGCGATGGATGCCTTGGAGACCGAAGGCATGCACGAGAAAAGAGCTTTGGCATCCCCTGGAACAGTGCCGTTGGACCTGACAAACCCCCTTGGTGTCAACAATACCTGCTCAGGCGTTTCTGACACATAGACCCTTTCATTTTCAAAGAACTTCAGGGTCTGTCCGTCATGAGAAGGCGTGCCCTTAACGATAAGAACAGGAGCAATTCTCGAGAGACGGCGTATATACCGGTCAGCGGCAAGAAAGGCAGGGCTGTCATAGGTCTGTCTCTCGTCGAAAACGTCACCGGCTATGACGATCACATCCGGTCTTACCGTAGATTCGGCCGCCCTTGTGACGAACTCGACGCACTTCTCTATCTCTGTGAGCAGGTCATTCCTGAAGTGAATATCACCCAAGTGTAATATCACCATTTTCTTATCTCCCTGTACCCGATGTTTATAGCTATAATGGGAAAATGGTCAGGCTGCATCGATTGCCTGACCGATACCGTGCACGGCAAGAGGCTCAACCAACCCTATGAGTCTTTCCGAGACCTTCCGCATCTTCTCTCCGACTAAAAGGATCTCCTTAAGTTCCCCTTTGGCCCAGCTGGCGACGTATGGGACCGAATAATCCGACGAATCGAGGCCGAAATAGGCCGAGACAATATAGGCGGCTCCCTCGGCGATCAGTTCCTCGCGGTTCCGGTCAATTCTGGCTTTCCCGATCTCCTCCAAAGACAGATGATGCGCAAGCTCGTGAAGAAGCGTCTTACATCTCTGTTCGGACGTAAGTGCGTCGGATAGGACTATCTTCTTTTCTTTCGGCAGATAGTACCCGTTCGAATCTCCGATTATTTCTTCGTAATCAACCGGCACTGGCGAAGCCCCAAGAATCCTCTTGAAAAGATCCTCGGCATCGCCGATGTCCATGCAT
>JACRET010000014.1 GCA_016218105.1 Deltaproteobacteria bacterium
CATAGAGGTGCTTGAGCCGGTCAGCATCAGGGATAACGCCTGTATAGAGAAGCTAAGGGGTTTAAATCCTGATTTTATGGCGGTGGTAGCCTACGGCCGGATCCTTCCTCCGGCCATACTCGACCTGCCGACGAAAGGATGCGTAAATCTCCACGCCTCACTCCTTCCGAAATACCGTGGGGCAGCCCCGATAAACTGGGCCATCGTAAATAATGAAAAGGTCACGGGCGTCACTACGATGCTTATGGACAAGGGCATGGATACAGGCCCCATGCTCCTTAAGGAAGAAGTCGGCATAGGCGAAGACGAAACCGCCGAGGAGCTGGCAAAAAAACTCTCAAATGCCGGCGCGAGCCTCCTTGCAAAGACCATAGACCTCCTTTCCGAAGACAAGATCAAGCCTGCTCCCCAGGACGAGACGGAGGCGAGCTACGCCCCAATGCTTAAAAAAGAGGACGGCCGCATAGACTGGAAGAAGAGCGCTGAGGAGATAAAAAACCTTATGCGGGGGCTTTATCCGTGGCCCGGGGCCTACACGGCACTGAACGGCCAATTAAAGATCCATTCAGGCCGGGTGATCGACACAAATTCGCATGAAGCGGAGCCTGGGACAATTGTCGGCGTTTCCAGGGAAGGTATCCGTGTGGCGTGCGGCAAAGGGGTTTTTGAGATAACGGAGCTTCAGCCTGAAAACCGGAAAAAATTGCCTGCAGGAGATTTTATACAGGGCTACAGGGTCGGAGTTGGTGAGAGATTTGATGGATAATTCTGAAAAATGGCAGGGCAGCCCCGAATCCATATCCTATAAGCCCGGGAAAGGGGTATTCCTGGCGCTCCTCGGGATATCGGCTGTCCTGGTCACGGTCATAGCCTTCTTTTTCTGGTATATACCTACGGTAGGGCTCGGGAATATCCATCCGGCGCTTCCTTATGTCCTTGGAGGGATACTTATCGCCGGGAGCGTTTTACTGCTCGGCGGCACGGCGTTCATAACAAACGCCGCCATTAAAGGCAGGCTCCCTTTCTACTCGAAATGGCTAAGATGGCTGCTTGTCAAATTCTACCTCCCGCTTATGATAATGGCCGGCGGCATACTCAAGATACCCAAGATCAAGATAGAGCGCGTCTTTATAGAACTTAACAATCAGATGGTAATGATGATGGGCAAAAAAATCAGGCCCGAAAAGCTCCTCATCCTTATGCCCCACTGAATACAGTTCGACAACTGCAAGATAAAGGTGACGAGGAACGTCAAAAACTGCGTTGGCTGCGGCAGGTGCGAGATAGGCGAACTCGTATCCCTGATGGAAGAATGCGGGATAAACCTCTTTATCTCAACCGGTGGGACGGTCGCAAGGAGGAAGGTCTATGAAGACAGGCCTGACGCGGTCATAGCCGTGGCTTGCGAGAGGGATTTAACGAGCGGCCTTCAGGACTCCTATCCGTTGCCGGTCTTTGCGATAGTAAACAAAAGGCCGAGGGGTTACTGCATGGAGACGGGGGTCGCCATGAGCGAGGTAAGGCAGGCCATAAAAGACCTTGTGGGCGGATCTTGACAGTATCGGTTCCCGGCCCTATATTGAATATGCATAGCGACATTCCCCGCAGCTTGCTGCGGGCTCAAGCGAGCGAATAGAAATTGTTTCCTTACATATCGAAGATTCCCCGTGGATTCCGCGGGTAGCTTCAATTCAAGTTAAAAATATGTAATACTAGTAGCAGGAGGATCTTCAAATGAACTATTTAAAGACCGCTGTTTTACTGGCGGTGCTTACGGCTTTTCTGGTGTTGATAGGCGGCTCCGTGGGAGGAAAACAGGGCGCCTTAATGGCCCTCATCCTTGCGGGCGCGATGAACTTCGGCACCTACTGGTTTAGCGATAAGATCGTGCTCGCTATGTACCGGGCGAAGCCAGTCGACGAAACAGCGTCACCCGCGCTCTACGGCATCGTAAGGGAGCTTACCATGAAGGCTGGCATGCCTATGCCGAAGGTCTATATCATGGATAACGAAACGCCGAACGCCTTCGCTACGGGCAGGAACCCCGAACACTCGGCGGTAGCGGTGACGACAGGCATAATGAAGCTCCTCAGTAAAGAGGAGCTTACTGGCGTCATCGGCCACGAACTCAGCCATATCGCCAACAGGGACATACTTATCGCGACTATAGCCGCGACTATAGCCGGGGCTATAAGCTACATCTCTCATTTCGCTTATTACGCCTCCATGTTCGGCGGCAGGAGCGGAGACGACGACAGGGGCAGCAACCCTATCGTAGGCATAGTTATGATGATAGTAGCGCCCATCGCCGCCATGATAATCCAGATGGCCATCTCAAGATCAAGGGAATACGGAGCGGATTTCAGGGGCGCGCAGATTGCGGGCAACCCCCTGTACCTGGCGAATGCGTTAAGGAAGCTCGAGTACTACAATAAACGCGTTCCGATGCATATGCCGAGCGAGGCTACGGCCCACATGTTCATCGTAAACCCTTTGAGCGGAGGCTCTTTGATAAAGCTCTTCAGCACCCATCCCCCTATCGAGGAAAGGGTCAAGAGGCTTGAAGGGATGGTCGGCAAGGTTTAGGCCTGCCGGGACAAGACAAATAAAAACGGCTTAAGGAAATCCTTAAGCCGTTTTTTTATACATTATTTTAACAGGTTGCTGAAAAACCGGGGGATGTGTTCAGGCTGCTCAAAAAGCTTCATCTGCGAGGCGTCGAGAAGCGAGGAATGAGGCGTACTTTGTTTGTACGCCGCAGTGACGAGCTTTGATGACAACGAAGCAGATGGACTTTTTCAGCAGTCTGCTAAAATATTTTAATTTTTTTCCGGGCGGTCGTTGTCCGGCATCCGGGGGCCGGTCTTCCAGTTCATGAGATAAGCCTCCATGGAACGCTTATCAGCTTCCTTCATATCCAGGAATATTATCCCGTAACGATAGATCCTCTGTACCTTTCCGGCGCCTTCCGCCTGTCGCCGCTTCGACTCAGGGTCTGCTTCCCGTTCGCCCCTTACGACCTCGCCTATCACGTTAACAGGTATCGTGAAGCCCGGCATGCAGAACGAGTATTTAAGCAGCGCCCCGAAGGGTATTATCGAGCCCGTCTCGACAAGGGCGCCTGAAAGGCTGACGTTTAACGTGTTGCAGATATAGGAGTCACCCTGGCCGTCATTATTCTCAAGCGTGATCTTCCCCAGTATCTGCACATTGTATCGCTGGGCCCTTGATAGTTTTTTGAAACGCTTTTCCATTAGACACCCCTTAGAGGATTATCTTTATCACAACTGCCTGAAAAGGTCAAAATTTGACTGGCTCCTCGATATCGAGCTCCTTACGGAGGCTCTTGATATAATATATCGTCTCATTATTCCGGGGGTTTAGCTCAAAGGCTTTCTCAAAGACCTTTAACGCCTGTCCAAGCCTGTAATTAGACCTGTAAAATGTCTTTCCGAGGGCCAGGTAAAAGGCCTCTCTTTCTCTTTCCGGGAGATTGACCGGGGGTATTATGTCCGTGGTGAACGTAAGGAGCTCCTCTACGGTTTTTACGCCAAGCGCAGGATCCATGTAGAGCAGCTTAGGGAGGCTGAACTCAAGGACAGGCCTTTCATCAGTGTTTATGGCCGCATCCCCGAGATATCTCCTTAAATCCTCATTTCCTATAAGAAATAAATCAAGAACGTCATACTGCGTCTTCATGTCTATCCGCGCCAGGCCTGCTTTTACAGCCGGGATCGAGAGGCGCTCGGCGAGCCTTCCCATATCGAACCCATGCGGGGCCTTTGAGCCTACAACGATCAGATCCAGCGTGTCCGTATAATGGAACCATATGGATACATGGGGAAATACCCTGGCAAAAGAATTTAGCGCGATCTTAAGCTCTCTCGGGGTTATCCTGTAGTTCTGGAACCAGAGAGAGACGACCCCGTCGTCGTTAAGCTTTCTTTTAAGCTCATCGAAGTACTCGTAGGTAAAAAGGTTTGAGACCCCGGTGATCCACGGGTCGGATACGCCCGAGACGATCACGTCGTACTTCTTTTTCCCGTTGGAAAGGAAGCTCCGTCCGTCGGTGACATGCAGCTTGACCCTGGGGTCGTCAAGGGCGTCGTTATTCGACTCGGCGAAAAACCTCGCCGCTTCGACAACAGCCGGCTCAAGCTCGACGACATCGAAATGATCCAGCGGATAAAGCTCCATCGCCCCAAGGGTTATACCCGAGCCAAGGCCTACCACAAGGGCTTCACTGGGTCTGCCGCTATGGAGGAGCATCGGGACATGCCCGAGAAGCGACCACGCCTCAGAGGGCCTTCCCGATATGGACCTCGCCTCCTGCTTGCCGTTTGCCTGGTATGAGATAATCTGGTTGTCGTTCCCCTCGCCCCTTACCGTTATAATGGCGTTAACGCCCTCTTTGTAATAAAGAAGCCTGTCTGAAAACTCCCCCGCCTTCAGCTGAGTGACCTTTTTCTCCTTTACAGGATTGGCATAAAGCCCCAGGGTCATGACCATCTTCTCCCAGGGCGGGATTACGGATATCGATATGAAAAACAGCGCCGCAAGGGCGACGGCGGACGATGCCTTGATACCGAACTTAACGCCGGATATGTTCAAAAGCGCTATGCATAGTATGATGTTCAGGGCCGCCGTGAGAACAACCCCGTTCTGCACCCCTATATAAGGGATAAGTATGAAGCCGCCTGCAAACGCGCCGAATATAGACCCCGCCGTATTGAAGAAATATATATCGCCGATATTTTTGCCGACGCTCTTAAGGTCGTTCGCGCATATCCTGCCGACAAGCGGGAATATCGCGCCCATGCAGAGCGTCGGGAGTATCATAATGGCCGCGCAAAGAAGGAACTGGAGGAAGAGGAAGAACCAGAACTCCGCCGCGAAAGCCTCTTTCAGGGAGAAGAAGATAAAAGGCAGCTCCCGGTAGACGAATATGGATAGAAGGCTTACTACCCCGATTATTGCTTCGAGCGCCGCGAACCACGCTATCAGGTTTTTCCTTTTATCTATGAACGGGGCGAATATGATCGACCCGATGCCGATGCCGATGAGGAATGTGGCGAGCATTATGGTAAAGGCGTAAATGGATGACCCTAGCACGAGGGAAAACACCCTTGTCCAGAGCACTTCGTAGCTGAGGCTGGCGAACCCGGAGAGCGCGAACGACGCTATTACGATAGACCTTCTTCTGCCGTCAAGCCCCGCCTCCGCCCTGCCTGTGCCGGTGAAGCCCGCCTCCGCCTTTGCCGTGGAGACGCCGCCGTAGATGAAAAACACAAGCGCGCCGATTATTATGTCGAGCGCCCCGGCCGTATAGACGGTTGTTTTGACCCCAAGCACATATAGAGAGAAAAAGCCTGTTATCAGGCAGCCGCTGACCGCCCCGAGCGTGTTGATCGAGTAAGGGACCGCCGTGTGGAAGCCGATCCTGCCGGAATTGGCCGTAAGGTATTTTACAAGGGCGGGGAGTGTGCCGCCCATAAGGGTAGTCGGGATAATAAGGGCTAGGAATGACAGGATGAACTGGGAGATTTCAAAGTTCGCGCTGTGGGCCGCAGCCCCTCCCGCCCCTCCCCCGAAGTTGACGTAAACGGCCTTTACCAGGTAAAACACCCCGGGCGAAAGGACGCAATAGATGCCAAGGAGCACCTCTATGGCCGCGTAGACCTTTAAAGGCGAGGGGTATTTGTCTACTATACGGCCGAAGATGAGGCTCCCGAGAGCGAGCCCGGCCATGAAGGTAACAAGCACCGTGGTAACGGCGAACTGCGTCGAGCCGAAGGCAAGTATCAGGAGCCTTATCCAGACAAGCTCATAGGCCAGGCCCGTCAAGCCGGTAAGGAAAAAAAAGCCGAGTATCAGATAATTTGAGTTTAGGGTTCTATTGGAAGGCATTCAGGGTTCCCCAGGATACAATTTGCCCCTGAAAAAAATGTCCTTTTCAGTCCATTTTTGGGGGCTTTTCTCGGAGAGTCACGATTCAAAGTATGCTACCATGAAGACCGGCAAATTTAAATCGATTTCTTCATCCCTTATATCGTCCGTAAGCAGCCGGTCTAAAGAACAAACTTGCTTTTTAAAGCCGTTTTTGTTAGTCTAACCGAAATATATGACCTTTGGTTTCAGATAAAGGAGGATTAATGGACAGCTCACGCTTTTTAAGAGGCAGATTCAGCTTGATCGCGCTATCCGCCGTACTGGCAATAACAGCGATACTGCCTTATGGATGTTCAAAGGAAAATAAAGGGACGGAGCAGGCGCAGCAGGAGGCGGCCCCCGCGGCAGACCTGGGGAAAGAGCACTTTGAGAAGGGGGTCCAGCTCTCTTTAAAAGGCCAGCTTGACGAGGCCATAAAGGAGTACGAGACAGTCCTCCAGTTCAACCCCAAGAGCGCGGAGACCTACAACAATCTCGGGTTCGCTTACTTTGACAAGGGCGACTTCGACAAGGCCCTGGAAAGCCAGAAAAAGGCAGTTGAACTAAATCCCAACCTCGCTAACGGGCATTACGGGCTCGCGATGGCTTTCGAGAAAAAGAATGACAAAAAGAGCGCCATTGAGAGCTGGAAGAAGTTCGCGGAGCTTTCACAGCCCCACAGCAAATGGTGGATGAAGGCACAGGAGCATATACAGGCTCTCGAAGGCAAAAAGCTCGCCCCGGCGCAGGCCAAGAAGAAGTAATATAACGCTCAACGAAATTTTAAAGGCAGGCGGCAAAAGGCCGCCTGCCTTTTTTTGTCAATCAGACAGCGCTATCGAAAAACGAAAATCGGGCGGAGTGGGGCCTGGCTGAGATGATAAGCAAAAAACAAAAAGGCAACCGGTTCAATGGTTGCCTTTTTTTAAATAGAGCGGACTTCTCTTCTTATTTAAATGGGTTCTTGAGGATGATCGCGTCGTTCCTGTTCGCGCCTACGGAGATGATCGTCACCTTAACGCCCGTAAGCTCTTCCAGCCTCTTGATATAATCCTGGGCCTTTTTAGGCAGCTTATCGAAACTCTTGACCCCCTGCGTCTGAGCCTTCCAGCCTTCAAGGGCCTCATAAACAGGCTCGCATTTAAAGAGTATGCTTGCCTCTGTCGGGAACTCGTCCAGTATCTCGCCTTTATACTTGTAACCGGTGCATATCTTTATCGTATCGAGATTGTCCAGCACATCAAGCTTTGTCACCACCAGGCCGTCAAGGCCGTTTATGCGCGCGGCATATCGAAGGGCCACCGCGTCAAACCAGCCGCACCTTCTGGGCCTTCCGGTAGTCGCGCCGTACTCTCCGCCCTGCTCCCTCAGCCTATCCGCTTCGGGCCCATCAAGCTCCGATGGGAACGGCCCCTCGCCGACCCTCGTGCAGTAGGCCTTGGTGATGCCGATAACCTCGTCTATCTTTGACGGCCCTATGCCGCTTCCGGTAGCCGCCTCTCCAGCGACGGTATTGCTCGATGTGACGAACGGATATGTCCCGTGGTCAACGTCTAAGAGCGTGCCCTGCGCGCCTTCGAAGAGTATGTTCTTCCCGGAAGCGATCGCGTCGCTTATGAACTTGGAGGTATTCTTTATAAGAGGCCCGATAGATTGGGCTATAGTCATGTATTTATGATAGATCTCGTGTATCTCGAAGCCGTCCTCGTGGAGGATAGTCTTGATGTAATGGTTCTTCTCAAGGAGGTTAGTCTTAAGCTTTACTCTAAATTCCCCCTCATCTAAAAGGTCTCCGCATTTTATGCCGCACCTCGACACCTTGTCCTCATAGGCGGGGCCTATGCCCCTGCCGGTCGTGCCTATCTTGTTGCAGCCGCGAAGCCTCTCCCTCGCGATATCGAGCTTCTTGTGATAGGGCATGATGAGGTGGGCGTTCTTGCTTATCAGGAGGTCTTCGGGCCTGAAAAGGTTTTTTTCCTTCAGAACCTCTATCTCTTTAAGCAGGACTTCGGGGTCTACCACCACGCCGTCGCCGATTATGCAGGTCTTGCCGGCATGAAGGATGCCAGAAGGTATCAGGTGGAAGACATACTTCTCTTCCCCGACTATTACGGTATGCCCCGCGTTATTGCCGCCCTGAAAACGGACTACTATATCGGCGCTTTCGGTGAGTATGTCGACTATCTTCCCTTTACCTTCGTCACCCCACTGGGCGCCTACTATTACGATATTCTTTGCCATCTATCTTCCTTTTATATATTCCTGTCGAGCGCGGAGACGATATGCTCCACATCAAACGCAAAGCCTGTGGCGGCGGCCGGATACCCGTACCGGGCAAAGAGGCTGTCGTACCTGCCTCCGCTGAGTATGGGCTTTCCGACGCCTGAGGCGAACCCCTCAAAGATAACGCCCGTATAATAATCGAAGCCCCTTACTTCGCCCAGATCTATCGTAACCGAATCCTTAAGCCCTTTTTCAGTTATTATATCGACGATCTCCTGGAGGTTATGGAGCGCGTTCAAGGAGGCGGCGTCCCTGGAAAAAGACCTCGCCTTCTCTATCACTTCCTCCTCGCCGTAGAATGTCGTCAGGTTAAGGAGCAGCAGCCTGTCATCTTTTTTGACCTTGCCGCCAAGCTCATCGAGTATTATCTCAAGCCCCGATGTGTCCTTTATGGCTATAGCGTCCTTTATGAGCTTTCTTTCCGGCTCTGAGACGTTAAGCCGCTCAAGTACTGTCCTTAAAAAACCCACGTCTCCGATATCGATCTTGAAGCTCTTAAGCCCGATCTCCCTGAGGGCCTCTATCGCGATTATGATTATCTCGGCGTCTGCCTGAGGCGTTGCCGCGGACGAGATATACTCCGCGCCCATCTGAAGCACCTCTCTGCTCTTGCCGTCATTCACTTCCTGATACCTTAATACGTTTTCGTTGTAGCAGAGCTTAAGGGGAAGCGGGTAATCACGCATGCGGGTAGCGACGACCCTCGCTATCTGGGGCGTTATGTCGGGCCTTATGGCCACGACACGGCCCGTGGACGGGTCTATGAACTTAAGCACCCGCTCCTTGAGATTCTCACCCATGCCGAGAGAAAGGACTTCCACATATTCAAGCAGCGGGGTGATTACTTTCTTGAAGCCGTATCTTTCGAATACGGAGAGGATGCCTGATTCGACCGCGCCGATCTTTTTAGATTCTTCGGGCAGTATATCCCTTACGCCCTGCGGGAGCGATATGGTAGGTTGGATGATCATTTGAGCAATACCGTATTTCCGTGACTTTGACCAAAAAAAACCGTGGACTGTGTCGTTATACCACGAACACGGCCCACGGTCACGGTATTTTTTAAAGTTCTACGACATTAGCGGCTATCATGTGCGGTAGCTTGAGTATCTTCTCGATAAGCCCCTTGGCGAGAGGCGTGTCAAGCGACCATACCGACACAGCCTCGCCTCCGACGGCGCCCCGGCCAAGGTGAAGCCTCGCGATATTAACGTTATTCGCCGCTAAAAGCGTGCCGACGTTGCCGATAACCCCGGGCTTATCCTCGTTTTGCAGGAGCAGGAGATTGCCTTCCGGCACCGCGTCGAGGAAGAATTTGTCTATCCTTACTATCCTCGGTTCTTTCTTTCCGAAGAGCGCGCCCTCGACGATGGACTCCCCGTCCTTTGTTTTCACCTTTATGGTTATCGAGCTTGCGAAGTCCGTCGCCCTCGATGTCTTTATCTCTACTACCTTTATGCCCCTTTCCTTTGCCACAAACGGGGCGTTTACGAAGTTTACATAGGTGTCGAGCACCTGGTCGAGCAAGCCCTTTATGCTGGATATGGTAATGGGCGCCACGTCGTAGTTTACGACCTCGCCGCTGTATTCTACTGTTATCTCCTCAACGCCGCTCTTGAGAATCTGGCCCTGGAAGGAACCGAGCTTCTCGCCGAGCGCGATGTAAGCGCCGAGGGAGGCGAGAAGGTCCGCTGGAACGGACGGCACGTTCACGGCATTCCTTATGGTTCCAGTAGTCAGGTAGTCGGCTATCTGCTCGGCGATAGCGATAGCGACGTTTTCCTGAGCCTCGAACGTGGAAGCGCCGAGGTGGGGCGTCATTATCACCTCTTCGAGCTGGAGGACCGGGTTGTCGGCCGGAGGCGGCTCTTTCTCAAATACGTCAAGCGCCGCGCCCGATACGATCTTCGCCTTTATGGCTTCGGCAAGGTCGGCTTCGTTTAATATGCCGCCCCTCGCGCAGTTCACTATCTTTACGCCCTTCTTCATCTTCTTGAAGGCCTCGGCGTTAAGGAGGTTCTTTGTCTCAGCCATCAGCGGCACATGGACGGATATGAAATCGCTCTTTTTAAAGAGTTCATCCATGGTCACAAGGGAGATGCCGAGCTTGTCCGCGGCTTCAGGGGAGATGAACGGGTCGTAAGCGATGACGTTCATCCTGAGGCCAAGCGCGCGGGAGGCTACTACTCCGCCGATATTCCCAACGCCGAGGATACCGAGCGTTTTTCCGGTTATCTCCGTCCCCTCGAACTTCTTCTTCTCCCATTCCCCTCTTCTCATCGAGGCCGTCGCCTGCGGGATCTTCCTCGCAAGGGCCATCATCATCGACACGGCGTGCTCGGCCGTGGTCACCGTATTCCCGCCCGGGGTGTTCATTACGACGATACCCTTCTTGGTGGCGGCGGACATATCCACGTTGTCCACGCCGGTTCCGGCGCGGCCGACCACCTTAAGGTTCTCCGCGGCCTCTATTATCTCGGCCGTCACCTTCGTAGCGCTCCTTACCACGAGCCCGTGGTATTCCTTTATCTTTGCCTTAAGCTCATCGGGCTTAAGGCCCGTGATGACATCGACATCGAGACCCGGGGTATTCTTAAGGATCTCGACCGCCTTACCAGACATGCTGTCGCTTATAAGTATCTTCATTTATTTATATCCCTCGCTCAGTATTTCCTCTGCCGCGGCGACACCCTTGCCGAACGGCATCTTGCACCCGAGCTTATTGAGAGCTATCTCGATAGCGGCGATCGAGATTATGATATCGAATGTATCGACATAGCCCAAGTGGGCTATCCTCAATATCTTGCCCTTAAGGTGGTCCTGGCCGCCGGCCATTGTAACGCCTACTTCGTCCCTCAGATATTTTACGAGCTTGCCGCCGTCTACGCCTTCCGGCACGAATACGCCTGTGGCGGCGTTTGAAGGCGCTTCAGGGGCCAGGAGCTTAAGTCCCATCGCGGCGGATGCGGCGCGCGTCGCCCTTGCCAACCTGTCATGCCTGCCGAATACGTTGTAGAGGCCCTCTTCCTTGATAAGCTTTAACGCTTCCCTTAAGCCTGTTATGAGGGAGACAGCCGGCGTATAAGCGGTGGTATTGTCCTTAAGATTCTTTCTTTCCTTCTTGTAATCAAAGTAGAACTTCGGGCATTTCGCCGTCTCCTGGAACTTCCATGCCTTTTCGCTGAGGGCGACGAACGCGAGGCCCGGAGGAAGCATGAACGCCTTCTGTGAGCCGGACACAAGGACGTCTATCCCCCACTCGTCCATCGGAAGGTCGAATACGCCGACCCCCGTAATGCCGTCAACTATAAGGAGACAGTCCCTGTCCTTTGTAAGCGCGGCCAGTTCCTTTATCGGATGGGCGACCGTCGTCGAAGTCTCGCTCGCCTGCACAAGGATACCCCTTGTCTTTGGGTTCTCGTCGAGCACCTTCTTTACCACCGCCGTGTCTACCGCCTTGCCCCACTCTACAGTTATCCAATGTACCTTAAGGCCATAGGCCTCTGATATCTTACCCCACCTCTCGCCGAATTTTCCGCCGTTTACTACGATGACCTCATCTCCGGGAGAGTACAGGTTTACGATAGAGCCTTCCATCGCGCCCGTGCCTGAAGCCGCGAGGATGAGCACATCCTGCTTTGTCTGGAATACGTATTTAAGGAGGTCAGCCGTTTCCCTGAATATCTCTGAAAACTGCGGGGTTCTGTGGTGGATCATCGGCTGAGCCATCGCGAGCAATGCTGAATCGGGCACCGGTGTCGGGCCAGGGGCTAAAAGATACCTCTTCTTCATAAAATTAAAACTCCTCCCTTTAAATTGTAAAAATTTTAATTTTTGCTCTTTAAAGCCTTAAACCTAACAAAGAGACAAGGGCTTAGTCAAGAAAAACCGTGAGCCCGGTTTACTTTAGGGGAGGCCTTTTAAATGTGCGTTCAATCAGCGGCCTTCCGTCTTCTTTACATTCTATTTTTACGGCTAACTATTTGAAAATACAACAAAAAAAACCGCCTAGGCAATTTTGCATGACTTTTTTCAAGCCTTGCTATGCCCAGACGGTCGACAATATCCTAACCTTCCGCTCCCCGGTGGTCGCCCACCTTTATTCCGTCAGTTACGGAGGTGTATTTACTTGTTATTAGCGGTTTATGATATTACTCTCATCGGTCTTTTTTGTCAAGTGGGAATTTGGCAGGCTTTGGGGCGGGAACGTCAGGGGATCTCCGGTGAGCACAAAAACGAACAAGCGTTACTTCAATCCCTTTATATAATCCACGATCGCGTCTATCTCCTCTTCCTTGAGCACCCCTTTTTGAGGCGGCATGATGGGCGGGAATCCGACGACCACGTCGGAGGCGGGCTCAAGCTCCGATCTTCTAAGATACTCCTCGTCAACCGTGACCTCCCGCTCCTTACCGCCTGTTGTGACCCTTACCTTTGTGCCGAATATGCCTTTTAGCGTAGGCCCGACAAGGGGCTTGCCGTCCGTGGTATGGCAGGCGGTGCAGCCCTTGGCCTTTAAAAGCCCTTCGCCGGATAGCGAAGGCGCGGCCTCCTGGGCGGCGGGGGCCTCCGTCTTGCCTTCGCTCCATGCCTTGAACTCTTCGTCGTTCATCACGACCGCCTTGGTTATCATCCGGGAGTGTCCCGTGCCGCAATACTCGGCACAGAAGAGATCGTACGTCCCGGCCACTTCGGGGGTAAACCACAAAACCCTCTCCATCCCCGGCACCGCGTCCTGCTTTACCCTGAACGCCGGGATATAAAGACTGTGGATCATATCCCTTGAGTTCAGGATGAGCTTCACGGGCCTTCCGAGCGGCAGGTTGAGGGTGCTCGCCTGCATCCCGTTGCCGTATTCAAAAGACCAGACCCACATCTGGCCGAACGCCTTTATCGTGTACGCATCCTCCGGGACTTCCCGCCTCTTTTCGTACCCGAGCCAGCCGTAGTAGAACATGAACATGACAAGAATAACAGGCAAAACCGTCCAGGTGGTCTCAAGGAAAAAATGCCCTTCTATATCCTGGGCTAGCGGGTGCTTATTCCTCCTGTATTTTAAAGTGAAATAGGCCGTAAGCGCGATAATGAGCGCGAAGAGCGCCGCGCATATGCCTATTATCACGATAAAGGTCGCATCTGTATTTTTGCCGAGATTCGACACCGCTCCGGACATTTATTGACCTCTGTAAGCGACATCCGACCAGACAAGCCAGCCGAGCACCAGAAATACGGCTATCCCCGCGAGCACTATTAAACGGATGAGCCCCTTTTCGTACCTGAGGTGCATAAAAAACGCCAATACCATAAATGCCTTTAAAGAGGCTATCAGGAAGGGAACAACCACGTTCAGCGCCCCGATCTCAAGCCCGGCCACGGTCACGGTGAGCCATGTAAGGCCCAGCAGCCCAAGCCAGACGAGGGCGTAGGCGCTGTATCTTATTACCGGTTGTGAAATAGCCTTCTCCATAGCCGCTCCGTCAAGAGATGAGGTAAAAAAGAGGGAACAGGTATATCCAGACGATATCCACCAGGTGCCAATAAAGCGCCGAGTTCTCAAGCTTTATAAAATCGTTCTTATCGACCTTCCCTGCCGCGGTCAGCACGGACATAACCGAAAGGAGCGCCATCCCGGCGAGCACATGAAGGGCGTGGAGGCCGGTGGTGAAAAAATACAGGCCGTAGAATACGGCCTCGCCTGCGCTTAATTTCGCAAGCCCGGGAGAACCCGGATAAATCCCGTGCGCGATCTTCTCTCCCCACTCGAAGTATTTGTTGAAAAGGAATACGCCGCCGAGCGCTATCGTCATCATAAGAAGAAAAACAGCTAGGCTGTTATTCCCCCTTCTTACGGAGGCGACCGAAAGCGCCGCGGTAAGGCTGCTCGTCAGAAGTATTACGGTATTTAAAGTGCCAAGCGTGCGGTCGAGCGCGCCTGAAGCGGCATGGAATTCGGTCGGGTACTTGATGTCATTCATGGCGAAAAGGAGCACAGGCCCGAAAAAGAGGCACAGCTCGGTGACAAGGAATAGCCACATCCCTATCTTCGAGCCCGTATAGTCCCTGTGCCGCGCCGTTATGTGGGTGGTCTCGTTCATTTTCTTAGATCCGTGAAATCATAAGGGCCGCGGCTGACTTCCGGGATCGTCTCGAAATTCTCCTTAGGAGGCGGCGAAGGCACCTGCCATTCGAGGGTCGCCCCTCCCCAGGGGTTGGCCCCGGCGCGCTCCCCTTTGAAAACAGAGTAGATCAGATTGGCGAACATGATAATAAGGCCCGATACCAGCACCCAGGACCCTACGATCGAAATCAGATGAAGATTTGCGTACTGGGGCAGGTAATCATAATATCTTCTGGGCATGCCCTCCATCCCCAGGATCAACATCGGGAAAAAGAGCATGTTAAAGCCTGAAAAGAGGATGAGGCACGACCAGTTGGCTGTTTTTTTATTGTAGAGCCTCCCGAACATCTTGGGCGACCAGTAATGGAGCCCAGCGAAGAACGCGAAACCCGCCCCGCCGAACTTTATGTAATGGAAGTGGCTGACCACGAAGTACGTATCATGGAGGTGGACGTTCAGGGAGAGCGCGCCGAGTATCAATCCGGTCAGCCCGCCTATTGAAAAAAGGAATATGAAGGCGAGCGCGAAGAGGAAGGGGGTGCCGCCTTCTATCGAACCCTTGTAGAGCGTTCCCACCCAGTTGAATACCTTTATCGCGCTCGGTATCGCCACGAGGAATGTAAACATGGAAAAAATAACGCCCGCCGTGTAGCTGTAGCCGCTTACGAACATATGGTGGCCCCAGACAAGGGAACCTACGGCCGCGATCCCGATAGTTGAATATGCTATCGCCCTGTACCCGAATACGACCTTTCTGGCGAATACCGGAAGCACCTCGGAGATAATGCCCATGCCGGGCAGTATCATTATGTAGACCGCCGGGTGCGAGTAGATCCAGAAAAGGTGCTGGTACAATATCGGGTCGCCGCCTTTCGCTGGGTCGAAGACACCGATGCCGAAAACCCTCTCCGCTATCACGAGGAGGAGGTTTACGCCAAGTATCGGGGTAGCTATTATCTGTATCCAGGCCGTTGCGTAGATAGCCCAGACAAAGAGCGGCATCCTCCAGAAGGTCATGCCCGGGGCGCGGAGCCTGTGGACGGTGGTCACGAAGTTTATGCCGGTAAGGATCGACGAAAAGCCGAGGATAAAAACGGCAAAGACGGCTATCGATACGTATGTGCCTGTCCTCAGGCTGTACGGCGCGTAGAACGTCCAGCCCGTATCCGCGGGTCCGAGAACAAGGGAAAGGAGCGCGAGCGCGGCCCCCGCCAGATAGAACCACCATGAAAGGAGGTTTAACTTGGGGAATGATACGTCCTTCGCGCCGATCAATATGGGAAGGAAAAAATTACCGAACACGCTGGGAGTGACCGGGATGATAAAGAAAAAGATCATTATGACGCCGTGCAGCGTGAAGACGGAGTTGTATGTCGCGGCCTCCATGATGGTGGCGCCGCGGGTCAGGAACTCCAGCCTCATCAGAAACCCGAGCGAAACGCCTGCGGCGAAAAACGACAGTATGGAGACAAGGTAAAGTATCCCTATCCGCTTATGGTCGGTAGAGAATATCCAGGAGAATATGCCGTTATATCTCCCCTCGTTCTGAAGATAACTATTTCCTGTGATTTCCATTGCCGGCCTTTTGATCCTTTTTCCTCCCGGACTTGTTCAGGTATATAAAAAACAGAGCCGCCGTAAATAACACCCCAATGCCCGAGACCTTTAATATGTCTAAGACATACGTCCTGCTTGCCGGGTCGTACCTGTAGCAGAGCTGCAGGAGCTTCGGTATCGAAGGCCCTGTCCTTCCGGCCGACGCCTCGGCGAGCGCCATCTGGATATCCATAGGGAGGAATCTGTCCCCGTAAAGGTAGCGTATGATCCTGCCTTCCGCCGAGAGGACGACGAGCGCGGCCGGATGGTCAAACCCGTCTTCAAGCCTCCTGAAGCCGAACCCGACGGAGGCGGCGAGCCTTCCGATAGTCTCGCGGTCTCCCACAAGAAAACGCCACCCGTTGTCCGGAAAAGCGATGCCTGTCGCCTTGATGTAATCGCGTTTTTTACCGCGAGCCATTTGAAAGGTATCTTTTTCGTCGATGCTCACCGTGAGGATGGAATACTCGGCCCCCGGTGAAGACCTTATCATTCCGGCAACTCCGGCGAGATTCGCGGAGAGATTATTGCAGAGTTTTTTACAGCTGAAGTATGTGAGCGAGAGGATGGTCGGTTTATCTACCAGGGATCCAAGCTCGATGCGGCTTCCGTACTCATCCAGGAATGTGAGCCCCTCCGGTATGCTCTCTCCCAGCCTTTCCTCTATGCCGGGCACGCCCGGATTATCAGTTGGGACTGAAGTGATTGGGAGGGCTTCCTTTCTATCTCCGCCAAAGGCCTGCAAGGAGATTACGAGAATGAAAATAAGCGTAATTATTGGGTATAATTGCCTTATATTTTTCATTTTCATTCATTGATCCCATGAGGTTCATACCTTGTAAAAGGATATCAGGTTATTGAGGCCAGTCAAGGAGCGGCGATCATCTGGAGGGGAAATATACTGGAGAGCTTTTTTTAAATTCTTTCAAGGTATTGAGCGCGCGAAAGGATTCGATGCCTGAGGAGGCTCTTAGCTCGTCTATTATGGATTTCAGGTCTTCGGGACTTTCCCCGTGTATCATGGTGTAGAGATTATACGGGAACCCTTCGAAGGCGGGCCTTATGTAGCAATGGCTTATGCGCGGATGCGCGGCCATGATCCGCGCGGCCCCGTCAGGCTCGGCGCCCGCCTGCCAGGCGACCATGGAATTCGACTTAAAACCGGCGTTTCCGGGGGTAAGGGCGGCGCCGAAGCGTCTTATGATGCCGGCGTCCTTAAGGCGCCTCGATCTTTCAAGCACCTCCCCGACCTCCCAGCCCAGAAGCTCCGCCGCCTTTCTAAAAGGGCTCGGCAGAAGGAATATCTCTTCTCTCTGAAGCACCCTTACAAGGTCTACATACCTGCGGTCACTTTGGAGCATCTATTTTTAGATCCACCTTTATTTTAAATACCTTCAACGCCGGAAGGTTAAATACCGGGCCTATCCCGCCCTTATCCGATATCTCTTCTATAATGCGGTCTATTTCCTGATTGTTTTCGGCTATGACGGTAAACCAGACATTGGGGATACCCTCTCTCAGGTAGTTATGCGTCACTTCGGGATAGCCGTTAATAATTCCCGTAACCTTACCGAGCTTGTCTTCAGGGACATACGCCGCGCAGAGGGTCGAGGTATAATGCATCTTTTTAGCGTCGAAGAACGGGCCTATCTTCCTTACCACCCCCCTGTCCATCATACCTACGATCCGTTTCAGGGCCTCGTTGCCGGTTATGCCCACGGCCCTTCCGATCTCATCGAAAGGTTCGACCGAGATCGGAAACTCCCCCTGTATGAAGTTAAGGATTTTCCTGTCGGCCGCGTCCAGCCCGCTTCCGCTCTCTATCCCGTTCATCAGGCCTCCGTCCAAAAAAAAATTTTGTAGAGCCAAATAAATTCTAGCCCCCAAAAGCCATTTGTCAAGGAGGGTGAAAAAAATTTCACGCGGACTTAACAACGCCGTTTTTTCTGCTATGCTCTGTAAAAAGTTTTTACTGGAGACGGGATGCTTAATGTATCAAAGCTCTTGGCCTCTAAACCCGGGGCGGCGCGCGCAGAACAGACCAGGCCTGTGATAGTCTGGAATACGACGAGGTTATGCAACCTTGCCTGCGCGCACTGCTACAGCTCATCGGGCGGCGGCTCTTACGGGGACGAGCTTACCACCGACGAAGGGCTCGGCCTTATAGAGTCCCTCGCCGGGTTCGAAGTCCCCGCCCTTGTATTCTCGGGAGGAGATCCTCTCCTTCGAGGCGATATCTTCAAGCTTATGAGCTTCTGCAAGGAAAAATCCATAAGCCCTATCCTGTCCACAAGCGGGATCAACATCTCACCTGATACGGCGAAGAAGATCAAGGACTCGGGCGTCTCTTACGTCGGCATAAGCATAGACGGCAGCGAAACGACCAACGACCTCCTGAGGGGGCACAGGGGCGCCTTTAAAAGGGCGCTCATCGGGATCAGGAGCTGCATGAATCTTGATTTGAACGTCGGGTTAAGGTTTACGATGACGCGGGAAACGGTATCGGACCTGCCGTTTATCTTCGGCCTCATCGAAGAAGAAGGTATCGGGCGGGGGTATTTCTCCCACATGGTCTACTCAGGCAGGGCCGGCTCGCTTGCAAAAGGCGCTTTGACCCACGAGGAGACGCGCCGCTCCGTCGGCTACATCTTCAAGCGGGCCAATGACTTCTTTCTAAAAGGCGTTAAAACCGAAATAGTGACTGGCAGCAACGATTCTGACGGGGTCTACTTCTATCTTACGCTTCAGGGCTCCGACCCGGATAAGGCAAGGCTCGTCCATTTGGCCCTGCTCTCAAGGGGCGGAAACCCCTCGGGCACCGGCATAGGCGGCATTGACAGTACCGGAGAGGTGCACCCTGACCAGTTCTGGACGGAACACTCTTTAGGCAATATCCGGGACACGAGTTTTCCCGACATCTGGACAAACGAAGACGACCCTCTTTTAATGGCGTTAAGGCACAGGAAGGGCCTTATAAAAGGCAGGTGCTCCCGCTGCAGTCACTTCGACATATGTAACGGCAATTGCAGGCAAAGGGCCGAATTTTCCACAGGCGACCCGTTTGCCGAAGACCCGGCATGTTATCTGACGGACTCGGAGATCGGGATATTCGGCAGGAGGCCGGCATGAAAAAGACGATAGGTTTGGTATTGCTGTTGTCGGTCGTGCTCGCCTGTACAGGCGCGATCGCTAAAGAGCAGAGGCTATACGGGACGTCGGCCCTTATGGCGATAGTCGAGAGGGAGTCCGGGAGCGTCGCCGTGATAGATTCGATATCGCACGAGCTCATCGGAAAAGTCGAAGGGCTTGGCGACCTGAAGCACGCCTCCATCGTCTTTTCAAGGGACGCTCGATTCGCGTATGTGATAGGGAGAGACGGCACCCTGAGCAAGGTAGACCTTTTATCGTTAACTTTGGCCGCGCAGGCCAAGGCAGGGGCTCACTCTATCGGCATAGCCATATCAAGGGACAACAGATATTTGATGGTCTGCAATTACAGCCCCGGCGGCGTAGTGATATTCGATTCAAAAGACCTTAAGGCTATCAAGGAGATACCCGCTCTCTTAAAGGACGGCAAGACTCTTTCAAGGACCGTCGGCCCCCTCGACACGCCCGACAACCTGATGATATTCGGCCTTATGGAGGGCAACTCCGTCTGGGTCGTTGACATGAAAAAGGAAGGTTTCCCCGTAATCAGGAAGTTCGAGAATGTCGGCGACACGCCTTATGACCAGCTCATCACCCCAGACGGACGATATTATCTTGTGGGGCTCCAGAAATCCGGCTGGATGGGCCTTCTTGACACCTGGCGGCTTGATAAGATGCAGAGGATAGATGTCAGACAGCGAAGGATCGGCGTCGGGGAAAAAGAGGAAGTCCCCATCTATCACATACCGCATCTTGAATCATGGGCCATAACGAGCGGCCTCGCCTTTGTTCCGGCGTTTGGCGAGAAGAGGGTCATAGTATACAGCCTTAAGGACTGGTCTATCGTAAAGTCTATACCCATCTCAGGCACGGGGCTCTTTGTAGTGGCGAGGCCCGGCGGCAGGGAAGTCTGGGTCGACAATGTCGGCGCGCCGGGGAGTAAAGAAGAGCGGCTGGTCGAGATAATAGACGTAGACGGGCTTTATGTCAAAAAGACGATAGACGTAGGCACGGGGGCGATTGACCCGCAGTTTACGCCCAAGGGAGAGGCGGTATACATCTCGGTGAGGGATGAGAACAAGGTGGCTGTCTACGATACGGATTCCTGCAAGCTTATAAAGGAGATCCCTCTGAATAAGCCTTCCGGGATCTTCTCCAGCGACAGGGCGTCCAAATTCGGCCTATAGCCCTGTATTTAACGGAGACGGAAATTATGTTAACATACTCGCATGAATTGCTTCCATTGCAGAAAGGCCGTTGATGGGACCGGACGCCCCGGCAGGGGCGAAACCTGCCCTTTTTGCGGGGCTGACGTCAAGGTATGCCTGAACTGCAGGTTCCATGACAGGAACGCCTATAACGAATGCAGGGAACCCTCGGCTGAGAGGGTAGTAGATAAAAGCAAGGCTAACTTCTGTGAATTTTTCGAGTTCAAGGCTCAGGGTGAGGCCCAGGATGCCGAAGACCCGTTAAAAAAGCTTAAAGACCTCTTCAAATGACCCCTTTCTCGCTGGCAGGAGACCTCCGTCAAGCACATTGAAGCTCCTCGCGGCAAGCCGCGGGAATGCGCTCGCTATGCATATCATCCTAAACACTCATTGACAGAACAGGCCAAAAGAAGTATTTTCATGGAGGGGCTTATTACCGCCCTGGGCTTAAGCCCAGGGTCTTCCAACCGGCTTTATGACATTGGATTTTTTAAAATCGACTCCGCCCTGCCCCGGCATTTTCGGGTATCTGAAGGCCCCGCATGGATAAAAAATAATGACCTTTGACGAAATAAAACTGGAAGGGATCAAGGAGCCGGTAAGGGAACGGGTCTCTCCATTCCTCCTGGCGCTTGCGAACAGCCCCGGGGATATCCATTCGATATACATAGTGGGGAGTTCCCTCACCTCTGACTATAACGAAAAAAAGTCCGATATAAACTCCGTCATAATATTGCGGGAGTTCAGTTTCGCTTTTACCAGATTCCTCGCCGGTATAGGCGGCAAGCACAAAGGTAAAGGCCTTGCGCCTCCCTTGATAATGACGCCCCGCTATATAGAGCGGTCGCTGGACGCCTTCCCGATAGAGTTCTTTAACTTCCGCCTGATACACAAGCCTGTATACGGAGAAGATATCATCTCAGGCCTTCATATAGAAGATGGCTATCTAAGGCTCCAGTGCGAGAGGGAGATAAAGGCAAAGCTTATAGGCCTCCGGCAGGGCTACATATCCTCGCTCGGCGACAGAGCGCTTATCAGCGCCCACCTCATAAACTCGATCACCGGCTCGATACCCATGTTCAGGGTAATAATCCACCTCCTCAAGAAAAGAGTCCCTATTGAACGCCACAGCGTTGTAGTGGCGCTTAAAGAGGTAACGGGAAACGGAGCAGGCATATTTGACACCATGCTTTCCTTAAAGGCCGGTGAATTGAAGCCCTCGAAGGACGGCTTGGACAAGATTTTCGAAGACTATTATCAGGCGATTGAATCGCTTGGCAGAGCAGTAGATGAACTCACTCCATAAACTCTTCCTTGTAGTTCTATTACTCTTACTTCCATTTGCGGCCTTTGCCTCGGAACCCGAGCCTCCGGCAAGCCCGGGTGATTATGTGGTAGACCTTGCCGGTGTCCTTGACGGCAAGACAAAGAGCGGGCTTTCAGCCCTTCTCAGGGAGCTTGAGGAGAAGACAACGGCGCAGGTCGTTGTCCTTACCGTAAAGAACCTTCAGGGCGAGTCGATCGAGGGGTTCTCGATCTCGATGGTTGAAAAATGGAAGCTCGGGCAGAAAGGGAAGGACAACGGGGCGCTTATAGCCATCTCCCTGGATGACAGGAAGTACAGGTTTGAGGTGGGTTACGGATTGGAAGGGGCGCTGCCGGACAGCCTTTCCGGTTCGATAGGGAGGGAATACTTAGTACCTAATTTTAAAAGGGGAGATTACGCAACCGGCATATCCCTAGCCTCGATTGAAATAGCCCGGCTGATCGCAAAAAGCCACGGGGTTGAGCTCGACGGGCTTAAAACGGCCCGTGCGGGAAGAAAAGGCACGAGCGGCAAAAAGTTAATCATGCTCGTACTGGTCTTCATAATCCTGGGATTGTTCTCCATCCTGTCCGGGAAGGCATCGATGGTTAGAGGAAGAGGGGGTAGAGGGCATGGAGGGGGCTGGTATGGCGGAGGCTTCGGGGGTTTTGGAGGAGGCGGTTTTGGCGGAGGAGGAGGCGGCTTTGGCGGCGGCGGGGGGAGTTTCGGAGGAGGCGGCGCTTCGGGCGGCTGGTAAATCAATAAGGAGGAGAGAATGAACAGGCTTAAAAGATCCGTAATTGTAATAGGTATACTGGTCCTCGTCACATTAGGGGTATTGTTCTGGGGTATAGGGGAATATAACAAGGTGATCGGGATGGATGAAGGGGTCAAGGCGCAGTGGGCCCAGGTGGAGAATCAGCTTAAAAGGCGCTACGACCTCATACCCAATCTGATCGAGACCGTAAAGGGCTACGCCAAGCACGAGAAGGAACTTTTCGAAAATATCGCGGAGATGAGGACGAAATACTTTAGCGCCGGCAATGTAAAGGACAAGGTAGAGGCCGCCAACCAGCTTGAGGGCGCCTTGTCAAAGCTCCTGTTTTTAAAAGAAACATACCCGACCCTCAAGGCAAATGAGTCCTTCCTTAAATTGCAGGACTCCCTAGAAGGCACCGAGAACAGGATCACCGTAGAGAGAAAGCGTTATAACGACGACGTCCGCGTACTGAATACCTATAGAAGGACGGTGACCGGAAGCATAATCTCGTCGGTGGCAAAGATCGGCGAGGCTACGTATTATAAAGTACCTGAGGCGCAGCAGGAAAACCCGCAGGTCAAGTTCTAGGATGGCTTAAAAAACTAAAAATACTGTCTTTGACTTGTGACAACAGGTTTTAAAAAGGCCCTCTCGAAAGAGCAGGGCCTTTTTAATTTAAGGGCTCGCAATGGCTTTCATTTTTGCATTTTGTATTGACCTAACACAAGGGTGAATCATGCTTCGGCCCGTTCGGATAACGGGCCCTCCCCCCTCCCATCCACCGAGAAGGGCCTCAAAAAAGCCTAACCAACCCACCCATTGCCAACCTGCAAAGTTTAACGAAATATAGTATATTAAAGGTAGGTTTATACGGAAAGCGTTATCACCTTTTTGATTTTTATCTTGATTCACATCAGTGAGGCCTATCATGAGCACATCTGGAGAGAGCGACTGGAATGACGAGATGCTCCGCAAATACGAGCGCATCATCGCGCCTGCGCCCGACCACATATCGATATTAAACAGGGACTATGTTTATCAGGTAGTAAATGAGACATACCTTAAGGCGCACGGCAAGAGCCGCGACGAGATCATAGGACATACGGTAAGCGAGCTGCTGGGGCCTGAGCTTTTCGGGGTTTTAAAAGAGTATCTTGATAGATGCCTCAAGGGCGAGGTCGTAAACTTCCTTAAATGGATAGATTTTGCCGCCATAGGTAAGCGGTTCATGAGCGTTATATATTACCCCTTCTTCGACGGGCAAGGCACGGTCATTGGGGCCGTCGTCACTTCGCGGGACCTGACGGAACTTAAGACGGTCGAAGAAAAACTTGAGGAATCTGAAAAAAAATACAGGCTTCTCTTCGAACACCTGAATGACGCCGCCTTTCTTGCCGATGCCGGAACAGGACGCCTGTTTGAGACGAACAAGCAGGGAGAGGTGCTCCTCGGCAGGGAAAGGGATGAGATATTAGGTATGCATCAGAGCGAGCTGCATCATCCGGGGAAGAGTGAAGAGTACAGGAAAAGGTTCACCGCTCATGTCGAAAAAGGCAGCACTGCAAACGATATGGGCGAGGTCTTAATGAAGGACGGGACGGCCGTCCCGGTGCATATAAGCTCGGCTACGTTTGAGCTTGGAGGGAAAAAACTCATCCTCGGGTTATTCCGGGATATGACAGAATACATGAAGGCCCAGGAGGCGCTCCGGCTGATGGGTGAGCAGTTCAGGGTAGCGCTCAAACATTCGCCTATCGCCGTATTCAATCAGGATACGGAGCTGCGATATACATGGGTTTATAATCCTCACCCCGGCCTTTCAACCGAAGAAATGCTCGGGAAGACAGACCGCGATCTGTTAAGCCCCGGCGATGCCGAGCGCCTTACAAGAATAAAGAGCGCAGTGCTCAAGACTGGTCTGGCGGCCAGGGAAGAAGTGAAGGTCTCGTATAATAACGGCCCGGATATTTACTACGACCTCACTATCGAGCCTCTCTACGACGCCAAGGGTGAGATCGGCGGCATAACATGCGCCGCGATGGATATCACAAGGCATAAACGGATTGAAGATGACTTAAGGAAAAGCGAGGCCCGCCTCTCCGCGGCCCAGCAGATAGCCCGTATCGGCAACTGGGATTTGGACCTGTCCACGGATGAGATGGAATGGTCGGATGAGATATACCGTATTTTCTGTATGGAGCCGGGAAAGGCCTCACTTACTTATGAGGGGTTCTTAAGCCTTATCCATGCCGACGACCGCGAGAATTTCAAGAACTCCGTAAAAACAGCCTTATCATCGAATCTCCCGGTGACTACGGAATTCAAAACCACATGCCCTAAATGCGAGCATATCTGCTCCTCAAAGATAGAGCCAAAGCTCGACGATTCAGGCCGCCCGTCAAGGGTTATCGGCACGGTGCAGGATATTACCGAAAATAAAAAGCTTGAACGGGAGCTTCTGAAATCCCAGAAGCTCGAATCCATAGGCGTGCTTGCCGGCGGTATCGCCCATGATTTCAACAACCTCCTTACAGGCATATACGGCAACATTTCCCTTGCGGGAAAATATCTTTCCCCCGATAACAAGGCCCGTCAAATCCTCTTAAGGGCTGAAGCCGCTTCGATAAGGGCCAGGGACCTGACCCGGCAGCTCCTTACGTTTTCCAAGGGCGGCGCGCCTGTAAAACAAACGGTCTCTTTAGCCGAACGAATGAGAGACTGGTGCTCGCTCGCTCTTCTTGGCTCAAATGCGCAGTGCCACTTCGATATACACGAAGCCCTCTGGCCGGTGGATATCGACGAGGGACAGATCAGCCAGGCTATCCACAATCTCATACTCAATGCCAGCCAGTCCATGCCCGGAGGAGGAACCATAGGGATAAGGGGAGATAATGTCGTACTCTCTAAAAAAGAGGGACTCCCGTTAAAGGAAGGCAGCTACGTAAGGATATCGATCGAGGACAAAGGCGCCGGGATACCCGATGAGCACCTGGAAAAGATCTTCGACCCGTATTTTACGACTAAGCAGAAGGGAACAGGGCTTGGGCTTGCAACCACTTACTCCATTATAAAAAACCATGAAGGCTACATCACTGTCGAGTCCCAGGTTGGCTCGGGCAGCGCCTTTTATGTATACCTCCCCGCCTCCAGGAAGGAAGCCGTACGGAATGAAAAAGTAAAAGAGGCGCCCGTATTCGGGAAAGGCAAGGTGCTTGTAATGGACGATGAGGAGCTGATTAGAGACCTTACGGGCGATGTCCTGCCGTATTTAGGCTACAGCGTCGAATTAGCGAAAGAAGGGAGCGAGGCTATCGGTCTCTACATAAGCGCGATGAAGAGCGAAGAGCCTTTTGACGCGGTTATCCTTGATCTGACCATACCAGGTGGAATGGGCGGCCGGGAGGCCCTTGAGAAGCTCCTTGAAATAAACCCCAATGTAAAGGCGCTCGTATCAAGCGGCTATTCGAACGACCCCATCATGGCGGATTATAAGAAGTACGGGATCAAAGGGGTTGTAGCCAAACCCTTCAATATAGAGACCCTCAGCAAGGCGCTTTACAATGTTATAAACGGCGCGTAACCGCCGGCTGATATAAGCTTTCACCTTCAGCAGTGTGAAAGGCCCCGTTTATGCAGATATTGCTGGTGATATTCCTCTGCCTCGTAAAAAATACCGGCCGGTTTTATCTCCGTAGTGACAGGCCTGCTGAAGATGCCGCTTCTATCGAGCCTTTTCTTTGATTCCCCTGCGGCGGCTTCCTGCTCTCTGTTCAATGTAAATATGGCAGACTTGTATTGCTCTCCTATATCCGGGCCTTGCCTGTTAAGCGTGGTAGGGTCGTGTATCTCCCAGAACAGATCAAGAAGCTCGTTGTAAGAGATTACGGCCGGGTCGAACTCTACCATAACGGCTTCCGTATGCCCCGTTTTTCCCGAACTGACGTCCTTATACGACGGGTTCTCAGTCTCCCCGCCGGTATAACCGGCTCTCGTGGAAACCACCCCCTTTAATTCCCTGAACGCCTCTTCAACGCCCCAGAAACATCCTGCCGCGAAAACAGCCTTTTGCGTACCCATAAAAAAACCTCCGCTTATTCTTATATTTTACCATATATAAGAACAGGCGGAGCGCTATCTATAGATTATCTTCAGGACAAGGATGATCGAGACGAGGACAAACGACACTATATTAGCGGCTATAACAGGGATGGAGTTTATAAAAAACCCGTATACTATCCAGACGAGTATACCTGTATTGAGGATGAGGAACATCCACAAGGAGACATCCTTCGCCGACCTGGTTCTTATGGTCTTTATTACCTGCGGGAAAAAAGAGACGGTGGTAAGCGTGCCGCCTATCAACCCTAAGATCGTTACAGAGTCCATGAAAAATTCTTTCCATCGCCGGGGCAGCTGCCCGGCCCTTAGATTCAATACAGCCATCAATTAAGCATATTATAACAGAATTTGAAACAGTTTTCGCTCACCCTCTCCCTGCCCTCGCCTGTTTGACATCCGGTATTATTACTATAGAATTTAAAAATGGACATCCCGGCAAAAAACATGGGACGAAAGACGATCCTCCTGGTGGAAGACAACGCCGGCGCGGTACAGCTTTCGCTTATAGCTTTCAAGGAAAGCGCCGTGCCATGCAACGTAGTGGTAATGCTTGACGGCGTTGAGGCGTTGGATTATATCTTCGCCGGCGGGAAGTACAGGGATAAGCAGCGCGCGATGCCGGAGGTCATACTCCTCGATCTCAAGCTCCCGGGGATGTCCGGCCATGAGGTCTTAAAGAAGATACGGGAAGCGCATAGCACCCGGCTGATACCCATCATCATCTTTTCTGTCTCGAATGAGGAGACCGACAGAAAGATATGTTATGAGCTCGGCGCGAACAGCTATATAAAAAAGCCGGTGGATTTCGAAAAATACATCGAAATCGTTCGAATGCTGGGTAATTACTGGCTTAAGCTGAACGAACCCCCTCCAAGAACGGCACAGGGTTAGGCTCTAAAAAAACAGGCCTGTGTATTAAGGTTATTGCTGAACAGGCGATTCCCGTTTAGGCTGCCTGCACTCAAAAGGGCCCGCATACGGAGAATCCTCCATCGATACGATCCTTTCCTCCAGGCCCCTTACATACCGGTTCCTTTCATGCACCTCGATCCTGTAAATCCTGAGCTCTTCCATCCCCTCAAGGTTCTCCTGCTGTCTGTCCCGAAGCTGGGATTTCTCCTTATTCGCGAGCATCAGCTCATTCTGGAGCCTTGCTATCTCCTTTTCACCGGATATCTTTGTCAAAAAAACTGAAAAGAACAGGAAAACCGGTATTGCTACGGCCGCTATACCCGCGAACATGCGCACCTCCGCTTTGTTCCGGATAGTAAGAGCAAATACAGTGCCATCGGCCTCTGCTGCAAAAGACCCTTTTTATCTATGTTTTTAGCGTGGTGGTTTAAAGTGAAAAAGCGGGATTGTAAATTTTTTTTACGAGAATAACGGAAGGCCTGAGCAAAAAAGAAGAAATCCCCTTTCAAACCGGAGGCTTATCTTTTTTTGCGGATATGTTAAAGGATTTGCTGCGATGTAAACTTTTTTTGCGCGTGTCTCTCTGCATTTTCGCTTAAAAGAGAGCTATGACGGGTCAGCAGCCTGTTAGAACAGTTCAGCGTACTTCGAAAATTTTTCCTTAAGCTCCAACAGGCTGAGCCCTTCCACCTTCACCCTCTTGTCCCTTGATTTAAGGCCTGAGTCGATGGTAAACGAGCTTTTCTTTGTCTTGAGGATGTCTGAAAGGAATCCGATAAGGGCCCTGTTGGCCTCGCCCTCCACGGGAGGAGATGTGAGCCGTACCTTTAAAGCAGAATCTTTTATCCCGTCGATGGTGTTTTTGGAGGCCCTTGGCTGGAGCCGTATCCTGATGTAGACCCCTTTTGGGGTCTCTTCGATGAAGCTGAGGCTACTTGGAGAAGAATTTGAGTTTTTCCGATTCACTATCGGCCTTTCTCGATTCATCCTCTTCCATAATGAGCTTGGCGGAATGGTAATTGATGAGGGCCTTTATCGATGTCTCGATCTCAAGCCTTTGCTGCCTCAGCCTGAATGTCTCTTCCTGCAGATGTGTGGAGCGGGACTGCGCCTGCCTTATTATTTCCTCCGCCTGAAGCCGCGCTTCGGCGAGCAGCAGCTCAGTCTCTTTTTTGGTGGCATGCTTAAGATCCTCTACCATCTTCTGCGCGGTCGTCAGGGTGTCCCTCAGCATACGTTCATTTGCGATATGCTCATCAAGATTTTCCTGGGCGTTTCTAAGCTTGTCGGAGAGGTTCATTATCTCCCTTGAGGCTTCCTCCAACGCCGTGGCGGCCTGCTCCCTCAGGTTCTCAACATCCTGGATGTCATATCCCCTGAAGCCTTTCTTAAGCTGGTAGCCCTTGATTTCATGCGAGGTCATCCTCATATGGCCGCTCCCATTTTAAGCCTTATGGCGATATCCATAAGGGATTTTACGATAAACCATTTAAAGAAGTATATCGCAAAGATCGCTATGATGGGGGAGATGTCCAGCCCTCCCAAAAAAGGTATGAACCGCCTGATCCTGTAAAGTAAAGGCTCCGTGGCCTGATAAAGGAACCTGACGATAGGGTTATACGGGTCAGGGTTTACCCATGATATGAGCGATCTGGCTATTATTACCCATACATATATGTTAGCGCCCCAGTCTAGTATCTGGGCTATGGCGTTCAGAAGGTTAGCAAAAACGAACATCCTCATCTCCTTTATATCAAAACTTGAAAATATTCCGGATGATCACTTCAAACTTTATAAAATAATAAAAGACATCAGAGAGCTTCGTTCACTTCGGGTTTGAAAGCTCTTTTGCGCGCTTAGTGGCGGCCTTCACGGCTTTCTTTACGGCCTCTTTAAAACCGGCCTCCTCAAGTTTTTCGACGCCCTTCATCGTGGTGCCGCCGGGTGAGGTTACCATCCGCCTTAGCTCAGAGAGGTCTTTCCCGCTCTCAAGGGCCAGCTTCGCGGCTCCGAGGGTCGTCTGAATGGCAAGGAGTTTCGCGTTCTCTTCCTGGATGCCCAGTTCTACTCCCGCCTCCACAAGCGCCTCCATAAACAAAAAGGCATATGCCGGGCCGCTCCCGCTAAGTCCCGTGACCGCGTCCAGGAGCGCCTCGTCATCGAGCACTACAACCTTGCCGACGGCCTCGAAAACGGCCCTGGCCAGCTTTATTTCCGCCTTGCCCGCGCCGATTCCGGCGCATATCCCAACCGCGCCTTCCTGAACGATTGCTGGCGTGTTTGGCATGGCCCTTACAACGGGGAGGAATTTATCCAGACCTCCGTTTTTAAGCGTATCGAGTATTGTGGTGGTATTTAAGCCCGCGGCCGCGGATATAAGGAGTTTTCCCTCGTTGATATCAGGGGCTATCTCAAGAAGCACTTCGCGAGCGTCTTGCGGTTTTACCGTTAAAAATATTATATCAGCATTTCTGATGACTTCGTAATTTTTATTGTATACCTTGATCTCATAGGCCTGCGCCAGATGGGCGAGTCTCGTGGAGACCCTGTCGCTCGCCACTATCTGACCGGGCTTTACACTATTGGAAGCGATCAGCCCCTTTATGAGCGCCTCGGCCAGATTGCCGGCCCCGAGGAAGCCTATTGTCTTTTTTGTGAGCATCTATTCTCTTGCGCACGCATGCCGCATGCTTACATACGCCCGCTGCAATTTAAAGTCAGCTTGCCTTTAACGCCTTCTTGTCCGGCGCTTCTTTCCTTGTCCCGAAGATCGCTGTGCCTATCCTTATAATGGTCGCCCCTTCCTCTATCGCGACCTCGAAGTCGTTTGACATCCCCATGGAAAGCTCCTTTAAAAATACCCCGGGGATGCGTTCCTTATTTATCCGCTCGGCGAGCCGCCTTAAAGCTACGAAATAAGGCCGGGACATCTCCGGGGCTTCAAAGAAAGGCGGTATGGTCATGAGGCCCTTGAGCCGCAGGTTCGGGAGGTTGGAAATAGCCCTGGCGAGCTTTACCGCCCCCTCGGCGTCGACCCCGGTCTTGGTCTTTTCCTTGGCCAGATTTACCTCCAGCATGATATCTACCGGCTCCTGTGCCCTTTTACTGATTACTTCAGCAAGCTCAAGGCTGTCTATTGATTCTATCACATCGAAAAGGTCTACGGCGAACTTGGCCTTATTTTTCTGCAGGTGGCCGATAAAGTGCCATCTGACGCTTTTATCTTTTATCTTTTCGATCTTCTCCTCGGCCTCCTGGATATAGCTCTCTCCAAAAACCCTGGCGCCGCCCGAGATAGCCTCCTTGATCTTTTTCACATCGACCGTTTTTGTGACAGCCACGAGCGTCACTTCCATCGGGTCGCGTCCGGCTTTCCTTGCCGCCTTCCTTATCCGGTCAAATACATTGATCAGATTTTCAGATATTGTCCCTGTCATTAGGAGGCCCGCTAGAGATTTTTTTAAAAAACCGAGAAGAACAATGTCGGATGCAGTGTTCGGAAAAAGGGCAACTATTTAAAAAATATAAAGAAACCGTCTCAGGTTTCCGGCGACAGGCTACTATCACCCATAGTTAACACCTTATAGCATAAGTAGTCTGCCGCTCCAAGCAAAATTTTTGTTATTTTTCATGAACCGGGCGATTTTTTGTTGAAATAAAGACCGAATAGAAGGTTTGAGGTGAGATTCCGCTCCGCTCAGTTTATGTTATCGGGCAGTTTTAATGGGCCCAGATAATGAAGCCAGGACATCTCCCATATGGCGGCTATGAAAAGTATAATTATAACAAGCAGATAGAGCCTTGCCCCATCCCTCGCCGCCAGGGAGAACGCCTCTCTCCTTGAGCGTGTGCCTTTTCTGCCCGGCCAGACGACAGAAAGGCCAAGGTCCATGCCTATGGCTGACGAGACGCAGTAAGCCCCGAATTCGAGCACGAACGTACCGTAAAATACCGTTATAAGCGCGGGGCTTACATCCATATTGTATATAAGTATACCGATGATGAAGCTCCTCCAGACGGCTATCAGGTAAGGGAGTACGAATACCACGCCCGTTACCGTTGTGGACAGGAAGGCGCCGAAGATGAGGTTGAAAAAGAATGTGTAGAGTATCTTCAATGCGAGGTTGTCGGCAAGTATGCCTGTAAGGGGCTTGAGATAAGGCAGGTTCTGTATCTCTTTCAGCTGTTCGGCCCTTAGGAACAGTACCCCGGGGAATTCCTTGGCGACCATCCATTCCCCGAAGACGAGGAATACCACATGCGTGGCTATAAAAAAGACTATCAGATTTTTCCGCCGCCTTGCCGCGGAGATGGCCTCGCCAAGCATTACTTTAAGGTTCATTAAAAGAGCCCTTCTGTTTTTTATATGCTGAACGCCGTAAAAGCGTTAAATATATAATAATAGCAGATTTATTTCACCTCTTTTCTGGAAGGGCATTCTCCTCGTTAGAAAAGTATTATCAGGAATACCCCGAGAAGCATGATCGCGCTCCCGAGGAGCCTCTCCCTGATATTGACCTCATTGAAAAGGATCTTTCCGTATAGCACGCTAAAAAGCAGGCTCGTCCTCTTGACCGATATCATGTAGGCGACCTGGGTAAGGCTTATGGCTATGAAGTGAGCGAACATCATCGTGGCGGTGCAAAGGCCTATCGGCAGAAAGGTGGCAGGCTTTGAGAATACCAGACGGAACTTCCCTCGGGCTATCACAAAGGCGGTCAGCACCAGGGTCAAGGTGAACGGGTAGAAAAAACCGAAGAAAATGGGGCTGGAGTGAGTGACCGCGACCTTGCCGAGGGTGGCGGTCAAGCTGTAGATCATGGCAACTCCCACCATAAGGATCGACCCGGGTTCCTTGAGGACAGCCTTTAAAGGCCCGAGAAACCCTGTGCTGGACGCGCTTGCATTCAGCATATACGCGCCCGCGGCAATGAAAAATATCCCTACGATACCGGCCCTCGAAGGCCATTCCCCAAGAAAGACGAAGGCTATAAGGATAATGAATATGGGGCTGAGCGCCATGAAAGGGACGGTGAGTGAGAGCGGGGAGAGCTTTATCGCCTTGATGTACATCAGGAGCGCGACAATCTCAAGGGGTACGAGGCCGGCTACCGAAAGCCAGAAAGTCTTGTCAAGGTCAGGGATGGGGACGAAGATAAAACCCAATGAGAGGAATGGAAGCGCATAGCCTTCCCGTACCCAGACGACTACCAGGCCGTCGGTATTCTTTAGAGCCCTTTTACTTAAAGCATCGGCTGTAGAAAGGGATATGGCGGTAAGGAAGGCGAAAGGAAGCCAATACATTCAGTGACCTCTGGCGCGGGTGCTGATCAGTTTTTTTCATCATTGAAAGCCGCGATATTGAGGGTTCAGGCAAGCTCATGCCTGATAAGCCCTACCGAGATGATCGAGGCGGTCTCGGCCCTCAGGATATTTCTCCCCAGGCTTATCGGGATGAACCCAGCGTCTTCGGCCTTCCGGGCCTCTTCCCCGGTAAATCCGCCCTCCGGGCCTGAGAGTATCGCGGCCGCTTTAGCCCCCCGGGCCTCTCTTAAGACCTCTTTTATGTGAGGAAGCCCCGTCTTTTCCCAGAGCATGAGTTTCAGCTCCACGCCTTTTACCGATGTAAGCGCATCTTCAAACGGCACTGCGGGCGATATCTCAGGTATATCAGGCCTCCTTGACTGCTTCGCGGCCTTCAGGGCAACTTCCTGCCACTTATGGGACTTCTTTTGAAGGGAGTCGCGCTCTTCGATACTTATCGATCTTTCAGATTTGAACGGGATTATAGAGCCTGCCCCGAGTTCCGTGGCCTTCTGTATTATAAGCTCCATCCGCTCTTTTTGAGGCACGGCCTGAAGGAGCGTAATATCGACCTCCTTCTCTTCTAGGCCGATATGCTCAAACACAAGGATGAGCGCGCCATCTCTTTGGAGGCTGAGTATCCTTGCCCTGAAAAGGGTATGGACAGAATCCCTGACGGTAACCGCCTCACCTATCCTCGGCATCCATCTGGCAAGGCTCTTGTATGTAAAACCCTCAAGGAGGTACTCATGGCCCGGTACCGCCTTTTCATCAAGTGTTAACCTGCCGTATGATGACATACCCTCCACCTGCCCTCCCCGTCAGAAATTGCCGTTCATCTCCCGATGCCAAACAAAGGCTTACCGTATTATAGTCTTTTAATGGTTTTTTGCCAGAAGATTGGATGAGGGCAAAACAAACTGCTAAAGCGGCGGACGGGCTTTTTCAACCCTGCTAGTTCTTGAGGGATTTGAGGAAGTTTGTGAGCATATCGAGTCTTCTCACAAAATTATTGTTTGAAGGGGCTAGCCTTGAGAGGATCTTTATGGACGCATCCGGATTATATCCAGCCTTTTTGACGAAGAAAACACCGTTTATATCGGCTGATATTTCCTTCATCTGGATCGCAGGCACCTCCGGTGAGTTTGTGAATGCCGGGACGCTGTGCATGTAATCTTTTGAAATGACATGGGACGCCTCATGGGCTATAATGAACGCGATTTCGTCGTCAGACGCGCAGGCGGATATGAGGCCGCTCGTAAGGATAATAGTCCTGTCAGGCCGCACCCAGGCATTCTTATTCTGGTCGTCGGCAACGATTACGGCGCTCTTAAGGCCTGTTACGGGCTCAAGTCTTGCCGCGATTCTGGCTACGCGCGCCCGAAGGCCGTCTTCAGCCCTGGCAGAGACCGCCTGAAGCATAGACAAGGCGGAAATGACTATTATCAACGTCAGAATTTTTCTCAATTTCTTCACTTGGTTGGTTGTTTGGATGTGTATGGGGAGTGGACAGGTTAAACCCTGGAGGCAAGCCGAGCATCCAGAGGGATTTTAGCATTTCGATGACAGATAAATCAATGAAAAAATGTATGAAGCCCATCATGGTGCAAGGCACCTCTTCCCACGTGGGCAAAAGCATAATCGTTGCCGCCTTATGCAGGGTCTTCAGGAACAGGGGGTTCAGGGTCGCCCCCTTCAAGGCGCAGAACATGGCCCTTAATTCCGCGGTTACCGCCGATGGGCGCGAGATCGGGAGGGCGCAGGCATTTCAGGCGGAGGCCGCCGGGGTGGAGGCGACTTCCGACATGAACCCGATACTCCTTAAGCCCACGGGCGATTCCCGCTCTCAGGTAATCATAAACGGTAAGGTATACGGTTCGATGTCGGCAGCCCAATACCACGGCTTTAAAAAAGAAGCGAAGCAGTTCGTCCTTGAAAGTTTCCTGAGGCTCGCCGATGAATACGAAGTGATAGTCATAGAGGGGGCTGGGAGCCCGGCCGAGGTGAATTTAAGGGATAACGATATAGCCAATATGGGCATAGCCGAGATGTGCGACAGCCCCGTTCTTCTCGTCGGCGACATAGACAGAGGGGGCGTCTTTGCGTCGCTGGTCGGAACGCTTGAGCTGCTTACGCCCGCGGAAAGGGATAGAATAAAGGGCTTTATAATAAACAAGTTCAGGGGGGATCCGGGTCTCCTTAAGCCGGGGCTCGAGTTTTTGGAGAACCGCACGGCACGTCCCGTTTTAGGGGTAATCCCATACTTTAAGGATATCTCCCTGCCCGATGAGGACGGCGTGGCCCTTGAGCCGGCGCCAAAAAAAAATGGCTCCGCCGCCGCGCTAACACTGGCCGTGATAAAGCTGCCGAGGATCTCAAATTTTACCGACTTCGACCCTTTCAAGACAGAGGCTGGCGTAGAGCTTGCTTTTACGGACGAACCCGAAGGGCTGAAGGGGGCCGACGCGGTCATAATCCCCGGAACGAAGAATACATTGGAGGATCTGAACTGGCTTCGGGCCAGAGGCTTTGAAAAAGCGCTCTCTGATTTCATGGAAAAGGGCGGCCTTATAATCGGCATCTGCGGAGGGTTCCAGATGCTTGGCGAGGAGATCAAAGACCCATACGGGATAGAGTCCGGGCTTCAATGCATAAAGGGGCTTTCATTTATAAACGCCACCACCACTTTGATGAAAGAAAAGCAGACATTTCAGGTAACGGCCGAGGCCTGTTTTAACGGCGTAAGATATAATGTGACCGGCTACGAGATACACATGGGCGAGACAACAGGCGACTTCGCCCCATTTTCCAATATCAAAGAGAGGAACAAGGCCAAAACCGATGTGGCCGACGGAGGCGTGTCAGGGAATGTCTTCGGCACCTATATCCACGGCATCTTCGACAACGATAAGTTCAGGCACGGCTTGATGGATTTACTTAAGGAAAAGAAAGGGTTGGAGGGCGGGGCTGCAGGGACGTCTTTCGCCTCGACGAGGAAGAACTCTTTGAATTCAATGGCGAAAATAGTCGAAGAAAATCTTGATATGGAAAGAATCCTTGAAATAGCGGGCATTGAAAAAACGCTGATGAGCCAGGGATTTAAGCTGGAATAAACATGTTCAACCCCATAGCCCCAGTCCCATTCCCGCCGGCTGTCTTGATCCTGGCCTTTGTATTCGACCTTATCGCCGGCGACCCGGAAAGGCTCCCCCACCCTGTGCAGGTGATAGGCAGGGGTATCTCTCTTTTCGAGCGCATTATAAGACGTTTCGCCAAAACGCCTTCAAGCGAAAGGACGGGCGGGATAATACTCGCGCTCCTTATCGCAGGGCTTGCGTACGGAATAACCCTCACCCTGCTTGCGTTGGCATATCGCTATTCAACCCCTGTCTTTTTTGCCCTTTCCACCTACATAGTCTGGACATCCATTTCGATCAAATCTCTCAGGAAAGAGGCTCAAAAGGTCGTTGAATCGTTAAAAGACAAAGGGCTCGGCGGCGCGCGCAAACAACTCTCCCGCATTGTCGGAAGGGATACGCAAAATTTATCACAACAGGATATACTCAAGGCAACAGTCGAGACGGTATCAGAGAACACCTCTGACGGGATCATAGCGCCGCTTTTTTATCTGGCGATCGGAGGCCCTGCCCTTATGATGGCGTACAAGGCGGTAAATACCCTCGATTCGATGGTAGGGTACAAGGACGAAAGATATTTGAACTTTGGCCGCGCGGCGGCAAGGCTCGATGACGCGGCCAACTATATACCGTCGAGGCTTACGGGGGCGCTGATGGTCACCGCCTCTTTCATTTTAGGGTATAATTGGAAGAGTTCTTTAAAAATACTGGTCAGGGACGGGAGGAATCATCCGAGCCCGAACTCGGGCATGCCTGAGGCGGCTGCGGCCGGGGCCCTGGGCATAAGGCTTGGCGGGGGCGCGACCTACAAAGGGGTATTTAACCCAAAGCCATTCATCGGGGATAACATCCATGAACCTGATATTCCGGCTGTAAACTCTTCCATCCGGATTATGCGGCTAAGCGCGTTTATGATGGTTCTGCTTGCTTTAGCGGCCCGGATAGCGGCCGTATTCGTATTGTGACAAATAAAAACCCTTTTCCTCCTCGATTTTTCTTTTTTATCCCGCTCTTTGTCACGAAGGAGATCGATGCTGAATTTTCTGAGATTTATCTTCCTGACCAGCCTTGTAGTATGGATGGGGATGCTTATATTCTTTACTTTTTTTGTGGCCCCGAGTATATTCAAGGTGCTTCCGCGTGAGCTTGCAGGGGACCTGGTCGGGGATATATTCCCCAAATACTGGATGATAGGCTATATTGCCGGTATACTGACCCTGGCCTCCCTCATCGGCATGTCGATCATCGAGAAGGCGTTCCCGGCGATACGGATAGCCATCCTCGCCCTTATGACGGCGATTACCTTCTACTCAGGGCTTGTTCTCTTCGAGCGGGCAAGGGCGGTGATGGTCGAGGTAAAGGCGTCATCCGATCCCGTAAAAAAAGAAGAACTCAGAAAAAACTTCAAAAAAATACATATCGAAAGCGCCGTTCTTAACATGGCCGTAATGATAAGCGGGCTGGCGGTAGTGCTTTTCGTATCGAGGAATCTAAGGCTTTAACCCTCGCTGAGGGTTTCAGATTCGCATGGGACTTTTTAAGCCACAAAGATCTTTAATACCGGCTTTTTCGGCGTGGAGTTTCGTCTCTGCTCAATCATTTATACTCGCATATAATCCTGATAAATAAGGGAGGGTTGTTATGGACAGAGTCTATAAAAAGGTCGAGCTGGTAGGTATTTCAACAAAGAGCTTTGAGGACGCCATTACCAACGCGCTTGAGAAGGCCTCCAAAACGCTCCAGGGCATAGCGTGGTTCGAGGTGGCGGAACAGCATGGAAAAGTAGTTGAAGGGAAGGTTACCGAATTCCAGTCCGTCATAAAGGTCGCTTTTAAGGTTGATTAGGCTTTTCTGTAAATGAATGGCGCGCGCGTGGGATCAAGATCCCCTATTTGAAGGACCCAGGCGTATCAGGGGAATTGAAGGTTACCCGCGGAAGGCTGTGGGGAGTCGCGATGCATTTTCAAATCTTGCCAGGGGTTTGCTGTAGATGAGAGTCAAAAGACTCGATGCCTTTTTCAGTCCCGGCTCGGTCGCCGTCGTAGGCGCTTCGGCTGAACCCGGAAAACTATCCAATATTATACTCGAAAGCCTTAAGAAAACCGGCTTTCCGGGCGAGGTCTACCCCGTAAACCCCAAGTACTCCTCCATCGGGGAGCTGCCCTGCTATCCCTCTATCTCCGATATCGGCAGCAACAAGGTCGATCTTGCCGTCTTTGCCCTTCCCGCTGAAAAAACAATCGACGTCTTAAGGCAGAGCGCGGGGCTTATAAAAGGCGCTATCATCATCGGCGGAGGCTTCGGAGAGACTTCCGAGGAAGGCAAAGTACTTGAGAGGAAGATCAAAGAGTTCGTAAAAGAGACCGGCATCAGGGTAATAGGCCCAAACTGCATGGGCATTTACGACACCGTCTCAAGGCTCGACACCTTCTTTATCCCCGGAGACAGGATAGAGCGTCCCGTAAAAGGGGGGCTGTCGATCCTGTCGCAGAGCGGGTCTTTCGCGATAACCGCAATGGATGAGCTTGCGGCGGAGGGGGTCGGCGTGGCCAGGGTAATAAGCTATGGCAATAAGGCTGACGTAGGCGAGACCGATTGCCTGGAGTTCCTTGTGGACGACGAAGAGACAACGGCGGTTGCCATATACATAGAATCTATTGAAGACGGCAGGCGCTTTGTCGAAGCCGCGGCCAGGTGCGCGGCAAAAAAACCCGTTATGGCGGTCAAGGTCGGCAAGGCTGGCGCCGGGATAAACGCGGCTCGGTCGCATACGGGCGCAATTGCGGGAAGGTACGAGATATACAGGGCCGCTTTCAGGAAGGCGGGCGTTATCGAGCTTGACGGGTACGAGGACTTCATAGCCGCCTGCAAGGCCTTCGGCACGCGGAAAGAGGCCCTTGGCAACAGGGTAATGATCATCACCGACGGGGGCGGCATGGGGGTCGGCATAGCCGATGCCTGCTCCGCCTCCGGATTAGAAGTGCCCCCTTTAAGCGAAGGCCTGATAGAGAAGCTGGCGGGGGTCTTTCCGCCCTATTTCGCCATAAGTAACCCGATAGACCTTACAGGGAGCGCCACCGACGGGATGTACGCAGAGGCCCTTGAGAGGACTCTTTCAGAAGATGTCTATGATATGGCTATAGTGGCGGCCCTATGGGGCCCTCCGGCCCTGTCTGACGGCCTGCCGGCACTGCTCGCCGACAGGGCTGAATTTATAAAAAAGCCCGTCCTGATCTGCTCCCCGGGTGGGAGATACTCAAGGGCCAAGGCGGAGCTCTTCAGAAGGTCGGGGTTCCCGGTCTTCCCGACGCCCGAAGCGGCGGTAAGGGCGGCTTCGGTTCTCGCCAGGGCCAACGCCATTCGGAAGGAGACGGTCTGACAGCCATGTATAAGAGACCGGTAGAAAGACTTGTAAAAGAGGCTTACAGCCTCGGCAGAACCACCCTTTCCGAGCCGGATGCCAAGGAGATACTCAAGCTCTGCTCCATCCCGGTCCCTGAATTTCATATCGTAAAAGACGTTAACGGCGCGATTGAAAAGGCCGAAAAGATCGGCTACCCGATAGCGCTTAAGATCATCTCGCCTGATATCGTCCATAAAAGCGACGTTGGAGGCGTGGCCCTCAACATAAAGAGCGCCAGGGAAATAGAGGACAGGTGGGCGGATATGATACTCAAAATCGCCGATGAGAGCGCCACAGCCATGATAGACGGTTTTCTTGTCGAGGAGATGGCGCCTCCCGGGGTCGAGGTAATAGTAGGGGTGATAAAGGACGAGCAGTTCGGGACTGTGGTGATGTTTGGCACAGGCGGAATAGCGGTCGAGCTGATGAAAGACGTGGCCTTCAGGCTCGCGCCTATAGATAGGGAAGGGGCGTTCCGGATGATCAGCGAGGTTAAAGGTTTTCCGCTCCTTTCAGGCTACAGAGGCGATAGTCCAAAGGATGTAGGCGCGGTCGCAGACGTCATAGTAAAACTGTCCAGGGCCGTAGAGGAGATAGACGGTTTAAAGGAGATCGAGATCAACCCTCTTCTGGTTTATGACAAAGGAGTTATGGCGGTAGACGCCAGGGCGGTCTTGAAGTAATGATGAAGGACATCCACGGCGGCAATATATGGGAGGCATCCAAGCAGTCCGGTACCGACCCGCTTGACATAATGGACTTCAGCGCCTCTATCAACCCGTTCGGCCCGTCGAAAAGGGCGCTTAGCGCCATAAAAGAAAATCTGAAGCTGATCCCGCCGTATCCAGACCCAAATTCAAAAGAACTCATCCAGGCGCTCTCTGAATTCTACTCTGTTCCGCCGGAAAATATCCTCCCGGGCAATGGCTCAACCGAGTTCATCTATCTTCTGCCGCAGATATTAAAGCCTCGAAACGCGTTGATCATAGAACCTGCCTTCTCCGAATACGGCAGGGCGTTAAAGATATGCGGGGTTAAAGCGGAAGGCCTGATTCTTGATGAAAACAAGGGCTTTTCTCTGGATATCGGGAGGTTGAATGCGCGGCTTAAAAGAGGTTTCGATTGCCTGATCCTGGCGAACCCGGCGAACCCTACCGGCGCCGTGATGGAAAGAAGCGTTGTGCTGGAGATAACGAAACTCTCGGCTAAATACGGCGCCAGGCTCATTCTGGATGAGGCTTTCGCTGATTTTTCCCCGGAAGATTCCATACTGCCTGACGCGGCGGGCCTTAAAAACGTCATCGTCCTCCGTTCGATGACGAAGTTTTTCTCAATGGCCGGCTTAAGGCTCGGGTTTGTGGTGTCGCACAAAAATAATATAAAAACACTTCGGGGATCGATGCCTCCGTGGTCTATAAATACCCTTGCCTCCATAGCGGCGGCGGCATCTTTAAAAGACAAGAGAAGTACAGCCAGGATACTTAACTGGGCCGCACGCGAGAGAGAATACATGGCATCCTCGATAAATTCGCTCGGCCCCCTCAAGGCCTATCCTTCTGCTGCGAACTACCTGATGGTGAGGATCCTCGATAAAAAGATCAACGCCGCTTCGCTTAAGGAGAGGCTCTTCAAAAAAAACATCCTTATCAGGGACTTGAGCGGGTTTAAAGGGCTCGGTCCCTGTTTTTTCCGAATAGCTCTTAAAAAAAGGGCTGAAAACGACCTTCTGCTTGACGCTATCTCCTCGATTTTTGCCAAAAACCAATCCTGCACGGCCTCGAACAAAAAAAGAACGGCCACTTTGGCATAAGCCCGAAATATCCGGAGAAAAAAACCACCCTGGCAGGTTGCGGAAAAGTCCGTAATTGGCATTACTTTTTTGCTTTTCAAAAATACCCGGGTATTGCGCAACCGAGCATACCCCCAAAGCCGCATCTCAAACCGAATTTTCCCCTTTCCATAACCCTTGGACAGGAGTATTATAGACCTATCAATCCTATCTTAATGTGACAATTATGTCCAAACACGACACCGATGTCGCATTTTCAGAGCCAGCTGGCCTTAAAGGCCATTTCTCCTTTTTCAATAGAAAACCACCCTCTCGAAAATTTCATATTATTCAAGCAGTTATGGTGATTTTGAAAAACCGCGAAAAAGCGTCCTGGGAATCCGCTATTGGCAGAGAGATTGCAATACTACTTATGTATTCCAGGTAAATAATTTCCCATCTTCAGCTGCGGAGGTAGTATGGCTGTGTCCAACATCTTCAAAAAGGTCTGCTGCCGGGACTTCTTCAAAGGATATTGCAGCATACTTGGTTTTAAAATAGCAATCCCCGTTGCTATATTCATGATCCTGCCGATAATCGGGCATATGCTCCTGCACGAATATACTGCGTATAGGGCGGGTACCGTTTACAGCCTTATAAGCAACCCGGCTCTCTGGGGTGTGGTAGCGATGGCGTTTTTATCCCTGATGTTCATCTTAAGCAAGGTGGTGATACTGCCGCTGAAGAAGTTCGAACAGCATATAAGCGACCTTGAAAAGGGTAAGAAATCCGGCCCCCTGGTAATAAACAGCAAGGACGAGATAAGCTATCTTGCCGACAGGTTCAATATCCTTCATAAGGGGGTTACGAACGAAATTGAATCGAGAAACGTCCAGCTCTCCGTTCTTTATAACTTTACGAACGCGACAGCGGGCATTTTCGATATACATACCCTCATGGACAGCTTTTTCAATATCCTCCGCACAGCTGTGGAATTCGATGTGGGAGCCTATGTGCTTCATTCCCATAACATGACGGAGGGGGAGATATTCACCAGCCTTGATACGTTATCCGGGGAGGAATCGAAGGAGCTGACAAAGAGGCTCTTTGCCAGGGCAGGCGAGTTCTGCTGGGAATTTTCGAAGGAGCTTACGGGTGAGCTTGAGGTGTCGCATTTAAGCCATAAGGATTTTCAGAGTCATGTCGCGAAACAGTCCCCGGCCTATTTCATCGAACTCCCTATCGTCTGCTCCGGCAAGCCCATAGGCATCATCTCGCTTGTCTCTTACAGCGGCACCGGGACAGACCCTGTGATGGGCTCGAAGGTGTTTAACGCGATGGTGCAGCACGCTAATACTGTAATAGAGCGGCTGCTGACCCATATGTCGGCTGAAGAGAAGAAGCTTGCGAACATACTCTCATCCATGTCCGAGGGGGTATATTTAATAGACAAAAAGGGGCACGCCACCTCTGTCAACAAGAAGGGGCTGGAGCTTGTCGCCACTTACTGCAACTACAGCCTTGATTGCGCAAAAAAGACCTTTGAGCCGGGTCTGGGCTGCTGCGCCGTCCCTGGAGACGCCTGCGAGTTTTCAAGGCTGATAGACCAGGTGAGGAATTCCGGCGCCGGTCTCGACGGCAAGGTATACACACAGGAGTTAAAGAACAAGGACGGGCTTATCATGCAGGTTTCCGTCAGCGAGCTCAGGAATGAGAAAAACCAGAAAGAAGGTTATGTCATAACGTCCAAAGACGTGACGGAGGACAGGCTTATCCAGAAGAGGGTGATGCTGTCAAGCAAGCTTGCCGCTCTCGGTGAGATGGCCGCGGGCATAGCCCATGAAATAAATAATCCCCTTCAGGTCATGATGGCCAATCTTGAGCTCCTTGAGCCCAGCGTATCCGAAAAGGGCGTAAGGAGGCTCGACCACCTGAAGGACGGCATATTAAGGATAAAGAGCATAGTAAAAGACCTCCTCATATTCGCGCGCGAACAGACGACCGAGGTCGAAGACGTGGATATAAACGCCGTGATACAGAAGGTCGGGGACATAATGGGGCACCAACTCCAGCTCGCGAACATCAATTTTGAGCTTGCGCTCGACGGCAAGCCGCTGCGCGTGCGGTGCAACAGGAACCTCTTCCAGCAGGTGCTTATAAATCTCATGCAGAACGCGAAAGACGCTATCGAGGAATCAAGAAAGGGAGATAAGATCTACATACGGACGGTTCTACTGTCCGCAGGCCTTGTTCTGGTCGAGGTCTCCGATAACGGCCCCGGCATACCGGAAAATATCGTGGACAGGGTATTCGACCCATTCTTTACGACCAAGGACGTAGGCAAGGGCACCGGGCTGGGACTGAGCGTAAGCAGAAGGATAGTGGAAGGCATGGGCGGCAATATCTCGGTATGCAGCTCTCCGAAGATCGGCACGACCTTCACAGTAACCCTTCTCCATCACTCCAGGAAGGGAAGCGAGGACACTCTTAAACCTAAGGATGAACCGGATTATTCCAAGCTTGGCGGGAAGTCGGTAATCATAGTTGACGACGAAGAAGGGGTTTTAAGGGCAGTAAAGGAGTCTTTGGGCTCCAAAGTAATGAGCATTGAATGCGTCAACGGCGGGCAAGCGGCTTTTGACATGCTGATGGATAAGGACTTCGATATAATCCTCCTTGATATAAAAATGCCCGGCATGAACGGCATGGAGCTTTACAGAAACCTGAATGACTCCAAGCCATACCTTACTGAAAGGATAGTATTTCTTACGGGCGACACTGAAAACGAGTCCACAAACTCGTTCATAAAGCTTACCGGGTGCAGGTATCTCTCCAAGCCGTTTACGATGAAAGAGCTCCTTAACAGCATGTGTGAGTATGAATTGGAGATGAGCTGATGAACGGTAATACATACAACCCTCTTCACGATAAGACTGTTCTGATAATAGATGACGAGCAGATCGTAGTGGATGTGATAAAGGAGGTCATCGGCCCGCTGGTAAAGAGGCTGGACACCGCCGGAGATGGAATAGACGCTTTGGCCAAGGCGCTGGCCAGCGATTACGATTACATACTCCTTGACATAATGCTCCCGAAGATGAGCGGCATGGAGATTTTCAAGCTGATTGAAGATTACAAGCCGCACCTCGTAAAGAATATTATTTTCATCACAGGAGACATAGAGACTGTAGATATCAGAAATCATATCAGGAAAAGCGGTTGCCGGGTGCTGGATAAGCCGTTTATGATCAAAGAACTCTTCAATGTGATGACCTGTTGCGAACACCTCGCCGGCGCCATTTCTAAAGCTCCCCTGTAATCCAGCTAAAACCCGGAACCGCTAAGGAGGCCCAGAATCTTTGGGCCTCCTTTAGTTTCAGGCCCATCCGTCCGATAATAATGTATTGACTTACCTTTTTGTAAAACTTACAATTTAAGCGGATAAAAGCCGTTTTTTCGCTGAAATACAGGCATATCCCTGACATTTCACGCTTTTATTTTCGCCGGAGCCGGTCATGAAAAAGATAATGGTTGTAGACGATGACGAAAAAAATGTGCTGGACATAGCCGAGAACCTTGAGAGAGAGGGATACAGGGCGGCTACTTTTACGAGCGCGATAAATGCCATAGCCGCGCTTGATGCCGTTAAGGACATAGACCTCGTCATAACCGACATACGGATGCCCGTCATGGACGGCACGGAGATGCTGAAGGCCACCCTGAAGGGCAAGAGGCCCGTGCCCGTAATAGTCCTCACCGGTTTCGGAGACGTCGATACCGCCGTAAACATAATGAAGGCCGGGGCGAGCGATTTTCTATGCAAGCCCATCAGCAGCAAGGAACTGATCGTAAGGATCAAAAAAGTGCTTGAGAAGCAGGAGCTCGCGGATGAGGTGGCTGTTTTAAGGAGACGCCTGGAGACCGTCGAGTCGTTCCATGCCATAGTCGGCAAGAGCAAAAAGATGATCGAGGTCTACGGCCTCATCGATTCTGTGGCGAGCACCGACATTACAGTCCTCGTCCGCGGTGAGACCGGCACTGGCAAGGAGCTTGTCGCGCGCGCCATCCATGAGGCAAGCGACAGGAAGGCAGAGCCGTTCATCCCCATAAGCTGCACCGCCATACAGGAGACCCTCCTTGAATCTGAACTATTCGGGCATGAAAAGGGCTCTTTTACCGGCGCGCACGCGTTAAAGACAGGCAAACTCGAATCAGCCGGCTACGGCACGGTATTCCTGGACGAAATAGGCGATACCTCGCCGGACATCCAGGCAAAGCTCCTCAGAGTGCTGCAGGAGAGGGAATTTGAGAGGGTTGGCGGCATCAAACAGATAAAGCTCAACGCCAGAGTGATCGCCGCCACGAACAGAGATCTGGAACAGGCGGTGGCGGATGGGAAGTTCAGGGAGGACTTGTATTACAGGCTTAATGTCGTTCAGATTGACGTGCCGCCGCTCCGTGAGCGTGAAGAGGATATAATAAAGCTTGCGGTTCATTTTCTGGATTTTTTTAAAAAGCGTTACGAGAAGAACATCGAAGGTTTCACGCCCTCAGCCATAGAGCAACTCCTTGAGCACAGCTGGCCCGGAAACGTGAGGGAGCTCCGAAACGCTATCGAAAGGACTGTCCTGACAAATCCGAGAAAGTGGATAGACAGGATCTCAAAGCTTGAGACCCAAAAAGGCCTGAAGGATAATTTCGGAGATCTGCCGGGAAAACTCTCTTATGTAAAGGCCAGAGAATCGGTAAGCCAGGAATTGGAGAAGGCCTACCTCGTCCAGTTCATGCGGCAGGAAAAGGGACAGATAAACAGGGTCGCGGAGCTGATGGGGGTAAGCACCAGGACTATCAGCCGCAGCCTTGAGAAGTTCGGGCTTGACAAGGTGCTCTTTAAAAAGGACACAACTGAAAAAGCCTGACGCTCCGCAGTTCCCCGCCTGGTTCCTTTGACCCCGGCCCGTGCGGAGAGCGGGCCCTGCTTTTCGGGCAACCCCGCGGACTCAGCGAGGCGGTTCACAGGCTTACCCTGACAACCGTCTTCACATTTCCCCTCACGTTGAAGTCTCCCGTAACCTCCATCTGCCTGGGCTTGAGAAGCTTTACGAGATCATCGAAAATGAGGTTGGTTACAGCCTCGTGCGAGATGGCCTTTGTCCGGAAGGAGTTCAGGTATAATTTGAGCGATTTGAGCTCGACGACTTTTTTGTCAGGCGTGTAGACGACCTTTATGGCCGCGAAGTCCGGATATCCGGACCGCGGGCAAAGACAGGTAAATTCCGGATATGATATCTCGATGGTATAGTCCCTCTCAGGGTTAGCGTTGTCCCACGGGACGAGTTTCGCCTTATCTATGGCCTTTGCGCCATACTTCTTTTTGTCCGCCATGCTCTTGCTCCTCCTTGTAAAATTTTATAATACCAGTTTCGGGCACGGGTTGTAAAGCGCCGCACCGGGGAAAATTTATGTTGACAAAGTTGCATAATTTCGCAATTATACAACTAGCAGGTTGCTCAAAAAGCTTCAGTGATGAGCGGTGAAGCCAACGAAGCGGAAGATGGGCTTTTTCAGCAGCCTGCCAATAAAAGTATTGGAAGGAGTTTGCTTATGAACACTGTAACTATCGTATTTCAGGACGCGCCTTACGGGAATGAGAAGATGTGGAACGCGCTCAGGCTGTCGCAGGCGTTATTGTCGGTCGGTTCGCACGTAAGGATATTCCTTTACGGAGACAGCGTCACCGCCGCCAAAAAGGGACAGAACCCGCCGAAGGGATATTATAATATAGGCGATATGATAAAGGGTCTAGTTGACAAGGGGGTGGAGGTGAGGTCGTGCCTGACCTGCACCTCCGCGCGCGGCCTGGCGCAGGAAGACTTCATAGAGGGCGTGATCGTGGGCAAGACCATAGACCTCGCCAGGTGGGTGAATGAGGGCGGACAGGTAATGGTCTTTTAATCAGCCCGATAAAAAAAGTACCTTGCCGAACCCCTCAAAAGATACCCTGGCCTTTTTGCATGAGGCACATTTTATCCTCTTGACAAACATAATATTTTTTTGTAATTTAAATAGATTCGGTTTTTGCGCCTGTAGCTCAGTGGATAGAGCATCGGCCTCCGAAGCCGAGGGTCGGAGGTTCGAATCCTCTCAGGCGCGCCATTTAAGCCTGAGATAATACGGGTTTGAAGATTGAAATTTAAGGTGGACGGGCCGCTAGCTCAGTTGGTAGAGCAGCTGACTCTTAATCAGCGGGTCGCAGGTTCGATCCCTGCGCGGCCCACCAAGATAATCAAGGGGTTACAGAGAAATCTGTAACCCCTTTTTCATTTCATTGTCCAGTTTTTGTCCAGTGGCGATAACCGGGATGTAAGGCGGGTAAAGGTTCCTGGATATTGGACGATATGACAGAGTAGGCGCAGGGGGTGCGGAGGCAAATTATATGGATTTGTTGAACGGAGGGTAATCGGATGAAGAGTTTATTTTCTATTGCATTTCTTTTCGTTTGCGCAACGGTCGCGTTGTATTTCCTGCCTATTAAGCAGGGTTCCGCCCTGTACGGCATAAAGAGCTTTGTTGTCAAGAAAGGCGCATCAATAAAGATGTCGCGGGGCGATACCGCCGATCCTCAACAGGAGCTTCGCTATAAGAAAGAGGAACTGCGGGCGTATAAGGATGCGATAGCCAAAATCGATGCCGCTGACGAACAAATGAAAGCCGATGCCCCCATTTGTCCCACCACCGGGCAAAAGGCGATAGTGACTATTAGCAGTGATCCCAGGCAGGATCTGCGTAAGAAAATACAAAGATTGGAAAATGAGATTGCAGACCTCGAAACCAGGATATAAGCGCTGATACGTGCAGCCAGGCACGGCAGGTTGGGTGCCGGGGATAGCGCGAAGTTTACCATCCAATCTCTCCTGACGCACCAATTAAATCAAAGGGTTACGGGATTTCCCGTAACCCTTTTTCATTTTATATGGTGACAGACTGACGACTAAATGGCAAAATTGCAGGGTGAATTGACTAACAAGCGCGGCAAGCTGCTTTGTAGATGAAAAAAGAGGACGAATGGCGTTAATCAACCTGAGACAGATTATGATTGGATTTGGAAGCCCGCTGCTTCTTGATGGAATAGACTTGCAGATTGAAAAGGGCGCGCGGGTCTGCCTCGTCGGGCGCAACGGGGCCGGAAAATCGACCCTTATGAAGGTGATCAGCGGAGAGACGCAGCCCGACGGCGGCGATATCACCCGCGCCCCGGGGCTTAAAACCGCCATGCTCTCTCAGGAGGTGCCAAAAGGGCTTAAAGGTACCGTATTCGAGGTCATAACAGGCGGGCTCGGCGACATATATGGTTTAATGGCTGAGTACCATGCGGCGCTCCAGTCTCTTGACGGCGGAGGAGAAAGCGCCATGGCCGGGCTTGAGAGGATACATCATGAGCTGGAGTCAAAAGGCGGCTGGCTGGCCAGCCAGCGGGTAGAGGCCGTAATATCGAGATTGAAACTTCCGGCGGATACCGAATTTTCCGAGCTCTCCGGTGGCTACAAAAGAAGGGTGCTTCTTGGCAGGGCGCTTGTCGCCGACCCTGACCTGCTCCTTCTGGATGAGCCGACGAACCACCTTGATATTGAATCGATAAACTGGCTTGAGGAGTTTCTCCTCGGCTACAGGGGCACGCTTTTGTTCGTGACGCATGACAGGATGCTCCTCCAGAAGCTCGCCACCCAGATAATAGAGCTTGACCGGGGAAAGCTGATGAACTGGCAATGCGATTACAGAAATTATCTTGAGCGTAAGGAGGCGCTACTTCATTCCGAGGCCCAGCAGAACGCCTTGTTCGACAAGAGATTATCCGAGGAAGAGGCATGGGTGAGGCAGGGCATAAAGGCCCGGAGGACGCGTAACGAAGGCAGGGTCAGGGCCCTGATGGAGATGAGAAAGCTCCGTAAAGAACGGCGCGAACTTGACGGGGGCGCCAGGCTCAGGTCGCAGGATGGGGAGCTTTCAGGAAAACTGGTCATAGAAGCCAAGGGAGTCTGCTACTCTTACGCCAAGGGCGAGGCGGTAATAAAAGACTTCACCACGTCCATTATCAGGGGGGACAAGGTCGGCATCATCGGCCCGAACGGCTCCGGAAAAACGACCCTTTTAAAACTGCTCCTCGGGAATTTGGCTCCGGCATCGGGCACCGTCCGTCTGGGGACGCGCCTGGAGATCTCCTATTTTGACCAGCACAGATCTATCCTCGATGAGGAAAGGACGGTTCAGGACAATATAGGGGACGGCAACGACCAGATCATAATAGACGGGAAGCCTCGCCACGTAATAGGCTATCTGCAGGACTTCCTCTTTTCTCCCGGGCGGGCGCGCACTCCCGTAAAGGCGCTCTCTGGCGGCGAGAGGAACAGGCTGGTTCTGGCGAAGCTTTTTGCAAAGCCTTCAAACGTGCTCGTCATGGACGAGCCGACAAACGACCTCGACAGCGAAACGCTCGACCTCCTGGAGGAGCTTCTTGTCGAGTACCGCGGGACGGTCTTGCTCGTGAGCCATGACAGGGCGTTCCTGAACAACGTGGTTACGAGTACGATAGTCTTTGAAAAAGGCGGGCTGAATGAATATATCGGCGGATATGACGACTGGCTCCGCCAGAGGCCCGTTGAGGCTGAAGAGAAAGACGGGAAGAGATCAAGGCAGGAAAGGCAGAAGAAAGACAGGCCAGCAAAACTCAGCTTCAATGAAGATAGGGAGCTCAAGGAGTTGCCCGAGAAGATAGAGGCGCTTGAGGCCGAGCAGCAGAGCCTTTACAAGACGATGTCAGACCCCGCACTTTACAGGCAGGGCGGGCAAAAGGCTTCCGAA